>NZ_JAVDWC010000003.1:0-574449 GCF_031457175.1 Sphingopyxis sp. BE235
GGCCTGCCGCGCGAGGAGTGGGAAGCGCTGCTCAAAGCCGCGACGCGCAAGGCCGATGCCGCGGGCCACTGGCGCTTCTCGGCGCCGAAGAAATATGGCGGCAAGGATGGCAGCAACCTCTGGATGGCGGTGATCCGCGAGCACTTCGCCGCGAAGGGCCTCGGCCTCCACAACGATCTCCAGAACGAGCACAGCATCGTCGGCAACTTCCCGTTCGTCGAGATGTTCGAGCAATTTGCGACGAGCGAGGAGCAGAAACAGGAATTTATCCTCGGCGGGTTCGAAGGGAAACGCCGCACCGCGTTCGGGCTCACCGAGCCCGACCATGGCAGCGACGCCACCCATATGGAGACGCGCGCGGTCAAGGAGGCGCGCGATGGCGTCGATGGCTGGCTCATCAATGGCCGCAAGATGTGGATCACCGGCATGCATACAGCGACGCACTGCGCGACCTTCTGCCGCACCGGCGGCGCGGATGGCGATGCGAAGGGCATCACCTGCCTGCTCGTCCCCACCGGCACCCCCGGCATGACCGTCGATGAATATATGTGGACGTTCAACATGCCGACCGACCATCCGAGGATGACGTTCAGCGACGTGTGGGTGCCCGACGAGGCGCGGCTCGGCCCCGAGGGCGGCGGCCTGTCGATTGCGCAAAGCTTCGTCCACCAGAACCGCATCCGTCAGGCGGCGAGTTCGCTCGGCGCGGCGGTCTACTGCATCGAGGAGAGCGTCAGATACGCCCGCACCCGCAAGCCGTTCGGCGAGGCGCTGGCGAAGAACCAGGCGATCCAGTTCCCGCTCGTCGAGCTGGCGACGCAGGCCGAGATGCTGCGCCTGCTCATCCGCAAGACCGCGTGGGACATGGACAATACGCCGCACAAGGAGGTCGAACGCACCCTCTCCGACAAGGTCAGCATGTGCAACTACTGGGCGAACCGGCTCGTCTGCGAGGCCGCCGACCGCGCGATGCAGGTCCACGGCGGCATCGGCTACTCACGCCACAAGCCGTTCGAGCACATCTACCGCCACCACCGCAGATACCGCATCACCGAAGGCGCTGAGGAAATCCAGATGCGAAAGGTCGCTGCTTACCTGTTCGGATATATGGGGCCGCGGAAGGGGAGGTTGGGTTAGGTTCGACTAGTCGTCATCCCAGCGAAAGCTGGGATCGCCGGCGGCCTGCTGTGACGATGGCGGCCCCAGCCTTCGCTGGGGCGACGGTGCTATCGCTTTCTTACAAACTCCGCGCGTAGCACCAGCCCCTTGATCCCCTCGTGCCGGCAGTCGATTTCCTGATCGTCGCCGGTCAGGCGGATCGACTTGATCACGGTGCCGACCTTCAGCGTCTGCCCCGCGCCTTTGACGTTCAGATCCTTGACCAGCACGACCGAGTCGCCGTCGGCGAGCAGGTTTCCGACGGCATCGCGCACCTCGGGACCCGCCACCGCGGCGGCATCGCGCGCGGCGATATCGCCGGCCGACATCCATTCGCCGCTCGCCTCGTCATAGACATAATCTTCGTCGTTGCTGGTCATTCTCTTATCCCGGTTTGCGGAAGCGCAGGGTGAACTGGTCGGTCTTGCCGCGGATCTTGTCGTCGAAGACATTGGCGCTACGCGGATCGGCGGGGCGGCGATAGAGGTCGCTTTCGGCCTCGAGCTTGAAGCCAGCCTTGGTCAGCGTCGCGACGACCGCATCCTTGTCGATCCGGTGCAGGCTGTCGGACAGCGTCGTGCCGGTGCCTTTCGCCGCGCTATGGTCGACGACGACCAACGTGCCGCCGGGTTTCAGCGCCGCGAACAAGGCCGCGCTCGCCTTGTCGCCCGTGCCTTCGGGGAAGGGCTTCAGATAGAGGTCGTGGAAATTCTGCACCGTAACGATCGTGTCGAGCGGCTCGGGAAAGGCGGGCGCGGCGAACGGACCGGCGACGGCATCGACATTGACGTAAGCGGCGTCGACCGCGGCCTGATCGGTGCCATATTGCGCCTTGAACTTGATGAATTCGGCGGGCTGGAAGGCATAAACCTTGCCCGACGGTCCGACCGCGGCGGCGAGCAGGCGGGTGACGTAACCGCCGCCCATCACATAGTCGCCGACCTTCTGTCCGGGTTTGACCTGGGCGAAGGCGAGCAGTTCTGCGGGCTTGCGCGCCGCGTCGCGTGCCCGGTCGGCGGCGGGCCGCGCGGGATCGGCGAGCGCGGTCTTATAGCTGGGGGCGGCCGCCTGTTTGGCGGCGAGCGGGGTCGCCGAGACGGCGAGCATCAGGGCGAGGGTAAGCGGACGGATCATGGCATCGACTCCCTATCTCTTGTCCCGCCATCATAGCGTCTTGCCGGGGCGGCTGCGCGTTTATTTGCATCTCGCGATTTTGATGATAGGTTTCTTCGTGAAACTAAAAAATTGGGAGAGCGGACATGCATGATCTGGTGATTCGCGGCGGCACCGTCGTCGATGGTTCGGGCGGCGCGCCCTTTGTCGCGGATGTCGCGGTCGATGGCGACCGTATCGTCGCCGTCGGCGAGAATCTGGGCGCGGGCCGCGAAGAAATCGCCGCCGCGGGCAAGATCGTCACGCCGGGCTTCGTCGACGTCCACACCCATTATGACGGACAGGCGACGTGGGATGCAGAAATGGCGCCGTCGAGCTGGCACGGCGTCACCACCGTCGTGATGGGCAATTGCGGCGTCGGCTTCGCCCCCGCCAAGCCCGACCGGCATGACTGGCTGATTTCGCTGATGGAAGGCGTCGAGGACATCCCCGGCACCGCGCTCGCCGAAGGCATGTCGTGGGACTGGGAAACCTTCCCCGAATATATGGACGCGCTCGAAAAGCTGCCGCGCACCGTCGACGTCGCGTGCCACGTCCCGCACGGCGCGGTGCGCGCCTATGTGCTCGGCGACCGCGAAAAGCCCGGCGCGATCCCGACCGACGACGACATCGCCGAAATGTCGCGCATCGTCGAGGAAGGCGTGCGCGCGGGCGCGCTCGGCTTCTCGACCAGCCGCACCGTGCTGCACAAATCGATCGACGGCGAGCTCGTTCCCGGCACCACCGCGACCGCCGAAGAGCTGATTGCAATCGGCCGCGCGATGGGGCGCGTCGGTTACGGGGTGTTCGAAATGGCGAGCGACATGAAGCGCGAGTGGAACGAGTTTCAGTGGATGGGCGACCTCAGCCGCGAAACCGGGTTGCCGGTGACCTTTGCCGCGCTCCAGTCGATCGCCAAGGAACTGCCGCTTGAGGAACAGATTGCGGAGATGCGCAAGCAGAACGCGACCGGCGCGAACATCGTCGCGCAGATCGCTTTGCGCGGCAACGGCATTATCATGGCCTGGCAAGGCACCGTCCATCCCTTCCGTTTCAAGCCGGCGTGGAACGAGATCATCGATCTTTCGTGGGAGCAGCAGCTCGCGAAGCTGAAAGACCCGGCGTTCAAGGCACGGATGATTTCGGAAGCGAATGTCTGGCCCGAAAGCGACATCCTCGATTTCCTGATGGTCGTAGCCGAGGGCTGGCCGGTCCATTTTGAGATGGACCCCGACTTCAACTATGAGCCGAAGATGGGCGAAAGCATCGCGGGCCGCGCCGCGGCGGCGGGCGTCTCGCCGGCCGAATATGCCTATGACCTCCTCATGAAGGACGACGGCAAGGGCTTCATCTATTTTCCGATTTTGAACTACCGCGACGGCAACCTCAATTTCCTCGAGGATTTGCAGGCGTCGGACGACACGGTGAACAGCCTGTCCGACGGCGGCGCGCATTGCGGGACGATCTGCGACGCCGCCTCGCCGACCTTCATGCTCCAGCATTGGGTGCGCGACCGGGCAGGCAAGCGCATCGCGCTCGAACATGCCGTCAAGCGCCAGTGCCGCGATACCGCCTTGCTCTATGGCCTCGAAGATCGCGGCGTGCTGGCGCCGGGCTATCTCGCCGACCTCAACGTCATCGATATGGACGCGATCAAGCTCGGCAAACCCTGGCTCGCTTTCGACTTGCCCGCGGGCGGCAAGCGCCTGCTGCAAAAGGCCGACGGCTATGTCGCGACGGTGAAGTCGGGGGTGGTGACGTTCAAGGATGGGGAAATGCAGGGACCCACGCCCGGCGGGGTGATCCGCGGTCCGCAGCGCGTCGAAATGGCGATGGCGGCGGAGTGATCCGCCGCCTCGTGCGTCATCGCGCGAGCAAATCCGAAGGCAGCGTCGGTTCGCTGACGATCTTTGCCATGCGCCGCCACATCTCGTCGCGCGATGGCTTGCCGCGCTCGACCCAGGCGCGCACCATCGTCTCGCCGAGCCCGTAGTTGATCACATAGCTGCGATACTGGTCGGTGAAGCTCACCGACTGTTCGGCGCGCTGGGCCGAGACGAGCATATATTTCTGCGTCAGCGCGACCGCCGTCGGACGGTCGATTTCGCCGTCGAGATATTGCTGCGCGATCGTCAGCCGCGCCGCCGACGCGCGCTTGATCGCCGCAAGCAGCTGCCAGTAGCGATCGTCGGACGGCACCGCGATCTCGGCGATCGGCATCAGCACGTCGCGCTCGGTGTCGGCCTTGCTGCTTTCGGGAAAGGCGAGGTCGATGCCATAATTCGCGCTGCCCTCGGCGATCAGGCTCTGCGGGCTGTAGAGCGGATAGACGCTGAACTCGCTCCAGCCGCGCTCCTTCACGAGCTTTTCCTCGAGCTTCATGTTGAGGAGGTGATGACCGGGGTAGCCCTCGTGGCAGCCGAGATCGAGCGCGCGCGACAGCCGGATCGGCAGGTCGGTGTTGACCTGGATCAGGCTGTGATAGCCGCCCTGGTAATAATTATAGCCGCTCCAGCTTTTGCCGGTGACGAATTCGAGGCGGAAACTTTCGTTTGCCGGCATCGGGATATGCGCCATGCTGCGGCCGCGGCAGCGCGCGATCGCGGCGTCGAAGGTCTTTTGCAGCCGGTCCTTGGGGATGGTGAAGGCGTCGAGATAGGCTTCGACGCGGTCCGGGAGTGCGCCTTCGCCGGGGACCAGCGCGTCGATCTTCGCGAGTTCGGCATCATAGCTCGCGAGCGGCTTCAGTCGCGGCCGCACGCCGAACAGCCGTTCGGCCTCGTCGGCGAAGGCGAAGCGTGTGCCTTGCATCATCATCAGCCGCGTTTCGGCAGCGCGGAGCTGAGCGCGCAGGAAAGTCGCGCGGCGGCGTTCGAGCGGGTCGGGAATGCGCCGCGCCGCGAGATCGATTTGTGCCATCAACTCGCGCGTTGCTGTGAGCAACGCAGCCTTGTCGCGCGGTGCGGCCTCGGCGGCTGTTTTGAGTTCGGGCGGGCCGTAGTAGGCGTCGATATAGCCGGCCTCGTGCGTGCCGATTTCGAGTGTCAGCCGCAAATAGGCTGCCGCAATCTCGTCGAGCGCCCTGGTCGAGGCGGCGGTGCGGCGCACGTCGAGCGTCGCGACCCCGGGTTTTGGCGGCGTTTTTGTTTCGCTTGCAGCGCAGGCCGACAGGGCGACAACCAGCGACAGAATGACAAATTTGCGCATCAGTCTGCCATAGCGCGCTTTTCGGACGTGTCACGCACATCGCCGTCGGCGGCGATCTCGGCATCGGACGCGCTTTCGACCGCCCCATGTTCGGGATGCGGCGGCGCGAAACGCAGCACCGCAAAGCCCGCGAGCGCCGCCGCGAGCGACCCCATCAGGATCCCGATCTTCGCCTCTTCGACGAGCAGTACGTCGCCCGGAAAGGCGAGGCCGCCGATGAACAGGCTCATCGTGAAGCCGATGCCGCACAGCATCGCGACGCCATAGACCTGCAGCCATGTCGCGCCGCGCAGCCGCCCCGCGATGCCGAGTCTGACCGACAGCCAGACGCTGCCGAAAATGCCGATCTGCTTGCCGATAAACAGCCCCGCGGCGATACCGAGCGGCAGCGGCGCGAAAATCTGCTCGGCGGTCAGCCCGCTCACGTCGACCCCCGCATTGGCGAAACCGAACAGGGGCACGATCGCAAAGGCGACCCACGGATGAAGGCCATGTTCGAGCCGGTGGAGCGGCGAGGTTTCGCTGTCGGGCGCGCCCGGGGTGCGATCGAACGGGATCGCCATCGCCGCGAGCACCCCGGCGATCGTTGCGTGGACGCCCGAGAGCAGCATCGCGTACCAGAGCAAGGCGAACATCAGCAGGTAGAGCGGCAGGCTCCGCACGCGCATCCGGCCCATCGCGAACATCAGGCCGAGAATGACCGCAGCGGCGGCGAGCGCGAGCAGGTTGATCTTCGCGGTATAGAACAGCGCGATGATCGCGACCGCGCCCATGTCGTCGACAATCGCGACGGTGACGAGGAACAGCTTGAGCGAGGTCGGCGCGCGCTTGCCGAGCAGCGCGAGCACGCCCATCGCAAAGGCGATGTCGGTCGCCGCGGGGATTGCCCAGCCCTGCGCCAGCCCCGGGTTGCCCCCGGCAAAACCCATATAGATCGCCGCCGGCACCGCCATCCCCGCCGCCGCGGCGATGAACGGCAGCCGCCGCCGGTCCCAGCTCGCGAGCCGCCCGTCGACGAACTCGCGCTTGATCTCCAGCCCGACGAGCAGGAAGAAAATCGCCATCAGCCCGTCATTGATCCACAGGTGGACGGTCATCGGCCCAAGTTTGTCGGTGAGCACCGGGCCGGTCACGGCATGAATCGCATCGTGATAAAGTGCCGCCAGCGGCGAATTGGCAACAATCATCGCCAAAATGGCGGCGAAAATAAGCAGCATTCCGCCCGCGCTTTCGCTCTCCAGGAATTCGCGCAATGCTGAACGGGGCGGAAAACTGCGGGTCATGAGTAAGCGATTTCCTTTGTTTGTCAGAAAATTTGACGGTTGGCCGCCGGCAGGGGCGCGTCTTTACAAATCTGCTCTGTTCACTAGCAATATCGATATTGATGACATTAGGTCATCGGTGGGGGCGGGGCTAGCACATTGGAGCTGTCGACCGCATGGCTGGAATGGCTGGTGCTGGGTGCCGGCCACGAACTGATGCTGTTCGCATCGGTCGGAATCCTGCTGTTCGGGCTCGATGACCTGCTTTTCGACGCGCTGTGGCTGGCGACGCCCCGGCGCGGACGGTCGCTGACGCCGACCGCGCCGCCGGTCGAGGGGCGCTTCGCGATCTTCGTGCCCGCATGGGACGAGGCCAAAGCGCTTCCCGCGATGCTGCGGCGCACGCTTGGCGCGTGGGAGGGCGAGGATTTCCGGCTTTACGTCGGCTGCTATCCCAACGACGCCGAGACGCTCTTCGCCGTGTCGCCGCTGGTCGCGCGCGATGGACGGCTGCGGCTTGTCGTCGGCAGTGGCGAAGGGCCGACGACCAAGGGCGACAATCTCAATCGGCTGTGGGTGGCGCTTGCCGAGGACGAGCGGGCGGAAGGCGTTCGGTTTGCCGCTATCGTCCTTCACGATGCCGAGGATCATGTGCATCCAGGCGAACTCGCGCTCTATCGCCGCTATCTCGGCGAAAATGCGATGGTGCAAATACCCGTCGTGCCCTTGATCAAGCGTGCGGAGCGCTGGGTCGGCGGGCATTATGGCGACGAATTTGCCGAAGCGCATGGCAAGGAACTGGTCGTTCGTTCGCGCCTCGGCCTGCCGCTTCCGTCGGCGGGGGTCGGCTGCGCGCTGACGCGCACTGCGCTGGCGCTGCTGGCGATCGAACGCGGCGGTGAACCTTTTCGCTGCGACAGCCTGACCGAAGATTATGAGATCGGCATGGTGATCGGCGCCTATGGCCTTGGAACCCGCTTTGTCGATACGGTCGGACCCGCCGGCGACCGTATCGTGTCGCGGGGTGCCTTTCCGGGCCGGACCGAAAAGGCGGTGCGGCAGAAATCGCGCTGGATCGCCGGGATCGCGCTGGCGGGGTGGGACCATCTGGGCTGGCCGGGATCGCGGCGCGACGACGCCGATCTTCGCAGCGGCCGCGCCTGGATCGCACGCTGGATGCTGTGGCGTGACCGCCGCGCGCCGCTCGCCGCGCTCATTCTCCTTGCCGCGTATGTCGGGGCGCTACTGACGGCGCTGGGCTGGGCGGGACAATATCTGCTCGGCTGGAATGCGATCATCGTCGGCGACGGCATGCGGCTGCTTCTCGCCTTCAATGCGGTCATGCTCTGCTGGCGACTGGCGATGCGCGGGCATTTCACGGCGCGCTGGTACGGCTTCAACGAAGCGATGCTTTCGCTGCCGCGCGCCTTTTTTTCGAACGTGATCGCGATGCTCGCGGCGCGGCGCGCGATCGGTCTTTATTGGCGAATGCTGCGATCGGGCGAAGTCATATGGGACAAGACCGAACATCTGGAACATGAGACCGCGTACGAAGACGCTTTTGCCAGGACGGTGGCGCGGTGATGGCGCGCCGGGCCGATGCGCGGCGCGACGCGCCGGCGCTGCGCTTCCTGCTCCTGTGCGTCGGCGGCTGGATCGCGGTGCGGATCATGGTCGTCTGGAACCCCGCTATCGCGCCGCCCCCCGATCCGGCCACCGTGCCTTGGGCCGTGCCGTCGCCCTTTGCCGCGAGCGACAGTGTTCGGGACAGCGCCCCCCGCGCGGACGCTTCACCGATGCGTGCCACGCCGTCGCTGCGCGCGCGCGCAGCGCATGCTTTCGCTGTGCCGGGACCACGGTCGGTCGATGTGTCGCTCACGCCGGGAGAAGAGCCGGTTTCGGGCGGCTTCGGTGCCGATCGTCACAGCCTTCGTCTCGCGTTATTCGCGCGACTCCTACCGGCGCCACCCGGCCGGTTCGCGCAGTCGGCCGCTGCGGCGAACGGGCCTTTATGGTTCCCCCTCGCGCCCGCCGCGCCGGCCGATCCGGGGCAGGGCAAGCCCTTCTGGATCCAGCGGCAGATGGGAGGCTGGGCGCTCGCGGGCTGGCTCTATCTGCGCGAAGGGTCGGGGAATGCGCCCGAAACCATCGGCGGCGCGAGCCAGCTCGGCGGCAGTCAGGCCGGGCTCCGCCTCGCCTATGGGTTCGGCGATACCGGCCGCATCCGCGCCTACGGCCGCGCGACGATCGCGGTGCAGCGGCCGCAGCAACGCGAGCTTGCGTTCGGCCTCGCCTTTGCCCCGCTCGCGCAGCTGCCGGTCGATCTCGCGATCGAGCAGCGCGTCGCCGCGGGAAAAGAAGGTCGAACGGCGCTTGCCGCCATGGCGAGCGGCGGTGTCTCGGACGTCGTCTTGCCCGCCGGTTTCCGGCTCGACGCCTATGCGCAGGCGGGCGTCGTCGGGACGCGGCGGCGCGACGGCTTTGCCGACGGGGCGATTGTCGTCGATCGCCGCCTTGGTTCCGAAGAAACATCCTTGCGCCTCGGCGCGCTCGCGGCGGGAGCGGTGCAGCCCGGCGCGGCGCGCGTCGATGTCGGCCCGCGGCTGACGCTCCGCCTGCCCGACGTGGGCGAGGGCAGCCGCATCGCGCTCGACTGGCGCCAGCGCGTCGCGGGCGATGCGCACCCCGAAAGCGGCCTTGCCCTGACGCTCGCGAGCGACTTCTAGAGAACGGTAAAATTTAGCCGCCGCGGCCGATTCCCCACGCCGAAAAAATGGTCTAGGGTCCTTGGAATCGGCGCGGTTCCAGCGCCGCTGAGCGCAATCGGGGCCCATGGACCTTTACCTTCCTGTCGCCAATCTGTCGGTCAATGCGCTGGTCATCATCCTGCTCGGTGGCGGGGTGGGTTTCCTGTCGGGCATGTTCGGCGTCGGCGGGGGTTTCCTGACCACGCCTTTGCTGATCTTTTACGGCATCCCGCCGACGGTCGCCGCGGCGTCGGCGGCGACGCAGGTGACGGGCGCGAGCGTGTCGGGGGTGATGGCGCATCTCGAGCGCGATGGGGTCGACCTGCGCATGGGCTGGGTGCTCGTCGCGGGCGGCCTGATCGGCTCACTGATCGGCGCGGGGCTGTTCGAGCTGCTCACCGCCTGGGGCCAGATCGATACGGTGATCAACATCCTCTATGTCGCTTTGCTGGGCATCGTGGGCACCTTCATGGGGCGCGAGGCGTGGGGAAGCTACCGCGCCGCGCAGACCGGATTGCCGGCGCCCGCGCGCAAGCGGCGTCATCACCCGATGGTCGCGAACCTGCCGATGCGCTGGCGCTTCTATCGGTCGGGCCTCTATATTTCGCCGCTCGCGCCGCTGCTGCTCGGCATGGTCGGCGGCGTGCTGACGATGCTGCTCGGCGTCGGCGGCGGCTTCATCATGGTGCCGGCGATGCTTTACCTGATCGGCATGGGGACGCAGGTGGTGGTCGGCACGTCGCTGTTCCAGATCCTGTTCGTGACGATCGCGACGACGATGGTCCATGCGCTGACCACCGGCGCCGTCGATATCGTCCTCGCGGGGCTGCTGCTGCTCGGCAGCGTGATCGGGGCGCAGTTCGGTGCGCGCTTCGCGCAAAAGGTGAAGCCCGAATATCTGCGCATGGCGCTCGCGGCGATCGTGCTGCTCGTCGCGCTGCGCATGGGCGTCGACCTCTTCATCCGCCCCGACGAAATCTACACCGTGCAATGAGCGCGCCGCGCGCCTTGCTCCTGTCGCTCGCGGCGCTGTTGTCGCCCGCGGCCGCCCATGCGGCCGATCCGCGGCTCGTGCCCGATGTGTCGAGCCGCGCAATCGATATCCAGTACAGCTTTACCGGCGAGGAATTGCTGCTGTTCGGCGCGATCCTCTATCCCGGCCAGCGCCTGCCCGACGACCGCGCCGACATCGTCGTGGTGCTGAAGGGGCCGGTGCGGCCGATCGTGCTGCGCGAAAAAAGCCGCGTCGCGGGCATCTGGGTCAACGCCAGCAGCATCCGCCTGCGCACGTCCCCGGGCTTTTACGCGATCGGCTCGTCGCGTCCGATCGACAAGCTGGTCGACGAACGCACCGCGGCGATTTTTGAACTCGGCCTCGCCAATCTGTCGATGTCGCCCAGCGGATTTTCGGAGGCGAAGAAGCTCGAGCGGTTCGAGGCGGGGCTGACCGACCTCTATCGCCGCTCGGGCCTTTTCGTCGAAAATCCCGCCGCGGTCGAAATCACCGAAGGCGTGCTCTATCGCGCGCGTATCCCCGTGCCGGCGCGTGTTCCGGTTGGCACCTACCGCGCCGAAACCTATCTGATCAGTCGCGGGCGCGTGCTCGCGGTCGCGTCGCGCGATGTCCAGATCCGCAAGGCCGGGTTCGAACGGTTCGTCGCGCTCGCGGCGCAGCGGCACGGCTTTCTATACGGGCTTTCGGCCGTATTCCTGTCGCTCGTGCTCGGTTACGGCGCTTCGGCGATCTTCCGGCGCCGATAGCTATCATTCACGGCCTATTTACCCTCGTCTGCGATACCCGGCCGGGGACCACAATAGGCGGGGCGGATACATGGACATGCAGGGCGGCGGATTCAGCGCCGGGGACTTGACGGCGGCACAGCATGTTCGGCTTGCCGGCGGCGGCGTAGCGGCCTCGATTGCGCCGGTAACCAACCATCATCGCGACGATCTGATGATCGGCGAAGTCGTCGATATTTCGGGATCGGCCTCGCGTATCCTGCTCGATGCCGCGGCGATCGGCAAATTGGCTTCCTCCAGCGATTCCGCGGTGGCGATGGCCGGGCAGGTCGGGGCGCAGGTCAAGGTCCGTGTCGGCAATATCTGGCTGATCGCCAGCATCCGCGACCAGCAGCTGCACGAACGCGGCGAGGGGCTGATCCTCGCGACGGTCGACTTTCTTGGCGAAGGCGAAGAAGAAAAGATCACCGGCCGCATTCACAATTTCCGCCGCGGCGTCACCCGCTACCCGATCCCCGGCAGCCAGGTTTTTGCGGCAACCAGCGCCGATCTCAAGCAGATCTACGCCGCCGACGAGCGCGCGCATGTCGAAATCGGCACCGTCTATCCGACCAAGGATATTCGCGGGTCGCTCTATGTCGACGCGATGCTGGGCAAGCATTTCGCGCTCTTGGGTTCGACCGGTACGGGTAAATCGACCAGCGCCGCGCTGATCCTTCACAAGATCTGCGAGCTCGCGCCGCAGGGTCATATCGTGATGATCGATCCGCACGGCGAATATTCGGCGGCGTTCAAGGGCATCGGCGCGCTGTTCGACGTCGACAACCTCGCCATGCCCTATTGGCTGATGAATTTCGAAGAGCATTGCGAAGTCTTCGTCACCGCCGAGGGCCGCGACCGCCAGGCCGACTGCGACGTGCTCGCGCGCTGCCTGCTCCAGGCGCGGATGAAGAACCGGCTGGCCGAAGGCATGACGAAGATTACCGTGGACTCGCCGATTCCCTATCTGCTCTCCGACCTGCTCAACATTCTGCAAAACGAAATGGGCAAGCTCGACAAGGCGACGTCGAGCGCGCCGTTCATGCGGATCAAGGGCAAGATCGAGGAAATGCGCGCCGATCCGCGCTATAATTTCATGTTCTCGGGCATGCTCGTCGCCGACACGATGACGAATTTCATCGGCAAGATTTTTCGCCTGCCGTCGGACGGCCGGCCGATCTCGATCATCGATGTGTCGGGGGTGCCGAGCGACATCACGTCGGTCGTCGTTGCGGTGCTGTCGCGCCTGACCTTCGACTATGCGATCTGGTCGCGCGGCGAACCGCAGCGCCCGATCCTGCTCGTCTGCGAAGAAGCGCACCGCTACATCCCGGCCAAGGACATCGGCCAGGGCCAGGCGGTGCGCAAGATCCTCGAACGGATCGCCAAGGAAGGCCGTAAATATGGCGTGTCGCTCGGCCTCATCACCCAGCGCCCGTCCGATCTGGCCGAAGGCGTGCTGTCGCAGTGCGGCACGATCATCTCGATGCGCCTCAACAACGAACGCGACCAGCATTTCGTGAAGGCCGCGATGCCCGAAGGCGCGCGCGGCTTCATCGATTCGATCCCGGCGCTGCGTAACCGCGAATGCATCGTCTGCGGCGAGGGCGTGTCGATCCCGATCCGCGTCTATCTCGACACGCTCGAAGAGGAAAAGCGCCCGGCATCGAGCGATCCGCTGTTCTCGAAACTATGGCGCGAAACCGGCGGCGAGGCAGAAATCCTCGAGCGTGTGGTCAAGCGCTGGCGCAGCCAGGGGCGGTAAGTCCCGGCGCCAAACCCAAAACCGTCATCCCGGCGAAGGCCGGGATCTCACCGGTGCGCCATGTCGGTAGGTCGAGATCCCGGCCTTCGCCGGGATGACGATATTATGTTTTCGGCGGCTCCCACAACTCGATCGGATTGCCTTCGGGGTCATGCACCCGGGCAAATCGTCCGACCGCGGGGTCGTCCCACTCGTCCTTGGTGATGATCTCGTCGCCCGCCGCGCGAAACGGCGCCAGCACGGCGTCGAGATCGTCGACGCGCAGGTTCAGCATATGCTGGCGGTCGGCGGGGAAATAGTCGGTGTCGGCCTTGAACGGCGCGAAGACGAGCGGACCCGCGGTCACATTCCACACCCATTGGTTCGGCGGTACGCTCTCGTCGGCGCTGCATCCGCCTCCGACGCCCAGTCGTTCGCGATACCAGGCGCTCAGCGCCTCGGGGTCGCGTGCCCGGAAAAACAGTCCACCGATGCCTTTGACATGTCCCATGATGGCCTCCTGCCCGTGAAGCGGGCAGCCTAGGCCGATTGGCTCAGCGTTTCCACTCCCCGCTGCCCTTGAATTCTTCGCGGACCTGGCCCGACTGGTTGAGGCGCGGATCTGCATAGGTCTGCGCGGCGGGGACCGCGACCGGCGGCGCGACGGACGCCGCGGGGGCCATCGTGCCGGGCAGCGGGGCCGCGGGGGTATCGGGAAGCGGTGCGGCGCCAGCGGTGAGCATCGGCGCCGGACCGGCGCCGGGCGGCAGGCCCTGACCCTTCAGAATCGCCAGCTGCTGTGCCAGCGGCAGATAGGGGCCGGGCACCGGCTCGCGGCCGAGATAGGGCGCGCGGAACGCATCGGGCATGCCCCAGCGCCCGCGCCAGCGGTGGAAGATATGCGCGCCGACGATGTTGGTCATCACCAGGCTCTTGCCCCAGCGCGGCCAGATCGCCTGCGTGTGATAATGCGTCGCGAGGCCGACCTTGGGGAACACATATCCGCCGAGCGCCGCCGATGCGACGCGGCTCGCGCGCAGCCAGTTGGGCTTGCTTGGGCTCCGTGCCATCGCGCCGTCGCAGCTGAAGGTGAACTGGCACACGCCCGCGCGCTGCGATCCCTGGAAGACGACGCCGCATACGGTGTTGGGAAAGCTCGGGTGGCGGACGCGGTTGATCACCGTCTGCGCAACCCCGCGCATCCCGTCGTCGGTCTCCGACGCGGCTTCGTAATAGATGGCGGCGGTCAGGCAATAATGCGCGCGCTCGCGGTCGAGCGCGGTGACGCCGCGGAACACATAGGATTTGGCAGGCGGCCCGACAAAGGCTTCCTCGCGTAGCAATGCGGGGTCGGCAGGCGGCAATGCCGCCGCGTCGCCATAGCCGACGCTGTCGGGGTTGGGCAGCGTCGGGTCGATCTTCAGCGCGTCCGCATAATCCTCGGCGTTCATGATCGCCCAGCGTTCGGGATCATAGGCGCGAAAGTTCAGCGGCACCGACACGCTATACGGCCCGAAGAACGCGGGCGCGCGGAACTGACCGCTCGACAGCAGGAAGGCGAGGCATGCGACCGCGACCACCGCGACGATTGCCGCCCAGAACGTACGTCCCGGGCCCGCCGGTTTTTCCGGCACCGGGTCGCGCCACGTCGAGCGGGCGGTCAGGGACAGTTCGGGCTTCATTCGCGCATCAAATTCCATCGCTCCGCCCGTCGCCGATTCGCGCGAACGGGGCGTCAGTCCGTCTTATACGCTGAAACGCCAACAAAATGTTGCAATGCCTGTGTGATGTGTCGCGGTGGAGCAGGCAAAACGCCGGGGCTTAAGCGACGGGCGGGTTCGCGGACCTCGTTATTTCCGCGTCCCGCATGCCGCGATCCGCTCGCGCGTTGCCGCGTCCACCAGTTCGCGTATCTGAAAAAGCAGAGGGTGCCGGACGGTATGCTGCGTGCCGTAGGTCAGGTTAAACGCATAGTCGAAATCGGCGGCGTTCCGCCCGATGAGGTGCTGCAGCATCGTCTCCAGCTTGTCGAAGCCCTTGACCATTCGGGCTTCGGGCGTCGTGCCGCCGCTATACTCGTCCCACAGGCCCAGGATTTCGCGGCCCAGGTCGTCGGGCAGCGGCGCAGATAATGTTTCAAGATCCGCGCGCTCGCGCGCCGCCCGGCCGTCGTCGGGGCTTTGGCATGTCGCCGGAACGTCACCGGAAATCGCTTCGCCCAGGTCGTGGACTATGCAGAGCCTGAGCAGCTTCAGCCGGTCATGATCTGCCAGTTCGCGGTCGAACAGCATCACCATCAGACAGAGCCGCCAGCTATGCTCGGCGGTGCTTTCGGCGCGGCCGTTCGATGTAATCCCGCTGCGCAGCGTGTCCTTCAGCTTTTCGGCCGCCTGCAGAAAATCGATGATCGCGGCGAGGCGCGACGGCGCGATGGCATAGGGTGTCGTCATGCGGCGAGGCTAACCGGCAGGATCGCCGATTCAAGCCGCCGAATAATTTATGCGCCGCCGTCCTGGACCAGCCGCGCAAAGCTGCCGTCCGAAAGCGGCATGCGTGTGTAGCGAAGCTGGCCGGCGGCGATCGTGAGTTCGTCGAAATCCGCATATCCGGTATCGACGATAACCGCGGGCGCGACCGGTTCGTACCAGCCGAGCGCGTCCAGCGCCGCCTCGCCCTCTGCGATGCCCGGCGAGGCGAATCGCCACAGCGACTTTCCGGCCAGTTCCTCGATCCCGACCCGCCAGCCCGATATCCGCGCCGGCGACGCGGCGAAAAGCCGGTGCGTCAGGTCGCAGATCAGGTGTGCCGGCTGCGGCGAATGGCGCACCAGGTTGAGCAAGGCGCTGTCGGCAGCCGAGTTCGGCCGCGCTGCGAGCAGGCGCGTCAGCCGATCCTCTTCGGTCACCCCGGGGGTCAGCACACCCGCCTCCCACCGCGATACCGTCGTTTGCGAGACCCCCATCTCGTCCGCCAGCGCCGACTGCTTGATGCGATTCATCGCGCGCCAGCGCCGCAGCGATGCGCCCAGATGGTTGCGGCAAGGCAGTACGGCTTGGGTCACGCGGCAAACATAGCGCCGAAGACCCGCCGCTGAAACGGCCTAGTTGGGCAAAGGCGGGATGGTCGGCGGCGTGGCGCTCGCCGGTTCCGCAAAATATTTGCTCATGCCGCGGCGGATGCGATAGGCGTCGATGCGGTCGGCATAATGGCCGGGCAGGTCGAAATCGGCATGGCGCGCGCTGGCGCCGTGCAGGGGGCGGGTGGCCATCAGGGCCATCTGGTGCCGGTAGAAAAGCTCGTTCATATCCATAGGATGTTCCTTGGGTGACTGCGCGAGCATGGGGCCGAACGATCGGCGAATGGTCCGGCCCGGCGCCCGATGAGCGCCGGGCCGGATGTCATTCATGCAGGCTGAAGATTGACAGCCGAGGTCTTGCCGCGCTGGTCGGTTTCCAGCTCGTAAGAAACGCGCTGTTCCTTGTTCAGCGTCGCCATTCCGGCGCGCTCGACGGCGCTGATGTGGACGAAGCTGTCGCCCGAGCCATCTTCATTGGCAATGAAACCATAGCCTTTGTCGCTGTTGAAGAATTTTACGGTGCCGATGGGCATGGGATGTTTCCTTTCACGAAAACAGGGAATCAACCGGCAAAAGCACCGGAGGAGCTGGTAGCGCGTGAAGGGAAGTATCCGCCGCTAGGCATCAAATTTCCGTCGCAGGCGACGTTAGCCAAATTACATTGAAATTATTTTACCGAAAAGTCAAGGTTTTTGGCAATTTCCTGTGATTTCATCGGTTCGCTGTAAAAATATTCCACAAGAATTGACCCTGCGGCGGGACATGAATTCGGCAAGCCGAATCCGGCGAAGCTCAGCGAATCTCGACCGTCAGATGTTCGATCTCGTGGACGGGTTTGACCCGCGCGCAAATGGTCTCGCGCGTTGCGCCGACGACGCTGATGATTGCCGAATGCGCGCCCGGGCCGACGCGCCAGACGTGGAGGTCGGTGATCTTTGCGTCGCCCGGGCCTTCGACCAGTTCGCGAATCTCGGCCTCGATCGCGGCGTCGGTCGCGTCGAGCAGCACCGCGCCGGTGTCGCGCATCAGCGACCAGGCCCACACCGCGATCACGACCGATCCGACGATCCCCATCAACGGGTCGAGCCACACCCAGCCCAGATAGCGCCCGCCGAGCAAGGCGGCGATCGCGAGTACCGAGGTCAACGCGTCGGCGACAACGTGCAGATAGGCCGAGCGGAGATTGTTGTCGCGCTCGTGCGCATGGCCATGATGATGGTCGTGCGCGTGATCATGGTCATGATCGTGCCCATGGCCAAGCAGCAGCGCGCTCACGATATTCACCCCCAGCCCGATCACCGCGATGATCGTCGCCTCGGTAAAGGCGACGGGGCTCGGATCGACAAGGCGCATCGCCGATTCGAACGCGATGCCGAGCGCAACGATGCCGAGCACGAGCGCCGAGGCGAAACCCGCGAGGTCGCCGACCTTGCCGGTGCCGAAGCTGTAGCGGCGCCCATGGGCGTGGCGCTTCGCATAGGCATAGGCGATCGCCGCGATCCCGAGCGCGCCTGCATGCGTCGCCATATGGAAGCCATCGGCGAGCAGCGCCATCGAGTTGAAGGCAAGCCCCGCGGCGATCTCGCCGACCATCATCACCGCGGTGAGTGCGACGACCCACAAGGTACGCCGCGCATTCTCGTCGTGCCGCTTGCCGAGGAAGACATGGTCGTGGGCCAGCGCCTCGATCTCGCTATCGAACGACATGCCGGCTCCTATTTCGTATAGCGGCGGATCGCCGCGAGCAGTTCGTCACCGCCTTGCGCGCGCTCGGCGTCCGAGAGACCCGGTGCGACGACATGTGATTGCATATGCTCGGCGACGAGTTCGTCCATCAGCCCGGCAATCGCGCCACGGACCCCCGCGACCTGATGCAGGATCGCCGCACAACCCGCCTCGCCCGCAATCGCGCGTTCGATCGCCGCGATTTGCCCGGCGATCCGCCGGGTGCGTGCGAGGAGCTGGTCCTTGTTGGCGTGCATATGCGACATAGGATACCCCCCTATCCTATATTGTCGATCGATGCAATCGAGGCACTCGCCGCTGCGATGGGGCCGCATTCCCCCTTGCCGACTCACCCGCCAAAGCCTATATGCGCCGTACTTCTTGACATGGTTAGCCAGTTGGGACGTCGGGGCCGCGGGCCGCGGCGGCTATACCCACATGCTTTCCGGTCATCCGAAACGGGAAATTTCATTGGCCGATCTCGACGTCCTCAATGCGATCATCGCGCCCGAAGCCGAGGCGATGGGCCTTGCGCTCGTGCGCGTCGCTTTCTTTGGCGGCGAGAGCGATCCGACCTTGCAGGTCATGGCCGAGCGCCCCGATACGCGCCAGTTGACGATCGAGGATTGCGCCGACCTGTCGCGCCGCATTTCGGCGCAGCTCGACGCGCTCGAGGAAGCGGGCAAGGACCCGATCGAACAGGCGTACCGGCTCGAAGTGTCGTCGCCGGGCATCGACCGCCCGCTGACGCGCCCTGCCGACTTCGCCGACTGGGCGGGGCACGAGGCGAAGATCGCGCTCAAGGAAAAGCGCGACGGACGTCAGCGCTTCAACGGCGAGCTGATCGGCATCGACGGCGATGTCGTTACGATTTCGGATAAAGAGGGTGTGGAGCACAAGCTGCCGTTCGACGCGATCGACACGGCGAAGCTCGTTCTCACCGACAAATTGATTGCCGCAACCGTCCCGCTCTCGATCGAGGGCGCCGACGAAATGGAAGAAGAAGGACAGGACTGATGGCCACTGCCATTTCCGCCAACAAGGCCGAACTCCTCGCGATTGCCAACAGCGTCGCCAGCGAGAAGATGATCGACAAGGGCATCGTCATCGAAGCCATCGAAGAAGCGATCCAGCGCGCCGCGCGCGCCCGTTACGGCGCCGAGAACGACATTCGTGCGAAGCTCGACCCGCAGACCGGCGACCTGCGCTTGTGGCGCGTCGTCGAAGTCGTCGAACAGGTCGAGGATTATTTCAAGCAGGTCGACCTCGCCGCCGGCCAGAAGCTGCAGAAGGACGCCAAGATCGGCGACTTCATCGTCGATCCGCTGCCCGCGGTCGATCTCGGCCGCATCGACGCCCAGTCGGCAAAGCAGGTGATCTTCCAGAAGGTCCGCGAAGCCGATCGCGAGCGCCAGTATCAGGAATTCAAGGATCGCGGCGGTGAGATCATCACCGGCGTCGTGAAGTCGGTCGAATTCGGCCACATCGTCGTCAACCTCGGCCGCGCCGAAGGCGTGATCCGCCGCGACCAGCAGATCCCGCGCGAACTGATGCGCGTCGGTGACCGCGTTCGCGCGCTGATCCTGTCGGTGCGCAGCGAAACCCGCGGCCCGCAGATTTTCCTCAGCCGCGCGCACCCCGACTTCATGAAGAAGCTGTTCGCGCAGGAAGTCCCCGAAATCTACGACGGCATCATCGAGATCAAGGCCGCCGCGCGCGACCCGGGCTCGCGCGCCAAGATCGGCGTGATCAGCTATGACGGCTCGATCGACCCCGTCGGCGCCTGCGTCGGCATGAAGGGCAGCCGCGTGCAGGCGGTCGTCCAGGAAATGCAGGGCGAAAAGATCGACATCATCCCCTGGTCCGAAGACACGGCGACCTTCGTCGTCAACGCGCTCCAGCCCGCAACGGTCCAGCGCGTCGTGATCGACGAGGATGACAGCCGCATCGAAGTCGTCGTTCCCGACGACCAGCTGTCGCTCGCCATCGGTCGCCGCGGCCAGAATGTCCGTCTCGCCAGCCAGCTCACCGGCAGCCAGATCGACATCATGACCGAGGCCGACGCGAGCGAGAAGCGCCAGCGCGAATTCGTCGAACGCTCGACGATGTTCCAGGAAGAGCTCGACGTCGACGAAACGCTCGCACAGCTGCTCGTCGCCGAAGGCTTCGGCGAACTCGAAGAAGTCGCTTATGTGGGCATCGACGAACTCGCGAGCATCGAAGGCTTCGACGAGGAACTGGCGCAGGAGCTGCAGAGCCGCGCGACCGAAGGACTCGAGCGCCGCGAAGAAGCCTCGCGTCAGGAACGCCGCGCGCTCGGCGTCGAGGACGATCTGGCCGCGATCCCGCACCTGACCGAAGCGATGCTCGTCGTGCTCGGCAAGGCCGGGATCAAGACGCTCGACGATCTCGCCGATCTGGCGACCGACGAACTGATCGCCAAGAAGCGCACCGACAACCGCCGCGGCCCGCCGCGCAGCGAACGCGCCGAAGACAAGGGCGGCGTTCTGGGCGAATATGGCCTGAGCGAAGAGCAGGGCAACGAAATCATCATGGCGGCGCGCGCGCACTGGTTCGACGACGAGCCGGAAGCCGACGCACCGGAAGCTGGGCCCGCGGCGGAGCCGCAAAACGGGGAGGCCGCCGATGCGGACCCCGCACAATGATCAGCTGAGCGAACCAGACCGCGCTGGTCGGCGCGGCCAGCATGTGCCTGAACGGCGCTGCGTCATCACCGGCGAGGTTTCGCCGGCCGAACGGCTCGTGCGCCTTGCGCTCGGGCCCGACGGCACGATTGCGCCCGACGTCCTCGGCAAGGCGCCGGGGCGCGGCGCGTGGATCGGCGTCGATCGCGCGACGCTTGAAGCTGCACAGGCGAAGGGCAAGCTGAAGGGCGGGCTGGCGCGCGCGCTGCAGGACGGCAATTTCACGATCCCCGACGACCTTGGCGCGCGCATCGAGGCGCAGCTTCAGCGCGCGACGCTCGACCGGCTGGGGCTGGAATCGCGCTCGGGCACCCTGCTCAGCGGCAATGAAAAGATCGAAACCGCGGCGCGCAAGGGTCAGGTTCGCTTGCTGCTCCACGCCAGCGATGCGGGCGAGGACGGGCGCAAGAAATTGGCGCAGGCGTGGCGCGTCGGCGAGGACGATGAAGGCTCGGGCCGCGAGGGCCGGGTCTTGCCGGTGGACCGCGGCACCCTATCTATGGCATTAGGCCGCGAGAATGCGGTGCATCTGGCGTTGACCGACGCCCGCGCCGCGGACCGGGTGCTGGCGCATTTGAGCCGCTGGCAGTTTTTCACAGGATGGAGTAGGGACGCGACCAACCGCGATTCCGACCCGCACGCCGCGCCGGCTTCTGGCGAGGAAAATATTGGGGCGTTGCCGACCAGCAGCGCCGCTTCGGACGCGTTTTGAAGGAATGATGGTTTTCGATGAGTGACGAACAGGACAAACCGACCCTTACCCGCAAGCCCCTGGGGCTGAAGCGGACGGTCGAGGCCGGACAGGTGCAGCAACAATTCAGCCACGGGCGCCGCAACACGGTGGTGGTCGAGGTGAAGCGTCGCCGCGTGCTCGGTCGTCCGGGCGAAGCCGCCCCGGTCGAGGCCGAAGAGGTCGAGGCCGCTCCGGCACCCGCACCGACTCCCGCTCCGGCACCCGCGCCCGCTCCGAAGCCGGCCGCGCCCCGCGTCAGCGAGAACGACAGCCTGATGTCGCGTCAGGAACGCCAGGCGCAGCTGCTGCGCGAGGCCGAAGAAGCGCGCATGTCGGCGCAAGAAGATAATCGCCGCCGCGACGAAGCCGCGCGTGCGCGCGCCGCCGAGGAAGAGAAGGCGCGCGCCGAAGCCAAGGTCGAACAGGCAACGGCGAAGGCCGTCGAGCCGGCTCCTGCCGCGCCCGCTGCTGAAGCGCCCGCTGCCGCTCCCGCCGCCGAAGCGCCCGCCGCTGCCGCAGCGCCGCAGAGCGAGGCCGCGCCGACGCCCGCGCCGCGCGCGACGACCAGCGCTGCGCCCGCACCGCGCCGCTTTACCCCGGTCGCGGCTCCGCAGCGCCCCGAACCCAAGCGCCCCGAGCCGAAGGCAACCCGCGGCGGCGACAGCCGCCGCCAGTCGGGGAAACTCACCGTCACGCGGGCGCTGAACGAAGACGAAGGTGCGCGCGCGCGCAGCCTCGCGGCGCTGAAGCGCGCCCGCGAAAAGGAAAAGCGTTCGCACACCGCCTCGTCGGGTCCGCGTGAGAAGCAGATCCGCGAAGTCACCGTGCCCGAAAGCATCACGGTTCAGGATCTCGCCAACCGCATGGCCGAAAAGACCAGCGATCTGGTCAAGGCGCTGTTCAAGATGGGCGTCCCGTCGGCGAGCACCGACACGATCGATCAGGACACCGCCGAACTGCTCGTCACCGAGTTCGGGCACGAGATCATCCGCGTCAGCGAAGGCGACATCGACATCCGTCACGATGAAGATGTCGACGATGCCGAACATCTGAAGCCGCGCGCCCCGGTCGTCACGATCATGGGTCATGTCGATCACGGCAAGACGTCGCTGCTCGACGCGCTGCGCGGTGCGAATGTACAGGCGGGCGAAGCCGGCGGCATCACCCAGCATATCGGCGCCTATCAGGTGAAGACCCCCGACGGGTCGCTCGTCACCTTCCTCGATACGCCGGGCCACGAAGCCTTTACCGAGATGCGTCAGCGCGGTGCCAATGTCACCGACATCGTCATCTTGGTGGTCGCCGCCGACGACGGCCTCAAGCCGCAGTCGATCGAGGCGATCAATCATGCGAAGGCGGCGAACGTGCCGATCATCGTCGCGATCAACAAGGTCGACAAGGAAGGCGCCAATCCGCAGCGCGTCCGCGAACGCCTGCTCGAGCATGAGCTGGTGGTCGAGGAAATGGGCGGCGACGTGCAGAATGTCGAAGTGTCGGCGCTCAAGAAGACCGGCCTCGACAAATTGCTCGACGCGATCGCGGTGCAGGCCGAAATCATGGAGCTCAAAGCCAACCCCGACCGCGCCGCCGAAGGCACCGTTGTCGAGGCGAAGCTCGACAAGGGCCGCGGCCCCGTCGCGACGATCCTCGTCCGCCGCGGTACTTTGAAGGTCGGCGACATCTTCGTCTGCGGCGCCGAAAGCGGCCGTGTTCGCGCGCTGATCGACGACCAGGGCAAGCAGATCAAATCGGCGACCCCGTCGATGCCGGTCGAAGTGCTCGGTCTGGGCGGCGTCCCGATGGCGGGCGATACGCTCACCGTCGTCGAGAATGAAGCGCGCGCCCGCGAAGTCGCGACCTATCGTCAGGAACAGGCGACGCGCAAGCGCACCGTCCAGGCACCGGTCAGCCTCGAAGGCATGTTCGAGGCGCTCGCCGACAAGGCGAACGTCATCCAGTTCCCGGTGATCATCAAGGGCGATGTGCAGGGGTCGGTCGAGGCGATCGTCAATGCATTGAACAAGCTGTCGACCGACGAGATCCGCGTCCGCGTGCTCCAGTCGGGCGCCGGCGCGATCACCGAGAGCGACGTGACGCTGGCGGCGGCGACCAAGGCGCCGATCATCGGCTTCAACGTCCGTCCGAACGCCAAGGCGCGCGATATCGCGAAGCGCGAAAAAGTGCGCTTCATGTATCATGACGTCATCTATCACCTGACCGATGAGATCAGGAAGGAAATGGCGGGCGAGCTGGGTCCCGAACGGATCGAAACCGTCGTCGGCCGCGCCGAGGTCAAGGACGTGTTCCCCGCGGGCAAGCGCGACAAGGCCGCCGGTCTGCTCGTGCTCGAAGGCTCGATCCGCAAGGGGCTGCACGCACGCCTTACGCGCGACGACGTCATCGTGTCGGCAACGACCATCTCGTCGCTCCGCCGCTTCAAGGACGATGTCGCCGAAGTGCGCGCGGGTCTCGAATGCGGTGTCGTGCTGGCGGACACCAACGACATCAAGGCGGGCGACCACCTCGAAGTCTTCGAAGTCGAACTGCGCGAACGGACGCTCTAACGGGCGTCCGCTCCGCGCGGGTCAGGAGGTGCCGGCATGGCTCGCTATGTGGCATTGTTCGGCAGCATCAACGTCGGTGGCAACCGGCTGACGATGGCCGACCTGCGTTCGGCGTTCGAGGCCGAGGGTTTCAGCAACGTCGAAACCGTCGTGGCGAGCGGCAATGTGCTGTTCGACCATGACGCGCGGCCGACGCGCGGGCTCGAAGAGAAATTGTCGATCATGGTCGACGAGCGTTTCGACATGACGAGCGCGGCGCTGGTGCGCGATCGCGACGAACTCGCCGCGGCGATCGCCGACAATCCGTTCGCGGGCACGAACGAGGATCGCATCGTCCATACGATGTTCCTCGACGGTCAGCCCGCCGCGGAGCAGTTCGATGCGCTGGCGACCGACCACCGCGTCCGGCCGAACGAGCGCCTCGCGCTCGGCGACCGGGCGCTCTATATCGACTTTGGCGACGGAGCCGCCGACAGCAAGTTGCACGCGCGGCTGATCGAGCGGCGGCTGGGACATAAGGGCACCGCGCGCAACATGCGCTCGATCGCGCGGATCATCGCGAAACTGGACGAAGAGGCAAAGGGTTAGGCGATGAAAACCGAAAAAGTAAAAGGCCCCTCGGTCCGCGTGCTGCGCGTCGGCGAACAGGTGCGCCACCTCCTCTCCGAAATCCTCGCACGCGGCGACGCGCATGACGAGCTCTTGGCCAGGCATCCGGTGAGCATCACCGAGGTCCGCATGTCGCCCGACCTGCGCCACGCAACGGTGTTCGTGAAACCCTTGCTCGGCAAGAATGAGGAAGCGGTGCTGAAGGCGCTGCGCACCAACACCGCCTGGCTGCAAAAGAGCGTCGCCGAAAAGATGAGCATGAAATATGCCGCGAAGCTCAAATTCTTGAGCGACGAAAGCTTCGATGAGGCGAGCCATATCGACAAATTGCTGCGCGACCCGAAGGTGGCGAGGGATTTGGCGAGCGGCGAGGGCGAAGCCCAAGACTGATCTGAAAACTATCGTCATCCCGGCGAAGGCCGGGATCTCGACCTCTCGTTATGACGTCACCATGAGATCCCGGCCTTCGCCGGGATGACGGAGCTGGGGTTCGGCTAAGGCTACTTCCCCTTGATCCCCGCCGCTTCCTCCAGCTCGACCAGCGCATCCTCCAGATAGTCGATCAGCCGCTGGACGTGCGGAACGCTGCGGCGGCACGCGGTGATGCCGAAATCGATATTCTTGTTGTTCGACACCTGCGTGATGTTCATCGCCATGCCGTCGACCGGGATGCTCGCGGGATACATGCCGTCGAGCCGCGCTCCGTTCCAGTAAAGCTGCTCGCGCGGGCCGGGGACGTTCGAAATGGTGACGCTGTACGCCGGGAACTTGTCGGCGGTGCGCGTCAGCGCGGTCAGCATCTGCGGCATTTGCGTGATCGCGGTATAGATCTGGATCTGCTGCGCGGTCATTTCGCGCAGCTGCGCCTTCGCGGCGTTCATCGACGCCTGGATCGTCGCCATGCGCGTCGCGGGATCGTCGATATGCGTCGCGAGGTTCGCGGTCACCGCCGCGACCGAATTGCCCGAATCGATGTCGTCCTTGGCGCGGATCGACACCGGCGCCATGGCTTTCAAAGGTTTGTCGGGAAGCTCGTTCAGCGACTGCAGATATTTGCGCATCGCGCCCGAGCACATTGCGAGCACCGCGTCGTTGATCGTCCCGTCATACGCCTTGCCCATCGCGCGCACGCGTTCGAGCGACCAGCTTTGCGCCACGAAACGCCGCGCGCCGGTGATGTTGCGGTTGAAGCTGGTGCGCGGCAACCCGCCCCACGGCGTTGCAAGGTCGCTGCCGCCGAGCCCGAACATCGCGGCGGCATATTGGTTCAGTGCCTTGGTCACCCCGACGCTGTTGCCCCATTGCTCCTTCAGGAAGCCGCCGATGGCCTTGATGTCGGTGATGCTCGGCGTCGGTGCCTTCTTCGGCACCGGGAATTTGCGCTTATACGCTTCATAGGCTTCGACCGACATCGGCGAGTAGCTACGCTTTTCCTTCGCATCGGCGCTCAGCATCGCGTTGGTGAAGTGCATCGACGACGCGCCGTCCATCAGCGCATGGTGGATCTTGAAATAGGTCGCGATCTGCCGGTCGGGCAGGCCCGAGATCAGCGTGATCTCCCACATCGGTCGCGTCCGGTCGAGCAAGGTCCCGTGAAGGCGCGAAACGAGCTCGAACATTTCGCGATAGCGCCCCGGCTTGGGCAAGGCGGCGCTGCGCACATGGTAATGCATGTCGATGTCGCGGTCGGGTTCGAGCCGGATCGGGCCGTACTGACCGAGCGGCGTGAGCTTCAACACCTCACTGAATGGCCGCCGCAGCCCTTCCGATTGGCGCAGCATTGCGAGCTGCTCGTTCAGCCACTCGGTCTCGTCGACCTTGTCGGCCAATGTATAGAGATTGACGCCGCCGACATGCATCGGCGTCTCGCGCGTTTCCGCGACCAGGAACATCGCGTCGGTCACCGGCATCAGCCGCATGGCAGCTCTCCCCACTGTTTATGCTGCATCTTTGATGTGCAGCATGACAGGGGGTGTGGGTGTGTCAAGCGCGTGGCCCGGGGCTATTTAGTTGACAAAGTCAAATAATTGACGCATCGTATCACCATGCCATCGGTCAACCTCCACCTGCCGGACGATCACGCGCCGGCGCCCCATGCCGCCACGGACGCGCTGCGCCGCTTCAACCGCTTCTACACGCGCTTTGCCGGGGTTCTTGGTCCTGGCTATATGGGCAGCGAGCTTTCGCTGATCGAGGCGCGCATCCTCTATGAAATCGCCACGGGGCAGCCGGTCGTCTCGAAGCGGATCGTCGAGACGCTGTCGGTCGACCCCGGTTATCTCAGCCGCATCCTGCGCCGCTTCACCCAACTGGGCTGGATCGCGCGGACGCGCGGAGCCGACGCGCGCGAGCATCCGATCCGGCTGACCGCGGCGGGCGAGGCGCTGTTTTCCCAGCTCGACCGCACGACCGCCGCGTCGACATCGGCGACGCTCGCGCATCTGTCGCCGGGCGAGCAGGCCGGGCTGGCCGAGCGGCTGGCATGGATCGAGGCGCGGCTGGCGGGTGTGCCGCTGCCGCCGCCCGCGGTCCGTCCGTGGCGGCCGGGCGACATGGGGCTGATCACCGCGCAACAGGCGGTCTATTATCGCAATGCCTATGGCTGGGGCGACGCGATGGAAGTGCTGATCGGCGAGATTACGAGCCGCTTCGTTCGCGATTTCCATGCCGGCCGCGAACAATGCTGGGTCGCCGAACGCCATGGCGAACTGCTCGGCAGCGTCTTCCTCGTCGCGGAGTCCGACAAGGTCGCGCGGCTGCGCCTGCTCTATGTCGACGCCGCGGCGCGGGGCCATGGTCTCGGCCGCGATCTCGTCGGGCGCTGCATCGCCTTCGCGCGCGAGGCGGGCTATGCCGAACTGGTGCTCTGGACCCACACGGTCCTCGCATCGGCGCGCGCCATCTATGCGGACTATGGTTTCACCATCGAACAGGTCGAGACGCACGACGAATTCGGCAAGCCCGAACAGAGCGAACACTGGCGGCTCGCACTTTAGGGTCTGGACCCTAAGTCCTGACAACTGGTGCAAGGCCCATGTCCGCGCTATTGGGCGCCGATGGCCAAGCTCTATTTCTACTACGCCAGCATGAACGCTGGCAAATCGACGACGCTGTTGCAGGCGGATTTCAACTATCGCGAGCGCGGCATGGAAACGATGCTGTGGACCGCGGCGCTCGACGACCGCTACGGCGCGGGGCAAGTGACGAGCCGCATCGGGCTGATGGCCGAAGCGCATAAATTCGATCCCGACAGCGACCTGTGGGCGGCGGTGGGCGCCGAAAACGCTGAGCGGCCGCTCGCCTGCGTGCTCGTCGACGAGGCGCAGTTCCTGACGCGCGCGCAGGTGCTGGAGCTTGCGCGGCTCGCCGACGAGGTGGACATCCCGGTGCTCTGCTATGGCCTGCGCACCGATTTTTCGGCCGAGCTATTCCCCGGATCGGCGGCGCTGCTCGGCATTGCCGACGCGCTCGTCGAGCTGAAGGCGGTGTGCGAGTGCGGGCGCAAGGCGACGATGAACCTGCGCGTCGACGAAAGCGGCCGCGCCGTCGTCGAGGGCGCGCAGACCGAGATCGGCGGCAACGACCGCTATGTCGCGATGTGCCGGCGTCACTTCATGGCGAAACGGCGCGAAGCCGCCGAGGCGCCAAGGAAGGTAGGCGCCGATGCTTGACCGCCTCTATGTCGACCTCGCCGACGGCGACCTTCGGCTCGTCAAGCTGACCGTATCGCATCGCGAAGACCTGCGCGCCGTCTGCGCCGCCGACGCCGATGTCTGGCCGATCTATTCGTCGAGCTTCGGCCCCGGCCATTTCGACAAAAGCTTCGACACGCTGATCGGTGGCTCCGGCCGCATGCCCTATGCGATCATGGACGGCGACACGCTCGTCGGCATGACCGCGTGGCTGCGCCCCGACTGGTCGGCGCAGACGGTCGAGATCGGCAACAGCTTCATCCACCCCGATGCGCGCGGCACCGGCTTCAACGGCCGGGTCAAGCGCCTGATGCTCGATCACGCCTTCGCGGTCGGCATCCGCCGCATCGAATTCCGCATCGACGAGCGCAACAAGCGGAGCCAGGCGGCGGTCGCGAAGCTCGGCTGTACCAAGGACGGCGTGCTGCGGTCGGAGCGCATCACCTGGACGGGCTATGTGCGTGATACCGGCCTCTGGTCGCTGCTCGCCGATGAGTGGGCGGCACGCCCTTAGTCCATTCGTCATCCCCGCGAAGGCGGGGATCCCGCTTTCTTCGTCTTCGCGTCTTTGCGTCTTCGCGTCTTTGCGCGAAACAAGGAAATTTCGCGCAAAGACGCAAAGACGCGAAGAAGGAATGAAAAAGAAAAAGCGGGATTCCCGCCTTCAGCCTTTGGCTGAAGTTTATCCTGAGCGCCTGCCAAGGCAGTCGAAGGGCGGGAATGACGAAAATGGGGTCAGCGCCCATTCAGACACGCAGCGCTAAACGACTCGCCATGAAGAATCTCGCACTCTCCCTGGCCGCCGTGCTGCTTCCCCTTTCTGCGGCCGCGGCGGCCAACGAGCCTGCAAAAGAGCCGCGCGCGCTCGGCGTCGAATCGAGCATCGTCTTTCCGAGCGACAGCACGATCCGCAACTGGCAGGCCGACCGCGACCGCGGCATCTGGATCGAGGGCCGCCGCGGCGAATGGTATTATGGCAGCTTCGCCGGCCTCTGCCGCGACGTCGATTTCGCGCAGGCGATCGGCGTCGAAACGCGCGGCGCCGGGCGGCTCGACAAATTTGCGTCGATCATCGTCCGCGGTGAGCGGTGCATGCTCTCGTCCTTCGTGACCTCGGCGCCGCCGCCGTCGAAGGCCGAGCGCAAGGCCGCGCGCGAAGCCGAAAAGGCCGCGCAAAATTGACAGTCTTCAACCCGCGATTTCTTGTCTGCCGCATTTTACGAACCATCAGGTTTCACCTGACTTGAAAATGCTCTAGCGGCGCGGGATGAACGGCTGGATCATCCTCGACAAACCTGTCGGCCTTGGCTCGACGCAGGCGGTGGGCGCGGTGAAACGCGTGTGCCGCGAGGCGGGGCTGGGCAAGGTCAAGGTCGGCCATGGCGGCACGCTCGACCCGCTCGCGTCGGGGGTGCTGCCGATCGCGCTCGGCGAGGCGACGAAGCTTTGCGGCCGGATGCTCGATGCGAGCAAGATTTACGACTTCACCGTGAAGTTCGGAACCGAAACGGACGGCCTTGATGCGGAGGGCGAAGTGGTGGCGACGAGCGACGTGCGACCGACGCTCGCCGAAATCGAAGCGGTGCTGCCGCGCTTCACCGGCCCGATCGAACAGGTGCCGCCGGCTTATTCGGCGATCAAGATTGATGGCCAGCGCGCCTATGATCGCGCTCGTGCGGGCGAAGAGGTCGAGATGAAGGCGCGGAGTGTGACCGTTCATTCTCTCTCCATCCGTCACCCCGGACTTGATCCGGCGTCGCTTAGCGGGACCCCGGATCAAGTCCGGGGTGACGAGGTAAGGGGAGGGGAGGGGCTCGATGAGATCACCCTCACCGCCCATGTCTCCAAGGGCACCTATATCCGCAGCCTCGCGCGCGACATTGCACAGGCCGTCGGCACCGTCGGTCATGTCACGATGCTCCGCCGTACAAAGGCCGGGCCGTTCGATCTGGAACAGGCGATTTCGCTGGACAAATTGAACGCATTCGGCCAAGGGGCCGCCCAATCAGAAATATTTCTGCCGCTTGAGGCAGGGCTGGTCGACATCCCGGCTCTGAACCTTTCCCCGGAAGCGGCAGGGGCGATCCGTCAGGGTCGTGTCTGGACCGGGGGTAGCACGGATGACGGGCTCTATTGGGGAAGGGACAGCGAAATGCGTCCCGTTGCCCTGATCGAGGCTTTGGCGGGAACGCTGAAAGTCGTCCGGGGCTTCAATCTGTAAACAAGGATGTTCGAGGAAAATATCTATGTCGATTACCGCCGAGCGCAAAACCGAAGTCATCACCGACAATGCCCGTGCAAAGGGCGATACCGGTTCGCCGGAAGTGCAGGTCGCAATCCTGACCGACCGCATCAACACGCTGACCGCCCACTTCAAGGCGCACCACAAGGACAACCACAGCCGTCGCGGCCTCCTCATGATGGTCAACAAGCGTCGCAGCTTGCTCGACTATCTGAAGAAGAAGGACGAGGGTCGCTATTCGGCTCTCATCGCGAAGCTGGGTCTTCGTAAGTAAGAATTTCTGGCGGCCCCGGATTTCCGGGGCCGCTGTCATATTGGTCCCGCGCAAAGTGCCGGGCCACAGGGCCGCTCCCGCATCCGGCGGGACCGCCATAAGGGCAGACAGACGCCCTAAACCGCCCCGGGCCGGATTGCCCGGAATCAGAGGCCCCGCCCGGCATCGGGCCCGGCGGGCGAAGGAAACTCCATGTTTGACGTGAAAAAAGTATCGATCGAGTGGGGCGGTGAAACGCTGACCCTCGAAACGGGCAAGGTTGCCCGCCAGGCCGACGGCGCGGTTGTCGCGACGCTGGGCGAAACGATGGTTTTGGCGGCCGTGACCGCTGCGAAGACGGTCAAGGAAGGGCAGGATTTCTTCCCGCTCACCGTCCATTATCAGGAAAAATATTCGGGCGCAGGCCGCATCCCCGGCGGCTTCTTCAAGCGCGAGCGCGGCGCGACCGAAAAGGAAACTTTGGTTTCGCGTTTGACCGATCGTCCGATCCGTCCGCTGTTCCCCGAAGGTTTCTACAACGAAATCAACGTCATTGCCCAGGTTCTGAGCTATGACGGCCACAATGAACCCGACATCCTCGCGATGGTCGCCGCGTCTGCGGCTCTGACGATCTCGGGCGTGCCCTTCATGGGCCCGATCGGCGCCGCACGCGTCGGTTATGTCGACGGCGAATATATCCTGAACCCGACCGATGCGCAGGTTGCCGAAGGCGACCTCGACCTCGTCGTCGCCGCGACCTACGACGCCGTGATGATGGTCGAATCCGAAGCCAATGAGCTGTCGGAAGAGATCATGCTCGGTGCCGTCCTGTTCGCGCACGATGCGTGCAAGGACGTCGTCAAGGCGATCGTGAAGCTGGCCGAACAGGCTGCCAAGGATCCCTGGGACATGGCCGAACAGGCCGACCTGTCGGCTGCCAAGGACAAGCTCAAGAAGCTGATCGGCAAGGACATCGCTGCTGCGTACAAGCTGACCGACAAATCGGCCCGCTCGAACGCGCTGAACGAAGCCCGTGCCGCCGCCAAGGCTGCTTTCGCCGATGCTGCGCCGCAGGACCAGATGGCCGCCGGCAAGCTGATGAAAAAGCTCGAAGCCGAAATTGTTCGCGGCGCCATCCTCAAGGACGGCAAGCGCATCGACGGACGCACGACGACGCAGATTCGTCCGATCGTTGCCGAAACGCACTTCCTGCCCCGCGCGCACGGCTCGGCGCTGTTCACCCGCGGCGAAACGCAGACCATCGCGACCTGCACCTTGGGCACCAAGGACAGCGAGCAGATGATCGACGGCCTCAACGGCCTCAGCTACTCGAACTTCATGCTGCACTATAACTTCCCGCCCTATTCGGTCGGCGAAGTCGGTCGTTTCGGGGCGCCCAGCCGCCGCGACATCGGCCATGGCAAGCTGGCATGGCGTGCGCTGCACGCGGTGCTGCCGACGAAGGACGAGTTCCCCTACACGATCCGCATCACCAGCGACATCACCGAGTCGAACGGCTCGTCGTCGATGGCGTCGGTTTGCGGCGGTTCGCTGGCCATGATGGACGCCGGCGTTCCGCTGAAGCGTCCGGTTTCGGGCATCGCGATGGGCCTGATCCTCGAAGGCAAGGATTATGCGATCCTGTCGGACATCCTTGGTGACGAAGATCACCTCGGCGACATGGACTTCAAGGTTGCGGGCACCGCCAACGGCATCACCACGATGCAGATGGACATCAAGATCGCGGGCATCACGCGCGAGATCTTCGAGGCCGCTCTGAACCAGGCGAAGGAAGGCCGCGCGCACATCCTCGGCGAAATGGCGAAGGCGCTGGGCGAAGCCCGCACCGAGCTGTCGGCGCATGCGCCGCGCATCGAAACGATGCAGATCGACAAGTCGAAGATCCGCGACATCATCGGCACCGGCGGCAAGGTGATCCGCGAGATCGTCGCAACCACCGGCGCCAAGGTCGACATCGACGACGAAGGCCTGATCAAGATCTCGTCGAGCGATCCCGAGCAGATCGAAGCCGCGCGCAAGTGGATTTCGGGCATCGTCGAAGAAGCCGAAGTCGGCAAGATCTATGACGGCAAGGTCGTCAACCTCGTCGATTTCGGTGCGTTCGTGAATTTCATGGGCGGCAAGGACGGCCTTGTTCATGTGTCAGAAATCGCCAACGAGCGCGTCGAGAAGGTCGCCGACGTTCTGGCCGAAGGTCAGGAAGTCAAGGTCAAGGTCCTCGAGATCGATCCGCGCGGCAAGGTTCGCCTGTCGATGCGCGTCGTGAACCAGGAAACCGGCGAAGAACTCGAAGACACGCGCCCGCCGCGCGAACCGCGCAGCGACCGCGGTCCGCGCCGTGATGGCGGCGACCGCGGTGACCGCGGCCCGCGTGGCGGCGGTGGCCGTGACCGTGATCGCGGCCCGCGCCGCGACGGCGGCGGCGAAGGCCGTGGCGACCGCGGCCCGCGCCGCGAGCGCAGCGAAGGTCCGGAAGACCAGGGCCATGTGCCCGACTTCCTGAAGGACTGAGCCTTCCGCTAATCGGAAAAGAGAAGGGGCCGCGAAAGCGGCCCCTTTTTCTTGGTAGCTTTGGGGTGGATTCTTGCCCGTTCCCTTCCGCAGGTATACCGTCGATTTCCAGTCATTCGTGGAAGACCAATGCAGGATGTTCTGGAAGGATACGCCGCCGTTGCCACCGCGGACTTTATTGCCGCATATGAAGGGCTGTCGCCGGAAAGCATATACGAGCACGTCATCGATTTACTCCCAGATCGCAGCATTAAGATTGCGGATATTGGAGCCGGAACGGGGCGCGACGCAGCATGGTTGGCCGCCAAGGGACACGACATACTCGCTATCGAACCGGTGCGTGAACTTCGCGAGGCGGGCAAGAAGCTTCACCCCGCCGCAAATATCAAGTGGCTGGATGATCGCTTGCCATATCTCGGCGCAGTGCCGGCCGGTGTCTCGTTCGATCTCGTGACCTTGTGCGCCGTGTGGCAGCACCTTCCCGACGCAGATCGGGCAATCGCCATAGCTCGCCTTGCGACTATGATCGCACCGAACGGAATCCTCATCATGTCGCTTCGACACGGCCCCGGCGCCAAAGGTCGCAGGGTATTTCCGGTGTCGCCCGACCTGACAATCGAAATGGCATATGCTTGTGGACTGCACCTCCTGCGCAGGCAGGACGCCCACTCCATTCAAAGGGGTAATCAGGTCATGGGGGTTTCTTGGACTTGGCTTGCTTTCGGGAAGGTCCGCTAACGGAGCGCTTCGCCGCAGCGTTGATTGGCGTATTCCGGTCGCAAGCCGTCGTCGGCGTATCGCCCTGCGTTGATCAGCCCTGCCGCTGCCGCCAGCCCGCATAGAGATCGGGTTTGCCGGCCAGCCGGACGGGCAGGTGGCGGATTTCCATCGCCTGCTCGGCAAAGGGCTTGGCGAGATCGTCGTAGATCGCTGCCGTCGACAGGCCGTGCGGGGCGCCGTCCTCGTTCGAATAGGCATAGGTTACGGCGTCGATTCCCGTGAGGCGCATCGCCGCCATGCACATCGGGCAGGGGTGGCCGCTGGCGAAGACCGCGCAGCCGCCGAGGTCGGCGCCCAGCGACTTGCTCGCGAGCCGGATGGCATTGAGTTCGGCATGCGAGGTCGGATCGCCGGTCGCCGATATTTCGTTGACGGCCTTGGCGATGATCCGCCCGTCACGGACGATCACCGCGCCAAACGGCCGGCCGCCCTTTTCTGCATTGGCATAGGCGAGCGCGATCGCTTCGCGCAGATATTCTTCGCTGTCTTCCATGATCGTGGCATTCCCGTCGGCTTGTCTTCGCGTCGGAAATGCCACGATCCTTGGTCGGCTGTCCATCCAGACAGCCTGTTCTTTCGGGGGGTCGGCCCAATTCTGGCGTCAATCGAACAGGCGCTCGGCATAAACGCCGCGCAGCTGCGCAAAATTGTCCCAGTGCGGCACCGGCGTCGTACCGCGCAGCTTCGCTTCGAGCACATCGACATGGCTGTGCCAGCCCGCGCTGACGTTGAGCAGCACCGACGGATCCTCGACACGGCTGTGGACGATCGTGAGCAGCACTTCATCGCCCTTTTCCGTGAGGGTGAAGGTCACGCCGCCGGTGCTGCCCCAGCTGATCGCAAGGCTGCGCGGGGCGTCGATCGCCACGACTTCGCACGTCATGCGGTGCTCGTCGCCAAAGCCCTCGGGACGCGCGCCCGGCGGGTCGGTCAGTTCGTCGTTGCGCCAGACGAGTTCGACGGGTGCGCCGACCATCTGCTCCATCGCGCCCGCGGCGAGCCACCGGCGGCGCAGTTCGCCATCGGTCAGGTACGACCAGAGGCGCTCGATCGGGCCGGGGAGCAGGCGCTCGATCGTCAGCGTCGCGGGCTCGGTGAGCACGCCATAATATTCTTCGGTCAGCATCGTCGTCATCACTTTTCTCCTTCTTTCCCGGGGAGGGGTTTCTTGGGGGGAGGGGGGGAGGCATCTTCCGCGCGCAACAACCGTTCGAGCGTATCGAGCCGGTCAGTCCAGAAGCGGCGGTACATGCCGATCCACTGGTCGGCGCTCATCAGCGGCACCGGGTCGAGGCTGCAGACATGGGTGCGTCCGCGCACGTCGCGGCGGACCATCCCGGCACTTTCCAGCACCTTGATATGTTTCGAGGCCGCGGCGAGCGACATCGCGAAGGGCTCCGCCAGCTCGCCGACCGTCCGTTCGCCGGCGGCGAGTTCGCCCAGCATCGCCCGGCGCGTTGCATCGCCCAGCGCGTGGAAAATCGTATCGAGTGTGTGCGAATCATGTTCAACCATGAGGTTGAATATTCATCGCCCTGATTTTAATGTCAACCGATTGGTTGAATTATTTCGCGTCGACCCCGGCGATCCGGTTTCCCGCATCCTCGCGATAGAGCGACCAGTCGGCAGGGCATTTGTTCACGGCCTTTGGCAATCCCTGCATCCCTTCGGTGATCCAGCAATCGTTGAAGATCGAACAATAGCAGGCGCGGACCTTGAGTTTCCACCGCTCCTTGTTGAACCTCTGCCAGACCTTTTCGGATGCGGGGGTACGCGGAAAGCTGACGAATTCGATCGTCTCGCCGGGCCGCACGGCGATTCCGGTTGAAGGCGAGGTGGAAAATCGCAAGGGGCGCGCGCCGGCGTCGGTGCAGCATGCTTCGAGCAAGTCGATCGGGGTGTTTACCGGCTTGCCTTCATAGCGGATTTCGATCGGGCCGAGGATCGCGGGGCCGACCCCGTTGTTTGTCAGCGTCAGCGCAATATCCTGATTGCCGTCCTTGTCGCCATTGCTCGTTCCGAAGGTCACGAAGGGCATCACCCCGCCGCTCTGCATCTTCTGCGTCGCGTCGGCCTGAACGAAGGCAAAATAGGCGAGCGCGAGCGAGGCGATCAGCGCTGGCAGGCCAATGAGGAAATGCGCGATCGTAATGAATGGCAAATAGCGCAGGAAGCGCGATCCGATCGCCGCGACGTCGGGTGCGGACACGGCAGGTTCGGGTGTGGTGTCGCGGCTCGACGGTTCGCTCATCACTATCCTCTTTCGCTTGCTTGGTGCGCATGCCTATACCGGCTGCCGGGGTTTTCCAATCGGTGCTGTTGTAGGCGACCGTTCTGAAACCGCTCGCATCGACCGGTGCATTGCGTTTATGATCGGTGCCATGCTGACCACGCTCCTTTCCGCGCTCGCGCTCGCCGCCCAATCGACATCCCTCCCGCCGCAGGCGACGCAATTGCCGCCGGCTACGCTGCCGCCGATTCCCGCGCCCGTCACGCCCGTTGTCGAGGCGGATACGCGGCCCTATGTCGCGCTCGCCACCGATCTCGGGACGATCACCGTGCGGATCGAAAACAAGCGCGCGCCGATCACCGCCACCAATTTCCTCCGCTATGTCGATGCGAAGCGGATGGACGGGTTCAAATTCTATCGCTCGACAAAAAGCTGGGGTCCGGCGAACCAGCTGGTGCAGGCGGGCAACCGCGGCGATGCGCGCAAGAATTTTCCGCCGATCGCGCACGAGCCGACCACGAAGACGGGCCTCACCAACTGCAAGGGCGCGCTGTCGATGGCGCGGCTCAACCCCGGCGATGCGACGAGCGATTTCTTCCTGCTCTTGTCCGACATCAAGGGCTTCAACGCCGATGCGCCGGGCGGCGACGGCGCGGGTTTCGCGGTGTTCGGCGAGATCGTCGGCGGCGCTGACGTCGCCGAGGCGATCTTCAACGCCCCGATCTCGCCGACCGCGGGTGAGGGCGTGATGGTCGGCCAGATGCTCGAACCCCAGGTGACGATCAAGACCGCGCGGCGCGTCCCGGCGCCGGCGGATGCTCCGAAGGGGTGTGTCGTCAAAGCGCCGTAAAGCTGCGCCGGACCCCTATCATTTATTTTGCGTTCATCCGCGCTGTGGCTATACCGCGCGCATGACTCAACATGCCCCTTCGCGCGCGACCCTGCGCCTGCTCGCCGCCGCACTTGCGATTACTCCCATGCTGGCGGCCTGTGCCGGGGGCGGCAATGTGAAGAAGGACACGCGCTACGTCGCGCGCGACGTCAACACGCTGTACCGCGCGGCGCAGGACCGGCTCGACCGCCGGCAATATGGCCTCGCCGCGGCGCTGTTCGACGAGGTCGAGCGCCAGCATCCCTATTCGCCGTGGGCGCGCCGCGCGCAGCTGATGAGCTCGTTCAGCTATTATATGGACCGCGAATATACCCCGGCGATCGAGGCCGCGCAGCGCTTCCTCGCGATCCATCCGGGCAACAAGGACGCGGCCTACGCCTATTATCTGATCGCGCTCAGCTATTATGAGCAGATTAGCGATGTTACCCGCGACCAGAAGATCACCCAGCAGGCGCAGAACGCGCTCGGCGAAGTGATCCGTCGCTATCCCGACAGCCGCTATGCGTCGGACGCGCGGCTCAAGGTCGACCTGGTGCAGGATCATCTTGCGGGCAAGGAAATGGAAATCGGCCGTTTCTACCAGCGCAGCTCGAACTGGCTCGCCGCATCGATCCGTTTCCGCGAGGTCGTCGACAAATATCAGACGACCAGCCACGCGCCCGAGGCGCTCTATCGCCTGACCGAATGCTATCTCGCGCTTGGCATCCCCACCGAGGCGAAAAAGTCGGCCGCGGTGCTCGGCGCCAACTATCCGGGCAACGAATGGTATGCGCGCGCCTACAAGCTGATGCAGAAGAACGCGCCGAGCGCCTGATAGCGCCGGGAATAGATTCTGCCTTTGTTCTGCGGTAAGGACGGCCTGTGCTAACCGCTCTATCCATCGCCAATATCGTCCTGATCGAACGGCTCGACCTCGATTTCGAGGCCGGGCTGGGCGTGCTGACCGGCGAGACGGGGGCGGGCAAGTCGATCCTGCTCGACGCGCTGGGCCTCGCGCTCGGCGCGCGCGCCGACAGCGCGCTGGTGCGGCAAGGGACCGACAAGGCGCAGGTGACGGCGAGTTTTGTCGCGCCCGCACCCGGTACGAAGCTTGCCGCGCTGCTCGCCGAAAACGAGATTGCGCTGGAAACCGGCGAACCCTTGCTGATCCGCCGCACATTGAAGGCCGACGGCGGCAGCCGCGCCTTCCTCAATGACCAGCCCTGTTCGGCGGCGTTGTTGCGCGAGGTCGGCACCTATCTCGTCGAGATCCACGGCCAGCACGACGACCGCGGCCTGCTCGCCCCCGCGGGGCACCGCGCGCTGCTCGACGCCTATGCCCGCGCCGATACCCGCGGCGTCGCCGCCGCCCACACCGCATGGCGTGCCGCCGAGGACAAGCTCGCCGCCGCGCGCACCGCGATCTCCGAAGCCGAACGCGATCGCGAATGGCTCGAGCATTGCGTTGCCGAATTGCAGACGCTGGCGCCCCAACCCGGCGAGGATGCCGAACTCTCCGAAGCGCGCGCCACGATGCAAAAGGGCGAAAAGGTCGCGGGCGATCTCGGCGCGATCATGGAGGCGTTCGAGGGCAGCGACAGCGGCCCCGCGCAACTCCGCGGCGCGGCGCGGCGGCTCGACCGGCTCGCGGGCGACCATCCGTTGCTCGCCGAGGCGCTCGCGGGGCTCGACCGCGCGATCATCGAGGCCGACGAGGCCGAGAGCAAGCTCCACGAAGCCGCGCGCGCGATGGAATATGACCCCGAGCGGCTCGAGGCGACCGAGACGCGCCTGTTCGAACTGCGCGCGATGGCGCGCAAGCACAATGTCCAGCCCGACGAGCTCGCCGAGCTCACCGGGACGCTCGCCGCGCGGCTTGATGCGATCGAGGGCGGCAGCGCGGGGCTTGCGAAGCTCGAAACAGCGGTTGCCGAAACCGCCGCCGCTTACACCCACGCCGCGACGGCGCTGTCCGACCAGCGCAGCAAGGCCGCGACCCGCCTCGACGCCGCGGTCGCGGGCGAACTTGTGCCGCTGAAACTCGACGCCGCGCGCTTCCAGACGCTCGTCGAGCGTCTGCCCGCCGAGCGCTGGGGGCCCGAGGGCATGGACCGCGTCGAATATCTGATCTCGACCAACCCCGGCGCGCCCTTCGCGCCGCTCGCCAAGATCGCATCGGGCGGCGAACTCTCGCGCTTCATCCTCGCGCTCAAAGTCGCGCTTGCCGAGGAGGGCGGGGCCGACACGATCATCTTCGACGAAATCGACCGCGGCGTCGGCGGCGCGGTTGCTTCGGCGATCGGCGAACGGCTCGCGCGCCTTGCGGGCGCGGGCAAGCAATTGCTCGCGGTGACGCACAGCCCGCAGGTCGCCGCAAAAGGCGCCGCGCATTTCATCATCGCCAAGTCGAGCCAGGGCATTGTCACCCGCACCAGCGTCCACGCGCTCGACGAAGCCGGCCGCCGCGAAGAAATCGCGCGCATGCTCTCGGGCGCCGAAGTCACGGCCGAGGCGCGCGCGCAGGCTGAGAGGCTGCTGGAGACCGCGGTATGACCGCGCCGCATCCGCTCGACCGGCCCGTCTGGAGCATGCTTACCGGGCGGCAGGCGCATCTCGCCGAGGGCGGTGGCGCCGCAGTGCGGATCGACCGCGGCTATGGCGTCTTCGGCGCCGCTCCCGACACCGGCGCCGCGGCGCTTGCCGCGCTCGCCGCACTCGTCCCCGATGAAGGCGAAATCTGGATCGTCGAGGGCGAGCCGTGGCCGGTCCCTCCCGGCACGCGCGAAGTGAAGCGCGCGGTGCTGGCGCAGATGGTCGCCGAGGGCGCGCCGCCGCTGCGCCAAGGTGAGCCCGCGATCATCGCGCTCGGCGACGATGATGCCCCCGAAATGGCGTCGCTCGCCGAGCATGCGAAGCCCGGACCATGGGGGCCGAAGACGCATCGCTACGGCCCCTTCTTCGGAATCCGCGAAAACGGCCGTCTGCTCGCGATGGCGGGGCAACGCATATTGGTTCCCGGCATGGCCGAGGTCAGCGGTGTCGCGACGTGGGAGGATTGCCGCGGCCGCGGGCTTGCGCGCGCGCTGATCGGCCACGTCATGCGCGAAATGGTCGCGCGCGGCGAGCAGCCCTTCCTGCACAGCTATGCCGACAATGCCGGCGCGATCGCGCTCTATGAATCGCTCGGCTTTCGTATCCGGCGAGAGGTGCATGTGCTGGCGATCGCGAAATGATGGACCGCCGCCAGCATCTCGCCGCAATGCTCGCGATGGCGGCCGCGCTTCTCCCCGCCACCAAACTGCGCGCCCTGGAGGCCAAGATGGAAGACGCCGATCCCCAATATGGCCTGCTCGGCCAGATGATGGCGCAGCCCGGCCAGCGTGCCGCGCTCGTCGCGATCCTGGCTGAAGGCACCGGGACCATGCCCGGCAACATCGCCTATCTGATCGGCGAGGACAGCGCGAACCCCGACGCGATCTGGATCGTCGAGCTGTGGGACAGCAAGGAAGCGCACGCCGCCTCGCTGAAGCTCCCCGCGGTGCAGGACGCGATCAAGAAAGGTCGCCCGCTTATCGCCGGATTTGGTACTCGCGCCGAGTTCAAGCCGGTGGCAAAGGCCGGTGCATGACCGAAATCGAATCCCTGTCGCAGGCCGACGCCGCCAATGAATTGATGCGGCTGGCGAAGCAGATCGCCTATCACAGCAAACGCTATCATGCGGAGGATGCGCCGGAGATTGATGACGCCGATTATGATGCGCTCGTCCGCCGTAACAACGAACTCGAAGCCGCTTTCCCGGCGCTGATCCGTGCCGACAGCCCGAACAAATTGGTCGGCGCCGCGGTCGAGGCGTCACCGCTCGCCAAGGTCACGCATGCGCAGCGGATGATGAGCCTCGACAATGCGTTCGCAGCCGAAGACGTCGAGGAATTCGCCGCGCGCGTGCGGCGCTTCCTCAATCTCAGCGCCGACGCCGCGATAGCGATGACCGCCGAGGACAAGATCGATGGCCTCTCCTGCTCGCTACGCTACGAAAAGGGCAAACTGGTGCAGGCCGCGACGCGCGGTGACGGCAGCGTCGGTGAGGATGTGACCGCGAACGTCCGCCACATCGCCGACATCCCGCAGGAACTGAAGGGCGCCGCGCCCGATGTCTTCGAGATCCGCGGCGAAGTCTATATGGCGAAGGCCGATTTCACCGCGCTCAATTCGCGATTGATGGAAGAGGGGCGGGCGCTCGCCGCGCAGCGCGAGCAGGAGTTCGACTCCGCCACCATCCGCCAGTTCGCCAATCCGCGTAACGCCGCCGCGGGCTCGCTGCGCCAGAAGGATGCGAGCGTCACGGCGTCGCGACCGCTGCGTTTCCTCGCGCACGGCTGGGGCGAAGTCAGCGCGCTTCCGGCCGACACGCAATATGACATGATGAAGCAGATCGAACGCTGGGGTGCTCCGGTGTCGCCGATGCTCAAGCGCTTTGAATCGGTTGCCGAAATCCTCGCGCACTATGCCGAGATCGAGCGCCGTCGCGCCGACATGGATTATGACATCGACGGCGTCGTCTACAAGGTCGACAGCCTCGCATGGCAGCAGCGCCTCGGCTTCGTCGCCAAGGCGCCGCGCTGGGCCATCGCGCATAAATTCCCCGCCGAACGCGCACAGACGACCTTGGAGGCGATCGACATCCAGGTCGGCCGCACCGGCAAGCTGACCCCCGTCGGCCGCCTCGTCCCCGTCACCGTCGGCGGGGTCGTCGTGTCGAACGTCACGCTCCATAACCGCGACGAGATCGGCCGCCTCGGCGTCCGCCCGGGCGACCGCGTCGTCATCCAGCGCGCGGGCGACGTGATCCCGCAGGTTGTGGAGAATCTGACCCGCGACGAAGCGCGCGCGCCTTATCTGTTCCCCGACCATTGCCCCGTTGAATTCGGCGGCTGCGGCAGCGAGGCGGTCGCCGAAGAGGGCGAGGTCGATGTGCGCTGCACCGGCGGGTTGATCTGTCCCGCGCAAAAGTTCGAGCGTCTGCGCCATTTCGTCAGCCGCGGCGCGCTCGACATCGAGGGGCTGGGCGAAAAGAGCATCGAGGAATTCTTGCGGCTAGGCTGGCTCGACAAGGGTCCCGCCGACATCTTCCGGCTAAAAAGCCACCGTGCCGAACTGCTCGGCCGCGAGGGGTGGAAGGAAAAGTCAGTCGACAATCTCTTCGCCGCGATCGAGGCGAAACGCTCGCCCGACGCCGCGCGGCTGCTCTTCGGACTCGGCATCCGTCACGTCGGCGCGGTGACCGCGCGCGATTTGCTCAAGGGGCTCGGCGATATCGCGCGGCTCCCCGAAAAGGCGGCGGAGATCCACGCCTATCTCGAAGCGAACCCGCAGGGCGAGGGCGAATCCGACGGCAAATATACGACGCGCAAGGTCGAGGCGTTCAAGGCGATCCTCGAAGTCCGCGCCGACGGCATCGGTCCCGCCGTCGCCGAAGCGCTCGCCGATTTCTTCCACGAACCCCACAACCGCGATCTATGGGACGACCTCCTCTCCGAAGTCTCGCCGCCGCCTTACGTCGTCGAGACGCGCGAGAGCGAAGTGTCGGGAATGACGGTCGTCTTCACCGGCAAGCTCGAAACAATGAGCCGCGATGAGGCCAAGGCGCAGGCCGAAGCGCTCGGTGCCAAGGCCGCGGGCAGCGTCAGCGCCAAGACCGATCTTGTCGTCGCGGGTCCCGGTGCGGGGTCGAAGCTCAAGCAGGCGAGCGCGCTCGGCATCCGGGTGATCGACGAGGCTGAATGGGCGGCGATCGTCGCCGCGGCGGGATGAGAACCATCCACCCTCGTCACCCCGGACTTGATCCGGGGTCCATGACGCCGGGGCAGGAATGGATGCCGGATCAAGTCCGGCATGACGATTGAGGGGGTGGGGCCGCATGGCAAAGCGTGATTATCTTCAGAACCTGATGCGCGATCTCGAATCGCATACCGAGGTGCGGCGGTTCGGCAGCGGCTGGCTGTCGGGCTTCTTCGGGCTGCTGTTCGCGATCGCGGGTTTCTTCATGGTGATCGCGCTGCGCTTCCCCGACTGGTTCGCGACCCCCGAGCTTGAAATCATCAAGCATTGGGGCGGCTTTCGCGGGCTGGTCCATGCGATCCTGCTCGTGAGCTATGGCCTTTCGCTGCTCAGCCTGCTGCTCCGCCCGCGCAAGGCGCTCGGCCTCACCGCGCTGATGATCGGGCTCGCCGCGATCCTCGTCGGCGGTGCGAACGTCCAGCCGCAGGAAACGCGCGACTGGGGCATTTTCTTCGGGCTCGACTTCTTCGTCGTGAACCTGCTCGTCACCGGCTTCATGTTCGCGCCATTGGAGCGCGCCTTTCCGCATCGCCGGACGCAGCGCCTGTTCCGCATCGAATGGCGCGAGGATCTTTTCTATTATCTGGTCAGCACGATGTTCGTGCAGGTTCTGGGCTTCCTCGCGCTCGCGCCCTCGACGATCATCAACGAGAATACGTCGAACTGGGAGGCGTTCCGTGCCGGGGTCGCCTCGCTGCCGTGGATCGTCCAGTTCGTCATCGTGCTCGTCGCGTCGGACATGGCGCAATATTTCTTCCATCGCACCTTCCACCGCTACCCCTTCCTCTGGGGTTTCCACGCGGTGCACCACAGCGCGAAATCGATGGACTGGCTCGCGGGATCGCGGATGCATTTCGTCGAGATCATCCTTTTGCGCTCGATCACCTCGCTGCCGCTCTTCACCTTGGGTTTCGCGCCGTCGGTGATGCAGGCCTATATCGGCTTCGTCTATGTCTGGTCGTCGCTGCTCCACGCCAATGTCGGCGGCAATTTCAACCGGCTGGGCCACTGGATCGCGACCCCGCGTTTCCACCACTGGCACCATGGGCTCAAGCGCGAGGCGTTCGACGTCAATTTCGCGATTCACTTTCCGTGGATCGACAAGATGTTCGGCACCTTCCACCTGCCCAAGGACCGCTGGCCCGAAAATTACGGCATCCCCGAAGATGTGCCGCGCAGCTATTGGGGTCAGTTCCTGTACCCCTGGACGCGCACCGGCAAGAAGACCGACGAGACGCCGGCCGAATAGGGCAATCTGCCCGCTTGCTTGCTGCACTGGCGCGCAATAAGGCCGCTCGCGTGAGCCTGCTCGCCGCCTTTCGCCGTCCCGGCATCCTGCTGCTTTTGCCGCTGCTGCTCGCGCTCGCCGCGCGCGTGCTCGTCGCACCGGGCTGGATGATCGAAAGTGATGCGGGCGGGTCGATTACCGTGCGCATCTGTTCGGACCCCGCCAACCCCGGCGGCACGATGACGATCCCGCTCGAGAAAGCCGGCGACCATAATGCGGGCGAAGCGCAGCAGCATTGCCCGTGGGGCGCGCTCGCCAATGCGCCGATCGTCCCCGACCTGCCGGTACTCGCCGCCGCGCCAGTCACGGGCGAACCCGTCCCCGTCGCGGCACGCTCGCTCGGCTTCGCGCCGGGCATCGCCTCACCGCTGCCGCCGAGTACCGGACCACCCGCCTTCGCCTGATCCAGACCAATCGGCTGCCCGCGTTTTTGCGCGGCGCGGCCCATGACTGTATTCAGCGAAGGAAAATCTATGAAAACCCGTACCCATGGGGCCGCGCCGTTGCTGGCGCTTGCGACCTGTCTTGTCGCCGCTCCCGTCCGTGCCGAAGAGGTCGATTCGACCATCATCGTCACCGCACCGACCGCCACCGACGCTGCCGAGGAGCGCGCCGCACGCACGCCGGGCGGCACGGACGTCGTGTCATACGACGACTATGCCGACAAATCGGTCGTAAGCCTGCGCGACACGCTCGCTTTCTCACCCGGCGTTTATCTCCAGCCGCGTTACGGGCAGGAGGTTCGCATATCGGTCCGCGGTTCGGGCCTGTCGCGCGGCTTCCACATGCGCGGGCTGACGCTGCTCCAGGACGGCGTGCCGATCAACCTCGCCGACGACAATGGGGATTTCCAGGAACTCGAACCGATCTTCTTCGACCATCTCGAAGTGTATCGCGGCGCCAATGCGCTGCGTTTCGGGTCGGGCACGCTCGGCGGCGCGATCAACGGCGTGACCCCGACGGGGCGCACGGCGAAGGGGATTTACTTGCGCGGCGACGTCGGCAGCTTCGACAGCGTGCGCGGCCTCGTCTCGGCGGGCGTCGCGAGCGACCGCGTCGATGCGTGGGGCGCGATCAGCGCCGATACGTCGGACGGCGACCGCGACCATGCGAAACGCCGCAGCCTGCGCTTTCAAGGCAATGTTGGAATGCGTTTCAGCGACGTAGTGAACACGCGCTTCTACGCCAGCGTCAACCATATCCGGCAGGAAATTCCCGGCGCGCTGACGATGGCGGAGGCTCTGTCGACCCCGCGCAAGGCCAACGCTGGCGCGGTCGCGGGCGATCAAGCGCGCGACATCGACTCGCTGCGCCTCCAGAACCGCACAAGCTTCGACTGGGGCGCCCTGACCCTCGACGTCGGCGGCTTCGTCAACGCCAAGTCGCTCCACCACCCGATCTTCCAGCTCATCGACCAGAAGTCGGTCGATGTGGGCGGCTTCTTCCGCGCCGACTATGCGACCGGCCCGGTCGAAGTCACGCTGGGCGGGGAAATCCGCCGCGGCAGCACCGATGCGCGCCAGTTCGTCAACACCGGCGGGCGGCGCGGCGCGCTGACCTTCGACGCCGACCAGAAAGCGCAGACCGCGACGCTCTACGGCGAAGTCCGCGTGCGGCCGGTCGAAGCGCTGACCCTGATCGCGGGCGGCGTCTCCGCCGACGGCTGGCGCAAGCGGACCGTCAATTTCTCCGCCACGCCGGCAACCGACGGCCGGATCGACTTCGACGCATTCTCGCCCAAAGTCGGCCTGTTGTTCGAGCCGGCCGCCGATATCCAGATCTTCGCCAACTACAGCCGCTCGGCCGAATTCCCCGGCTTCGGCGAAGTGTTCCAGACGATCGGCACCCCGCCGACGAGCACGGTCGTTTCGGACATCCGCCCGCAGCGCGCATGGACCACCGAGATCGGCACGCGCGGCAAGCTTGGTTTCGCGCGCTGGGATATCGCCGTTTACCGATCGACGCTGAAGGGCGAATTGCTCCAGTTCACGACGAACGCCAGCATCCCCGCCGCGACCTTCAACGCCAACCGCACGCTCCATCAGGGCGTCGAGGCCGGATTGGATCTGGCACCGGCCGACTGGCTGCGGCTGCGGCAGGTCTACACCTACAGCGACTTCCGTTTCCGGGGTGACGCGCAATTCGGCGACAACCGTCTGCCGGTCGTGCCGAAGCACGCCTATCGCGCCGAACTCCGCCTCGGCAGCGACGCGCTGCACATCGCGCCGAACCTCGAATGGGTGCCCGACGGACCGTTCGCCGACTACCGCAATCATGTCCGCACCCCGGGCTATGCGCTGCTCGGCGTCACCGGCGGCGCGGCGATTGCGCAGGGCGTCGACGCCTTTGTCGACGTCCGCAACATCACCGGCAAGAAGGCGATCGGCGACATCAGCGCGGCGATCGCCGTCACACCCGCATCGGCGATCTATTACCCCGTCGAACGCCGCGCGGTCTCCGCGGGCATCCGCGCGCGCTTCTAAAGGGCAGGGCAGGGGATGACCGACAGCAACCGCGTTCCGCTCTATCGCACGATCTGGCGCTGGCATTTCTACGCCGGGCTGTTCGTCGTCCCCTTTGTTTTGATCCTGTCGGCGACGGGGGCCGCCTATCTGTTCAAGCCGCAGATCGACCGGTGGGAGGAGCGCGCATGGCGCGACCTGCCGTCGGCGGGCGCGGTCGACGCCGATGCGCGGGTCGCCGCCGTGCTCGCGGCCAATCCGGGCGCGAGCTTTCATTACTACCGCATCCCCGAAGCATCGGGCGATGCGGCGGTCGTCCATATCGGCCTGCCGGATGGGGGAATGCGCGATGTCGCCGTCTCGCCGCAGGGACAGGTGATCGGCGCCGCGGATCCCGACCAGCGCATCTCGGCCTGGCTCTCGCGCATCCACGGCACATTGCTCATCGGCCGCGCCGGCCGCCTGCTCATCGAACTCGCCGCGAGCTGGGCAATCGTGATGATCCTGACCGGCCTCTACCTATGGTGGCCGCGCGGCCGCGGCGCGGCCGGTGTGGTCTGGCCGCGGCTCTCGCTCCGGGGCCGCACCGCGCTGCGCGACCTCCACGCCGTCACCGGCTTCTGGGTTTCGGGCCTCGCGCTGATCCTGCTTTTCACCGCGCTGCCGTGGACCGAGGTGTGGGCTAGCGGCCTTCGCACCGTCCGCGCCGAAATGGGCTGGGTGTCGGGGGTGCAGGACTGGAAGGGCGGCGCCGATCCGCACGCCGCGCACGATCATCATGCGATGGCGGCCGCCCCGCCGGCCGGACCGCCTCCGCAAGCACGTCTGGAATATATCGTCCTCCGCGCCCGCAGCGAGCATATGCCCGCGCCCGCAATCATCCAGCCGCCGGGCGCACCCAATGCTTTCGGCCCGCCCAACGGCAATGTCTGGACGCTCACGACGCTCACCCAAAACCGCCCGCAGGTTCGCAAGGTGAGCTACGACCCCGAAACAAGCCTGGAGGTGTCGCGCAGCGGCTTTGCCGACAAGCATGTGATCGACCGCGCCGTCGGCTATGGCATCGCGTGGCACGAGGGCCAGCTCTTCGGCCTCGCCAACCAGTTGATCGGCGTCGCGACCGCGCTCGCGCTTTTCACGCTAGCAATATCCGGCTTCCTGATGTGGCGCCGCCGCAGACCCGATGATGCGCTCGGCGCACCGCCGCAGCCGCGCGATCCCGCAAAGCTCAAGGGCGTTGCCGCGTTGATCCTGATCCTCGCCGCGCTTCTCCCCATGCTCGCCGCCTCGCTGATCCTCCTCTGGATCGTCGAGCGATTGATCCTTCCGCGCATGCCGAGCATGGCGCGATGGCTCGGCGTTGCGGCGAAGGCCCCGGCGCGCCTATAGGTTGCCAATGGCCCGCGCCCTCCACCTGTTCGCCCTGCTCATCGCGCTGCTCCTCGCCCCGGCCGCGTTCGCGCAGGAGCGCGGCCCCGTCGTGCTCGCGGCGGCGAGCCTGCAGGAATCGCTGACCGAAGCGGCGAATGCGTGGGCGGCGAAGGGGCACGCCAAACCCGTCATCTCCTTTGCCGCCTCGTCGGCGCTCGCGCGGCAGGTCATGGCGGGCGCCCCCGCCGACCTCTTCCTCTCGGCCGACGAGGAGTGGATGGACGCGGTCGCGAAGGCCGGCCTGCTTCGCGCGGGCACCCGCACGACCTTGCTCGGCAACCGCCTCGTGCTGATCGCCCCCGCGTCGAGCAAGGTCCGCCTGACCCCGGCGCGCGGCTTCGCGCTCGCCAGGGCGCTCGGCAGCGGCCGTCTTGCGCTCGCCGATCCCGACGCGGTGCCTGCGGGCAAATATGCGAAGGCGGCGCTCACGCATCTCGGCGTCTGGACCAGCGTCGCGGCCAAGGTCGCCCCCGCCGAAAATGTCCGCGCGGCGATGGCGCTCGTCGAACGCGGCGCGGCGCCGCTCGGCATCGTCTACGCAACCGACGCGCGTGCGTCGAAAGCGGTGCGTGTCGTCGGTGTTTTTCCGGCATCGAGCCATCCGCCGATCCGCTACCCCGTCGCGCTGCTCAAGGCGTCGCGAAGCAGGGACGCCGCGGGTTTCCGCGCCTTCCTGCTGTCGAAACAGGGCCGCGCGATCTTCGTCCGCCACGGTTTTTCGGCGCCCTGATGCTTTCACCCGAAGAGTGGGGCATTGTCGCGCTGTCGCTGAAGGTCGGCGGCGTCGCGGTGCTCGCCACGCTTCCGATCGCCTTCGCGCTCGCGTGGCTGCTCGCGCGCCACCGCTTCCCCGGCCGCGTTGTCCTTGATGCGCTCGTCCATCTGCCGCTCGTCCTACCCCCCGTTGTCACCGGCTGGCTGCTGCTGATCGCCTTCGGCCCGTTCGGCCCCGCCGGGCGCTGGCTCGAAAGCTGGTTCGGGGTCAGCCTGATGTTCCGCTGGACCGGCGCCGCGCTGGCGGCGGCGATCATGGCGCTGCCGCTGATGGTGCGCGCGATGCGGCTGTCGATCGAGGGGATCGACCGGCGGCTCGAGGGCGCGGCGCGGACGCTCGGCGCGAGCCCCTGGCACAGCTTCTGGACGATCAGCCTGCCGCTCGCGCTCCCCGGCATCCTCGCCGCGCTCGTGCTCGGCTTCGCACGCTCGATTGGCGAGTTCGGCGCGACGATTACGTTCGTCTCGAACATCCCCGGCGAAACGCGCACGCTGCCGCTCGCCATCTATTCGGCGCTGCAGGTGCCCGGCGGCGAAGCGATGGTGACGCGGCTCGCGCTGCTCTCGGTCGCGCTTTCGCTCGGCGCGCTGGTGCTTTCCGAATGGCTCGTCCGCCGCACGCATCGCGAAAGGCAGCGCCATGGCGATTGATATCGACGTCGCCAGGCGTCTCGGCGACCGCAGCATCGCCGCGCGCTTCACTGCCGGTCCCGGCCTGACCGCCCTGTTCGGGCCATCGGGCGCGGGCAAGACGAGCATCCTCAACATGGTCGCGGGACTGCTGAGGCCCGACCGCGGGCATATTCGCGTCGGCGACCGCACGCTGTTCGACGGCGCCACCGACCTGCCGCCCGAGGCGCGCCGCGTCGGTTATGTCTTTCAGGACGGGCGGCTCTTCCCGCATCGCCGTGTCCGCGCGAACCTGACCTACGGCCATGACATTGTACCATCCGCGAACCGCTGGATGACCCTCGACGAGGCGACGCAATTCCTCGGCATCGGCCACCTGCTCGATCGCTGGCCGCACAGCCTGTCGGGGGGCGAGGCGCAGCGCGTCGCGATCGGCCGCGCCTTGCTCGCGGGCCCCGAAATCCTGCTGATGGACGAACCCTTGTCGTCGCTCGACACCGCGCGGCGCGGCGGTATCATGGTGGTGATCGAGCGGATTCGCGACGAGCTCAAACTGCCGATCCTCTACGTCAGCCACGACCGCGCCGAGATCGACCGGCTCGCGACCTCGGTGGTGGCGATCGGCGAATAAAGTTTCACATGAAACCATTTTGATGATAGAAGCGGTCGTATGGAAAGCCAGTTTACCCATGTCCATGACACGCCGCCGCCGGGTGCCGCGGCCGACTGGACGATTTCGCAAAATTGGGACGCCTTCACCGCCGACGAGCATGCGATGTGGGACCGCCTCTTCGCGCGCCAGTCGGATATGCTCCCCGGCCGCGCCGCCGACGCCTTCCTGCGCGGGATCGACGTGCTGCGCCTCGAAAAGCCGGGCATCCCCGATTATCGCGAGCTCAACGCGCGGCTGATGGCCGCGACGGGGTGGCAGGTGATCGCGGTGCCGGGGCTCGTCCCCGACGAGGTGTTTTTCGACCATCTCGCGAATCGCCGCTTTCCGGCGGGCAATTTCATTCGCACCCCCGAGCAGCTCGATTACCTCCAGGAACCCGACGTCTTCCACGACGTCTTCGGCCATGTCCCGATGCTCGCCGACCCGGTGTTCGCGGACTATATGGTCGCGTACGGCGAAGGCGGGCTGCGCAGCCTCAAGTTCGACGCGCTGAAACAGCTCGCGCGGCTTTACTGGTACACGGTCGAATTCGGCCTGATCCGCGAAGCCGGCGGCCTGCGCATCTATGGCGCGGGCATCGTCTCCTCTTTTGCCGAGAGCGTCTTTGCGCTCGATTCGGACAGCCCGAACCGCATCGGCTTCGACCTCGCGCGCGTGATGCGTACCGATTACCGGATCGACGATTTCCAGCAGAATTATTTCGTCATCGACAGCCTTGATCAGCTGCTCGACACGACGGTGAACACCGATTTCGCGCCGCTCTATGCCAAAAATGCCGCGCTGCCGCCGATTCCGATCGCCGACTTCCTGCCGGAGGATGAGGTGATCACGCGCGGCACACAGGAATATGCGCTCGCCAAGAGCGGCTGACCGTCACTCGCCGCTTTTACGGACCGTCGTCACCAGCTGGCGCCGCTGCTGAAAGGCTTCGCGGTCGGGCGGCACGGTATAGATCCCGCGCAGCAGCGCCGCGTCGTGGCTCGACAACTCGCGGCGCTCTGCCTCGCCGTCGAACAGCGCCAGGATCGAATCCTTCGGCGGCGGCGGATTGCTCCGGAACTCCGCGAGCGCGACCATCGCGGCATAGGCGGCGACGGCATCGAGCGGGGTGCCGTCGGCCTGTTCGACGTCGATCACGACCGTCGCCGACTGCAACGCGCGCACGACCTGCGTGCTGACGATGCTGCTGTTGTAAAGCTTCACGAAAAAGTCGCTGATCGGCATCCCGTCGCGGCTTTCGTCGCGCGTCGTGTACCACCAGCGGATCGCACCCGTGCCGTCGAGCACGCGATCGCGCGCCACCGGCGCCAGCTCGGCGAACTGGTCGGGCGCCTTGCGGCGCACTGCGCGCGCGAGGCTCCGGCCGTCCGAGCTGAAGGCGACGACGATATTCGCCTGGCAATCTGAGGGGGCGACCGGGGCGCCCGCCGCCGTGGCGACCGCTCGGACGCGCGCGTTCACGATCGCCGCGACCGTTTCATCGACCCCGACCGTGCGCGGGCATATGGGATCGACCCACCGCGCGAGGGGCTTGAGCTGCGCGATCCCGGCGCGCCGCACATATTCGGCCGCGCGTTTCTTCGCTTCTTCGCGGGTGACGGGTGTCCCCGTGACGATAATCGCATCGGGATCGTCACCGGCAACGGGCGCGGCGGCGAGCAGGGCGATGGCGGCGAACAGGCTCATGGCCGGGTCAATCGCCGCTCTTGGGCTTGGCGATCGCGGTAACCAGCTGGCGGCGGTGCTGATGGGCCTCGCGGTCGGGCGGCAGGCTATAGATAGCGCGCAGCAGCGTCTGATCCTCGCTCGACAACGCGCGCCGGTCGTCCTCGCCGTCGAACAGCGCGAGGATCGAGTTTCCGGGCGGCGGCGGGTCGCTGTCCATTTCGGCCATCGCCACCATCGCGGCGAAGGACGCCACGGCATCGAGCGGCGTGCCGTCGGCCTTTTCGACATCGATCACGACGGTCGCGGCGGTCAGCGCGCGCACCGCCTGTGTGCTGATGAGGCTCGATCCATAATGCGATAACGTCGGGCCCGCGCCGTTGATGACCGGCCCGCCGCCTTCGCTATGTCCGACGGCCCAGGGCAGCGGCGCGGTCGAGGCCGATACGGCATCGCGGCTTTGCACGCGCGTGCTGTACCACCAGCGGATCGCATCGTCGCCCTGCGCCGTCCGCTCGCGCGCCGCTGGCGACAATTCGCTCAGTTGCATGGGCGATTTGCGCAGCATCGCGCGCGTCAACGCGCCGCCGTTCGAAGTGAAGACGATGGCGATATTGGCGTCGCAGCCCGATGGGGCGACCCGCGCTCCGGCCGCGACGGCAACCTCGCCGACCCGCTTTTCGACGATGGCCGCCACTGTGTCGTCGACCCCGATGACGTGCGGGCAGACCGGTGCGATCCAGCGCGCGATCGGGCGCAATTCGGCGACACCCGTCCGGCGGACGAATTCGAGCGCGCGCTTGCGGGCTTCGTCGCCGGTGACGGGCGTGCCGGTCACGACGATAGGGTCCGGGGTGTCGCTGGCGACGGGCATGGCGGCAAGCAAAGCGACGGCGGCAAAAAGGCTCATGGCCGATTCCTCCCGGTGACTTGCGCTAGGCTAGCAAATCGCCGCGATATTTCCAGCGTTTAGCTTACCAGCTTCCGAAGCTCGCATCCGATGGGCTCGCGCGGTGGAACGCGCGTTCCTTGCGGCGCCAGCCATAGCGGCGGCGTTTGACGAGCAACAGGCACGGCCATTCGGCGCTGCCGCCGCGCGCGGCGAAGCGAAAGCCCTGTGCGCGGTAGGCGGCGAGCACCGGCTCCATCTGCCGCGCGATGAGGCCGGCCAGGATCGCATGGCCGCCCGGTGCCGTCGCGGCGGCAATATCGGGGGCGAGGGTGATCAGCGGTCCCGCAAGGATGTTCGCGATGACCAGGTCATAGGGCGCACGGTGCTTGATCGACGGGTGATTGGTCCCCGGTGCCACCGCGAGCGCGAGCCGCCCGCCGCCGCGCCCCAATGGCACATTGTTGATGCCCGCATTGTCGCGCGTCACGAAAATGCTTGCGGGGTCGATGTCCGACGCGATCGTTTTGGCGCGCGGCCACAGCGCCATCGCGGCGAAGGCGAGCAGGCCCGTGCCGGTCCCGATGTCGGCGATATTGCGTGGACTCGCCCCTTGCCGCGCGAGCCGGTCGAGCATCGACAGGCAGCCTGCCGTCGTGTCGTGCCCGCCTGTGCCGAATGCCTGGCTCGCGTCGATCAGGAAGGGGGTGCTGCCCGCGGGCACGCGGTCGGCATAGCTGCTCGTGTGGACGAAAAAGCGCCCCGCCTGCACGGGCTCCAGCCCCTGCTGGCTCAGCGTCACCCAATCCTCTTCGGGCAATTGTGCGACAACGGGTTTCTTGCCCTTCGCGCTCGGCACGAACGACTGCAGCAGCTTGAGCAGCGCTGCCCCGGGCTTGGCGTCCATATAGGCGTCGAGCTGCCAAAGCCCGGCGTCCTCGTCGATCTCGCGCGTCACCACGACCGGCGCCTCGGGCGCGGCGTCGAGTTCGGGAATTTCGCCCGACAACGCTTCGGCTTCGTCGCGGGTACAGGGGAGCGAGACGATCCAGCTCATCCGTCCAACCCTGTCACTCCATTACCCTCTTTCGTCATCCCCGCGCAGGCGGGGATCCCGCTTTTGCCGGGCCAGAAGCGGGATTCCCGCCTTCGCGGGAATGACGATGAAAAGAGGTTAGCGCACATAGCTTGCGCCGTTCACGTCGAGCACCGCACCGGTCATCGACGCAGGGGCATCGAGCGCGCACCAGCGCGCCATTTCGCCGACTTCGTCGGGCATTGCGACACGGCCCAGGGGGATGTCGGCAAGCAGTTTCTCGCCGCCGCGGCTCGCCAGATAGTCTTCGGCCATGCCCGTCATCGTGAAGCCGGGGCAGATCGCAAAGGCGAGGATACCGTCCTTGGCATAGGCGCGCGCGATCGTCTTGGTCATCGCGACCATGCCCGATTTCGACGCGGCATAATGCCAGTGCGCGGGGCTGTCGCCGCGGTACGCGGCGCGGCTCGCGATATTGACGATGCGACCGGGCGCGCCGCGTTCGTGCCAGTGGAGCACCGCATGGCGGCAGAGCTGCGCGCTCGCGGTCAGATTGACCTGCATCGTGCGGTTCCAGTTCGCGAGCCAGTCAGCGTTGGGGTCGCCCAGCGGGTTTGCCTCGAACACGCCGGCATTGTTGACGAGCACGTCGATGCGGCCGTCGAGCCGGTCGAGACTCGCCTGCCACAATCGGTCGGGGGTCGCGGGATCGGACAGGTCGCCGTCGGCGCTCGACAGCGCGACAACCTTGGTCGCACCGGTGGCGAAGGCGTCGGCGATCGCGGCGCCGATGCCGCGGCTCGCGCCGGTGATCAGGATATGCGTGCTCATGCCCCGCCTTAGGCAGCGGGGCGGGGCTTGCCAAGCGGGGGAAGTGGCTGTGTTATGCCACGCGGCGGCTGAACTCGCTCGCAGCTTGTTCCAGCTGCTGCAACCGGCCGCCCATCTTGGCGAATTCCTGGCTCAGCACGCTGATCTCGCTCGCGACCATGCCCGAATCGTTGCGGATGCTCGCGATCGTCGACGACATGCTGTCGGCGGCGAGCGCGGTTTCGTCGACCGCGGCGGTGATCGAGGTGACCGTCTGCGCCTGCGCGTCCATCGCGTCGCGGATGCGCTGTGCCGAGGTCTGCACCTCGACGATCGTCGCCTGGATCGACTGGTTGGCGCTGACCGACCCGCGCGTCGCCTGCTGGATCGCGGTGATCTTGCCCGCGATATCGTCGGTCGCGCGCGCGGTTTCGTTGGCGAGGCTCTTCACCTCCTGCGCGACGACGGCAAAGCCCCGCCCCGATTCGCCCGCACGCGCCGCCTCGATCGTGGCGTTGAGCGCGAGAAGGTTGGTCTGCCCCGCGATCTCGCGGATCAGGCCCAGGATGGATTCGATCGATTCGGCATGGTGCGACAAGGTCGCCGACATCGCGACCGCTTCGCCCGCCTGCTCGGACGCACGCGTCGCGACGCTGGCCGAGGCTTCGACTTCGCTGCGTGCATCCTCGATCGCGCGGATCAGGCCCGCGGCGGTCGAAGCGGCTTCGCGCATCGCCATCGCCGATTGTTCGGACGCCGCGGCGACTTCGCTGGTCTTGGCGATCATGCCCTTCGCCGCCTGGTCGGCCGAGGCCGCCTGCTTGGCGAGCTGCTCGCGCACCCCGTCGGTGTCCTGCACCAGCGACGCGATCGAGCGGTCGAAATCGCCCGCGAGCGTCTGCCGCTCGCTCGAGATCACCGCGCGGTCGAGCTTTTTGGCATAGCGGTGCATGATGTCGAATTCGAGCAGCGCGAGGCGATTCACCGCGCTCGTCAGCCGCGCAAGCCGTTCGGCGTCGCCGAAACAGGCTTCGACGACATATTCGATCGTCAGCCGCTGGCTTTCGGCGATGCACGACATCACCGATGCAAGCGGCAGCTTCACGCGCCGCGCCATATGGGCGTTCTGGCACGCGATCGTCGCGACCTCCTGGCCCGCGGCGTCGGCATATTTGGCCACGGTGTGGCGCGCGCTGCCGCGGACATAGGATTCGAATAATTCGCCCTCGACGCGGCGGTCGACGCTGGGCAGCGTATTGAATGCATTCCAATAGGCCGCGGCGATCGCTTCCTCGCGGCCGGCGATGATGGCGTGAATTTCCGTCGCATTGGCGGCAAGGCGCCCGTCGAGATCGTAATAGGGAAAGCGATCGGCCATCGGCACCGGATCGATCTGCTGCTTATGAATCGGATTTTCCTTCACCATGATCTTGGCTTCCCTGATCGACCCAAAAGGCGCGCGGGTCTGTCGCCCGCATGCGTCCCATGAAACTGGTGAACGGGATATGCGCTGGAAATGGTAAAAGCGGTGTTAACCCGCTGCCGGCACTGGATAGCCCTCGAACGCCTTGATCGTGCGCAGGGCAAAGGCGCTGTGCATCGCCGCGACCCCGGGCAGGCGCGACAGGCAGTGGCGGTGCAGCCGGTCGAAATCGGCGACGTTGCGCGCCGCGACGCGCAGCCGGTAATCCGACGCCCCCGACAGCAATTGGCATTCGAGAATCTCGTCGAAACTCTTCACCGCGCTCTCGAACGCGGTCAGCGCTTCTTCGCTCTGCGACGTCAGGCTGATGTCGACGAACACATCGAGCCCGAGCCCGATGCTGTCGGGGTTCAGCCGTGCGGTATAGCCGGTGATGATCCCCGCTGCCTCCAGCGCGCGGATGCGCCGGTGGCACGCCGATGCCGACAGTCCGACGATCTCCCCCAGCTCGGCGGCAGGGCGCGGGCCCTGCCGTTGCAGCAAGTCGAGCAGCTTGACGTCGATACGGTCAATCATTGTGCGCCATCGATCCATTATACGCCAAAATCGTGCAAGTATGTCGCGAATCCGCAATGGATATGCAAGCACCTCGCGAGCCATTTCTGCTAAAAGCGCCGACAAGTTTTCGGCGGCGATAGTCGATCGCCGATGACACCCATATCCGGAGAGCGACTATGATCATCGGCACCCCCAAGGAAATCAAGAATCACGAATATCGCGTCGGCCTGACCCCCGAGAGCGCACGCGAGCTCGTCGTCCACGGCCACCGCGTGCTGGTGCAGACCGGCGCGGGCGAGGGGATCGGCGCGCACGACCGCTATTATGTCGAGGCGGGCGCCGAGATCGTGCAGACCGCCGAAGAGATTTTCGCGACCTGCGAAATGGTCGTGAAGGTCAAGGAGCCGCAGCCCGTCGAGCGCGCGATGCTGCGCCCCGGGCAGATCCTCTACACCTATCTCCACCTCGCGCCCGATCCCGACCAGACGCGCGACCTGATGGCATCGGGCGCGGTGTGCATCGCGTATGAAACCGTCACCAGCCCGCACGGCGGCCTGCCGCTGCTGAAGCCGATGAGTCAGGTCGCAGGGCGCATGTCGATCCAGGCCGGCGCGACCGCGCTCGAAAAGGCGCATGGCGGCCGCGGCGTGCTGCTCGGCGGCGTGCCCGGCGTCGCACCGGGCAAGATCTGCGTGATCGGCGGCGGCGTCGTCGGCTTCAACGCGGCGCAGATGGCGGCGGGCCTCGGCGCCGACGTCACCATCCTCGACCGCGATCCCGAAGTGCTCGAACGCGTCGGCACCTTCTTCGAGGCGCGCGCCAAGACGCGCTTCTCGAACCGCGCGAACCTCGCCGAATGCGTCGCCGAGGCCGACCTTGTGATCGGCGCGGTGCTGATCCCCGGTGCCGAGGCGCCCAAGCTCGTCACGCGCGAGATGCTCGGCACGATGCGCCCCGGCTCGGTGCTCGTCGACGTCGCGATCGACCAGGGCGGCTGTTTCGAGACGAGCCACGCGACGACCCACGCCGATCCGACCTATGTCGTCGACGGCATCGTCCATTATGCCGTTGCGAACATGCCCGGCGCGGTCGCGCGCACCAGCACCTATGCGCTCAACAACGTGACGCTGCCGCACGCGCTGCGCATCGCCGATCTGGGGTGGAAAGACGCTTTGAAACGCGACGTGCATCTTGCGCAGGGTTTGAACGTTTGGAATGGTAAGGTGACGTTCGAAGCCGTAGCCGAAGCGATCGGAACCGATTATGTGCCTGTCGAACAGGCGCTCGCCTGACAAAAGACAAAAGGACATAGAGAGACGATGACCGATCCAGTGGCACCTCCCCCGCCCGAAGAAGAGGAAAACGAAGTGCTGCGCGCCGCGCGCGAGCGCCAGCAGCAGCGCGAAGCCGCCGAGGCGGCGCAGGCGGCCGATGAGGAAGAGGCCAAGGGCAAGCGCGGCTGGAAGACCGCGGCCGCCGCTGGCCTCGGCATCGGCTCGGCCGCGGTGATCGCGGCCTTGCTCTACGCGAACCGCGGCAAGATCAAGTGAGGCATGTCCCCGTGTCCGCGCCCGTGACCGGGCCGGGGGCTCTTTGATGCGCATAATCGCCGCCCTTTGGGCCGTCGCGGCCGGGCTCGCGGCGTTCCAGCCTGCGCTCGCGGCGCCGGGCGCGTCCGCTTTCCCGTGGACCGCGCCCGCGACGACGCAAGTCGTCACCGAGGACCGCCGTTTTATGAGCGGCGACACCGAGCTGTCGGGAACGCTGATCCTGCCGCGGAGTGCGCGGCCTGTGGCGGTCGTCGTCGTCACGCACAGCGCGTCGTCGCCGCTCCGTGGCGCGTCGCTTTACGATCATCTCAAGACCGCCCTGCCCGCGCTCGGCATCGCGGTTTTCGTCTATGACCGGCGCGGTTCGGGACAGTCGGGCACGAAGACAGCCGGCGGCGACTTCACGCTCCTCGCCGACGATGCTATCGCGGCGGCGCAGAGCCTGAAGGCCGATCCGCGCATCGACCCGAAGCGCATCGGCACCTGGGGGCTGAGCCAGGGCGGCTGGATATCGCCGCTGGCGGCGTCGCGAAGCCCCGATATCGCCTTTGTGATCGCGGTGTCGGCGCCGGTCGTCACCGCCGACGTGCAGATGCTCTTCTCCTCGACCAACCACCTCAGGGCGAACGGCCATTCGCAGGCCGAGATCGATCAGATGACCGCGACGCGCAAGGCGGTCGACGATTATATGCGCGGAACGGCGAGCCGCGAGGCCGCGCAGAAAATGATCGATGCGGCAAAGACGCAGCCGTGGTTCAAATATACCTATATGGGCGAAACGATCCGCGACCGCGCCGTTTCGGGTTGGCGCCGCGAGATCGAGAATGATCCGCTGAAGAATCTGTCGGCGGTCAGCGTGCCGACGCTCGTCCTGTATGGCGCCGACGATGCGGTGGTGCCGGTCGCCGTCTCGGTCGAGCGCCTGAAGGCGGTCGCGGCGCAGATGCCGAAACTGACGGTGCACAGCATCGCGGGCGCCGATCACGCGATGGCGATGTCGGTCGATCAGAAAATCTCGCTCGATCCCAAGCACGACGGCACCGAACGGCCGGATTCGTCCGAATATATCGCCATTCTTGCCAGCTGGCTCGCGCTCAACGGGTATGTGACGCGCTGAATATCGCGGAAGGCGGCGATTTTTTTGCCTATGCTCCTAAGCAATTGCATATCGCGGCGGGAAGGCTTAACCGGCACCGCATCGACCGTTTAGAGTCAAGACAGGGCTGATATGGCTGGCAACGAACCGAGTGCGCGTCCGCGCTCCCCGCATTTGCAGGTATATAAATGGACCCCCGCGATGGCGGTCTCGATCCTTCATCGCGCGAGCGGTGACGGTCTCGCGATTGTTGGTGCGTGCATGTTCCTATGGTGGCTTGGCGCGCTCGCGGCCGGTCCCGACGCGTATGCCGCATTCCTCGCCTGCGTCTGGCACGATCCCAGCCCCGAGGTCGGCATCGTTCACCAGATCACCAATATCGTCGGCAAGGTCGTGCTTGTCGGCCTGACCTGGGCCTTTTTCCAGCATCTCTTTTCGGGGCTGCGCCACTTCGTGCTCGATACGGGTGCCGGTTACGAACTGAAGACCAACAAGCTCTGGTCGATCGCCGTGATCACCGCGGGCGTCCTCGCGACCGCCGCGACCTGGCTCTATATCATGGCGGAGGCACTCTGATGGGCAATGGCACGCATCTGGGCAAGGTCCGCGGCCTCGGCTCGTCGGGGCATGGCTCGCAGCATTGGCTGCAACAGCGGCTGACCGCGCTCGCCAATATCCTCCTCGTCGGCTTCCTGTTCGTTTCGCTGGTCCGTCTGCCGCTCGGCGATCATGCTGCGGTGTTGCGCTGGGCATCGAATCCCACCGTCGCGCTCGCGCTGATCCTGATGGTGGTCAGCGTCTTCTGGCACCTGCGGCTGGGCCTGACGGTGCTGATCGAGGACTATGTCCATGGCGAGGCGACGCGTCTGCTGTCGCTCGTCCTTCTCAACTTCTACGCGATCGGCGGCGCCGCCTACGGCATTTTTGCCATTGTCCGTATCGTGCTTGCGCCCGCCGCCGGGCTCGCTCCGGGGGGCATGTAAGATGACCGACGCCTACAAGATCATCGACCATATCTATGACACCGTCGTCGTCGGCGCCGGCGGCTCGGGCCTGCGCGCCACGATGGGCAGCGCCGAAGCGGGGCTCAAGACCGCGTGCATCACCAAGGTGTTCCCGACGCGCAGTCACACCGTCGCGGCGCAGGGCGGCATCGCCGCCAGCCTCGGCAACAATTCGCCCGACCATTGGCAGTGGCACATGTACGACACCGTCAAGGGCTCCGACTGGCTCGGCGACCAGGACGCGATCGAATATATGGTGCGCGAGGCACCGAACGCGGTCTACGAACTCGAACACGCCGGTGTGCCGTTTTCGCGCAACGCCGACGGCACCATCTATCAGCGCCCCTTTGGTGGCCACATGCAGAATATGGGCGAAGGCCCGCCGGTGCAGCGCACCGCCGCCGCGGCCGACCGCACCGGCCATGCGATGCTCCACGCGCTCTATCAGCAGTCGCTGAAATATGACGCCGACTTCTTCGTCGAATATTTCGCGCTCGACCTGATCATGGAAAATGGCGCCTGCCGGGGCGTCATCGCGATGTGCCTCGAGGATGGCAGCATCCACCGCTTCCGCAGCCAGGCCGTCGTGCTCGCGACCGGGGGTTACGGCCGCTGCTATTTCACCGCGACCTCGGCGCACACCTGCACCGGCGACGGCGGCGGCATGGTGCTGCGCGCCGGGCTGCCGCTGCAGGACATGGAATTCGTCCAGTTCCACCCGACCGGCATCTATGGCGCGGGCGTGCTCATCACCGAGGGTGCGCGCGGCGAGGGCGGGTATCTGACGAACTCCGAAGGCGAGCGTTTCATGGAACGCTATGCCCCGTCGGCAAAGGATCTGGCATCGCGCGACGTCGTGTCGCGTTCGATGGCGCTCGAAATCCGCGAAGGCCGCGGCGTCGGTCCGCACAACGACCATATCTATCTGCACCTCGACCATATCGATCCCGCGGTGCTTGCCGAGCGCCTGCCCGGCATCACCGAAAGCGGCAAGATTTTCGCGGGCGTCGACCTGACGCGCCAGCCGCTCCCCGTCGTGCCCACGGTCCATTACAATATGGGCGGCATCCCCTGTAACTATCATGGCGAAGTCGTGACCTTGGGCAAGGACGGCCCCGACACCGTCGTCCCCGGCCTGTTCGCGGTCGGCGAAGCCGCGTGCGTGTCGGTCCATGGCGCCAACCGCCTCGGCTCGAACAGCCTGATCGACCTCGTCGTCTTCGGCCGCGCGACCGGGCACCGCCTAAAGGAAATCCTGAAGCCCGGCGCCGCACAGGCCGCGCTGCCCAAGGACAGCGCCGATCTCGCGCTCGGCCGCCTCGACCATTTCCGCAACGCCAATGGCGGGTCGCCAACGGCCGAGATCCGCACCGAGATGCAGCGCGCGATGTCGGCCCATGCCGCGGTGTTCCGCACCGACGAACTGATGGCGGAGGGCAAGGAAAAGCTCACCAAGACCTATCAGCGGATGAACGACGTTCATGTCACCGACCGCAGCCTGATCTGGAACACCGACCTCATCGAAACGCTCGAGCTCGACAATCTCATCGCGCAGGCGACGGTGACGATGCATTCGGCGTTCAACCGCAAGGAAAGCCGCGGCGCCCACGCGCACGAGGATTTCCCGAACCGCGACGACGCGAACTGGATGAAGCACACGATCAGCTGGTTCGACGGCTGGGGCGGCAAGGGCGGCGGCGTCCGCCTCGATTACCGCCCGGTCCACGAATATACGCTGTCCGACGACGTCGAATATATCAAGCCGAAGGCGCGCGTTTACTGATCGGTTTTAGCGGATAAGCGGGGTCGCGAGCGATCGCGGCCCCGTTCGCTTGATTATCGGCTTCGCTACTCGCCGAACAGGCTGCGCACCGGGTTGATGTCGGAAAAGGGCACATCGACGTCGTTGCCCATGATCCACAGCTTCTGGCACGCGATGGCAAAGAACATCACCGCGATCGTCCAGACGATAAAGGTCTTGCGGGCGATCCAGCGGCGCTCGGCCTCTTCGGCCCTGGCACGGGCCTTATAGTCGATGCCCAGCTCGCCTTCGAATTCGGCGACAAGCTGTGCGCGGCGGGTACGCGAAATATTCGCGATACTCGCGTCTCCCTCTTCGCTTGTCGATCGGCGTTTTGCCATGATCCACCTTGGCCCAGCTAGTCCTGTTCATAGCTATAGCGCCCAGCTCCTGCCAATTGGTTAACCCGGCGCTATCGGCTCGTCGCAATCCCGATCAATTTGATGCGCGCGCTCGCCCCGCGAAGCAGCGTCAAATCGCGCGGCGGGCGGCCGAGCGCCGCGGCGAGCAGGCGCAGCACCGCGTCGTTCGCGGCGCCGTCGGAGGGCGGGGAAGTCACACGGACATGCACGCTTTCGTCCTCGACCCGGATCTCGTCGTGACGCGCACCGGGCGTGACCCGCACTGCAATCCGTCCCGACGCTGCGAGTGCGCGGAGCGCCTCGGTCAGCGCCGGGTCGGGGCGGGTTTTCAGACGGTGACGACCAGCTTGCCGACCGCCGTCCGGTCGCCGAGCTTGGCGATCGCCTTGCCGCCGTCGGCGAGGGCGAAGCTCTCGGTCACCCGCGGCTTGATCTTGCCCTGCTCCCACAGCTGGAACAGTCGCGCGATATTGGCGCGGTTGCGCAGCGGTTCGCGCGCCACAAATGCACCCCAGAACACGCCCGCGACGTCGCAGCTCTTGAGCAGCGTCAGATTGAGCGGCAGGCGCGGAATGCCCGCCGGGAAACCGACGACGAGATAGCGGCCCTCCCATGCGATCGAACGCAGCGCGGGCTCGGCATAATCGCCGCCGACCGCGTCATAGATGACGTTCGCGCCATTCGGGCCAACGGCTTCCTTGAACTTGTTCGCAAGCTCCTTCGACTGGTCCTTGTCGAACGGCTGGCGGCCATAGACGACGACCTCGTCGGCGCCCGCCTGACGTGCGATGTCGGCCTTTTCCTCGCTCGACACGCCGGCGACGACGCGCGCGCCGAATGCCTTGCCCAGCTCGACCGCGGCAATGCCGACGCCGCCCGATGCGCCGAGCACCAGCAACGTGTCGCCTTCCTCGATGTGCCCGCGATCGACCAGCGCATGGATGCTGGTGCCATAGGTCATCAGCAGCGAGGCGCCCGCGGCGAAATCATGTGCCTCGGGAAGGTGATAGACATTGTGCACCGACACCGCGACGGCTTCGGACATGCCGCCATTGCCGCAGCCCGCGATCACGCGGTCGCCGATCTTGAACTCGGTTACGCCCTCGCCGATCTCGGCGACCAGCCCCGCGACTTCGCCGCCGGGGGCGAAGGGGCGTTCGGGGCGGAACTGATATTTATCCTCGATGATCAGCACGTCGGGAAAGTTGACCGCGCAGGCCTTCACGTCGATCACGATCTGGCCCTTGCCCGCGGTCGGGCGCGGCAGTTCGCCCAAGGTGAGCGTTTCGGGGCCGCCGGTTGCGGTCGACAAGAGAGCCTTCATCATCTTCTCCTCTTATGGTGTTCGTTTGATCCTATGCGGCAGGACGCATCCACGGCCGATCGGCGTCGAGTTTTGCCTCATAGGCGCCGATCGCCGCGTCGCTCTTTTCGGTGAGCGAAATCTCGTCGAGCCCTTCGAGCAGGCACATTTTGCGGAACGGGTCGATCTCGAAGCTGAAGCGGTCCTGGAACTGCGTCGTCACCGTCTGATGCTCGAGGTCGACGAAGACCGGGTCGGTTGCCGCGACCTCCATCAGGCGGTCGATGGCCGATTGGGGAAGCACGACGGGCAGGATGCCGTTCTTCACCGCATTGCCCGAGAAAATGTCCGAGTAGCTGGGCGCGATCACGACGCGGATGCCGAGGTCGCCGAGCGCCCACGCGGCATGTTCGCGGCTCGACCCACAGCCGAAATTGTCGCCCGCGATCAGGATCGGCGCGCCCTTGAAATCGGCGCTGTCGAACAGATTGTCGGGATCGGCGCGCAGGCTTTCGAACGCGCCGCGGCCCATGCCCTCGCGCGTCGTCGTCTTCAGCCAGTGCGCGGGGATGATCACGTCGGTGTCGACATTCTTGAGCCCGAACGGAATCGCGCGGCCTTCGACCTTGTCGAGCGGGGTCATGCCATCAACTCCCGTACGTCGGTGAGCTTGCCCGTCACCGCCGCCGCCGCCGCCATCGCGGGGCTGACGAGGTGGGTGCGCGCGCCCGGACCCTGACGGCCGACAAAATTGCGGTTGCTCGTCGAGGCGCAGCGTTCGCCCGCGGGCACCTTGTCGGGGTTCATCGCGAGGCACGCCGAACAGCCCGGTTCGCGCCATTCGAGCCCCGCGTCGGTGAAGATGCGGTCGAGCCCCTCGGCCTCGGCCTGCGCTTTCACCAGCCCCGATCCGGGGACGACGATCGCCCATTTGACATTGTCGGCCTTGTGCCGGCCCTTGATCACCGCCGCGGCGGCGCGCAGGTCCTCGATGCGGCTGTTGGTGCAGCTGCCGATGAAGATATTCTCGACCGGCACATCCTGCATCCGTGTGCCGGGCTCGAGGCCCATATAGGCGAGCGATTTGGCGGCTGCGGCTTGCTTAGATGGATCGGCGAAGCTTGCGGGGTCCGGGACGATGCCGGTGATCGGCACGACATCCTCGGGGCTGGTGCCCCAGGTGACGCTCGGCGCGATGTCGGCGGCGTCGATGACGACGGTCTTCTCGTACGTCGCGCCCGGATCGGTCGCGAGGCTTTTCCAATAAGCGACCGCGGCGTCCCAATCGGCGCCCTTCGGCGCATAGGGGCGGCCCTTCAGATATTCGAAGGTCGTCTCGTCGGGCGCGATCAGGCCCGCGCGCGCGCCGCCCTCGATCGCCATGTTGCTGACCGTCAGCCGGCCCTCGACCGACAGCGCACGGATCGCGCTGCCCGTATATTCGATGACATGGCCGGTGCCGCCCGCGGCGCCGATGACGCCGGTGATGTGGAGGATGATGTCCTTCGCGCTGACGCCGGGGCCAACCTCGCCCTCGACGCGCACTTCCATCGTCTTCGACGGCTGGAGCAGCAGCGTCTGCGTCGCGAGCACATGCTCGACCTCGCTCGTCCCGATGCCGAAGGCGAGTGCGCCGATGCCGCCGTGGCACGCGGTATGGCTGTCGCCGCAGACGATCGTCGTCCCGGGCAGCGAAAAGCCCTGCTCGGGGCCGACGACATGGACGATGCCCTGTTCGGGCGCCGTCGCATCGATGTAGCGGATGCCGAATTCGGGCGCGTTCTTTTCGAGCGCCGCCAATTGCGCCGCGCTTTCGGGGTCGGCGATCGGCAGCTTGTTGCCCGCCGCGTCGAGCCGCGCGGTCGTCGGCACATTATGGTCGGGCACCGCAATCGTCAGGTCGGGGCGGCGCACCGTGCGGCCGCTCGCGCGAAGCCCGGCAAACGCCTGCGGGCTGGTGACTTCATGGACGAGGTGACGGTCGATGAAGATCAGGCAAGTGGCATCGGGGCGCTGTTCGACGACATGCGCGTCCCAGATTTTCTCATAAAGGGTGCGGGGCCGAGTCATGCGGTTCACTTAAGCCTGCGCGACAACAATGCAAGCGAGTGGCGATCAAAAACGCAATTTTCGGTCGCACGACTCTTGCCCTTTCTTTCGTCACCCCGGACTTGATCCGGGGTCCCGCTTCTTCACGCGCAAGGAAAAAGCGGGATGCCGGATCAAGTCCGGCATGACGAAGGAGGGATCGTGCATCAGGTTCGCAATCGGCCTATACTGCCCCCATGCCGACGCTCGCCATCATAGCGCTCATTCTCGCCACCGTCGCGGCGATGGAGGGCGTCGCCTGGGCGAGCCACAAATATATCATGCACGGCTTCGGCTGGGCTTGGCACCGCGACCACCATGAGCCGCACGACAAGATGCTGGAAAAGAACGACCTGTTCGGCCTCGTCGGCGCCGCGCTGAGCATTTCGATGTTCGTCGTCGGCAGCCCGATGATCATGGGCGCCGCGGCGTGGGAGCCCGGAACGTGGATCGGGCTCGGAATCCTCTTCTACGGCATCATCTATACGCTGGTGCACGACGGGCTCGTCCACCAGCGCTATTTCCGCTGGGTGCCGCGGCGCGGCTATGCGAAGCGGCTGGTGCAGGCGCACAAGCTCCATCACGCCACGGTCGGCAAGGAGGGCGGGGTCAGCTTCGGCTTCGTGCTGGCGCGCGATCCGGCGAAGCTGAAGGCCGAATTGAGAGCGCAGCGCGAGGCCGGGATCGCAGTGGTGCGCGAGGCGCTGGCAGAATAACCGTCGCCCCCGCGAAGGCGGGGGCCGCTGGCAACCTTGCGCTACACCGACAACGGCCCCCGCCTTCGCGGGGGCGACGATATAGTTAGGCCGTCCGGTAATCGGCGGTAATCACCCCCGCTGCCATCAATTCCGCCTCGTGGCCCTCCTCGCGCCAGCTTTCGGCGAGCGCCTGCCGTTCCCAATCCTGCATCGCCGGCTGCGCAAGCATATGGTCGACCCACGCCTGTCCGGCGCCGGCGTCGAGTCCATAGGTGCGGATACGGAAGGCGACCGGGGCGAAAAAGGCATCGACCGCGGTAAAGCGGTCGCCCGCGAGGAAGGGGCCGCCGAAGCGCGACAGGCCCTCGGCGAACAATTCGCGGATTCGCGCGACGTCGAGCCGAAGCGCGCCCGACGGCGGCTTGGGCGTTACGCGAACCCCGACATTCATCGTGCAATCGCCCCGCAGCGCCGAAAAGCCGCTGTGCATTTCCGCCGTCGCGCATTGCGCCCAGGCGCGCGCGTCGGGGTCGGCCGGCCAGACGCCCTCGTGCCGGTCGGCGAGATAGAGCGTGATGCCCAGCGAATCATAAACCGTCCGTCCTTCGTCGAGCAGCGCGGGCACCTGTCCGGTCGGTGAGAAGCTACGAAACTCGTCATAGTTGATCGGGTTGGTGAAGGGTTCGATCTGGTCCTCGAACGCGATGCCGAGCGCGCGCATCAGCACCCACGGGCGTAGCGACCAGCTCGAATAATTGCGGTTGGCGGTGATCAGCACATACATGCCTGGCGCTCCTGTGCGATGATGGGGGAAGTGTAATCGGGATCGTGCGCGAAGGGCAGTTCGGTGCCGTCGCGAAGCGCGGCGAGCACGCTGCCGAAATCGGTCGTGGCGCGCCAGCCGAAACGGCGCTCGGCGCGCGAGGGGTCGTAGACGCGGTCGATGATCTCGGGGAGCATCCAGCCTTTGGCGGCATAAAGCTCGGCCGCATCGGGATGATGCCGCGCGATCACTGCGCGCGCATCGCGCGCCAGTTCTTCGGCCTCCTCGCGCGCGAACGGCGGCGGGGCCGAGAGAATGAAGGTGTCGCAGCCGATCGCGGGCGCGGCCTCGAGCGCGGCGAGATGCGCAGCGGCGGCATCCTCGACCGTCAAACGCCTGTTGAGCAGTTCGTTCGCTTTCAGGTTCGGTCCGCTCGGCACGGCATGCGTGTCGTCATCTTCGGGGAAGAAGCGCCCGGTGCGCAGGATCGCCACCGCGATGCCATGCTCGCGGTGCACCAGCTTCACCGCCTGCTCGGCGGCGAGCTTGGTGATGCCATAGATGTTGCGCGGCTCGATCGGACCGAAATCCTCGTCCATCCACCACGCGCCCGCCTCGCCCGCGCCTTCGCGCACATCGGCGCGTATCATCAGCGAGGTGGTCGAGGTGAAGAGAAAGCGGTCGTTGCCCGCCGCGACCGCGGCCTCGATCAGATTGAGCGTGCCGCCGACATTGACGTCGACAAAGGCTTGGCGCGGGTAACGGACGATGTCGGGCTTGTGCAGCGCGCCGCCATGGATCACCGCCTCGATTCCATGCTCGCCCATCGTCCGGTCGATCAGCGCGCGGTCGGCAACGGTGCCGACCACCTGCGTATGCGTCCCGGGCACGACGTCGAGCCCGGTCACGTCATGACCGCTTTGGACGAGCAGCGGAGCGAGATAGCGACCCAGCCAACCCGATGATCCGGTCAGCAGTACGCGCATCGTTATATCTCCTCCCGGTCTCGTCCGCGCGCCTCATACACAGGCGGCGGACAGGGGGAAAGGCGGTTAGCCTTTCGGATTCGCGACGACCGGGCGGGTCGCCGCGCCGCCGGCCGGCTGGGGCAGTTCGCTGAGGTCGAGCCAGCCCGCGTCGTCGCGCCTATGATAGCTGTCGATCACCGTGAACGGGATGCGGAAGGGAAATCCCCAATCGCTGTTCCACAATGCCACGACGCCCGTCCGCGTCGCAGGTTCGAAAATCATCGTCGCGCGATAGCCCTCGACCGCGCCCGAATGGCCTTCGAGCCGGCCGCCGGCATAGGTGAAGCTCCGCCAGCCAAGGCCATAGCCCGCTTCGCCCGTGGCCGCCCGCAAGGTGCCGCCATAGAGCCGCCCCGTGCCGACGCGCGGGCGATGCGCGATCTGCAGCACCTCGCCCGGCAGCACATCGGGACGGCTGCCCATCATCGCCTGCATCCAGGTCGCGAAATCGACGATATCGCTTTCGACCCCCGCGGCGGCGGGAACGCGCCAATAGGCCTCCTTGATCGGGCGCACCTGCGCGCCCCGGTGCGGTTTCGCCCAATCCTTGGCGCTCGTCAGCCGCTCCATCCCATATCCCGCGCTGACCATGCCGAGCGGGCGGAAAAACCGGTCTTCGACCGCGTCGGCGAACAGCTCGTTCGCGGCCTTGCCCAATATCTCGCTCGCCGTGTCGAAGGCGACATTCTGGTAAGTGTGGCAGGTTCCGGGCTCGCATTGCAGCGGTGCGAGGGCAAGGCTCGCGCGTAGCAGCTGCGGGCTCTGCCCTTCCTCCAGCTTTTCGTCATAGGCGTTTTTGGTGAGGCCGGTCCGCTGAGCGAGCAGGTCGCCCACCGTGATCCGTTCCTCGGCGCCGCCGGGAAGGCGCAGCGACGTGCGCCAGCTGGCAACCGACCGGTCCAGATCGACCTTGCCATCCTTGGCCAGCGCCGCCGCCAAGGCCCCCGTCGCGGTCTTGGACACCGACGCCCAGCGGAACAGCGTTTGCGGCGTGACCGGCGCGCCGGTCGACTTGTCGGCGACACCATAGGTGCGGACAAAGCTGAGCTTGCCGTCTTCGACCACCGCTACTGCCAGCCCCGCCATTTCGGGCCGCTGCGACAGCGCAGCGAGTTGCCGGTCGAGCGCCGGGTAATCGATCCGGCCGCGCCATTCGGCGGGCGTGTCGGGCAGGTTCTCGGGCGCCTTGATCGGGATCGGAACGCTGGCGAGCGGGTGCTTCCCGCCGAGCGCGTGAATGCCAAACCAGCCCGCCAACCCCAACGCGAGGATCGCGATGAGATAGGTGAAAACCGGCTTCCTGGACTTGTTTTTGGACTGCGACCTCATGATTGGCCGTCGTCTTAGCCGCGACATCCGCCGCCGTCACCCCTCAGGGCGCGAGATGGTCCCACGCCTTGAACGTCCCGGCGGCATAAACCGCACCATAGACAAGGACGATCAGCGAAGACCAGATCGCGAAACTGTCGGTATGTTGCGGGCGCCACAGATGGAGTGGCACGAAGATCAGTCCGCGAAGCAGGTAGATAGCGGCGATGACGACCAGCCCCGTTCTCAGTAGCGGCAGGCGCGGGAGCGAACCGGCACCCGAAAAAGCATAGGCGGCCCAGATCAGCAGGATCGCACTGATCGCCAGCGTGATCAGCGTCGGCCGCAGATCGCCGCGCGCCGCCGCACGCGCCATGCCTTCGCCCGCGCCGAAGAAGCGATACCAGTCGGGGCCGCCGAAAATGCAGGCGATATGCAGAAGCGCGGCCAGCACCGACAGCCACCCGCCGACGATCAGCCAGGTGGTGCCGGGATTGGCCGCGACATTATGCAATATAATGCGCCGTCGTTTTCGCGACGACGTCCTCGGGCGTCACCCCCGGCGCCAGCTCGATCAGCCTGAACGGGCTGTCATGATCGTCGCGCTTGAACACCGCGAGGTCGGTGATGATCATGTCGACGACATTCTTGCCGGTCAGCGGCAGCGTGCATGCAGGGATGAACTTCGGGCTGCCGTCCTTGGCATTATGCTCCATCACGACGATGATCTTCTTGACCCCGGCGACAAGGTCCATCGCGCCGCCCATGCCCTTGATCATCTTGCCCGGGATCATCCAGTTGGCGATGTCGCCATTTTCGGCGATCTCCATTGCGCCGAGGACGGTGAGGTCGATATGCCCGCCGCGGATCATCGCGAAGCTGTCGGCAGAGGAGAAATAGGCCGACTGCGGCAACTCGCTGATCGTCTGCTTGCCCGCGTTGATCAGGTCGGGATCCTCGTCGCCCTCATAAGGGAAGGGCCCGATGCCGAGCATGCCGTTTTCGGACTGGAGCGTTACCGTCATCCCGGCAGGAATATGGTTCGCGACCAGGGTCGGGATGCCGATGCCCAGATTGACGTAATAGCCGTCCTGCAGTTCCTTCGCGGCGCGCGCCGCCATGTCATCACGCGTCCAACCTGTAGTTTCTTGGGCCATCATTTCGGCTCCCATTGCTTGTCGGAGGGGAAGGCGTCGCCCCAGCCCAGTTTTTCCCACGGGCCGTAGACGGGGTTGGGGAAAAGGAACCAGCCCTTGTCCCAGAGTGTGGTTGCGCCCGCGCTGGTGGCGAGCGCCATGCGCTGCGCGGCGGGCAAATCCTTGACGTTGAACTGCTGGCTGAAATCGCCGAGCTGGTCGCCGCCGAGGATGATCACGCAGTAGCGCGACGCGATCGTCGCGCGGCGTCCGTCCTTGCTCGACCCGCCGGCGTCGTCGCCCATCAGGAACAAAGTCTCGCCATGCTTGAATTCGCCGAGCCCCGCGGCGCGCAGCGTATCCTCGCTGCCCTTGGCATTGGCGGCGCTGCGGTTGGTGTTCGCGATGACGGTGATCCCCGCGGCGCGGAGCTTGTTCACCATCTCGATGCTGCCGGGCATCGCGACCGCCTTGCCCGCGCCACTCTTTTCCCACTGGTCCCAGACCTTAAGGTCGAAGCCGGTGCCTTTTTCAGCGAAATGCCGCATCGGGCCGAGGTTCCAGATCAACGTCTCGTCGGCGTCGAACACCGCGGCGAAAGGCTTGTCGCCGCACGGCTCGAACGCCGGTGCGTCCATCGTCGCACCCGCCGCGAGCACAACGCTGTCCTTCGGCCGCTGCTTGATCCGTCCCACGCCATAATCGGCGATCCGCGCATTGGTCGCGCGCACCGCGACGGCCGCCTCGGGCGAGCCATAGAGATATTGCAGTGCGACGGGCGGCTTGGCGGCTTCCGCCGGTGCGGGGGCCGGCAGAGGGGCGGGCGGAGCCGGAGCCGTGGCCACCTCTGCCGGCGCGCTCGCGCACCCTGCAAGGAGCAGCGCGGCGCCAATGGCGAGGCTGCGCATCACGCCGTCTCGCGCGGGCGCGTCGTGCGGAATTCGATTTTCTTGTCGTACGGCGCGCCAAGGACGAGGCGCTTCACATAGATGCCCGGCAGGTGGATCGCATCGGGGTCGAGGCTGCCGACAGGCACGATTTCCTCGACCTCGGCGACGCAGATCTTTGCCGCGGTCGCCATCGGCTGGTTGAAGTTGCGCGCGGTCTTGCGGAAGATGAGGTTGCCGCTCTCGTCGGCCTTCCACCCCTTGATGATCGCCAGGTCGGCGAAGATGCCGCGTTCGAGGATATAATCCTGCCCGTCGAAATTCTTCACTTCCTTGCCCTCGGCGACGAGCGTGCCGACGCCGGTCTTGGTGTAGAAGCCCGGAATGCCCGCGCCGCCGGCGCGGCAGCGTTCGGCGAGCGTTCCCTGCGGGCAGAATTCGACCTCGAGCTCGCCCGCCAGATATTGCCGCTCGAACTCTTTATTCTCGCCGACGTACGATGAGATCATCTTCTTGACCTGCTTGGTGCGGAGCAGCTTGCCGAGCCCTTCGCCGTCGATCCCGGCATTGTTGCTGGCGATCGTGAGATCCTTGGTGCCCGCCTCGCGGATCGCGTCGATCAGCCGTTCGGGGATGCCGCAAAGGCCGAAACCGCCTGCGCAAATCTGCATGCCGTCAAACAGCAGGCCTTCAAGGGCGGCGGCGGCGTCGGGATATTGCTTCTGCCCCATGGGACGGCTCTCCTATATGGTGTCGCGCGCGACCTTGGCGCATTTGATCCATCAATTCTAATTGTTCGATTTTTGGATTATACATAGACGATGTCTATCAATCGCGTCTCGCTCTATCATCTGGAAACCCTGCTGTGGATCGACCGCCTCGGCACGTTTTCGGCCGCCGCCGAGCGGCTCAACACCACCCAGCCGACGGTATCGGCGCGGATGCGCGAGCTCGAACAGCGCCTTGGCACCGCATTGTTCCGCCGCGAAGGCCGCACGATGTCGCTCACCGCAGCGGGGCGCAAGCTCGTGCGCGACTGCGACCCGCTGCTCCGCGACATGCAGGTCGCGCTGCTCGGCAGCGGCGGATATGGCGAGGCTAGCGGGGTGGTGCGCATCGGCGCGGGCGAGATCGCGGCGGCGAGCTGCCTTCCTGGCTTCGTCGCGGGATTGAAGGCCGACATGCCGGGCGTCGGGCTCGAAATCGAAATCGACCTCACCGCGAACCTGATCCAGCAGCTATTGACCGGGCGCACCGACATCGCCTTTGCCGCAGGGCCGATCGCGCACCCCGCGCTGAAAACGAGCCCGATCGGCGCGGTCGAACTGGTCTGGCTCGCCAGTCCCACGGTCGCGTCGGCCTTTGCCGGCGGCGAGGCGACGCTCCCCGTCTGGTCGCTCGCCAGCCATTCGCCGATCCACGGCCGCATGCGCGAGGCGATCGCGGCGTCGCGCATCGCGCAGAAATCGCTCAATCTCTGCAACAATGCCCGCACGATGATCGACATCGCGAAGGCGGGCGGGGGGATCGGCATTTTTCCGCAACCGATGGTGCGCGGGGAGGTCGCGAGCGGCGCGCTCGCCCCAATCGACGGCATGCCGGCCTTGGCCCCGGTCGAATTTCAGGTCGCGATGCGCGTCGCCGACACCGAGCCCGTGCTAACGCAAATCTTCGAGCGCGCGGCGAAGCTGAATCTTGCGGAGGCGGTGGTCTGATCCGGACGGCAGGATCGACCGGAAGCTGCCCTTCCTTTCATCGTCATCCCGGACTTGATCCGGGATCCATAGCTGCGCCGTCGTCGTGGATCCCGGATCAAGTCCGGGATGACGAAGTGGAGCAGTTCGCCGTCAACTCACCACCCCAAACCGTCATTCATTGCGTGATCGAAAGACCGGTCAGGGCAATGGCATCCCCAGCACCGCCGACAGGTCGGCGAGCGCCTGTTCGCCGCTCGTCACCTTGATCGCATGCATGCCGAGCGCGCTCGCCGGTTTGCAGTTGATGCCAAGGTCGTCGAGATAGATGCACTCGGCGGGTTCGACGCCAAGCGCCTCGCACATCATCAGATAGATCCGCGGGTCGGGCTTGCGCACCCCCGCCTTGCTCGATTCGATAACATGCGCAAAGCGCGCCATGATATCGGCGACCTCGATCGCGGCCTCTTCGCTGCGTGTCATCCCCGCGCCGAGAACGCCCATCTTGCCGCCGGGGACATTGTTCGTGATGCACGCGATGGTGAAACCCCGATCCTTCAACGTGTCGAGCGCCGCGACCATCGCCGGACGCACCGCGCCCGCGATAACCGCGAGCACGGCTTCGCCTTCAAGGTCATGCCCCAATGCGCGCGCCTCTTCGGCGAACAATGTGTCGAAGGTCGCGGCGTCGATCTCCGCACGTTCGAACTTCGCCCAGGCGTTATCGTCGGGATCGGCGCTGTTAACGCGGCGCACGAAATCGCGCGGCAGCCCGCGTTCTTCTTCAAGGCGATTGAAGGCTTCGAACGGCGACGCCGTGATGACGCCGCCGAAGTCGAATATCACCGTCGTGTAAGTCATGCGGGAGAAAGAACCTTATTTCTTGGCGGGGGTGGCGACGCGATTGCCCGACCAGCTGGCGTCGTCGATAGTCAGGTCGAGCCGGTCGGGCGAACGTACCGTATCGAGCAGGAAGACCGACGGCCCGCTCGCGGCGAGGATCGCGTCCATCGCTTGCTCGAGCGGGATGGTGACGGTCGGGATGCGCGGATAGTCCGATTTGATCTCGACCTTGTTCGGCCCCGTGCGCGTGACGGTGATCGTCACATTGTCCCGCGACGATCCGCGCGCATCGGATGCCACCGCGCCCTTGTACGTGCCGGCAACGCGATCGGCGAGGTCGGCCTTGTGTGCGGGTGCGGCCTTCGGCGGTTCGGCAAGCGCCGCTCCGGTTGGAAGCGAAAAGGCGAGCGAGGCGGCGACAGCAAGGGTACGAAGCATGGCGGGTCCTTTCGTGCGGCGGTGAAAGGGACTGCTCCCCACGACTCTCATGGAACGACGACGATCCCTTTCGCGGGGTCGGCCTGTCCCGAGAGCATCTCCCGATAGGCGGCAAGCGCCGCCTCGCCGCCGCGGCGTTTATCGACCGAAGTCAGCCGCGGCGCAACGTCCATGAAGGCCAGCCAGGCTTCGGCGATCTTCTGTCCGAATGCCGGACCGCCCCAGTCGGCGATGCGCTTCTGGCTGCGGCCCGGCGCGAAAAAGCCCTGGCGCTCGGGGCCGGGCAGCCCTTCGCCATCGGCCTGCGCATCCCAGTGCGACTTGCCGACGACGATCGATGCCTGAAGCTGCCCTCCGAAATGGCTGTGGACGGTTCGCGTCACGGCGCCATTGCCCGCCATATCGACGAGCGCCGCGGGGGTGGTCGCGTTCAGCGTCATGATCTGGTCATAGCTGATGACGCGGTCGTAGATGCCCTGCGCGGCGAGGGCGTCGACATTGGCCGCGCTCGTCAGCCCGATCGTTTCGGGCCGCTCGGTGCGCAGCTTGAGCGCGAAGCCGAGGCCGATCGCGGTCTTGCTCGACGCGCTGGCGATCAAAATCTGCTGGACGCCATAATCGCCCTCATCCTCGAACTGGTCGGCGATCAGCCAGCCGGTCAGGAACAGCGGACGGAACACCGGCCAATAATCATGGTCGGCGGCGCGATAATCGGGCAGCGCCTCGATCCGCTGATAAGCATTATAGATGGGGGGCAGGGTGGTGCGCCGCGGCGTCACATCGGTGAAGCCGCCCGGCCCCGCCTTGCCAACGGTTAGCACCGCGCCCTCCGCCATCGGATAATAGCCATAGAAGCGGTCGCCGACCGACACCCCCTCGGCGGCGCTTTCGGTCACCGTCGCAAAGCCCCAGACCGGCAGGCGGCCGGGCGTATCGCGCTCGGCGAAGAAATCCCAATAGCCCTGATCATTTCCGAACAACCCGGCGGGCTTGCCGAACACCGCATAGGTGATGTTGTTCGCGGTCATCGCATAGCTGTCGAGGTGCACGCGAACCTGTCCCGGTGCGAGCGGCGCATCGGCGTCCTCGACCAAATGGGCTTGCGTAATATCGTCGCGATCGATGTCGATCGCCCAGCTCTTTGCGCTCATTCCGGACCCCTCCGATTGTCTTGCCCGCGAATGCGGGATGATCGATAGTCATACAGATGGCACCGCCCCTGACAATCGCGGTCAAACGCATCCACGAACCGGCCGGTCCCGGCGACGGCACGCGTTTCCTCGTCGACCGGCTGTGGCCGCGCGGCGTGTCGAAGGAGAAGGCGGCGCTCGCGGCGTGGCTCAAACCGCTGTCGCCGAGCGATGGGCTGCGCAAACGGTTCCACGGCGAGACCGCCGATTCGGACGATGCATGGGATGGGTTCCGCCTCGACTATTTCGCCGAACTCGACGCGGGCGGTGAGGAGGTAAAGGCGGCGCTCTTCACGCTCGACGCCGCGGCGAAGGCCGGACCGGTGACCTTGCTTTATGCCGCGAAGAGCGAGCAGCGAAACAACGCCGTCGCGTTGCGTGAGTGGTTGGAACGGCGCTAGCCCACCGTCGTCCCGAGCAGCGATCCGATCGCAATCGTCACCGCCATCGCCATCGCACCCCAGAAGGTGACGCGAACGACCGGACGCAGCATTGGGGCATTGCCCGCCCAGGCGCCGAGTGCGCCGAGGATCGCGAGAAAGACCAATGACGCCGCCGATACGGTGAGGGGCAGCGTATCGCCCTGATCGACGAGCACCGTTGCAAGCGGCAACGCCGCGCCGATCGCAAAGCTTGCTGCAGAGGCGGCGGCCGCCTGGACCGGCCGCGCCGCCATCGCGTCGGTCATGCCCAGCTCGTCGCGCAGATGCGTGTCGAGCGCATCATGCTCGGTCAGCTGCACCGCGACCTGCTCGGCGAGCGCGCGGTCGAGCCCGCGTTCCTGATAAATTTGCGTCAGCTCCTCGAGCTCGAACTCGGGATCGGCGGCGAGGTGGCGTTTCTCCAGCTCGACGTCGGACTTTTCGGCGTCGCCCTGCGAACTTACCGACACATATTCGCCCGCCGCCATCGACATCGCGCCCGCGACGAGCCCCGCGGTGCCGGTGACGAGGATCGACGACTGCGACACGCCCGCCGCCGCAACCCCCGCGATCAGGCTGGCGGTCGAGACGATCCCGTCGTTGGCGCCGAGGATCGCGGCGCGCAGCCAGCCGATCCGCGTGACGGCGTGGGTTTCCTCGTGCATCGTAGCCCTTCAATATTGCAGTTGCAGCCCCGGCCGTGCCCAGCGCGTCTTCACAAGCCGTCCGGTGCCCGACAGGGTCAAATAAGCATCCTGCCGGTCGGAGCCCCCAAAGGCGATATTGGTCGTGAAGATATCGTCGGTCGCGACGAATTCGACCAGCTCGCCCGCCGGCGAAACGACGCTGATCCCGCACTCGCCGATCGTCGCGACGCAAATATTGCCGTTCGCTTCCATCGCGAGGCTGTCGAAGAATTTATAGCCCGCGGGGCGATAGAGCGGGATGCCGGGTCCGCCGGGTCCCGCCGCATCGTCGACCTTGCCCGGCGCCACGATGTTGAACTGGGTCAGGCGGCAGGTGTAGGTTTCGGCGGCGTAAAGCTTGCTGCCGTCGGGCGAGATGCCGATGCCGTTGGGGTTATAGCTCGGGAAGATCACTTCCTCGATGAAGCTGCCGTCGGCCTTGGCATAGAAGATGCCGACGATGTCGTGGCAGCGCGCGGCATAATCGACCTTGCCATGATCGGTGAACCAGAAGCCGCCATGCGCGTCGAACATGATGTCGTTGGGGCCGCGCAAAACGACGCCATGATCGCCCGATTTATACAGCACCTCGACTTCGCCCGTCTCGATATCGATGCGCTCGATCCGCCCGCCCGAATAATCGTCGGCGATCCCGTGCGGGGCGAGATAGCCGTTCGATTCGACATAGTTGAACCCGCCGTTGTTGCAGCAATAAAGCTTGCCGTCGGGACCGATCGCCAGGCCGTTGGGACCGCCGCCGGGGGTCGCGATGACCTCCTTTTTCCCGCCGGGCCAGCAGCGCGTGATGCGCTTCGCCTCGATCTCGACGACGATGACGCTGCCGTCGTCCATCACCACCGGCGCCTCGGGAAAGCGCAATCCGTCGGCGATCAGTTCAAACTCGGCCATCCCCATCTCCCTTGCGTGTCCGCACTTGCTGTGCTTTGCGGCCATCATGCCCGTTCGCACGCTCTTCGCCACCAATTTCTACGAGGCCGATATCGGCACGCCCGACCTGCTCGAAGAGCTGGAGGAAAGCAGCCGCCTGTTCGCCGAAGAAGATGGTGCTGGCCGGCGCTGGAGCCGCGACCACGGCTATAAGGGCTATACCAGCTACGCGAGCCTCGGTGACCTGCCCGAGCGCGATCCTGCCTTCTATGATCTGAAGAAGCTGCTCGACAAGGAAGTGAAGGCGTTCGCCAAGGCGTGCCACTTCGACCTTGCGAAACCGCTCAAGCTCGACAGCCTGTGGGTCAATGTCCTGAAGCCCGGCGGCACGCACAGCGGCCATATCCATCCGCACAGCATCGTATCGGGAACCTTCTACGTTGCCGTCCCCGCGGGATCGGGCGCGCTGAAACTCGAAGACCCGCGCCTCGCGATGTTGATGGCCGCACCCGGCCGCACCGACAATGCGCCCGAGCATCTGTTGCCCTTCATTTATGCCGAGCCCGCCGCGGGGCGCGTCTTCCTCTGGGAAAGCTGGCTGCGCCACGAAGTGATGCCGCATTCGGGCAAGGGCGAACGGATCAGCATCAGCTTTAACTATCGCTGAGCCGGTCCTATATGGGCGCCATCTGACCACCCCATTCCCGTTCGTGTCGAGCGAAGTCGAGACACCCATCGGCGTGGTGCGAGGTCGAGGGGATCTCGACTTCGCTCGATGCGAACGGTTCGGATAGGAATATAATATGACCGCGACCTACGACGCCGACCTCCAGCTCTTCATCAACGGCGCCTGGCGGAGCGGCGAGGGACGCGACGAGCGGCCGGTCTATAACCCCGCGACCGCGGGCACGATTGCCGAGCTGCCGGTGGCGACGGCGGCCGACCTCGACGAGGCACTCGCCGCGGCGGACCGCGGCTGGCCCGTCTGGCGCGCCAAGACCCCCGACGAGCGCGCCGCGCTGATGCACAAGGCCGCCGGCATCATCCGCGAGCGCGTCGACCATATCGCGACCTTGCTGACGCTCGAACAGGGCAAGCCGATCGCCGAGGCGCGCGGCGAAGTGCTGTCGGCGGCGGGGCTGTTCGACTATTTCGCCGAGCAGGGCAAACGCATCGAGGGCCGCGTGCTCCAGCGCCCGGCGGGGCAGCGCGCGATGGTCACCAAGCATCCGGTCGGGCCGGTCGCGGGCTTCAGCCCGTGGAACTTCCCGGTCAATCTGATGGTCAAGAAAATCGCCCCCGCGCTCGCCGCGGGCTGCGTCGTGATCGCGAAGGCGCCCGAGGAAACCCCGGGCTGCACCAGCGCGATCATGCGCTGCATTGCGGACGCGGGCATTCCGGGTGACGTCGTCCAGCTCGTCTACGGCGACCCCGACCAGATCAGCCGGCATCTGCTGGCGAGCCCGGTGATCCGCAAGGTCAGCTTCACCGGTTCGACCGCAGTCGGCAAGCATCTGATGAAGCTTGCCGCCGACGGGGTGAAGCGGATCACGATGGAACTCGGCGGCCATGCCCCGGTGCTGATCTTCGACGATTGCGACCTCGAAGCCACGCTCGACAAGGTCGTGTGGCAAAAATTCCGCAACGCCGGGCAGGTGTGCATCTCGCCGACGCGCTTCTATGTCCAGCAGGGCATCTACGACGCGTTCGTGAAGGGCTTTGCCGAGCGGACGGCGAAGGTGAAGATCGGCAGCGGCCTCGATGGCGATACGCAGATGGGCCCGCTCGCCAACGCGCGCCGCATCCCCGCATTGGAAGCGCTGGTCGCCGATGCCAGGGCCAAGGGCGCGCGCGTCATCGCGGGCGGCGAGGCGACGGGCAACGGTTATTTCTTCCAGCCGACCGCGATCGCCGACGTGCCGGTTGAGGCCGATGCGATGAACAACGAACCCTTCGGCCCGATGGCGCTGATCCGGCCCTTCGGCACCGAGGATGAGGCGCTCGAACAGGCGAACCGGCTGCCCTACGGCCTCGCGGCCTTCGCCTTCACCGAGAATGGCCGCCGCATCAATCGCATCGTGGACACGATCGAAAGCGGCATGGTCGGGGTGAACAGCTTTATGATCTCGACGCTCGACACGCCGTTCGGCGGGATCAAGGAATCGGGCTTCGGCAGCGAAAGCGGGCCCGAGGGGCTCGACGGCTATCTCGTCACCAAGGCGGTGCATATTTACTGAGCTACCCAATCCTCCCTGTGGCGAAGCCATGGGGAGGGGGACCGCTCGCCAAGCGAGTGGTGGAGGGGCCGCGCCATAGCCCCTCCGTCAGCGCTTTGCGCTGCCACCTCCCCATCGCTTCGCGACAGGGAGGATTTTCAATCCCGCTCCAACGCCACAAAATCGCGCGCCATCGGCGCCAGATGCGCGCCGCCGTCGACGAAGATCGTCTGTCCCGTCACCGCCTCCGCGCGCGCGAGATAGACGACCGCATCGGCGATCTGCGCCGGCGTGGGCAGCGCGCCGAGCGGCATAAGCTTCGCCAGCCGCTCGACCTGCGCCGCCGAATAATCCTCGGTCGCCATCGTCAGCCCCGGTGCCACGGCATTGACCCGCGCGCGGTTCCCGAACGCGACCGCGAGCGTCGCCGTCGCCTGCCACAGCGCCGATTTCGACAGGCTGTACGCGACTTGGTCGGGCACTGGATGGAGAACGCGCTGATCGACGATATTGACGATCGCCGGGCGCTTGCCGTCGCTCGCCGCGACGAGCGCCTTCGCCAGCATCACCGGCGCATGATGATTGACCTGCATCATCTCGGCGAGCGCCGCAGCCGACAGGTCTGTCCACTCGCCCTCGGCAAACAGCGCCGCATTGTTCACGAGCAGGTCGGGCGCGCGGCCGAATTTCTCGATCACCGCGGGGATCAGCGTGTCGACCGCCGCCGGATCGGCGAGGTCGGCGGCGAAGCGGTGGCTGCGCGCGCCCGTCTCGGCCAGCGCGTCGGCCAGCACCGGATCGGCGTCGCCCGGACTGCGCTTGTGGATCGCGAGCGCATAGCCTTCGCGCGCCAGCCGCGCCGAAATCGCCGCGCCGACGCGGTGCAGCCCGCCCGTGACGAGAGCGAGCTTTTGCGTCACTTCCGCACCCGCCGCATCGTGATGCCGATCTCTTCGCCTTCCTCGGCGATCGCGAGCTTGACGATCTTGACCTCGACCTCGTGGACCTTGTCGTCCTGCAGGAACAAAGTGTCGATGATATGGTCGGCGACGCTTTCGATCAGCACGAAATGCACATCCTTCGGAATGCCCTCGGTCGCCGCGAATTTCAGGTGCATATAGTTTTTCGACGCGCTCAGCGGCGTCGTCGGATCATAATGGTCGGCCATCGCCAGCTTCGCGCGCACCGAGATGCGCAGCGGCTGCGGCAGATGGGTTTCTTCGGAATAAATGCCGGTCAGCACCTGAACGGTCAGCCCGTCCACTTCCAGCCATAAACTATCGGTCACACGGTCATCCTGTCGAGCGGTGCGACATTCGGCTTTGCAATACCGACGCCGGACCCTAAAGCGCCGCCGCATTAGCGAAAGGGTACGCGTTGGTCGAGTTACTTCCATTGTCCGATATCGAGCCGCAGGCCGTCGAGGATCTCCTCGACGCCGCTTTCGGAACGGATCGCTTTGGACGAACCGCCTATCGCATCCGCGAAGGCGTGGATGCGGTGCCTGAACTCAGCTTTGCGCTGGTCGAGGATGGCGCGCTTGTCGGCACGATCCAGTGCTGGCCGGTCGCGCTCCGTGCGCCCGATGGCGGCGAAGCCCCGCTGGTGATGGTCGGTCCGGTGGCGATCCGCCCCGACGTTCAGCGCGGCGGCCATGGCCGCGCATTGATGGCGCAGATGCTGGATGCCGCAGAAACCGAGGCCGACAGCGCGCTGATGATGATCGGCGATCCCGAATATTATGGCCGCTTCTTCGGCTTTACGGCCGATGCGACGGGCGAATGGGATTTGCCAGGACCGTTCGAGCGCCGCCGTCTGCTCGCCCGGGCGGTGAACGGGCACGATTTGCCGGCCGGCGCGGGCATGATCGGGCCGCGTTAGCGAACCGGAAAAATGGCTGTCCTACATTATTCGGGCGGCATAGCCTTGCGGGATGCTCTCCGTCCGTCACGCCAAAACGCGAATTGCGAATGAAGTTACGCAGTTTTCAGCCGTTTTCTTCGATCGTCCTTTCCGTGCTCCCCGGCGGAGTCGCAGACGGCGCGTAGCGCCACCGCCGGGGTCCAGATCGGGGAAACGGGCTTTGCGGTTTTGGGTCCCGGCTCTCGCCGGGAATCACTTCAGGAGGCCATCGCAAACTGCAATCGCGAATGAAGTTGCGCAGTTTTCCGATGGTCTCCGTCACCGGGCATCTTGCACTTCTTGGCGTGGTGCGGCTTTACTTGCGCGGCCACATTCCTATGTCGGATGGATGGTCACCCCCGCACCGTCGCTTCCCAAGGAATTTTCGCAGCTCTCGCTGACCGAAGCCGCCGAATTGCTCGCGGCGCGCAAGCTGCCGCCGGTCGAACAATGGCATCCCGAACGCGCGGGCGACAGCTTCATGGAAATCCGCGCCGACGGCAGCTGGTATCACGAAGGCGGCCGCATCAATCGCCCCGCGATGGTCAGGCTCTTCTCGACGATCCTGCGGCGCGAAGCCGACGGCAGCCATGTTCTCGTGACCCCGGCCGAAAAGCTTTCGATCGCGGTTGAAGACACGCCCTTCCGCGCCGTCGAGATGAAGAGCGAAGGCGGGGGCGACGCGCGCAAGCTGGTCTTCCGTCTCGATACCGACGATCTCGTCATGGCCGGCGCCGACCACCCGCTGAACTTCGGCAGCGATGCCGACAATCCCAACCCGCGGCTGCACGTACGCGGCACGATCGGCAACGGGCTCGAAGCGCGGATCGACCGTGCGCTCTACTACGAGCTCGTCGAGATGGCGCTCGCCGAGGACGCCGATAAGCCAGCGATCTGGTCCAACGGCGGACGCTTTCCGTTGGTCGACGGCTGATGCTCTCCGAAAAGCTGCGCGCCGCGCTCGATAACCTACTTCCCGATGCGGGCGAGGACGAAGCCTATCTCGGCGCCCCGACCTTGCGCGATGCCGCGGTGCTCATCGCCTTCACCGACCGGCCCGACCCCGGCGTCATCCTGACCCAGCGGCCGCAATGGCTGAGGAGTCATGCGGGGCAGGTCGCCTTTCCCGGCGGCAAGATCGATCCGGGCGACCGCGACGCGATCGACGCGGCGCTGCGCGAGGCGGAGGAGGAAATCGGCCTCAGCCGCCGCGACGTGATGGTCGCCGGCGTGACCGAACCCTATCGTTCGGGCAGCGGCTATATCATCACCCCGGTGCTCGGGGTCATCCCGCCCGACCTGCCGCTCGATCCCAATCCCGACGAAGTCGAGGACTGGTTCGAGGTGCCGCTCGACATCCTGTTCGATCCCGACAATTACGCGCGCCAGCACGCGAATTTTCAGGGGCACGACCGCCATTATTATGACATGGACTGGCAGGGGCGACGGATTTGGGGCGTGACGGCGGGAATTATCATCAATCTGGCGCGGCGGATGCCGGCGGGGTGGCACCGGTGACCGCGCTGCCCGCCGCCGAGTGGCGCGATCGGCCCGGACTGCGGCGCATCGTCGCTGCGCTGGCCGCCGATGGCGGCGCGGTGAAGATCGTCGGCGGCGCGGTGCGCGATACGCTGCTGGATCTCGCCGTCACCGACATCGACCTCGCAACCCCGCTGCTGCCGCTGGAGGTAACGCGGCGGCTCGAGGCGGCCGATATCAAGGTCATTCCGACCGGCATCGCGCACGGCACCGTCACCGCGATCGCCAGCGGCGACCATCATGAAATCACGACATTGCGCCGCGACGTCGAGACCGACGGACGCCGCGCGACCATCGCCTTCGCCGACGACTGGCGCGACGATGCCGCGCGGCGCGACTTCACGATCAATGCGCTCTATGCCGACCCCGATACCGGCACGGTCGATGACTGGTTCGGCGGCCTTGCCGACCTGCAGGCGGGGCGCGTTGCGTTCATCGGCGACCCCGCGACGCGCATCGCCGAGGATCATTTGCGCATCCTGCGCTTCTATCGCTTCGCCGCGCGTTTCGGGCGCGGCGACCTCGACGCCGTGAGCCACGCCGCGGTGGTGACCGCGCGCCAGTCGCTCAAAAGCCTGTCGCGCGAACGGATCGCCGACGAACTGCTCAAGATCTTGTCGCTGCCCGATCCGCGCGCGATTGTCGGGCAAATGGCCGCCGACGGGATTTTCGAGGTCTTGCTGCCCGAACGCGACGCCGGCTTCGCCGCCGCGTTCGACCGGCTGGTGGCCAATGAGGAGGCCGCGGGCGTGGCCGTCGCGCCTTTGCGCCGCCTATCGGCGCTGCTGCCCGCCGACGCCGCCATTGCCGAACAGGTCGCGAGCCGGCTTCGCTTGTCGACGCGCCAGCGCAAACATCTCGCCGCGCTCGGCGGACGCCGCGCCGATACCGTCAGGCCGGTCCGCCAGCTGGCGCATGCGATCGGGGTCGACGCCGCGCGCGACGTGCATCTGCTCGCGGACGATGCGGCTTCGGCACGCACGGCGGTCGAAGCACTATCGGGCTGGACCGTCCCCGAAATGCCGCTCAAGGGCGGCGATATCGTCGCGCGCGGGATTGCGGTCGGCCCCGAGGTCGCGCGCATTCTGAAAGCGGTCGAGGCCGAGTGGGTGGCGGAGGATTTTCCTGATGCGGCGCGCGTGGCGCAGCTCGTCGATCAGAAGATCGGGCGCACCAGCGACTGACGCCAATAATCGAGCGCGTCCTTGCCGTCCATCGGCCGCGCGAACAGGAAACCCTGCCCGAAATCGCATCCGAGCGCCGACAGCAGCCGCGCCTGATCGGCGGTCTCGACGCCTTCGGCCGTCGTGCGCATGCCCAGCACTTCCGCCAGGCTCTGGATCGTACGCACGATCGCCACCTTGTCGCGGTCGTCGACCATATGTTCGACAAAGCTGCGGTCGATCTTGAGCACGTCGATCGGCAGGCGCTGGAGATAGGCGAGGTTCGAATAGCCGGTGCCGAAATCGTCCATCGCGACGCGCGCGTCGAGCGCCTTCAGCTCGCTGAGCACCGACAGCGCGAGGTCGGGATCGCCGATGATCGCGCTTTCGGTGAGTTCGATCATCAGCCGTTCGCCGCCGATCTTATGGCTTTCGAGCGCTTGCCGCACCACCGCCGCGACATCGTCGCGCACCAGCTGGATCGCCGAAACATTGACCGAGAAATAGCAGTCGACGATTCCGCCGCCATTCTGCTTGTCCCAGTCGGCGAGCACCGCGGCCGCCTTGCCGATCGCCCATTGGCCGAGCGGGACGATCAGACCCGAATCCTCGGCAATCGGAATGAATTCGGTCGGCGAAACCGAATGGCCGCTGCTTGTGTCCCAGCGCGCCAGCGCTTCGAACCCGGCAACGCGGCCGCTCGCCAGTTCGATCAGCGGCTGGAAGGCGAGGTGGAGCCGGTCTTCCTCGATCGCGTTGCGCAGCTCGGTTTCCATCCCGAACCGGTTGTCCGACAGCATCGCGGCTTCGGGTTCATAGATTTCGATGCGATCGGTCTGCTTCGCGCGTTTGAGCGCGATCTGCGCGTGGCGGATCTGATCGGCGACATCGGTGTCAGCTGCCGGCTGGATCGCGCAGCCGAGCGCGCAGTCGACGCTGACCTTCAATTCGCCGATCCGGAAGGGGTGGTCGAAACAACCGCGGATGCGCCGCGCCATTTCGCGCACATCGGCGCGGCCGCCCACGACGCGCGTCGATATGGCGAATTCGTCGCCGCCGGTGCGCGCCAATATGTCGCCGCTGCGCAGGCTCGATTTCAGCCGCCGCGCGACGGTGATGATCAGCTCGTCGCCGGCCATCGGCCCGATATGTTCGTTGATGCGGCTGAACCGTGCGAGGTCGAGCAGCAGGATCGCATGGTCGGCGGCGCCGACGTCGGTGATCGAGCGCTGTTCGACGAGTTCCTCGAACCCGGCGCGGTTGGGAAGGCCCGTCAGGCTGTCGGAAACCAGCTCGCGGCGCAGGTTGCGCTCGGTCATCATCTCCTGCGTCCGGTCGATCAGCGTCAGCAGGAACAGCCCGTCATCGCCCGATTCGGTGGGCAGCGGGCCGATCGAGCCGCGCAGGTCGCGCGCCGCGGGCCCTTCGCCGAGCTGGCAGGAAAATTCCTGCGATTCGTCCGTATATTGCGATGCGCGCTCGATCGCGCGCAGCATTTCGATCGGCGCCTCGACGCCCGCGGGCGACAGGCTCAACCGGTCGAACGCGGCGTTGCTTGCATGGAGCCGGAAATTGCCGCGCGCCATCGGTCTGATCAGCGCGGCCGGAACGGGCAACGCGTCGATCCAGCCGACGAACAATAAGGGCCGGTCTTCGCCGGTTCTATCGATAGGCATAACAGAGGGTTTTGTGCGACCTTTCCCCATTGCCCAATGCCTAGGTCACGGGAAGTAAAGAAGGGATTTACGGCAATAACGAAATACGTTCAGCCGAAACGATTGTTCCTCGGAAAACCGGTCGGAGGCATCCGTCCGGCGGCGCCGCGCGCGACGCGCCACGGTGCCAGGTCGGTCTCGGTGCGCGTGCGGCCGGTGTCGCCGCCCATCGCCCAGCTCAATCCGTCGGCAAAGGCGAAGCTGACCGCGTCGGACAGCCCGCCGTCGCGGTAGCGTTGCAGCATCACGCCCTGCCCGCGCGCCATCACTGGCACTTCGGAGAGCGGGAAGACGACGAGCTTGCGATTTTCGCCGACCACCGCGACGCTGTCGTCGCTCGCCAGAACCGGCCGCACGATGGCGAGCGCGGCCTTGGGTTTGAGGTTGACGACGTTGCGGCCCTTGCGCGTTTCGGCGACGACTTCGGCCATTTGCGCGACGAAGCCGTGGCCGCTGGTCGAGGCGAGCAGCAGCCGGCCATCGGCGCTCGCCGGGATCATCGCGACGATCCGCGCCTCGGGGTCGATGTCGACCATCAGGCGCAGCGGTTCGCCAAAACCGCGCCCACCGGGCAGCTTGTCGGCGCCGACGGTGAAGAAACGCCCGTCGCTCGCCGCGATCAGCAGCTTGTCGGTCGTCTGCGCGTGCGCGGCGAACAACAGCTCGTCGCCTTCCTTGAACTTGAATTCGGCCCACTGGTCCGCTGCGACATGCCCGCGCTGGGCGCGAATCCAGCCGCGTTTCGAGAGGATCACCGTCACCGGTTCCTTCTCGATCATCGCGTCGAGGGGAATGTCGCGCGCCGGCGCCGCTTCGGATATCGTCGTGCGCCGGGCGCCGAGCAGGGTTTCGAGCCCATATACCGCCCGCAATTTCTCCAGATCCTTGCGCAGCCGGGTCTTCTGCCGCGCCGGGCTCTCGACCAGCTTGACCAGCTCCTCGCGCTCGGCAGTCAGGTCGGCCTGCTCGCGCTTCAGCTCCATTTCCTCGAGCCGGCGGAGGCTCCGCAGCCGCATGTTGAGGATCGCCTCGGCCTGCCGGTCGGTCAGGATGAATTCGGCGATCATCACCGGTTTCGGCTCGTCCTCGGTACGGATGATCTCGATGATCCGGTCGAGGTTGAGGAAGGCGATGATATAGCCCGCGACCAGCTCCAGCCTGTCGTCGATCTTCGCGATACGATGCTGCGCGCGGCGGACGAGCACGACGATCTGGTGCTGCAGCCATTCGGTGAGCAGCTGGTGCAGCCCCATCACCTTCGGTGTACGCGTCGCGTCGAGGACGTTGAGGTTGAGCGCGAAGCGGTTTTCGAGGTCGGTCAGCCGGTACAGGCTTTCCTTGAGAATGTCGGGGTCGACGTTGCGGCTCTTGGGCTCGATGACGATGCGCAGGTCCTCGGCGCTTTCGTCGCGAACATCCTCGAGGATCGGGAGTTTCTTGTCGGCGATCAGCTGCGCGATCTGCTCGATCAGCTTGCCCTTCGCGACGCCGTACGGAATTTCGCTGATGACGAGCTGCCAGGTGCCGCCGGGCTGCTTCTCGATCCCGCTGTCTTCCCAGCTGCCTGTCTCCAGCTTGCCGGTCGAAAAGCGCGCGCGAACGCGGAAACCGCCGCGCCCGGTTTCATAGGCATGCGCAATCGTCTCGGCGCTGTCGACGACGATGCCGCCGGTCGGAAAATCGGGGCCTTTGACATGTTCGAGCAGCTCGGACAGCTCGGCGCGCGGGTTCTCGATCAGGACCAGCGCGGCGTCGATCACCTCGGCGGCGTTGTGCGGCGGGATGTTCGTCGCCATGCCGACCGCGATCCCGCTCGCGCCATTGGCGAGCAGGTTCGGGAAGAGGCCGGGCATGATCTCGGGCTCTTCATCCTCGCCATTGTACGTCGGCTTGAAATCGACCGTGCCCTCGTCGAGCCCCTGCATCAGGTCGACCGCAACGCGCGTCAGCCGCGCCTCGGTATAACGGTAGGCGGCGGCATTATCGCCGTCGATGTTGCCGAAATTGCCCTGGCCGTCGACGAGCGGATAGCGGAGCGAGAAATCCTGCGCGAGGCGGACCATCGCGTCATAGACCGCAACATCGCCATGCGGGTGGAATTTACCGATGACGTCGCCGACGACGCGCGCCGATTTCTTGTAGCCTTGGCTCGGGTCGAGCCGCATCGCGCGCATCGCCCACAGCAGGCGGCGGTGGACGGGCTTCAATCCGTCGCGCAGATCGGGAAGCGAACGCGCGGTGATCGTCGACAGCGCATAGACGAGATAGCGTTCGGACAGCGCGCTGTCGAACGGGGTATCGGTCATGCCGGGGACGGGTTCTGAAGGCGGAAGGTCGTCTGTCGTGCTGGCCATTGTTGGGCGCGATAGCAAGGCTGGCGCGCCAAGGCAAAGGCGAAGCGTCTTCGCTCTTGTGCCAACGCGAAGCCGCACTAGGTTCCGACGTCAACAACACCCGTCATTCCCGCGAAGGCGGGAATCCCGCTTCTCTGGCTCCAATGAAGAAAGCGGGATTCCCGCCTTCGCGGGAATGACGAAGAAAGAACCGGGCTTACGAGGGAGGAAATTTTTTGACCGAAATGGGAGCTGCCGCAACTCGCAAAAGCATCTGGTCGCGGGCCAGGGAGATGGCGCAGCAGGCGCCGCCCGAGCGCAACCGCTACGTCGATTTCCTCCGCGCGCTGTCGATCCTCGCGGTCGTCGTCGGTCACTGGCTCGTCGCCGCGCCCTATATGAAGGACGGCGCGGTCGAGGGCGGGCATCTGCTCGGCATCCTGCCGTGGACGCAGTGGCTGACCTGGGGTTTCCAGGTGATGCCGCTCTTCTTCCTCGTCGGCGGTTTTTCGAACGGCATGTCGTGGGCGGCGACACTGCGCAAGGGCGGCAGCTACGAAAGCTGGTATAGCGGGCGGCTGCAACGGCTGATCAACCCGGTGCTCCCGCTATTCCTGATCTGGACGCTCGTCGCGATGTTCGGGACGCTCGCGGGGATCGATCGCGGTATCGTCGCGATGGCGGCGCAGCTCGCGCTGATCCCGGTGTGGTTCCTGTCGGTTTACCTGATGGTTGCGGCGGTCGTGCCGCTGACGTGGAAGGCATGGAAACGCTGGGGATTCGCCTCCTTCTGGGCGCTCGTCGCGGGCGCGGTGGCGATCGACGTCGCGGCGCTGCGCTTCGACGTGCCGTACGTCAATTTCCTCAATTTCGCCTTCGTCTGGCTTGCGATCCACCAACTCGGCTTCGCGTGGAGCGAGGGGCGGCTGGCGCCGGGCAGGGCGCTCTTGTGGGGCATCGGCGGGCTGATCGCGCTTGCGTTGCTCGTCGGCTTCGGCCCCTATCCGGTCGCGATGATCGGTGTACCGGGAAGCGGCCTCAGCAACTCGATGCCCCCGACGCTCGCGCTGCTCGCGCTCGGCATCGCACAGGCGGGCTTTGCGCTCGCGCTCGAACCCGCGGCGCGGCGGATGCTCGACAATCTCCGCATCTGGACCGGCGTCGTGCTCGTCAACGGCATGATCATGACGATCTACCTCTGGCACCTCACCGCCTTCGTGCTCGTGATGGTCGCGGCGTGGCTGCTCGGCGGCATCGGGCTCGATGTGCAGCCCGGCAGCGCCGCATGGTGGCTCGCGCGACCGGTCTGGTTCCTACTCTACATCGCGGCGCTCTTCCCGCTGATCACGCTCTTCGCGCGCTACGAACGCGCGAGCAAGGACCGCGGCGAGGTGCCGCACTGGCGCCTGATCGTCGGGCTGCTCTTCATCTGCGCCGGCCTCGGCGCCACCGCGGCGATCAGCATCGCGAGCCCGCTCGGCGTCACCGGCGTGCGCCTCTGGCTCGTTGCGCTGCCCTTTGTGGGCGCTGCAATTGCGCAATTCGGCCCAATCCATCGGCTGACGCAATCGCGGATATGATGCGCGGGGCGGTGGCGGCGAATGCTGATCCGCTATGGAGTGGAGAACGGCCGTAGCCTCCTCGTCATCCCGGGCTTGACCCGGGACCCGCCTTCCTTCGTCCCAAGGGCAACGGATCAAAGCCAAAATCCTCGGCCAGATCGCGCCACGTCGGATTCATTGCGATGATCAGTTCATATTTCCACGATCGCAGCCATCGCTTGATCCGCTTTTCGCGCAGGATGGCAGAATCCATCGTGTCATGGCCTTCGAACCAGACGAGGCGCTTGATTCCATATTCCTTGGTGTAACCTTCGAAGGTCTCTTCGCGATGCTGGTGGATGCGCTGGACGAGGTTCGACGTAACCCCGGTGTAAAGCGTGCCGTGCGATGAACGCGCAAGAATGTAGACACAAGGATGGCGTTCCATCGTCCGATGAAAAGGCAAGGCAGGCCCCGGGTCAAGCCCGGGGTGACGGTGATTGATAAGGCAGCTTCCTGTCGCTAACGGCCTTCCCGCGAACAATAGCTGCAACTCCTAAACGAAAACCGGCGCGGATCGCTCCGCGCCGGGTTCCCTCGGTAAATCGTGCGAAATGCTACGCGTCAGGCGACGCGGCGCACCTCATTGCCTTCGTCGTCGATATCGCGAAGGACATAACCGCGGCCCCAGACCGTCTCGATATAATTTTCGCCGTGGCAGGCGAGCGCGAGTTTCTTGCGCAGCTTGCAGATGAAGACGTCGATGATCTTCAATTCGGGCTCGTCCATCCCGCCATAGAGGTGGTTCAGGAACATTTCCTTGGTCAGCGTCGTGCCCTTGCGCAGGCTCAGCAGCTCGAGCATCTGATATTCCTTGCCGGTCAGATGCACGCGGGTGGTGTCGACCTCGACCGTCTTGGTGTCGAGGTTGACCGCCAGCTTGCCCGTCTTGATGACGCTCTGGCTGTGGCCCTTCGACCGGCGGACGACCGCATGGATGCGCGCGACCAGCTCGTCGCGGTGGAACGGCTTGGTGACATAATCGTCGGCGCCAAAGCCGAACGAGCGCACCTTCGAATCCATTTCCGAAATGCCCGACAGGATCAGCACCGGCGTCTGCACCTTGGCGGTGCGGAGCTTCTTCAGCACGTCATAGCCGTGCATGTCGGGCAGGTTCAGGTCGAGCAGGATGATGTCGTAATCATAGAGCTTACCCAGGTCCAGGCCTTCCTCACCAAGATCGGTGGTATAGACGTTGAAGCCCTCGGTCGTGAGCATCGTATCGATCGCTTTCGCGGTCGTCGGCTCGTCCTCGATCAGCAGTACGCGCATTGGGCACCCCTTTTTCCCACGATAATCCCGCGAACCCGATCGCATGACCATCAAGGATGTCACCGACCAAACCCCCGTTGCAGGACTGCCGGAACATTAACCACGAAACTAATGAAGGGAAAAGGTTAATTTTGATTTAACCCGCAGAAGTCCGCGAGTCGCGGCCATTTTGCAACAGTCGCTCAGGCCGTTTTCGGATCATGGTGAAGCGCCACATAGCGATCATGTGCGCCGGTACAGGACATCTTCAGCGTGTCGACCAGATGGTCCGAAAGCGCGCGCACGCGCGCCGGGCGCAGCCGCGATGGCGGCGACAACAGGTGCAGGTGCGACTGCGGCAGCGACCAGTCGGTCAGGATCGGGACGACCGCGCCCGATGCCAGTGCTTCGGCGGCGATGAAGTCGGGCAGCGAGGCGATTCCGACCCCCGCGACGACCAGCGGCACCGCGACATCGCCGTTGTTCGCGAACAGCGGCCCCGTCGGCAGCACGGTCGCCTCCTCACCCTTACGATGGAAATGCAGTGGCATCGCGCGCTGGCGGTGGCCGTAACCGATCAGCCGGTGGCCGGCGAGTTCGAGCGGATGTTTCGGCGTGCCGTGCTTTTCCAGATAGGCGGGGCTCGCGATCACCGACGCCGCGACCGGCGCGATCGTGCGCGCGAGCAGGCTCGAATCGGCGAGCGGCGAAATGCGCAGCGTCAGGTCGATGCCTTCGGCGACCGGATCGTTGCGCGCGTCGCTCAGCAATACCTCGATCTCGACCGCGGGATGCCGCTCGAGAAAGACCGCGAGCGGCGGGCCGAGCACCTTGATCCCGAAGCTCATCGGCGCGGCGAGGCGGATCGGTCCCGCGAGGTCGACGCGGTCGCCGCGCGCCGCTTCGGTGGCCGCAGTCGCCGCCGCGACCATCGCGCGCGCCTCGTCGAGCAGGCCCGCGCCCGCGGTCGAGACCGCGACGACGCGCGAGCTTCGGTGCAGCAGGGTGATGCCGAGCGACGCCTCGAGCCGCGTCACCGCTTTCGACACGCTCGCCTTCGACAACCCCAGCGATGCGGCGGCGGCGGTAAAGCTGCCGCCGTCGGCGACAGCGACGAAACAGGCCCAGCCTTCATAGTCGGGAAGTGCCACGCAATAGCTCCTGAATGGAAACGATGGTTTTCCATCTACGCTATTTTAGAAACGATCGAAATGCCTATTTTGTCCTCAACAGCAGCGCATCCGCATCGCCGATGTGCGCAACGATTGAGAAGATACGAAAGGACAAGGCCATGATCGACATCCGCAAATTCGACACGCTGGGCCACGCCAACCACGGCTGGCTCGACGCCCGTCATCATTTTTCGTTCGCAAACTATCACGACCCGAAGCGTATGGGTTGGGGCGCGCTCCGCGTCTGGAACGACGATGCCATCGCGGCGCAGTCGGGCTTCCCCCCGCATCCGCACCGCGACATGGAAATCATCACCTATGTCCGCACCGGCGCGATCACGCACCGCGACTCGATGGGCAACAGCGGCCGCACCGCGGCGGGCGATGTCCAGGTGATGAGCGCCGGCACCGGCGTGACGCACAGTGAGTTCAACCTCGAGGATGAGGAAACGACGCTGTTCCAGATCTGGATCATGCCCGACCGCGACGGCGGCAATCCCGGCTGGGGCGCACGCCAGTTCCCCAAGGCCGACCGGTCGGGTCAGTTCGTGACGCTGGCAAGCGGGATCGAGGGCGATGAAGCCCTGCCGATCCGCGCCAATGCCCGCGTCGCCGCGGCGACGGTGAATGCCGGTGAGAGCGTTTCCTACGATCTCGAAGCCGGGCGCCACGCCTATCTGGTCGCCGCCAAGGGCCGCATCCGCGTCAACGGCGCGGACGCCGATCCCCGCGACGGCATCGCGCTCCGTGATGTCGGCACGATCGAGGTCGAGGCGCTCGACGACGCCGAACTGGTGCTCGTCGACAGCCTCTAAGAAGCCCCTGGGCCGCCGCCTTCCCCCTCCCTGACGGCGGCCCAACCGGTGCCGCGAGTTCTTCCCAAAAACATGGGCGGCTCGCGGCACCCCCTCTCCCCGAAGTGAAAAGGAGTACCCCGATGACCCATATTCTTCGCATCGACGCCAGCGCCCGCAACGAAGGTTCGACCACGCGTCCGCTCGCCGACCAACTGGTGAACCGTCTCGTTGAACAGGGTTACGGCGCCACCGTAACCCGCCGCGATCTCAACGCCGCGCCGCCCGCGCTGCTCACCGAAAGCTGGATCGGCGCCAACTTCACCGACGAAGCGGCGCGCAGCGACGAGCAAAAGGCCGTGCTCGCGGGGTCGGACGAACTGATCGCCGAACTCGAAGCCGCCGATACAATCGTCATCACCGCGCCGATCTATAATTTCGCAATCCCCGCGTCGCTCAAAGCCTGGGTCGACCTGATCGCCCGCGCGCGCCGCACCTTCCGCTATACCGAAGCCGGTCCCGAAGGGCTGCTGACGGGCAAGCGCGCGTTTATCGTCTTTGCCTCGGGCGGCGTGCCGCTGGGCAGCGAGGTCGATTTCGCGAGCGGGTACCTGAAGCATATCCTCGGCTTCGTCGGCATCACCGACGTCACGATCATCGCCGCCGACGGCCATATGATGGACGGTGAAGCGGTCGCTCGCGCCACTTCGGCGATCGGCGAACTGCAGCAGGCTGCCTGAACCGATGCGCCGTCTCCCGAGCCTTTTCCTTTCGCATGGCTCGCCGATGATGGCGCTCGAGCCCAGCCCGGCGCGGACCTTCCTCGCCGGGCTGGGTTCCCAGCTGCCGCGCCCGCGCGCGATCCTCGTCGTGTCGGCGCACCATGATGCGGCGTATCAGGGTGGCCGCGCGACCGTCACCGCATCGCCCGCGCCGCCGACGATCCACGACTTCGGCGGCTTTCCCGACGAACTGTTTGCGATGCGCTATCCCGCGCCGGGCGACCCGGCGCTCGCGACGCACGTAGTCGATCTGCTCGCCGGCCACGGCCTGTCCGTCACCGCCGATCCCGACCGCGGCCTCGATCACGGCGCATGGGTGCCGCTGTCGCTGATCTATCCCAACGCCGATATTCCGGTGGTCCAGCTCTCGATCGCCTCGAACGCCTCGCCCGAATGGCATTATGCGCTCGGTCAGGCGCTGACGCCGCTTCGCGATGAGGATGTGCTGATCATCGGATCGGGCAGCATCACGCACAATCTGCGCGCGCTGTTCTCGGCGCGCCTCCCGATCGACGCCCCGGCGCCGGCGTGGGTGACCGATTTCACCGACTGGGTAGCCGAAAGCATGGCGGCAGGCGCCATCGACGATGTGCTGAACAGCGTCGAACAGGCGCCGCACGGCCGCGACAATCACCCGACGCCCGACCATATATTGCCCCTGTTCGTGGCGATAGGTGCGGGCGGGGCCTCGTTCAACGCCGAGCGGCTGCACCACAGCATCACCTACGGCCTGCTCGCGATGGACGTTTACGCTTTCGACTAGGCAGCAGCCCGCCTATAGCGCGCCATGCTCCTTTCAGATCGTGTTCTCTTCCTCGACGGCGAGGCTCTCGTCATCGACAAGCCCGCGGGCCTTCCGGTCGACGCGCCGCGCGACGGCAGTATCAGCCTCGAAAATCATCTCGACCTGCTCAAGTTCGGCTTCAAACGCTGGCCGCTCGCGGTACACCGGCTCGACCGCGACACGTCGGGCTGCCTGCTCCTCGCGCGCAATCCCAAGGCGCACGGCCGTTTCACCCGCGCGTTCGAAAGCCGCGAGGTCGAAAAGCAATATCTCGCGATCGTCGACGGCGTGCCCGACGGCGACGGCGGCACGATCGACCTGCCGCTGTCGAAGGTGTCGACCGCCGAAGAGGGCTGGCGCATGGTCGGCGACCCCAAGGGCAAGCCCTCGGTCTCGCATTGGGAGAAGATCGCCGTTGTGGGCGAACGCGCCCTGCTTCGCTTTCGCCCCGAAACCGGCCGCACGCACCAGCTGCGCGTCCACGCACTCGAGGGGCTCGGCTTTCCGCTTGTCGGCGACCCCGTTTACGGCCGCGGTGGCACGAAAACGCGCACCTTGCTCCACGCCGAAAGGCTCGTCGTAAAACGTGACGTCAAGCCGTCGATAATTGCCGAGGCGCCGTTCCCCGACAGCTTCATCGCATTGGGCTTCGCGGCGCCGGAGGGAGCGGAGCCAACGCGTGGCTGAGATCCCCGAAAGCGCGATCAGTGAAAAATTTCTAGCGGGCACCGGACCCGGCGGACAGAATGTCAACAAGGTCGCGACCGCGTGCCAGTTGCGCGTCAATGTCTATGCGCTCGGCCTCACGCCCGACGCGTTCAAACGACTGAAAACCCTCGCGGGCAGCCGGATGACCACCGAGGGCGAACTCATCATCCTCGCGCGCCGCTATCGCACGCAGGAAGCGAACCGCGCCGACGCCCGGCAGCGCCTTTCCGACCTGATCGACGCTGCGCTCGTCCGCCCCGAACGCCGCATCAAGACCAAGCCGAGCAAGGCGGCCAAGGCGAAGCGCGTCGACAGCAAGAAAGCGCGCAGCACGGTCAAGGCCGGCCGCGGACGGGTGCGCGGGACCGACTAAGCTTCCATGACCAGCCTCTACCGCCTCGACGTCCCCGCCAGCTCGATCGCCGCGGCGTTCGGCGCCGAGGCTGGCAATGACCCCTGGACCGGCGATTATGTCGCGCCGGGCCGCCCTGCGCCGGTGATCGTCAGCGACGGCCGCGGCGGATCGCGGCGGTATCTGCGCCCGAAACTCTGGGGTGTTCCGCCGCCGCCGCAGGGCGACCGGCCGGTCACCAGCGTCCGCAACCTTGAAAGCCCGTTCTGGATCGGCACGCTGCGCCATGCCGAACTCCGCTGCCTGATCCCCGCGACCGCCTTTGCCTATTGGTCGGGCGCCGACGGCGCGCGGCGCCAGCACTGGTTTTCGGTGCCGTCGCGGCCGGTCTTCGCTTTTGCCGGAATCCATCGGCAGGGCGATGACTGGCCCTGCTTCGCGGTGCTTACGACCGATGCCAATCGGCTGGTTGCGCATCATCAGCCAAAGGGCATGCCGGTGATCCTTCGCCCGGAGGATTATGCTATCTGGCTGAGCGGTGAATGGCGCGCCGCCGTGGCGCTCGCGGTCCCTTTTCCCAGCCAGTTGATGGCGGTTGGCGACACCCCGCCGGTGTAGCCGATTTTCACCATATCGCTTCACTTTGGGGTAACCAACGGCGGCCTAAAAGCAGTTCGACCAAGAATGAAATGCAGGGACCGAATCCGTGTTGGGGAATCGCACCATCGAAACCAGAAAAGCGCCCACCGCCGGGCGCGGCGCCGAGCGCGCACCCGTGACCGCACGCGCGCGTTTCCGCGAACCGGGGCTAAACCCCTTCGACGTCGAACTGTTCGACCTGTCGTCGACGGGCTTTCGCATGGTGACGTTTTTCCGGCCGCAGATCGGCAAGCATATCTGGGTGAACCTGCCCGGGCTCCAGCCTTTGGAAGCCGTCGTTCGCCGCGCCGATGGCAACAATTATGGTTGCGAATTCGTCAACCCGCTTCACCCGTCGGTGGCGAAGCATCTGCAGGTCAAGCTGCGCGGCCAGTAAGCCGGCTCAGCCCTCGGGCTGCTCGGACTTCTTCAAGATATGCTTCCACTCAGCGGGCGTTACGCGCCCGACCGACAGCCGCGACTGGCGGATCAAATCCATGTCGGCGAGCTTGGGATCAGCCTTGATCGCCGCCAGCGTCACCGGGTTGGCAAGCGCACGAACGGGCGCGACGCGCACCACGACCCACGGCGCGCCCTTTTCGGCGGTCGGATCAGGAAAGCTCTCTTCGGTGATCTCCATGATCCCGACGCATTCCTTGCCGATATTGCTGTGATAGAAGAGCGCCTCGTCGCCGACCTTCATCGCCATCAGATTGAGTTTGGCGGTGTGGTTGCGTACCCCGTCCCACATCCCGGTGCCGTCCTCGACGAGTTGTTCCCACGCATAGGCGTCGGGTTCGGATTTCATCAGCCAATATGATTTTGCCATGCGCTCTCTTAGCAAGCATCGCCGGTTTGAAAAGAGCGAGCCTCTTTCCCTGCCTCGTCGACGGTCCTACATGCGGGAACAGAGTCGCGAAGGCCTAAGCTTCGCCCAATATGGATGATAAGATGACTGCCGCAGTTCCCACCATTTCGATGTCGCTCCCCGCCGACCAGTTCGCGAAGGATTTCGGCGCGTCGTTCGAACGCTTCGGTTTCGCGATGATCACCGATCACGGCATCGACCCCGCGCTGATCGACCAAGCCTGGGACAAGGCGAAAGCCTTTTTCGCGTTGCCCGAGGAAACCAAGCGCGCCTATCATATCGCCGGTGGCGGTGGCGCGCGCGGCTACACTCCGTTCGGGACCGAGATCGCCAAGGGCGCGAAGGAAGTCGACCTCAAGGAATTCTGGCATGTCGGCCGCGACCTGCCCGCGGGGCACCGCCTCGCGGCGCAGCAGCCGAACAATGTCTGGCCCGCCGAGGTCGACGGCTTTCGTACCGCCTATGACAAGCTCTTCGCCGAATTCGACCGCGTCGGCGCGCGTCTCCTCTCCGGTATCGCGCGCTACCTCGGCCTCGCGCCCGATTTCTTCGACGACACGGTCGCCGACGGCAACAGCGTGATGCGCCTGCTCCATTATCCGCCGGTCGAAGCCCCCGCGAAGGGCATCCGTGCAGAGGCGCATGAGGATATCAACACGATCACGCTGCTGCTCGGCGCAGAAGAAGCCGGGCTCGAAATCCTCGATAAGGACGGCAGCTGGCTCCCCGTCTCGCCGCCTCCGGGCGCAATGGCGGTCAACGTCGGCGACATGCTCCAGCGGCTGACCAACAACAAGCTGCCCTCGACCACGCACCGCGTCCGCAACCCCGATGCGGGCCGCGCGAGCGTCGCGCGCTATTCGATGCCCTTCTTTCTGCACTTCCGCTCGGACTATCCGATCGAGACGCTCGAAAGCTGCGTCGACGCGTCGCACCCGAATTTATATCCGACGCCGATCACGGCGGACGAGTATCTGCAGGAGCGGCTGCGCGAGATCGGGTTGAAGAAATAAGCGCATGACGGTTCCGGGGTGGTTAGCTGCCATCCCCTCCTTTCGTCATCCCGGACTTGATCCGGGATCCACCGCAGCGTTGAAGTCATGGACCCCGGATTAAGTCCGGGGTGACGATGATGGATATGTCAGCAACTGGTCGAAATCAGCCTACCGCCCCTCCCAATAATCGAACACCGCCTGCTGCTGCTCGCGAATAAACCGCGCCGCCGCCGCCCCTTCCCACGGGCCGTCATAGCCGAGCAACAAAGCCGTTCCGCCGACCCACCAGCCTTGCCCCGGCAGCCGGTCGCTTTCGCGCACCACCAGCACCGCCAGATCGGGTTCGCCATCGAGCGCGCTGAGCCGGTCGACTTCTTCGAGCGTCCGGCACACCGCACGCATCTTGGGCCGGGTGAAGCGGAAACCGAGGTCGCCGAGCAGTTCGGAATAGCTGACGCTCCGCCCCGCGCGCGCCGCCTCGATCAATATCGCGCGAATACGCGGCGCGTCGCCGAGCGCCGACACATCGGCCGGGCTTTCCTCGCCGCCTAAACCCTGGTCTTTGGCGGCCATGGAATGAATCCGGAGGTGCGCGCGACATAGTCGACATAATCGGGCCGCGTCTTGTGCAGCCCCTTTTCGAGAAGTGCCTTGCCCGACCATCTGGTGAGCGTGAAGGTCAGGAAGACCGGCCCGATCACACTCGCGAGCGCGGGCGCCCAGCCGAGGTCGGCGACGACCAGCCAGAGGCCCCACCATGTCAGCGCATCGCCGAAATAATTGGGGTGGCGCGTATAACGCCAGAGGCCCGTGTCGAGCGCCTTGCCCTTGTTCGCGGGGTTTTTCCGAAAGGCGTCGAGCTGCGCGTCGCCGATGCTTTCGAACGCGATGCCGGTCAGCGCCGCTACCGCGCCGACCCAGCCGAGGACATCCAACGTTGCCACGGGGTCGGCCGCACTCGCCCAGATACCGATCTGCGCGGGCAGGCAGGTGATGAAGAGCAACGGCGCCTGCGTCAGGAACACCATGAGCAGCGCGGTCTTCGCCCAGCTCCACTTCCGCTTCTCCATCGAGTGCGCGAGGATTTTCTTGTAGCGCGGATCCTCGCCATGGCTCGCCCAGCGGATCGTCAGGTGGATCGCGAGCCGCAGCCCCCATAGCGAGGTCAGGCCGAGGAGCAGCTTGGCATGCGCGCCCTCTGCGCCGACCTGCCACCATGTGCCCCACGCGAGCAGTACCATGCCGAACGCCCAGAAGGCGTCGATGAACGATACGTCGCGGATCAGCGTCGCGATGCCCCAGAGCAGCAGGATCACGCCGAGCAATCCGCCGAAATTGATCGTCAGGAGCAAAATTGCGTCACTCACGCGCGCATGTCCGGTACCTCATCGCGGCCGACGATATCATCGATCGAGCGCGCCTGCCGCTCGGGGAATCGAGCGCTATGGCTCCTATATACCTCAAATACCTTCAACATGTCGGCGCGAAAGTCGCCCGTGGGCCAGATCAGCGGGCCGAGCCCGCCGGTCTTGGTGCCATAATCCATGAAGCCGACCACCAGCGGCACTTTGGCCGCCATCGCGATCTGATAAAAGCCGGTGCGCCATTTCGCCGCCTTGCCGCGCGTGCCCTCGGGCGCGACGGTGAGCATGAATTCGGCGCGGCGCGCGAATTCATCGACCATCTGCTGGACGACATTGCCGCCGCCGCGGCGATCGACCGGGACGCCGCCCATCTGGCGGATAAAGCCGCCGATCGGCCAGCGGAAAAGCGACAACTTCGCCATGAAAAAGGGCCGGATCTTCAGGTCTGCGGTCAGCCCGAGGAAATTGACGAAATCCCAGTTGCTCGTGTGCGGCGCCGCGATCAGGATGAAGCGGCGCGGTTCGGGCACCTCGCCGACGGCTTTCCATCCGCGAATCCGGTACAGCAAAAGCAGCAGGCGGCGCACCGCGCGCGCCACCAGCCCCGGCGGGTCGTCATTCATTCGTGTCACGCTTGGTCCTCTCCCATGGCCCGAATTGCGCGAAAGCCCGTCGTGGCGCAAGAGGTGCGCGCATCGCGGCTTGCGGCGATGCCGTCTTTCTGCTCCCTTCATCCCAAAACAGGGGAGAATTTGATGAAGACGCTGTCCGCGCTGCTGACGTCCGCCATGCTGCTTGCGGCGCCCGCGATTGCCGCCGAGGCGCAGCCGCGCCCCGACCAGCTTGCGTTCCGCGGCCTTTACAAGGAGCTGGTCGAGACGAACACGACGCTCTCGTCGGGCAGCTGCACGCTCGCTGCGGAGCGCATGGCCACGCGGCTGAAGGCGGCGGGCATACCGGCGAGCCAGCTGACCCTGTTCGCCACCGCTGAAAACCCCAAGGAAGGCGGTCTCGTCGCCGTCTATCCGGGTACCAGCAAGACCGCGAAGCCGCTCCTGCTCGTCGCGCATATCGACGTCGTCGAGGCGAAGCGCGCCGACTGGGAGCGCGACCCGTTCGTCATGGTCGAGGAGAATGGCTATTTCTATGGCCGCGGCACCGCCGACGACAAGGCGCAGGCCGCGGTGTGGGTCGACACGCTGATCCGTTTCCAGCAGGCGGGCTACAAGCCCAAGCGCACGGTCAAGGTCGCGCTGACCTGCGGCGAGGAAACCAATGGTGCGTTCAACGGCGTTGAATGGCTTGCCGCGAACAAGCGCGACCTGATCGACGCCGAATTTGCATTGAACGAAGGCGGCGGCGGCGACAGCGACGGCAAGGGCAAGGTGCTCGGCCAGTCGGTGCAGGTCGGCGAAAAGACCTTCGCGAACTTCCGGTTGGAGACGAGAAACCCCGGCGGGCACAGCTCGGCGCCGGTGCCCGACAATGCGATCTACGAGCTTTCGCGCGCGCTCACCAAGGTTGCGGATTATGATTTCCCGGTCGAGATGACCGACACGACGCGGCGCTTTTTTGCCGAAGCCGGCGCCGCGCGCGGCGACGAGACGGGCAGGGCGATGGCCGCGCTGGCGAAGAACCCCGCCGACAAGGCGGCCGAGGCGATCGTCAACAAGGACCCGTTCCTCCACAGCAATTTGCGCACCACCTGCGTCGCGACGTTGCTGGATGGCGGCCATGCCCCGAACGCGCTGCCGCAGCGCGCGGGCGCGAACATCAATTGCCGCATCTTCCCCGGCCACAGCATCGAATCGATCAAGGACGAACTCGGACGTGTGATCGGCGATCCGGGCGTCACGATCACCCAGCTCCCGCCCAAACGCCCCGCACCGCCCGCGCCGCCGCTCGACCCGAAGATCCTCGGCCCGATGCAGACGCTCGTCGACAAATATTGGCCGGGGCTGAAGGTCATCCCGTCGATGGCGAACGGCTATACCGACGCGACCTTTCTGGGTGCGGTCGGCATCCCGACCTATGGCATCCCCGGCATGTGGGGCGACCCCGACGGCAATGGCGCGCACGGCCTCAACGAACGCATGGAAGTGCGTTCGGTCTATGTCGGGCGCGACTATATGTTCGACCTGGTGAAGGCATACGCGGACAAGCCCTGACGGGATTTGGTCCTAACCGACGAACGCGCGCTCGATGACGAAGTCGCCGGGCGCGGCGTTCGAGCCTTCCTTGAAGCCGAGCGCCTCGAAGCGCGCCTCGAGGTCGCGGATCATCGCCATGCTGCCGCACATCATGATGCGGTCGGTGGTGGAATCGAAGGCGCTCGGGCCGGTCAGCGGATGGCCAAAGAGCAGTCCGTTTTCGATCAGCGCGTCGATGCGGCCCGTCGTGGGGAAGGGCTCGCGCGTCACCGTCGGCAGATAGTGGAACTGGAGGAGCGCCTGATCCTGCACAAGCGGATCGCCCGCAAGCTGGCTTTCGAGCTCGTCGCGGAAGGCGAGGTCGCTGACCTGCCGCACGCAATGCACGATCACGATCTGGTTGAAACGCTCGTAAATGTCGGGGTCGCGCGCGAGGCTGAGGAAAGGGGCGAGCCCCGTCCCGGTCGACAGCATGAACAAACGCCGCCCGGGGGTCAGCGCGTCGGCGACGAGCGTCCCCGTCGGCTTGCGGCCGAGATAGACCGGATCGCCCGGTTGGATCAGCTGGAGGCGCGAGGTCAGCGGGCCGTCGGGCACCTTGATCGACAGGAATTCGAGCTCGTCGGCATAGGCGGGGCTCGCGATCGAGTAAGCGCGGAGCAGCGGGCGGCCTTCGCCGGGCAGGCCGATCATCACGAACTCGCCCGAGCGAAAGCGAAAGCTCGGCGGCCGCGTGATCGTGAAGCTGAACAGATGCTCGTTCCAATGACGCACCGAACGCACCTCCTCGACGGTCAGCGAGGCGGAGGGGGCCAGCTTGGCGGCTTCGGCAATACGGTCACTCATCACTTTGGACTTTCCTGATGTGTCATGGTGCCGGCCGCGAGGGCCGGCATATCGAATCCCGTCGCGACCAGCCGGTCGGTCGCGGCGCCCATCGCTTTGGCGATCGGGCCGACGCTTTCTCCCTCGGCCAGCAAGGCCAGCGTCGCATGGGCATTTGCGGCGTTCTCAAGCGAAAAATCGCGCCAGAGTCCAAGCAGAATTGCTTCATCCTCTGAAATCTGGAGACAGGGCAGGGGCGCGAGCAGCAGGGTTTCGACCGCATCGCCGGCAAGCAGCGCCATCGCAACGTGAAAGTCGGGCAGGGCGCCCGCGGCACCGACCGCAGCAAAGCCCCGATGGAGCACCTGCGGCGGGCATCGCCCGCGCTCGGCGGCGTGAACCCACCCGCGCATCGCCCAGAGCAGGAAACGACCGCTGTTGCAAAGGCTGTCCACCCGGCGATCGACAAAGGCGTACATCGCTTCCCTTTCCAGCGCGCGCGACAAGCCGCGCCGGCGGGCTTATATGTTATTGCGAGTCATTTGCAATTCAATATTTCTGTCAGGGGATGCCGCAGGCGGGCTGAATCCGGCCGTTCGGCCCAAAGGAAGCGCACCCGTCCGGCCGCTCAAGACCGGGCGTGGCCGCGCTCTTTCTTCCTTCGTCATTCCCACGTCCGCGGGAATGACGAATGTCGGAACATTAGCTCAGCACCCTAACGCCAAACTGCTTCACTGCCGTTTGCCTTGCCACACGCTGCGGCCGGAGTGCGCCGGTTGGGCAGCGCCGAGGACGAGGCCGGGGCGGCGTGCGGGGGCGCTGGGGGGCGGGACGATCTCGAAGCCAGAGGCGACGGCATGGGTTGCCGGAGCCGCCCCCCCGTGCGCGGCGCGGAGCAATGCCGTGTCGATCGGCCGGTCGGTCTCGATGCCGAATCTTTTGTCGACGACCCAGCGGACAGTGCCCAGCATCGGGTCGTGGCCGGGCAGAAACACAGTGATTCGCTCGCCGATATTGAGCGCAACGGGCCCCTGTCCGCCGATGCCGGTTTCGGACACGTTGCGGATCGTTACATCGAATTGGCCGAGCCGCGCGCAGGCAAGCGCGCCCTTTACCAGACGCGACTGACGCGGCTGGCGCTTCTCGGCGGGGACGGATGAGGCTGGGGAAGCCTCGGGACTGGACATGCGCGACTCATCTCTGTCGGCTGACCCCCACGTCGGCCGATTATTGTGGTCCTCCGATAGTCGTAAAGGCAGAAGGTAAATTTTCGTATAGCGTGTTCGGTAATTATTGCGCCGGCGGCAGCCCGCCCAAGGTGACGATGCTTTCGCGGTCGTCCACGGAAAGCGCTGAAACGCCAAAGAAATTATCGTCGACGATTGCACCGGACCACACGACCTCGGTCGAAGCATCCGACAGGACGACCCGGCCGTCGGACCAGTCGTTGCGGTCGGCGCGGCGCCAGTACAGCCGATAGGCGGCAGCGTCCTTAACCGGCGCCCATTTCACCGTCGTGTTCGAACTGACCGCGCCGTCGATGCTGACCTGATGCTGGTGGGCCTAATCTTCGACGCCGACGGTGAAGCGGATCGCCGGATAGCCAAGCACGAGCGCGGGCAGATGGCTTCATGCCGCCCAACGTGAATAAAGAAAAGCCCCTCTCCTTTAGGAGAGGGGCTTTGACGGTTAGCCGAGGCCCGAGAAGCGGATGTCCTGGACGCGGCCATAACGAACCTCGCAAGTGAACTTGCCCTTGTCGTAATAGCCGCCGCGGCCCCAGCGGTCGCCATAGCCATCGCGCACGATGACGCGGCCCTTGACGCGGTAACCGTCGCGCTTGCGGTCGATGCTGGTGACCTCGGTCACGTCAGTGCGGCCATAGCGGCGGCTGCCGCGCTCGACGGCGCCGACGCACTGGCTGACCGCGCGGCGGCTGTTGCCATAGCGGTTATAGTCATAGCCATAGCCGTAGCGGGGATCGTCGTAGCGCCCGCGATAGCGATCGTCGTAGCGGCCATCATAACGGTCGTAGCGGTCGTTGTCGCCGCTCGACAGGATCGCCGCGAGGCCGCCGATTACGACGGCGCCGGCGATGATTTCGCCCGCGCTGATTCCGTCGCGGTCATAGCGATCGCGCGCGGCGGCAGGGGCGGCGCTCATCAGCATCGCGCCGGCGGTGGCCGCACCAATTGCGGCTTTGGTCAGGGTGGTTTTGATAGCCATGGTTCGGTCTCCTTAAGCGCAGGCAGCAGCTTCGCGGCCTGTTGGAGACGGTTTACCGGTGTGGCTGTGACAGGGCGCTGAACCCACCGCTTATCTGGGGTTCAGACTTGGTTTCGCTGGCGTTCATAAAGGAAAAAGGCCCCTCGCCACGGAGGCGAGAGGCCTTTTACCGGTGTGGATAGTGTCAGCCGAAATTGACGTCGACAACGCGGCCATTGCGATAGCTGCAGCCAAAGCTGCTCACCTCGCCGCCAAGGCGCGAGGCGGTGCCGGTGACGTACCAGCCGCCGTTGTTCGGCTCGGTGCCGGTGATGCTGTCGACGCGGGCGTCGTCGCCCATCTCGCCCTCGACCGCCCAGCTGCAGGCGTCGGCGGCGCGCCCTTCGGCCTCGCCGCGGCCATAGGCGCCGGGGGTGATGTCGTTCGGTGCATCGGGTTCGTAGCGCGGCACCTCCTGCCGCTGGTCGTCGCCGCGATAAGGCGGCTCGTAACGATAGTCGGGCGCCCGCTCGCGCTTGTTCTTGCTCACCGAGCTCGCGATGGCGGCGATCGTGCCGATGACGAGCAGCCCGCCGAGCACGTCGCCGGTGCTGATATTGTCGCGGTCGCGATAACCCCAGCCGCCATGATGATGGCGCCCGCGCGCTTCGGCGGGCACGGCGCTGAGACCGACCGAGGTCAGGACGATCGCCGCTGCGGTGGTGAAGCTGGTCAATTTACGCATCGAGGGAAGCTCCCCTTCGGCGGGCTCAGGATGGTCCAGCCCGCAATGTCACCGCCCTACGCGCGCGATGCTTTCGCACCGCTGAACCGTGGCCGCCGCCCGATGAGGCGAGCTTGGTGGCATCCTTCCTTTTATCGTCACCCCGGACTTGATCCGGGGTCCCGCTTGCGATCGATACGCCGGAAAAGCGGGATCCCGGGTCAAGCCCGGGATGACGAAAAGAACCGAAAGGCCCGCCATCCTTGGGATGACGGGCCTGTTACAGATGACCAGACCTGTTCCCGGGTATCAGCAGACGCAGCGCGGCGCGGCCTTGGGTCTCGGCTTCCACTTTTTCTTCGCGACATAGCGTTTCCGCACCGGAACATTTTCATAATAGGTGCGCGTCGACGTCTCGACCGTTTCGGTCACGATCGGCGCGCCGTTGATGATCGTCGTGACGACGACGCCGGGGGTGTAATAGCCGTAGCCATAGCCGTAGCCGCTGTGCTGGTAAGTCGTCGCATAGCCACCGGGATAGGTGCCGCCGGGATAATAGCCGCCCTGATAATGGCCACCCTGGTAGCGGGCGCTGCGGCTCGACCAATATTCGTCGCATTTCTTCTTGTCGGCTGCACTGCCGATCGCGCTGCCGGCCAGCGCGCCGAGCCCGCCGCCGATCAGCGTGCCCGCGGTGCGGTCGCCGCGTCCGGCTATGCGGTTGCCGGCGATGCCCCCCACGAGCCCGCCGACAACCGCGCCGCCCACTGTGCCCCCCCGGCCACAGCGGCGTTCCATCTCTTCGTCGTAACGCGCGTCATACCCACCGTGATAACGGGGGTCGTAAGCGGGCGGCGGCGGATAGCCGGCGCCATGGCCCTCGATCGTGCCTTCATAACGGCCTTCGTAGCGGCGGCCGTCGGATGTCTCGTACGTGCCGTCCCAGGTGCCGGTCCAGCGGCCCTCGGCGTCATAGGTGCCATTGACGTGGCGATAATCGACTTCGCTCGGCACGCGGTCGGGATAGCCGGTGTAAACACGGGTATCGGGATCGGCGGGAACGCCATAGTCGAGCGCGGGCTGCTCGGCGCGCGTATGGCTCGCCAGCAACAACGACCCTGCGGCCATTCCCAACAACACGAACGTGCGCATGACTTACTCCCTGTTCCCTCGGCCGAACCGATTGGTTAACAGTTTGTTAGCAAAATTAGCGCCTTTTCGCGAATCCGTTAACCGTGACTTATCTGTCCCGATTTGGGGCGGGGTTTCAGGCCGCGAGCGCGGCCGCGATGCGCGCGACGAGCGCTTCGGCACCTGCCTGGTCGGCGGCGGTGAAGCGGCCGGGGATCGGACTGTCGAGGTCGAGCACGCCGACCAGCCGGTCGTTCGCGATCACCGGCACGACGAGCTCGCTGCGGCTGTCGGCGTCGCACGCGATATGGCCGGGAAAGGCGTGGACATCGTCGACGCGCTGGGTGACGCGAAGCCGCGCAGCGGCCCCGCACACGCCCTTGTCGAGCGGAATGCGGATGCACGCCGCCTTGCCCTGGAACGGGCCAAGCACCAGCTCGGTCCCGTCGAAGCGATAGAAGCCTGCCCAGTTGAGGTCGGGGATCGCCTGCCAGATCAGCGCCGCGACATTCGCCATATTGGCGATGCCGTCGGGTTCGCCCGCGACGAGCGCGGCCGCGGCGTCACCCGCCTCGGCCCAGCGCTCGGCGGGATCGGTGGCGGAGAAGGCGAGGGCGAAGGACATTATTCGACGCTCAGCCCCGTCCACTTCGCCGCAAAGGCATATTTGTCGGCCGCCTCGGCGATGATCTTGTCGGTCGGCTTGCCGCTGCCGTGGCCCGCGCGCGTTTCGACGCGGATCAGGTGCGGCTTGTCGCCCGCCTTCGCATGCTGGAGCGCTGCGGTATATTTGAAGCTGTGCCCCGGCACGACGCGGTCGTCGGTGTCGGCGGTCGTCACCAGCACCGCGGGATAGGCGGTGCCGTCCTTGATATTATGGTACGGCGAATAGGCGAGCAGATTCTTGAAATCGCCCTCCTTTGACGGATAGCCATAATCGTCGACCCAATAGCGGCCGGCGGTGAAGCGGTCGAAGCGCAGCATGTCCATCACGCCGACCGCGGGCAGCGCCGCGGCGAACAGGTCGGGGCGCTGGTTGGTCACCGCGCCGACGAGCAGCCCGCCGTTCGATCCGCCCTCGATCGCGATCTGGCCCTTGCCTGCGATACCTTCGGCGATCAGATATTCGCCCGCGGCGATGAAATCGTCGAAGACATTCTGCTTCTTGTCGAGGCGCCCGGCGTCGTGCCACGCCTTGCCATATTCGCCGCCGCCGCGCAGGTTCGCGATCGCGAGCACGCCGCCCTTGTCGACCCAGGCGAGCTTGGTCGGCGAAAAGCCGGGGGTCATCGAGACGTTGAAGCCACCATAGCCATAGAGCAATGTCGGCGATCCCTTGCTGCGGTCGAGGCCCTTTTTCATCACGACGAACATCGGCACTTCGGTGCCGTCCTTCGACTTGTAGAAACGCTGCTCGACGCTGAAGTCGGCGGGCTTGAAGGTCAGCTTCGGTTCGGCGAAAATCTCGCTCTTCCCGGTCTGCGTGTCGAAGCGATAGATCGTCGTCGGCCGCGCATAGCTCGAGAAGCTGTAGAAGGTCTCGGGATCGCTCGACTTGCCGCCGAAGCCCGAGGCCGCGCCGATGTCGGCGAGATTGATGTTGGCGATCGGCTTGCCGTCGAGCGCGACCATGCGCGCCTCCGACTTGGCATCGCCGAGGTAGGAGAGAATCAGCCGGTTGCCGACGCGCGATGCGCCGACCAGCGTCGCCTCATTCTCGCCGACCAGCTGCGTCAGCGCGGCGGGCTTTTTGATGTCCAGCGACACGATGCGTCCGCGCGGCGCGCCCTTGTTGGTGACAAAGGTAAAGCGCGTACCCTCATTGGTCACATATTCCCAGTTGTTCGCAAAATCGTCGACAAGCGTGATCGGCTTCGCGCCGCGCTTGCCGAGCGGATACAGCGTCAGACCATAGCGTTCGTCGGTGCCTTCGGACGAGACGACGAGCAGATATTGGCCGTCGTCGGTGACGACCGCGCTGTTGTTGAGCTTGGGCTTGTCGGGGGTCGCGTGGATCAGCACGTCCGCGCTCTGCGGCGTCCCGAGCTTGTGGAAATAGACGCTGTGATTTTCGTTGAGCGACTGAAAGGCTTCGCCCTCTTTAGGCTCGGGGAAGCGCGAATAATAAAAGCCGCTGCCGTCCTTCGCCCAGTCGAGTGCCGAAAATTTGACCCAGCGCACCTCGTCGGACAGGTCCTGACCCGTTGCGACATCCTTGACGCGCACGATGCGCCAGTCGGTGCCGCCGTCCTGCACCGAATAGAGGAGATGCTTGCCATCTTCCGACGGGTTCCACTCGCCGAGCGCGGTCGCGCCGTCCTTCGCCCAGCTATTGGGGTCGATCAGTATGCGACCTTCTCCTTTGAGCCCTTCGCGGACATAGAGCACCGACTGCGGCTGCAGCCCGTCGTTGCGGCTATAGAAATAGCGCGTTCCGGCCTTCGTCGGCAGGCCGAAGCGTTCGTAATTGTAAAGCTCGGTCATCCGCTCCTTGAAGCTGTCGCGGCCGGGCAGCGTTTCGAGATAGGTGTCGGTGACCTTGTTCTGCGCCGCGACCCAGTCGGCGACCTTCGGATTGACGCGGACGTCGTCCTCCAGCCAGCGATAGGGGTCGGCAACGTCGACGCCGAACTGCGGATCGACCGTGTCGCCGCGCGTGGTGTCGGGATAGGTCAAGGCCTTGGCCGTCGCCGATGTCGCCGCGGCGTCGGCCGCCGCTGCTGCGCCCGGGATCATCGTCAGGGCAACGAGCGCGAGCGGCGCGGACAGGGCTTTACGGGACATGGCAAGGCGATCCTCATTCTCTGCGGGAAATTATCGTGCGTCGATATGTAAGCATCGGCAAGGGGCGGGCAAGGGGATTTGATGCCCGTCAGGCGGGATCGAGCGATCCGCGATAGGCGACGATCAATCCGATCAGCGGCGCGGCGATTTCGACGTCGAAGCGAAAGCTGCCGTCGGCCTCGGTTTCAAAGCTGGGGCCGCGCGGCATCAGCCAGCGCGGCATCGGGACGCCAAAGGCCGACCAGCGGCGCGGGACCAGATGAAGGCGGTTCTTCTCGACCACGAGCGCCATCGCGAACGATAGCGGGCCGAAGCGCTCGACGAGCAGATAGTCGTTCCGGCCGGTGCCGCGCGACTGCAACGACGCAAAGCGCTCGCCGCCGAATTCGCGGACCCAGCGTTCGCCGCCCTTTTCGGGCGTAAAGGCGACCGTGACGGGGACGCGCGCAGCCGCTTTCGGAAAGCCGACGATCGCGGCGGCGATCCGCGCGAGCAGCCCGGTGCCGCGGCGCACTTCGGCGTGACCCTGCCACCGGCGTTCGGCCTTGCTTCCGTGCAGCAGCCGAAGCGTCGGCGGCAGCGTGTCGAAGGCGGTCCCGAGAAGCTGACGATAGAGCGGCGCGTCGGGCTCTTCGCTGCGAAAGCCGGTGTGAATCGATCGGTTCGCGAACAGCGCGTCATAGTCGGCGAGTCTCAGCGCATCGACGCTCGACCGCGCGCCGGCGGCCGGACGATCGCCGGCGCGCAATTTGCGGACGATCGCCTCGATCGCCATCGACGGGATATAGGGCCCATCATCGCCTTCGGCCAAAAGATGCCAGCTCCGTTCGGCCATTTTTCCTTCGGCAAGCCCGCGCGCGCGAATGAACATCCCGCCGCGATGCTCGCCGAAGCGCATGCGGTTGAGCACCGCGTAGAAGAGGCGCGAGAAGGGTTCGAACGACGGCAGGCGAAAGCGCGCGCGGGCTTTTGCCAGCAGGTTCAGGATGCGATGCAGGATCTCGGGCACCGGCCCCGCGCCCATCCAGATATCGGTGAGCGCAGGCCAGGCGCGCGGAATGAGTTGGAGATCGGGGACGTCGACGAGCGAGAAATGGATGTTCCTGAGTGGCAGCCGGCCGGGGACCGCGACGGTATAGCGCAGGCTTTCCGCAAGCCCGATGCCGTGCGCATCCTTGCCGCCGCGTCGCAGCTTCACCGGGGCGCCGGCATAGCCGACGACCGCGCGCATCACGTTGAGCCCGATGCCCGCAAAGGGCGACGGCGCGATCCCGCCCTCGACCGCGCGGACGTCCATCGTCTTTGCCATTTCGCGCAACACCGCGCCGGTGAGCGCGGGGAAACTGCTGACCCCCGACAGGATGAAGATGCCCGCGGTCTTCGCCGCGGCATCGAAGCGGTCGATGCCGAAGACGAAATCGGCGCCGTCGGCGAAATCGAGATAGTCGACTTTCGCCGCGATGCACGCCTCGACCACCCGATAGCCGTCGGCGCCATAATCCTGGAAGGGTCCCGAAGCATCGACGACGAGGTCGGGACGGAGCCGATCCAGCGCCGCAGCGGTATCGCGCCGGTCGAGCCTATGCGGATTGACGCGCGCGATGCCGCGATAGGCGGTGCAGAAGCGCTCCGCTCGGCCGAGGTCGCGGCCGCAGATGAAGAGGTCGATGTCGGGCACGTCGGCGAGCAGTTCAGCAAGGCGTCCGCCGAACACGCCATAGCCGCCGAGGATCAATATCTTCATTCTAATATCCGGTTTTGATATTCGGGCGGCGCGACCCAGCAGGTCGCGCGCTTTCCGAACAGACGGTAGCGATGGCGCGCGATCCAGCGGTAAATGGGGTCCCGGAAGAATGCCGGGACCAGGCGAAAGAGCGCGAGCACCCGCCACGGCCATCCGAGTCCCTCATAGATTGCGAGCACGGCATCGCTGTCGCGCCGAACGCGTGCGCCATCGATAATTAGAATGCTCGTCGGGTCGCGCGGATCGAGGCCATGTTCGCGGCACAGCGCGGCACCCGCCACCCCCTGGATCGATGCGAGGCGGAACCGCGCGACCTTGTCGTGCCGCAGCACGAACTGCGCGTTGGCCGAGCACAGCACGCATTCGGCGTCGAACAGAATGATCGGGCCGGCCGCGTCAGGCATCGCGGAACAATCCGTGCTGATTGAGCAGCTCGCCAAACAGCGGGTGTGTGATCTTGAGGTCGAAGGCGAAGCGGCCGCTGCCGAGATGCTGGTGCGTCACGACCGTTGCGCCGGGGGCGAGCCAGCGAGGAAGGCGGAACCGAAGCCTCCTGTGCTGCCAGAAATAATGGTCTGACATGAAGATCAGCGCATCGGCTTCGGCACGGACCGTTAGCGCCATGCCGAAGCCTCCGCCGATATGCTCTTCGAGTCCGGTTGGGCCCGCAAAGCTCTTCGCGCTGTGGATCACCTGCGGATGGCCGCGCGTCCGGCCATAAAGGCGCGTCCAGCACTGGCCGCCGCTGGTGTGGTCCTTGCTGACCGCGACGGCGGCGGGCGCGGGGCCGCTGGCGCTCGTCGGCAACGGCGCGCCGATCAGGCGGCAGAGCTGGGCAAGCAGCCAGCCGGCGCGAGAGAGGCGCGTCCAGACAATCTCACCGCTATAGGTCGCGACAGCGGTTCCGCAGAGGCGTTTCGAAAAGCGGCGCCGGACGTCGGCGGGCAGCGCGTCCCAGTCCGCGCGCGGAACGAGGCGGCGAAAGCGATCGTCGGCGAGCGTATCGCCGGCATCGCGTGCCGCCGGGACCACTGCCTCGCTCCGTCGTTCCGCACCGCTGCGCATCCTACCGCTCCTGACCGGCGTCCTTGCCCTTGCCCGGACGCCAGTTGATCAGCTTCGTTACCCCGGCGCCGAGCTTGATCAGCCGCATCAGCGCAGGTTTGGGCACGCTCAGCATTTCGTCGTGCCAGCGCCCCATCGTTGTCACGAAATCGAGCATGTCGGACAGGCGTGCCTTGGCATCGGGACTGAACCCGGGGTCATTCGCGGCGCGCGCGACGCACGCTTTCAGCGCCGCCTCGGCGGGATCGACCTCGCGTGCCTTGCGGCCCGCGGCGATCCGCGTGACCATTTCCCAGATGTCTTTTTCGGCGGTGAAATGGTCGCGCCGGTCGCCGAGCAACGGGACGCGCTCGATCAGCCGCCAGCCGAGCAGTTCCTTGATCGAGGTGGAGACGTTCGAGCGCGCGAGTCCGAGCATCTCGGCGATCTCCTCGGCGTGGAGCGCGCGGTCGGAGATGAACAGCAAGGCATGGATTTGCGCCACCGAGCGGTTGACACCCCACTGGCCGCCGAGATTACCCCAATGAAGGATGAATTCGGTCGCCGCCGGGGACAGTTTCGAATCATGTTCGGTAATTTCTGTCATAACAGAAATATCGGACGAAACAGGATGGATGTCAATCGGGCATGAAAAAGGGCGGCGATCCTTTCGGATGCCGCCCTTGTTTCTCGTGTCGCTAGAAGCGCGCCTTATGCGGCTTCCGCCTCGTCGTCATACTGCTCGACGGGACCCGAATCCTGGCCCTTGGCATCGACGTCGCGGTCGACGAATTCGATGATCGCCATCGGCGCCGCGTCCGAGGCGCGGATGCCGGCCTTGATCACGCGGGTGTAGCCGCCGTTGCGGTCCTTGTAGCGCTCGGCCAGCACGTCGAACAGCTTCTTGAGCTGCGTGTCGTCGAGCAGGCGGCTGTTCGCGAGGCGACGGTTGGCAAGGCCACCGCGCTTGGCGAGCGTCACCAGCTTTTCGATATAGGGACGCAGTTCCTTCGCCTTGGCGACGGTCGTCGTGATCTGCTCATGCTTGATGAGCGAAGCCGACATGTTGCGGAACAGGGCCGTGCGATGCGCGCTCGTGCGCTGAAGCTTCCGGCCACCCGATTTATGACGCATAATTCATTCCTTCGTTTGTCAGAGGGGCCGTTCGAGGTACCCCAAGCCAGGTCGATGTGCGGGCCGACCCATTCCCGAAATCGTCATCCCAGCGAAAGCTGGGATCGCTCGCGGCACAATGCCACGATAGCGGCCCCAGCTTTCGCTGGGGCGACGGCTATCTTCAGCCCAGCAGCTCTTGTTCGAGCTTCTTGGCCATTTCTTCGATGTTCTCCGGCGGCCAGCCGGGGATGTCCATGCCGAGACGCAGGCCCATCGACGACAGCACTTCCTTGATTTCGTTCAAGGACTTGCGGCCGAAGTTCGGCGTGCGGAGCATTTCGGCTTCGGTCTTCTGAACGAGATCACCGATATAGATGATGTTGTCGTTCTTGAGGCAGTTGGCCGAACGGACCGACAGTTCGAGCTCGTCGACCTTCTTGAGAAGGAAGCGGTTGAGCTGGTTGACGTCCGATTCATCGGCGGTGGTCGGCGAAGCCGCCATGCCGATGAGGCCGCTGTCGTTCATCGCTTCTTCGAAGTGGACGAAGACCTGGAGCTGGTCCTGGAGGATGCGCGCGGCGTAAGCGACGGCGTCTTCCGGGGTGATCGTGCCGTCGGTTTCGACGGTCAGGTTCAGCTTGTCATAGTCCAGTTCCTGGCCGATGCGGGCATTGTCGACCTTGTAGGCGACCTGGCGCACGGGCGAGTAGAGCGAATCGACCGGGATCAGGCCGATCGGCGCGTCGATCGGACGGTTGGCGGTCGCGGGGACGTAACCCTTGCCGGTGTCGGCAACGAGTTCCATGTTCAGCGTCGCACCATCGTCGAGGTGGCAGATGACGTGGTTCGGGTTCATCACCTTGATGTCGCCCGACACCATGATGTCGCCGGCCTTGACGGTCGCGGGACCGGTCGCCGAAAGCTGAAGCCGCTTCGGGCCTTCGCCTTCCATCTTGAGCGCGATCTGCTTCACGTTGAGGACGATGTCGGTGACATCTTCACGCACGCCGGCGAGGCTCGAGAATTCGTGGAGCACATTCTCGATCTTGATCGACGTGATAGCCGCACCCTGGAGCGACGAGAGCAGCACGCGGCGCAGCGCGTTGCCGAGCGTCAGGCCGAAGCCGCGCTCGAGCGGTTCGGCGACGAAGGTCGCCTTGCGCTTGCCGTCGCTGCCAGCCTTGATTTCCAGGTTGCTGGGCTTCTTCAATTCCTGCCAGTTCCGGATATTGACAGTCATGGATTTCCCTTTGCTTTGGGCGGGACGGGTGGGGGTCGACCACCAGTCCAGCGAGGAGTTTTGTACGGGCGGCGCTCCGGCGGAGCGCGCCCGAAAGACGTCAGACGCGGCGGCGCTTGGCCGGGCGGACGCCATTGTGCGGGATCGGCGTCACGTCGCGGATCGACGTGATGTGGAACCCGACGGCCTGCAGCGCGCGGAGAGCCGATTCACGGCCCGCACCCGGGCCCTTGACTTCGACTTCCAGCGTACGGACGCCATGTTCGGCGGCCTTCTTGCCGGCGTCTTCGGCGCAAACCTGCGCCGCATACGGGGTCGACTTGCGGCTTCCCTTGAAGCCCATCATGCCGGCGCTCGACCAGGCAATCGCGTTGCCCTGTGCGTCGGTGATGGTGATCATCGTGTTGTTGAAGGTCGCGTTGACGTGGGCGACGCCCGACGAGATGTTTTTGCGTTCGCGCCGACGAAGACGCTGCGGTTCACGAGCCATGATATATTCCTAACCTAAATCCTGAATGGCCGGTGGCGGGCGATGCGCCGCTGCCCCGGCAGGGGAAATAAGGAAGCGCGCCCGGATGGACGCGCTCGACCTTATTTCTTCTTACCGGCGATCGCCTTGGCCTTGCCCTTGCGGGTGCGCGCATTGGTGTGCGTGCGCTGGCCGCGGACCGGAAGGCCCTTGCGATGACGCAGGCCGCGATAGCAGGCGAGGTCCATCAGGCGCTTGATGTTCATCGCCGTGTTGCGGCGAAGATCACCCTCGACCGTGTGGTCGGCGTCGAGCGTTTCGCGGATCTGGAGGATTTCGGCATCCGAAAGATCCTGAACGCGACGCGTGTGGTCGATGCCCAGCTTGTTGGCGATGTCGACAGCGCTCTTGCGACCGATGCCGTGGATGTAGGTGAGCGCGATGATTACGCGCTTGTTGGTGGGCAAGTTGACGCCCGCAATACGTGCCATTGGTAACTTTCTCCTGCTCCACGGGGCCGTAGGCAATCGGTCCCATCTCAAAGCGTCTGATTTTCCAACGCAAAAAACGGACCACGATGCGCGCATGGCGCTTCGCCGTCCGGTCAGGCTGTCGGAATGGACGCGCAACTAAGGTGAGTCGGGCTGATTGTCAAGCGAAGTGCGGTGGTTTGAAGCCGTGGATCACCGCTCAGGATGGCGATGTAAGGGCGACCGCGCGATCATGCAAGCGGTCGACAACGGCGGCATGGATTCCGGGGGCGCAGGCGATGACGCCGAACGCCTGCGCGCGCGGGGTATTGAAGCGCAAAGGGGCGCCGAACGCGTCGGTCACCGTCGCTCCGGCCTCGCTGGCGATCAGCGCCGCGGCGGCGACATCCCACTCGAACCCCCAGCGCAGCGTTGCGACGAGGTCGGCGCGGTCGTCGGCGACGAGCGCCATGCGCAGCGCGATGCTGTTCGGCTTGGTGACGATGACCAGGTCGCTGTCGACCTTGGGCAGCGCATCGGCGGGGACGCGCGATCCGGCGAAAGTCGTGCGCTGGCTGGCGTGCAGCGTTTCGCCGTTGAGCAGCGCGCCCTGGCTCTTTTGTGCGACCCATAGTTCGTCGAGCGCGGGGGCGTAGAGGATGCCGAACTCGGGCGTGCCGTCGATCACGAGCGCGACCGACACGCACCAACCGGGCCGGCCGCGGATGAAATCGCGCGTGCCGTCGATCGGGTCGACGCACCACATCGCGCGGCACGACAGCCGCGCTTCATTGTCGGCGGTTTCTTCGGACAGCCACCCCGCCTCGGGCACCATCGCGCCGAGCACGGCCTTCAGCCGCGCATCGACCGCCAGATCGACGTCGCTGACCGGATTGTCGTGCGACTTGTTCCAGACATTGACTGCTTGCCCCTCGCCGCGCCAGCGCGCCATCGCCATGTCGCCGACTTCGCGCGTCGCGGCGATCGCGGCTTCGAGGTTGCGGCCGGGCATCGGCGGCGGTCTCTAGCTCGACGCGACGGTCATGCCGTCGATGCGCAGCGTCGGCGCGTTGGTGCCATGGCGGAATTCGAGGTCGTTCGCGGGGATCAGGCCTGCGAACATGTCGATCAGATTGCCCGCGATCGTAAATTCGGCGATCGGCCCGGCGAGAGCGCCATCCTTGATCAGGAAACCCGACGCGCCGCGGCTGTAATCGCCGGTCACCGGATTGACGCCGTGGCCGATCAGTTCGGTGATATAGACGCCGTCGGCGATGCCCTCCATCAGCGCCGCGGGTGTCACGCTGCCCGCCGCGAGGTGCAGGTTGCTCGCGCCCACCCCCGACGCGCCGCCGCCGCGGCTGGCATGGCCGGTCGGCGCCAGGCCGAGCTGTTTCGCCGATGCGGTGTCGAGCAGCCAGCCGGTGATCTTGCCACCGGCGACGATGTCGCGCGCCGCGGTGGGCAAGCCCTCGCCGTCGAAGGCGCGGCTGCGCAGGCCGCGTGCGCGGTGCGGTTCGTCGCGGATCACGATGCTGCTGTCGAACAGCGTCTGCTCTTCCTTGCCGAGGAGGAAACTGGTGCCGCGCGCGATCGCGGGCCCGGCGATCGCGCCGAGCAGATGGCCGACGATGCCGCCGCTGACGCGCGGATCAAGCAGCACGGGCAGTTTGCCGTTCGGCGCCTTGCCCGGGCTCAGCCTTGCAACAGCGCGCGTACCAGCGCGGTTGCCGATGTCCGCCGCGCTTTCGAGGTCCGCCAGATGATGCGCGCTGTGCCAGCCATAATCGCGCTGCATGCTTGCGCCTTCGCCTGCGATGACGCTCGCCGACAGGCTGTGGCCGCTCGACCCGTAACCGCCGGCAAAGCCATGGCTGGTCGCGAGCGCGAAGCGCGTGCGGCTGTGGCTTGCGCTGCCGCCCTCGCTATTCGTCACGCCGGCGACGGCGCGCGCGGCTTCCTCGACCACCAGCGCGGCTTCGCGCAGCGCGGCCGGGTCGGCTTCGCTGCCGTCATCGAGGTCGAAATCGGGAACCTGCCCCTTGAACAGCAGGTCTTCGGGCGCGAGCCCGGCATAGGGGTCCTCGGGGGCCTCGCGCGCCATCGCGACGCAGCGCTCGACCAGCTTGGCGAGCTCGCCCACGTCCATGTCGGCGGTCGATACGCTCGCGCTGCGCTGGCCGACGAAGACGCGGAGCGAAATATCCTGCCCCTCGGACCGCTCGACATCCTCGAGCGCGCCGAGCCGCATAGAGACCGAGGTTGCGGCGTTGCAATAATAGAGCGCGTCGGCGGCATCGGCGCCGGCTTTCGCAGCGGCGTCGCACAGCATCTGCGCACGATCGAGGGCTTCGGAAACGGTCAGCATGGCCGCGCCCTATACGGCGCGCGGCAAAAAATCAAAACCAGCGCTGAAAAAGGGTCAGTTCGCGATCTTCGCGATGGCGTCGGTGGCGGCCATCGCGCCGCTGATCCACAGGAAGGGCAGCGTGAGTGCTGCAACCCACAGGCGGCGGACGTCGCGGCGGAAGCGCGCATGCAGGCCCCAGCTCGCGAGCGCCTGACGGCTGAGGCGATACCAGTGCCGTTCGGTCGAGCGCGCGACGGGGAGGGCGAGCACGAGCAGCATAACCAGCGCGACGACGATGAAAGCAGACGGCGCGCCGGCAGCGACCGCGCTCATCACGAGCCAGATCTGCAAGGCGGCAAAAGCGAGGAGGGCGGTGGCGGCATGCCACGTCATTCGGCGACCCAGACTCCGTGCCGGCGGCACGCTGACGGTCGTGCGCCTCCAAAGGCGCGGTCCAAATGCTGATGCCATATTACAGCCCCCTAGGCTGGCGATTCCCAGAACCGCACGTTTTGCCCCAAAAATTCCCAAGTCAAGACAGCTTGCCAGTGATTCGTTAATTTTTGCACTCGATTCATCGCGGAATCGCAACGTAATCGGGTCGGGGCGCCGAATTGCTTCAAAATCGGCCATATTCATCGCCTTATCGGCTCACAATTGCGGTCAATGGTCGAGCCTTGTGTACAGTTGGTCGACTTGCTTCCGGGGCTGGCTGCGGTAGCGTCTAGGCCATAGCCGTTCGTTTCAGGAAACCGGGGAAATCAATCATGCGTTATCTCGCCGTTGTGGCCGCCCTTGCCTTGCCCATCGCACCCGCGCTGGGCGCTGGGGAAGGGGCTCCGGCCGCCGAACCGAAGCCCGCGGCGCTTGTCGCCGACGGTGTGCCCGCGGTGCCCGCGGCGCTGGCGGCGGCGACCCGGCCCTATCTCGAATATCGGACCGCGGCGTTCGTCGGCTGGAACCCCGCCGACCGGTCGATGCTCATCGCGACGCGTTTCGGTAACACGGCGCAGCTTCACCGCGTCGCGCGGCCGCTCGGCGCGCGCGAACAGCTCACCTTCGAGGCCGAACCGGTTTCGCATGGCGGCTGGTCGCCCGTGACCGGCGATGTGATGCTGATCGAAAAGGACATCGGCGGCAGCGAATTTTATCAGATTTTCGCGATGAAGGATGGCCGGCTGACGATGCTGACCGACGGAAAAAGCCGCAATTCGCTCGATGCGTGGAGCAAGGACGGTAGCCTCGTCGCTTTCACCTCGACCCGCCGCAACGGCCGCGACAATGATATCTATGTCATGGACCCGCGCGACCCCGCGTCGGCGCGACTGGCCGGGCAGGTCGACAGCAACGGCTGGTCGGTCGCAGGGTTCGCGCCCGACAAGAGCTGGGCGCTCGTCACGCGCTCGGCGTCGGTCGAAAAGACCGATCTGTTCCGTCTCGACCTTGCGAGCGGAAAGATGACGCCGGTCGGTGACCACGGAAAGAAGATCGCTTTCAGCGGCGCCTCCTTCGCGCCCGACGGCACGATCTGGGTGGCGAGCGACGCCGGCAGCGACGTGCAGCGCCTCGGCACGCTCGATCCCGCGACCGGCGCATTCACGCCGCGCGGCCCGGCGGAAAAATGGGATGTCGAGGCGTTCGACATCTCGGGAGACGGGCGTTTCATCGCCTATGCGGTCAACGAGGCGGGCGTGAGCCGGCTGCGCCTACTCGACGTCGCGAGCGGGCGGGCACGCACGGTCGACGCGCTGCCCGCGGGTGTTATTGGGCATATCGACATCGCACCGTGGGGCGCGATCGGCATTGGTTTCACGTCGGCGCGCAGCGCGGCCGATGCCTATAGCATCGACCCCGAAACGCTCGCCGTGACGCGCTGGACGCAGAGCGAGACCGGCGGGCTCGATGTCGCGCGCAACGTCGAACCCGAACTGGTGAGCATCAAGAGCTTCGACGGCACCGCGATGTCGGGTTTTCTCTATCGCCCCGATCCCGCGAAATTTCCGGGCAAACGGCCGCTGATCATGCACGTCCATGGCGGGCCCGAAAGCCAGTGGCGCCCCGAATATCTGGGCAGCACCAACTATATCGTCAATGAGCTGGGGGTCGCCTATTTCTATCCGAACGTCCGCGGCTCGACCGGCTATGGCAAGCGCTTCGTCGGGCTCGATAACGGGCCGTTCAAGCGCGAGGACAGCGTCAAGGACATGGGGGTATTCCTCGATGTTCTCGCCAAGGACGCGCGGCTCGACGCGTCGCGCTTCGGCCTGACCGGGCGCAGCTATGGCGGGTATATGTGCTACGCCGCCGCGACGCATTTCGCCGATAAGCTGCGCGCGAACCTCTGCGTGGTCGCCATCTCCGACTTCGTGACTTTCCTCGAGAATACGCAGGAATATCGCCGCGATCTGCGCCGCGTCGAATATGGCGACGAGCGCGATCCGGCGCAGCGCCGAAAGCTGACGGAAATCTCGCCGCTCACGCGTGTTGCAGACATCCGCAAGCCGCTGTTTGTCGTCACCGGTGCCAACGACCCGCGCGTGCCCGCGTCCGAAGCGGATCAGGTCGTGGCCGCGGTGCGCAAGGGCGGCGGCACTGCCTGGCATCTGGTGGCGACGAATGAGGGACACCAGTGGGGCAAGAAGGAGAATGTGGATTACACATTCTGGTCTTCGCTGCTCTTCTGGCAGACATATCTGCTGAACTGACGGCGGGCGTCACCCTCCGGCGAATGCCGGGCGCGACCGTTCGCCGGAAAGCCGGCTCAGTGCTTCGGCGGGGTCGGCAGCGGCGCCGCGTCGGCTTCGTCGGGGGCGGTCGGCGCGGGCGCCTGGCCGCTCGCCTGACGCTCGAGTTCCTCGGCCGCCTTCTGCCGTTCGGCGAGCGCGCGTTCCTCGGCAACGACCGCGGCTTCGACTTCGTCCGACGCGGCGTCGATGCCCGCGATGCGCTTGGCGCGTTCGTCGGCGATCATCGCCTGCCAGTCAGTCTTGTTCGCGGCCTGGCGTTCGGCCTTCGCGCCGGCGACCAGCGCCTGCGTACAGCCGGTGAAGCCACCGAGGCCGGTGGGCGAGCAGCTGTCGGTGCCAAAGCGGCCGATGCGTTCGACCGCAACAACCTTGTTCGCCCAGGCTTCGTTGCGGACGTCCAGCGGATTGCCGCGGAGCATCTCTGGAACGCGATAGCGTTCGGTTTCGGGAAGCTTCGCGCAGACCAGAATTTCGTCAGCGGCCCCTTTGGGGCATTGGTCGTCGCCGTAGACGACAACCTGATTGACCTTTTCGCCCTCGACCACGGTTTGCTGTGCCGCAGCAGGCATGGCGGCGGCGCTGCCGGCGAGGATCAGCGCGAACAGGGGGAGGCGGGTCATCTCGATCTTCCTTTGTCGTTTCGGGCGGCATGGCAGCCACCACCTGCATCCGTCGTGAACGGCGTCAGCGGTTATTCTATCAGATACGTTTCGACAGCGCGATGGCTGCACGGCAACCCGCGCGGATCGCAAAGCTCAGGACCGGGTAGCCGGGGGCGCTCTCGGCACCCGCCGCAAGCGCGGCTTCCTTATGCTCCAGCTCCTCGGCGCGGAATTCGTCGACCGCGGCGCTGAGCTGGGGATCGCTGTCGCCCAGCTCGTCGAGCTGGTGCTGGTAGTGGCGATCAATCTCGGTCTCGACCGCGGCAGTGCACGCCATCGCGGCGCGCGGCCCCATGGCGGCGGTCACTGCGCCCAAGGCAAAGCCCGCGACGTTCCAGAAGGGCTGGAGCGCGGTCGGGCGCACACCGCGCTTGGCGATCATGGCATCGAAGAATTTGCGGTGCCGCTCTTCTTGTTCGGCCATATGCGCGATCTCGCGCGCCATCGGGTGGCGGTCGCCCATCACCGCCAGCTGGCCCGCGTAGATGCGCGTCGCGCCATATTCGCCCGCCTGGTCGACGCGGATCATCGATGCGGTGCGCTTGTTCATCATGTTGCCGATGTGGTCTTCCGGCGCAGCAAGGTCAAGACGAGCGCGGCCGCGCCCAGTGAGAAGATCGCGTTGAAACCCGCGAGCGAGATGCCGAAGAGCGTCCATTGCGCGGTGTCGCAGCGGATCAGCGGCGCGTTCATGATCGAATCGAGCGACACGGGGCCAGCAGCACCGGTCGCGCAGGTGGTGACGCCTTCCCAGAAGCCATATTCGACCCCGGCGTGAAAGACACCGATCGCGCCGCTCACCGCAATCGCGACGGCGGCGAGCAGCGTGAGCGCACGCATCGCCTTGTCATTGCCGCGCAGCAGCAGCGCGAGCAGCGCGAGCACGATCGCCGCCTGATGCGGCCAGCGCTGCCAGTAACACATCTCGCACGGGTGCAGGCCAAAGCCATATTGCGACACGAGCGCGCCGCCATAGAGCAGCAGCGGCGCAAGAAACGCGGCGACGGGCGCGGAAAGCCGCGAGTTCAGCATGTCCCGCGCCCCTAGTTGCGCGCGGTCGGCTTGGCGGGCTTGACCGGCGGCTTGCCGCTTTGCGCCATGCGCGGGGCGACCGGGCCGATGCGCCCGATCGTCTGCAGCGCATAGTGGAGCTGGAAGTCCTCGATGCCCTTCGCCTTCAGTTCGGCGGCAGTCGCGGTGAAGCGCGGGTCGGCCTTTTCATCCTTCTCAAGCAGGCCGTTGTCGACCTTCTTTTCGTTGATCAGGTGGCGGCGCAGGTCGCTTTCGCGGAACTTCGGCCGCGAGGCATAGTCGGGATCCGAAATCTGCGGCACGCGGATATCGGGCTCGATCCCGCCTTCCTGCACGCTGCGGCCCGACGGGGTGTAGTAACGCGCGGTGGTCAGGCGCAGCGCGGTGGTGTCGGTCAGCGGCAGGACGGTCTGCACCGATCCCTTGCCGAAGCTGCGTTCGCCCATCACGACCGCACGGTGCTGGTCCTGCAGTGCGCCCGCGACGATTTCGGACGCCGAGGCCGATCCCGAGTCGATCAGCACGACGACCGGCGCGCCGCCGGCGAGGTCGCCGGGCTCGGCGAAATAACGTTCGATGTCGCCCTTTTTGCGGCCGCGCTGCGAGACGATCTCGCCGCGTTCGAGGAACAGGTCGCTGATCCCGACGGCTTCGTCGAGCAGCCCGCCGGGGTTTGAGCGGAGGTCGAGAATCCAGCCGCGCGGTTTCTTGCCGAGCGATTTTTCGACCGCCATCATCGCGGCCTTGAGGTCGGTCGTCGCGTCGGCCGAGAAGCTGGTGACGGTGAGCACGCCGACATCGCCGCTGACTTCCCATTTGACGGGCTTCAGGTCGATGATCTCGCGCGTCAGCGTCATTTCGATCGGCTTGTCCTGGCCTTCGCGGACGACGGTGATCCCGATCTCGGTGCCAGGACGCCCGCGCATCTGTTCTACCGCCTCGTCGAGCGTCAGGCCGAAGATCAGTTCCTTGTTGATGTGGGTGATATAATCGCCGGCCTTGATGCCAGCCTTGTCGGCCGGGGTGTCGGCGGTCGGCGCGATCACCTTCACGACGCCGTCTTCCATCGTCACCGACAGGCCGAGCCCGCCATATTCGCCGTCGGTCTGCGTGCGCAGGTTCGAAAAGCCCCGCGCGTCGAGATAGCCCGAATGCGGATCGAGGCTGGCGAGCATGCCGTTGATCGCGCCTTCGATCAGCTTCGAATCGTCGACCGGTTCGACATAGTTGGATTTGACCTCGAGATAGACGTCCATGAAGCGCGAAATTTCTTCCTGCGTCTTCGAATCGACGGTCGCCATCGCGCCGGTCGCGAGCGGAACGAGCGCCAGCGTCGAGAGCGCGGCGGCGCCCTGCCACAAGGCGAAGCGGCGCTTCGGGGACACGGCGGTCTTGGTCGATTCGGTCATGGGCGTCTTTCAGTCACGCGAGAGCAATCCCGCCTTATAATCCCCGGCACGCCATCCTCCTACGCAAATCTGCGGGCGTCAAGCGGTGCATCCCTATGCGAGACAGCGGCCGAACGGGCGATTAACGGTGCCGCTCAGCCGATCATCGCGACAATATCGACGGGGCGGCCGGCGCGGCGGAGCTCGACGGTGATGCGACTGTCGTCCGATCCGGCGCGGCCGATCGGCGCCCCCGAATCGAGCGTATCGCCGACCCCGACCGACAATGCGATCATCCCGGTGAGCAGCGACACCCAGCCACCGCCATGGTCGATGATCACGATCTTGCCATAGCCGCGATAATCGCCGGCAAAGCCGACGCGGCCCGGGGCGGGGGCGACGACCTGCCCACCCGGGCGTGCTGCGATGGTGACGCCGCGCGAACGCACGCCGCTTTCGTTGACCTCGCCCAGCCCCGCGACGATGCGTCCGACGACGGGCAGTCGATAGGCGCCTTGCGTCAATTCGGACTCGGCGGCGGCGGGCGGTACGGCGGCGGCGATGCTGCCTTCGGGGTTGCGCGGACGCGGCAGCGAGCCGGCGAGCTGCGCGAGTTCGGCGCGCACCGCGCTATCGGCTTCGAGCGAGTCCATCAGGTCGACGATATCGCGCGCCTTTTCGCCAAGCCCGAGCGCGCGGTCGGCCTCAAGCTGCGCGCTGCTCATCAGCTCGCGCGAGCGCAGCCGTCCTTCATTTTCGAGCCGCGTGAGCGCGTCGCGGCGCTGCGCGAGCTGGGTCTTGCTCGCCGAAAGCGCCTTCAATGCGATCGCCTGCTGCTGCCGCACCGTCTGCAGCGCCCCGAGTTCGCGCCGCGCTCCGGCGGTGCGGCGCTCGATCACCGGCATCGCGGCGTCGATTACCGCGCGCGCATGCACCATGTCGGTCAGCGATCCCGGCTGCGCGAGCACGCTGACGGGGGGCTGGCGGCTCAATTGCTGAAGCGATGCGGCGAGTTCGAGCAAGGGTTGCTGCTGCTGCGCCAGCCGCGCGCGCTGACCCGCGAGGCGGCGGCTGACGAGCGCGACGCGGGCTTCACCGGCGCCGATGTCGGCCTCGGCCGACTGGATGCGCGCGGCGAGCGCGGCGCTGCGTTTCTTCAGCCGGTCGGCCTCGCTGCTCGCCGCCAACGCCTGTTTTTCGAGCAACGCACTGCGCGCCATCGCCGCCGCCGATTGTTGCTTGGCATCGATCAGCTGCATGCGCTCGCGCGCCGCGATCGCCTGTGGATCGAAGATGTCGATCGGCGCCAGCGCGAGCGCCGCCCCGCCGCCCAAAACGACGGTGATCGCGAGAGCCGCGAGCGCGCGCCTCACTGGCGCCCTTCGCGGTGATAGGGGTGGTTCGCGACAATGCTCGTCGCGCGCCACAATTGTTCGGCGAGCATCGCGCGCGCCATCAGATGCGGCCAGGTCGCGCGGCCAAAGGCGATGACCTTATCGGCGCCTTCGCGCTCCTCGGGGGTGAAACCGTCGGCGGCGCCGAGGCAGAAGCGCGCCTCGCGCACCCCGCCGTCGCGCCATTTTTCGAGCAATTTGGCAAATTCGAGCGACGACATCTGGTCGCCGCCCTCGTCGAGGAGGATGGTGCGGCTATTCTCCGCCGCGGCGGGCAGACGGCCGCCCGTATCGGGAAGCTCCGAAATCTTCTGCGCCCAGGTCACGCGCTTCATATAGCGCTCGACCAGCTCGGCCTCGGGCCCGCGCCCGATGCGCCCGCGCGCGATGATGTGCAGCAACATGAGCGTCCGCCTAGCCGGTAGGCGGGGCGGACGTCAATTTGCCGCGGTAACCGGCGGCGCGTCGCCGAACGACCACATGCGCTCGAGGTTGTAGAAGCTACGCACCTCGGGGCGGAACAGGTGGACGATGACATCGCCCGCATCGAGCAGCACCCAGTCGGCATTGGGCAGCCCTTCGACGCGAACCTGGCGGCCCGCTTCCTGCTTGATCCGCTGTGCCAGTTTCTCGGCGATTGCCGAGACATGGCGCGTCGACCGGCCGCTCGCGATCACCATATGATCGGCGATGCTGCTTTTGCCGGCAAGCGGGATGGAGATGGTTTCCTGGGCCTGATCCTCATCCAGCTGGTGGAGGATCAGCGCGTGGAGCGTATCCACGTTATCGTTGGCGGATGCGGCGCCGGTGGCGGCATCCTGGGTTGCGGAGATCAAATGCGTCCTTTCCTAGTCGGGTCCACAAGGCGCGAACGGGTCAGCGGGTCGCGCAAGGCGCGGCCTTCATAGCGTTCGAACCAGCGGGGGTTGGCCTGCCGTATCGCAGTTGCGGATCGCACATCGGGCGAAAATCGCAGGAACACGAGGGCGGGCGGTCTCCAGTCCGTCCAATGTAATTTCTGGTCCACGGGCCGGACGAAGCGCCGAAGCCAACCCATCGCACGCCTTGCATGGGCACGGTCATTATAGCCCGGACGCGCGATAACCGCAATCGGCATGAGTCGGGCAATCCCCCGCCAGTCGCGCCATTGGGGCAACTGGACCAGATTATCGGCCCCCATGATCCAGATAAACTGCCGGTTCGGGTAACGCCGGACGAGCTTTTTGAGCGTGTCGATCGTGTAGCGCGTGCCGAGTTCGGCCTCGATTCCCGTTGCGCGAATCGGCGAACGCCGCGCCGCGTGCTGCGCCGAGCCGAGGCGCGCGGGGAGCGATGCCATGCCCGCCTTGGGCTTTAAGGGATTGCCGGGCGACACCAGCCACCACAGCTCGTCGAGGCCGAGCGCCTCGATTGCGTTCAAACTGATCGCGCGATGCCCGCCGTGTGCGGGATTGAAGCTGCCGCCGAGGAGGCCGGTGGGGATCACGGCTCAGCTGACCCTTCGACAACCTCAGGCAGCATGTAACATTCAAGATCAGGTTCGCCGGCTCGTTGCGCTTTTAGTCCTAAACGAGCGGCAACCTTGCGGTAGGTCGTGTCGCCCATCTTATCGATCCGCACGGAGACCTTGTTTTCGCACCATCTCACGAGCGGTGTCGCGGCGATGCAACCGTTCAAAGCGATTAGCTCACCCGTTGAAAAGCCGTCCGAAACTTGCGTGCGAAAAACGAGATCTCGGACTTCGCGCTCGGCGATCCAGCGATGATTGGAGAGAATTTCTTCAAGCGACGGAAATTTTTTGTCACGAAGCGAACCGGCTTCGGCCGGCGTCTTGCTCGGGCGGAAGCTCTTCCCGTCGATCACGAAACAAGATGGATCGAGCATGATCGTCAGATAGAGTGGCTCTCGCGTAAAGGGGGCTGCCTTTGAATCGCGGATCGTCTCTACCAAGCGATCGGCGACGATGTTCCGCGCGATTTCTTTTCCGTGGCCTTCATCGGCGCGCAGTTTGAGCAGGGCATCCCGCGCAACAAGCCAAAAAAATGGCGTTGCGGCGATCAGCAAGATGAGGGCCGCCCAGCGAAACCATCGTGCCCTTCTGCTGGGCTTGACGGCCGTCAAAGCCGGACTTGCCCGCTTCCGCGCACCAGCCATTTATAGGTGGTGAGCCCTTCGAGTGCCACGGGCCCTCGTGCATGCAGACGCCCCGTGGCGATGCCGATTTCGGCGCCGAGGCCGAATTCGCCGCCATCGGCGAACTGGGTCGAGGCATTGTGCATCACGATCGCGCTGTCGACGCCCGTCAGGAAGCGCTCGGCGGCCGCCGCATCCTCGGTGACGATTGCGTCGGTGTGGCGGCTCGAATGCGCGTCGATATGCGCGAGCGCGCCGGAAAGGCCGTCGACCAGGGCGATCGATACGATCGCGTCGAGATATTCGGTGTCCCAGTCGCCCGCCGATGCCGCGTCGACATGCGGGCTCAGCGCCGCGACGCCCTTGTCGCCGCGCACTTCGCAGCCCGCCGCGATCAGCGCGTCGATGATGGCGAGCGGCGCGGGGTAGGAGCGGTCGATCAGGATCGTCTCGGTCGCGCCGCAGACGCCGGTGCGACGCATCTTGGCGTTGACGGCAAGCTCGACGGCTTTCGCCGGATCGGCGGCGGCGTCGATATAAAGGTGGTTGATCCCGTCGAGGTGCGCGAGGACGGGCACGCGCGCCTCGTCCTGCACGCGCGCGACGAGGCCCTTGCCACCGCGCGGAATGATGATGTCGATCAGTCCCTGCGCGCGCAGCATCGCGCCGACCGCGGCGCGGTCCTGCGTCGGCACCAGTTGCACCGCATCGGCGGGCAGCCCGGCCTCGACCAGCCCCGCCGCGAAGGCCGCGTGAAGCGCGCGGTTCGAATGCACCGCCTCGCTGCCGCCGCGCAGGATCACCGCATTGCCCGACATCAGCCCGAGCGCCGCGGCATCGGCGGTCACATTGGGCCGGCTTTCATAGATGATGCCGACGACGCCGAGCGGCACGCGCACGCGGCTGAGAACGAGCCCGTTGGGCCGCGTCACGCGATCGATTTCGGCACCCGAGGGATCGGGCAGCGCCGCGACATCGTCGATTGCGTCGGCGATCGCCGCGAGCCGTGCTTCGTCGAGCCGCAGCCGGTCGAGCATCGCGCCCGACAGGCCGTTTTTCTGTCCTGCCGCCATGTCCTCGGCGTTGGCCGCAAGAATATCCGCCGCCCGCGCACGAATCTGCGCCGCCGCTGCAACCAGTCCAGCCGCCTTGTCCGCCGTTGGCGCCAGCGCGAGCGCTTTCGACGCGGCGCGCGCGCGCGCGCCCATGTCGGCGATCAGGGCGGCGGCATCGCCGGGCATCGGCGGGGCGGAGAGGGCTTCGGCGTTCATGGCGCTGCCACTATCACGTTTTACATGACCCCCGAAAGTCCCGTTGCGCGCTGCCGCGCGCGCCTTTAGGCAGGGCGCCATGAGCGGGGACATCGAAGGCATCGGGGCGGCGGTTACCGCCGGGTTGGCAGGGCAGGCGGTCGAGCCGCGGCATGGGGGCACGGGCGCACCCCATGCCGGCGCGCGCTGCCTCAACTGCGGCACCAGCCTCGCGGGATCGCATTGCCATTATTGCGGGCAGCGCGCCGACGTGCATCGCAGCTTTGGCGCAATCGGGCACGATCTGGTCCACGCGATCTTCCATTTCGAAGGGAAGGTCTGGAACACGCTGCCGCTGCTCAGCTGGCGGCCGGGCGACCTGACGCGGCGCTATATTCACGGCGAACGCGCGCGCTTTGTCTCGCCGCTTGCGCTGTTCCTGTTCGCGGTCTTCCTGACCTATGCCGTGCTCGCCATCGTCGGCAGCGGTGGCGGGGTCGGCGAGGGGATCGCGAAGGCAGCGGCCGAGCAGACGCGCTCGAACGCGCTCAAGGAAAGTTTCGAGGAGGAGGTCAAGCGCGTCGACGCAAGCCTCGCGGTCAAGGACTTGAAGGCGGCCGAACGCCGCCTGCTCGTCGAAGAGCGCGAAACGCTCCAGAAAAGCGCCAACTATCTCGGCGTCGCGCGCAGCATGAGCAAGGAAGAGCGTGCCAAGGGGCCGCCGGTGCTCGACGATCCGGCGCAGCAGATGATGACCAGCGTCGAATTCGTTTCACGCACCAATTTCAATACCGGGGTGCCGTTCATCGACGAAGGCCTTGAAAAGGCGAACGCGAACCCCGCGCTCATATTATACAAATTACAGGCGAACGCGTATAAATTCGCCTGGGCGCTGATCCCGCTGTCGCTGCCCTTCATGTGGCTGCTGTTTCCGTTCAGTCGCCGCTTTCACACCTACGACCATTTCGTCTTCGTCACTTACTCGATCAGCTTCATGTTGCTTCTGTTCGTCGTCGTGCGCTTGTTCAACCTGACGATATTCGGCGACGTCGCGACCGCGTTCGCGATGCTCTATGTGCCCTTCCATATGTACCGCCAGCTTCGTGGCGCCTATCGCTCGTCGCGCTTCGGGGCGCTCGTGCGCACGAGCCTGCTGCTCTTTTTCAGCCTGTTTTCGGTCATCACCTTCATGCTGCTGCTGCTCGCGCTCGGGGTGATGGGCTAGCACCGAATCGTCACAAAGGCGGGGCAAAGACCCGGCCAAAGAGGAGGAGATTCGCGATGCATCATCATTGGGGCGAGATCGACCGGCGTCATCTGATCAAGCTGGGCACCGTCGGGCTGGCGGCGCTGTCGCTGCCGGGCGCCGCGCGCGCGATGATGGCGCAGGGCTTTACCCATGGCGTCGCGAGCGGCGAGCCGGGGCCGAATTCGGTGCTGCTCTGGACGCGCTATGCCGCCGCGAACGACACGGCGCTGACCGTCGAATTGTCGGAAGCCGAGGATTTCTCCAAGGTTGTTGCGGGCGGCGTCGTCGTCGCGGCGGGCGAGCGCGACCATACCGCAAAGCTCGTCGTCGACGGGCTGAAGCCCGGCCGCTGGTATCATTATCGCTTCATCGCCCCCGATGGCACCAGGTCGGTGACCGGCCGCACGCGCACCTTGCCGCAGGGGTCGACGAAGGCGTTCAATCTCGCGCTCTTTTCCTGCTCGAACATGCCGTTCGGCTGGTTCAATGCCTATGGCCATGCGGCGGCGCGCGGCGACATCGACCTCGTCGCGCATGTCGGCGACTATCTCTACGAATATAAGGCCGGCGACTATCCCTCGGCGAAGCAGGCGCTGCCCGGGCGCGAGATCCAGCCGGCGCAGGAGATCGTCGCTCTTGCCGAGTATCGCCTTCGCTATGCGGCTTATCGTGCCGACCCCGACCTGCAGAAGCTGCACCAGCTGTTCCCGATGATCGCCCAGTGGGACGACCATGAATTCGCGAACGATGTCTGGAAGGGCGGTGCCGAAAACCATAATGAAGGCGAAGGCGACTGGGCGGCGCGCATGGCCGCCGCCGAACGTGCCTATCGCGAATGGATGCCCGTCGCCGACGCGCGCTGGCGCCAATATCAGGTCGGGGACCTCGCGACGATCTTCCTTCCCGAAACGCGTGTGACCGCGCGAGACCGGCAGTTCGAGATCGACGAGATCGTCGCCGGTAGCGGCGACGCTGCGGCAAAGCTCAAGCAGTTCGCCGAAACCGCCTATCGCGACCCGGCGCGCCAGATGATGGGCGCGGAGCAGGAGAAATGGCTGTTCGACGGCTTCGCAGCCTCGACCAAGGCGGGAACGCGCTGGCAGGTCTGCGCGCAGCAGGTCGTGATGGGCACGATCTTTACACCGCCCGAAACGCGCGACTGGTTCGGCGGCGAGCAGCCCGACTATATCCGCCGCCGGGTCGAGGCGGGCCAGCTGGCGGCCAAGGCGGGACTGCCGCTCAACCTCGACGCGTGGGACGGCTATCCCGCCGCGCGTTCGCGCCTGCTCGCCGCGGCGCAGCGCGCCGACGCCGATCTCGTCACGCTGACCGGCGACACGCACAATGCCTGGGCCTTCGACCTCGCCGAGGACGGCCGGCCGGCGGGGATCGAGATTGCGGGACAGAGCGTCACATCGCCGGGGTATGAAAGCTATATCAAGGGCGTGACCGACGAGGCGCGCGTGACGGCGCTGCGCCGCTCGTCGCCGCAGCTCAAATGGGCGAATACCGCCGATCGCGGCTATGTGACCGTACAATTCTCCCCCGAGCGGGTGACCGCGAACTGGCACAGCGTCGAAACGATCCGGGCACGCTCGCTCGCGCTGAAGAATACGCACAGCATGACCGCAACGCGCGGGCGGCGCGTCTATAACGCCGCCTGATCGCCGCACGTCGGCGGCCACGACCGGTCGGGCTCTGGGACGAGATCGATCAGGAACATCTCGCCCGACCGATCGCCGTGCCGCTGCGCGAAGAGCAGCCGGTCGCCCTTCGGCGACAGCAGCGGGCCCACCTGGAACTGGGCGGGATCGGCGGGAATGCGCCCGACCTCGACCCAGCGTTCGCCTTCGCGGCGATAGCGGTAGAGGTGCGACCGATCGCCGCGATCGGACACGACGATCATCGTCTTTCCGTCGCGCGAAATCTCCGCCTCATACTCGTAACCGCCCCCGCTGACCGGCGGGCTGAGGTTGGCGACCGTCCATTCGCCCGGCCGGACTTCGGTCGCGACATAGATGTCGCCGCCGCCCGCACTGCCCGCGCGGCTCGATCCGAAATAAAGGCGGCCGTCGGCGTCGGTGCGCGGGAGGAGTTCGGCGGCGGGCGAATTGACGGGTTCGGGCAGACGCTGCGGCTCGCCCCAGCCGCCATCCGCGGTGCGCTTGACATACCAGATGTCGAAATCCTCCTTCGCGGGCGCATGGCGCGACGAGATATAATAGAGCCGCTTGCCGTCGGGAGTGACGAAAGGATCGGCCTCGATCACCGGCAGCGGCATCGCAAAGTGCGGCGGCGCGGGTTTGCCCCATGCGCCGTTTTCGCAGCGCGATTGCATCAGCTGGTAAGTCCGGAAATCCTTGTCGGCCGCGAGGTAGACCATCGTCCGCCCGTCGGGCGTGAAAGTCGGCGAGGATTCATAACCGGGTCCCGAGATGGCGGCCGGGGTCCACAGCTTCGCGGCGCCCGGCATCGGGGTATCCGCCGCCGCGGTGCATCCCGCCAGCGCGGCGAGGGAGAGCGATACAGGAACGCGGTGGGCAAACATCATGGACTTTCTCTCCGGCAAGACGCTAGCAGAAGCGCGGTGAATTTTGCCGGGCCGCAAGCGCTTGGCCAGCGTCCGATCGGCGGTGGCGGCGCCACAAGGGCGGCGGGGGAGAGACTATGGACGCGATCGACCGGCAAATCGTGGCGATGCTGCGCGGCAACGCCCGCCTGCCATTGAAGACGCTCGCCGCGACCGTCGGCCTCGCGCGCAGCTCGGTGCGCGAACGATTGTCGAAGCTGGAGGCCGCGGGGACGATCGGCGGCTATCACGCACGTATTGTCGACGAGGGCGGGATTGCGGCGATCCTGCAATTGCGGCTGGCGCGCACGCCTTCGCCAGACATTGTCGCGGCGGTGACCGGCATGGCGGAGGTCGCGCGCTGCTATTCGCTGAGCGGCGAGATCGACCTGCTCGTCGAGATCGAGGCGGCCGACGCGGCGCGGCTCAACGCCGCGCGCGACCGGATCGCGCTGATTGCGGGGGTCGAGGATACGACCACCGCGCTCATCCTGAAGCGCGATAAGGATCGCTAACAGGGGTCGCTACGCCGCGGCGATCGCTTCGATTTCGAGCAGCCAGGCTTCGTCGTAGATGCCAGCGATTATGATCGTCAGCGCAGGCGAGTGGCCGCCCAGCACTTCGTGCCGGACTTCGTAATTCGCCGCGCGATACCGGTGGTCCGACAGGAAAACGGTGACCTTGACCAGATCCTGCAAGGTCATCCCGCCAGCTAGAAGCTGTTTTTCGATATTGCGCCAGACGAGCCGGCACTGGTCCTCGAATCCCGCCGGCACCTGATCCGTCTCGTCGACCGGAATCTGGCCGCTGACGAACAGCCATCGCGTTGGCGCTTCGACAACATGCGCCTGCGCATAGGAAACGCCGGTGGGATTGATCGCGCGATTGGACATGGCGGGCCTCGCAATTGCAATGGACGGGACGGTCAGACCCGCCAGTACCCCGGCGCAGACGATGCGGCGCGAAGGATGGACGGAAGGGAGGCCGGCCCGATTCACTGCCACATGTAATGCGAAAGCGGAGCCGGGCTCCAGCGTCCGATGGGCGGCAGGGCCGCCGCAAGGGCGGCGCTTGACATCCATAACTATATGGTTATGAGAAAATGCATAGCCAGTGAGTTATGAATTATGACGCAACCCTCGCCCGATCTTCTCTTCAAGGCGCTCGCCGATCCCAGCCGGCGCGCGCTGTTCGAACGGCTTTGCCTGGACGGCGAGCAGACGGTCGGCGCGCTGACCGCGGGCGCGGGCATTTCGCAGCCCGCGGTGTCGAAGCATCTCGGCATCCTCAAACAGGCGGGGCTGGTGCTCGACCGGCACGAGGGGCGGCAAACGCATTACAGCGCGCAGCAGCGCGCGCTCGCGCCGCTGGTCGACTGGACCGGGCGCATGAACCGCTTCTGGGAAGCGCGGTTCGACGATCTCGAAAATTTGCTCAAAAGGATGGATCAATGACCGATACCGACGTGCGCACCGTAACCGTTGAACGCGAAATCCCGCACCCGCCCGAAAAGCTGTGGCGCGCGCTGACGCAACAGCATCTGATCGAGGAATGGCTGATGAAGAATGATTTCGGCCTCGACCTTGGCCACCGCTTCCAGCTGCGCGGCGACTGGGGCCATGTCGATTGTGAAATCCTCGATGTCGAACCGGGGCGGACGCTGTCCTACGCTTGGAATACCACGCACGATGATCCGGCCTACGCGCTGGACAGCGTCGTCACCTTCACGCTCGAACCGACCGCGGCCGGAACGCTGCTGCGCATGGAGCAGGTCGGTTTCCGCCCCGACCAGAAGCAGGCCTTCGGCGGCGCCAAGGGCGGCTGGCGCATCCATCTCGAAAATCTGGAAAAGGTCGTGGCCAAGCTCGACTGACAATCAAACAGGGAGAATCTTATGAACTGGAACCTGTGGATCCGGCAATTTCACCGCTGGGTGTCGATCCTCTTTTCGGCGATCGTGCTCGCGATTTTCGTGACGCTGGGAGTGGGGCAGGAGCCCGCCCAGTGGGTCTATTATCTGCCGCTGCCGCCGCTCTTCCTGCTGATATTCTCGGGCCTCTATATGTTTTTCCGGCCCTATTTCCGGAAGCGCGTTCAGCCGTAAGGCGGCGTATCCTCGAACTCCGCAAACCAGGGATAGTCGTTCGCGACGCTCACGGTGAAGTTCGCGGGACGCTTTTCGAGGAAGCTCGACACGCCCTCGGCGGCGTCGGCGCTGCGCCCGCGCGCGAAGATCGCGCGGCTGTCCCAGCGGTGCGCGCTCATCGGATGCGGCGCGCCGAGCATCCGCCACAGCATGTGGCGGGTAAGCGCGACCGACACGGGTGCGCTGTGGTCGGTCAGCTCGCGCGCCTTGGCGATCGCCGCGTCGACCAGTTCGCCGGGCGCGTGGACCGATTGCACCAGCCCCTTCGCATGCGCCTCGGCGGCGTCGATCAGCCGCCCCGAATAGCACCAGTCGACCGCATTCTGGATGCCGACCAGACGCGGCAGGAACCAGCTCGACGCCGCCTCGGGCACGATGCCGCGGCGCGCGAAGACGAAGCCATAACGCGCGGTCTCGCTCGCGAGGCGCGCGTCCATCGACAGCGTCATCGTCGCGCCGATGCCGACCGCGGCGCCGTTGATCGCGCCTAATACCGGTTTCTTGCAGTCGAAGATGCGCATCGAGACGCGCCCGCCCGAATCTCGGATCAGCGGGTGCGACCAGTCGATCGTGCCGTCCTCGGCGACCGGGCTCGCCGCCATGCCCTCGGGCAGCAGCGCCGCCTTGTCGGTGCGCTTGTCATAATCGAAGGTCGCGGCGCCCTGACCGAGGTCGGCGCCGGCGCAATAGGCGCGGTCGCCCGATCCGGTGAAGATCACCGCGCGCACACCGTCGTCGGCGTCGCACTCGTCGAGCGCGGCGACGATCTCCAGCATCATCTCGGTGGTAAAGGCGTTCATCCGGTCGGGGCGATGCAGCGTCAGCAGCGCGATGCCTTCATGCTTGTCGAGGCGAATCTGGTCGAAGCTCATCCATCTCTCTCCTTGGCTTTTGTGCAGCGTCGCAAGCGAAGCGGAGGAGTGCAAGCTCTAGTTGACGTAAACGTAAATCAGCGCGTGCGATGCCGGGGATGACGCGCCCGACCTTTGCCGCTATAGGGCGCCCAACCGCCCCGGCGCCGCGCTCCGTCTGAGTCGCTTTGCCGGGGTCATTCATTTGGTTCCGACAGAAAGTTTGCACGCCATGTCCCGTCGCCGCCAGATTTACGAAGGCAAAGCGAAGATCCTGTACGAGGGCCCCGAACCGGGCACGCTGATCCAGTATTTCAAGGATGATGCGACCGCGTTCAACGCGCAGAAAAAGGGCACGATCAGCGGCAAGGGCGTGCTCAACAACCGGATTTCGGAGCATGTCTTCACCTTGCTCGGCAATATCGGCGTGCCGCACCATTTCATCCGCCGCCTCAACATGCGCGAGCAGCTGATCCGTCAGGTCGAGATCGTGCCGATCGAAGTGATCGTGCGCAACGTCGCCGCGGGCACGCTGTCGAAGCGCCTCGGGATCGAGGAGGGGACGCAGCTTCCCCGCACCTTGATCGAATATTGCTACAAGGATGACGCGCTCGGCGATCCGCTCGTCGCCGAGGAACATATCGCCTGCTTCAACTGGTGCAGCCAGGACGAGCTTCACGACATCCAGGACATGGCGATCCGCATCAACGACTTCATGTCGGGCATGTTCGCCGCGGTCGGCATCCGCCTCGTCGACTTCAAGCTCGAGTTCGGGCGCCTTTATGAAGGCGACTTCAGCCGCATCATCCTCGCCGACGAGATCAGCCCGGATGGTTGTCGTCTGTGGGACATGACGACGAACGAAAAGCTCGACAAGGACCGCTTCCGCCGCGACCTCGGCGGCGAAGTCGAAGCCTATCAGGAGGTCGCGCGCCGGCTCGGCCTGCTGCCCGAGGGCGGCGAGAATGCCGTGCTCGACCTTGAGAGTCATCGGAAGAAACGCGACAAATAGGCCCGGGCCGCGGCGATAGATCTCCGAAATTATCCGGTTGGTAACCATCCGGGCGCTATCCGATCCTCCTGATCTAGTGGGGATATGGCATCATGAGCGTTTCGGGCGGCAAGTCGCAACCGGCGGTAAGCGTCATCCATTGGGACCTTTTGGAAAAAGTCGTCGTCGTTCTGCTGCTGGCGACGCTGGCGTCGCGGCTCATACCATCGGCGATTGCGGGGCATTCTCAGAACTGGCTGCTGCTGCTCGCCGAGGGCTGCGTGGTCTTCTTCGTCCTGTTCCGCCGGTCCACCAACGATATCTCGCTCCGCCCGCTCGATTGGGCGCTGGGGTTCGGCGGCACGTTCGCCGCGATGCTGGTCATCGCGCCGAGTGACACCCCGCTCGTACCCATCGCCTTCTGCGGTTTCCTGATCATCGCGGGCATATTCTTCCAGCTTTACGCCAAATTTACGCTGCGGCGCAGCTTCGGCGTCATCGCGGCGAACCGCGGGGTGAAGGTCAGCGGGCCGTATCGCTTCGTACGTCACCCCATGTATGCGGGCTACATGCTCACCCACATCGGTTTTCTGCTTAGCGGCCCGAACTGGTGGAACCTTGCGGTCTATAGCCTTGCACTCGGGCTCAATATCGCGCGGATCATGGCCGAGGAACGCGTGCTGATGGCCGATCCCGCCTATCAGGACATGAGCCGGAAGGTGCGTTACCGGCTGATCCCCTTCGTCTTCTGATCGGGACCACGCGGATGAATTTCCTCTTGGGCTTTATCGATGTCCAGAACCTGCTTCTCGTCGCGCTGTTGTTCCTGCCGCTCGAGCGACTACTGCCGCGACGCAGGGAGCAGCGCATGTTCCGCCCGGCGTGGGTCACCGATACCATCTATTTCATCGTCAACCGCGTGCCGATCGGCATCGGTGTGGTTGCGATCGTCGTGCTGGCGATGGTGCTCGGCGAACGCTTCGTGCCGGGCGTCTTCCGGACAATGGTCGCGGGCCAGCCTTTATGGTTGCAGGTGATCGAACTGATCGTCGTCGCCGATCTCCTCTTTTATGCTTTTCACCGTCTCTTCCACAGCGTGCCCCTGCTCTGGCGTTTTCATGCGGTGCACCACAGCATCGAAGATCTCGACTGGCTGGCGGCGCATCGCATCCATCCGGTCGATCAGATATTGACCAAGGGCGCGTCGCTCATTCCCTGTTTTACACTCGGCTTCACGGCTGAAGCGATCCTCATTTTCTCACTTATCTATCAGTGGCATACGCTGCTTTTGCACGCCAATGTCCGCGTCAGCATCGGGCCGCTGCGCTGGCTGATCGCGTCGCCCGAATTCCACCATTGGCACCATGCCGACAATCCTGAAGCCTGGAACCGGAATTTCGGCGCCCAACTGTCCTTCTGGGACCTGCTGTTCGGCACCGCGAATATGACGCACGGGACACTCCCGGCGCGTTATGGCATCGACGAAAAAATGCCGGCATCCTACCCGTCGCAACTGCTTCATCCGTTCCGGCGCAAGGCTGAAAAGACAGGCTGAGGAAAGAAAAAAGGGCGCCGGGCCATCCACTTGCGGAATGGCCCGGTGCCCTTCCTCTTGATCGTCAAATATTGATGCTCGTCGGGATCAGGCTCGGCTGCAGATAGGGGTATGGCTGCATCCGCTCCGCATTGCGCGTCGCGATCTCCGCCTCGACGCCCTGCAATGCAGCCTGGAACCAGGCGAGCGGCCCTTCAGCCCCCGTCACGCGCGGATCCTGGAACCACAAAGGATAGGGAAAGGCGTTGCTGCGGTAATCGCCGAGCGGGCGGTAATGGACCGATCCCAGCAGTTCGAGCACATTCAATTGTTCGAGCGCGAGCGTCATCGGCGGCATCATCGCGAGCCAGCCCGCCTTGTCATGCCCGCGCTGACCGTTCGGTGCCGCCTGCCAGCCCGCGCCGGTGACCGCGGGGGCAAAGGCCATGATGTCCTTTTGCGGGAAATTGACCGCGGCATGCTGCGCGCTCGCGGTGAACATCACCATCGTGCAGATTTCGGCGAGCTGCGCGCGCGTCGTCACCGGCCCGAAGCCTTTGATCTTCGCCTCGCCCGCAAGGCACGCCGCCCAGGCGGCAAGCTCGGTGTCGGCGACGACATCGGTATCGTGCGCATAATAAAGGTCGACATATTGCCGCGCCCATTCGTGGATCGCGTCCCACACGAGCAGCGCATCGTCGCGGTACGGATAATCGGCGAGCGCCGAATCCACCCCGACCCCGCGCGCGGAAAAGTCGGCATGCGGCATCTTGCCATAGAAATCGAACGCCAGCCGCGCGTCGACCGCGGCGAGCTGGCTCGACGTGATCGTGCCTGCGAAAATATGGTCGATCGGGCCGCCGGCCGCGATGAGCGAGGTTGCTGCCTGTTCGTTGATGAACAAGGTGCCCTCGAAATGCGGGACGAGCAGCGCCCAGATCGGATGGATTTCGGCCAGATGACGATGCGTTGCGACCGCGAACGCCTCGATCACCAGATGCGTGCGCGCCAGATGCGCGAACAGCTCGTGATAATTGCCGTCGGCGACCTGCACGGCGAACTTCGCCATTTCCCATCCCCAGATCTTGTCGGCGACGGGCGAGGGGGTGAAGATCGGAGTGTCGGCCGGATCCTGCCCGCACTGGATCGCGACGGGGATCAGCGACGATCCGCCCGGCGGCACCGCGAAGAGCGCGATCGGTTGCCAGGCGTATTTGGCTTGGGTGCCATAGGTGCCGGGATCGAGCACCTCGAGCGGCTTGTAATCGAGCAGGAACAGCCGCCCATCTGCGAGCGCGCTGCCCAGCGTGTCGCCATTCACCACCGCACTATATTTGGCGGCGCTCAGCGGGAAATTGGCGGGCAGCGCATCGCCGACCGCGGTGATCAGCATGCAGTTCGGACCCTGCACGCGCAGCCGCGCGAACTCGCTGTCGTCCTGGAACATATAGCTGACGCCCGGAACGGGCAGCGTGGCGAATAGCGCGCGATACGCCTCGATGCTGCGCGGCGTCTTGCTGCCGAGCCCGTCGGCGTCCTCGACCTTCATCAGCTCTTCGAGCCGGTCCTTATAACCCTTGAGCAAAGCGACATGCGCATCGCGTTCGGCGGCGGCGACGGCATTTTCGACATCGCCGACGATGCGCTCGAAGATATTGCCGCCGGTGTGCACGCCATGCTCGGCCGCGATCTTCGCCGCCGAAGCCTCGATCGCGTCGCATTCGGCGAGCGCGGCCTCATATTCCGCGCGCGGGCTATCGAGTTCGCCCTTGTCGACGCCGCCGAGCTTCACCGTCAGCGCATTGCGCACGATGCCCAGCCCGACGCCGATCAGGATCACGAACCAGGCGATCGTCGGCTCGTCATTCTTGGGAACATCGGTTGCGAGCGGAACGCCGGGCAAGGTCGGGACGTCGGTCGTCCATGTATAAACGGCCTGCGTCGCGGTCAGCTGCGCCGCGCGTGCGGCCTGCTGCGCGGGCGTGTCATCCTGCGGCAGCGTGGGATCGGCCGGCGGTATCGGCGCGGCCGGCGCGGGATTGGATGCGGTCGGCTGCGGCGTCGGATAAGACATGGCGTGGCTCCTCTCGGGCGCGAAACAAGTGGCCGGGCTTGTCCCTGAACATGGTTAATATTTCGCAAGCCATTCCCCCGCGGGCGCCACTTAGCTTTGTGATAAGACAGGCTTTCATTCCTTAACCCCTGCTTTACTCGCGCTTGCTATCCCGCCGTTATGACGGGGGTCTATCACTGGCTGCGCACGCGCTTCTTTCCGCCGATTCCGGACGCGATTCGGGACGACGTCGCCTTGCTGCGCGCCAATCGTGTCGAAACGCTGACCCCGATGCTTTTCCTGATGCTGGCGGCGACAACGCCGACCGCCATCTATGCCGGGGTGCAGACGGTCCATCCGATCGTCCGCATCGGCTTCCCGGTCACGCTGGCGCTCATCGGGGTGCTCGGCTTCGTTTTTCTGATGCACAATCGCGGCCGGCGGATGAGCCTGCGCCGCGCACGGCGGATGATCAAAGAATCGATGTGGCTGTCGGGGACGACGGGCGCGATGTGCAGCAGCTGGACGGTGATCAACTGGCTCGCCGCGCCGCCCTCGACGCACAGCTATTATGCGATGATCATGGCGATGGGCTCGCTTGCGACCGCCTATTGCCTGTCGTCGATCCGCCTCGCGACCTTCATCAACCTGCTGATCGGGCTGGTGCCGATCTCGTTCCTGATGCTGACATCGGGCAATCCGCCCGAAATCGCTGCGGGCACCAGCCTGGTCGTCGCGACGATCTTCCTCTTGCGCATGATCCTCCAGCAGCACGACCAGCTGATCGACCTGCTCCAGCTTCAGCACCAGATGCGCGACCTGGCGCACACCGATCCGCTGACCGGCCTCGCCAATCGCCGCGAGTTCGACATGCGGCTTGACGAAGAGATTGCGAAGGGCGACGCGGCCAACCCGTTCGCCATCGCGCTGCTCGATCTCAACGGCTTCAAACCGATCAACGACCAGCACGGCCATGCGATCGGCGACGGCGTCTTGTGCGAGCTCGCCGAGCGCCTGCGCCGCGCGTGCGGCGATCATGCGGTGGTCGCGCGGCAGGGCGGCGACGAATTCGCGATCCTCGTGCCCGCCGGGTCGATCCTGCTCAAGACCTCGCTTGCCGACCATGTTCTCGCCGCGCTCGCTGCGCCTTACCGCATCGGCGGCCGCTCGATCGGTGTGGGCGCTGGCATCGGCACCGCCAGCTGGCCCGAGCACGGCGACAGCGCGCGCAAATTGCTCGAGGTCGCCGACCGCGCACTCTACGCGGCAAAAGCCGCCGATCGCGAGAAGACGTCGTCTGTCGAAAGCATCGGCCGGGTCGCGTAACACTGGCTTGACCACCCGACGGGCGGTGGCCACATCATGCTCCATGACCAAATCCCTTGTCCGGCGCGCCTCGACCGCGCTGTCGCCCCTCGTCTTCCTCATCGCCAGCACCGCGCCCGCCTGGGCCAGGGAAGCGCCCGCAAAGGTTGCCGCATCCGCGGCGGTCAATCCGCAGAGCGAAGCGGCGAAGGCGTGGAACTTCGCGGCGAGCGATGTGCCGGTCGATCCGAATATCGTCTTCGGCGTGCTCCCCAACGGGATGAAATATGCGCTGCTGAAAAACAGCACGCCCAAGGATAGCGTCGTCCTGCGCATGCGCTTCGCCGTCGGCAGCTTTGCCGAGGCCGAAGACCAGCGCGGCCTCGCGCATTTCCTCGAACATATGGCGTTCAACGGATCGACCAATGTGCCCGAGGGCGAGATGATCAAGCTGCTCGAGCGCAAGGGGCTGGCGTTCGGCGCCGACACCAATGCCTCGACCGGCTTCGACGAGACGATCTACAAGCTCGACCTGCCGAACGCGTCGGATGATCTGATCGACACCGGGCTGATGCTGATGCGCGAGACGGGCGGCAATCTGACCATCGATCCCGCCGCGGTCGACCGCGAGCGCGGCATCATCCTGTCCGAACGCCGCGCGCGCGACACCTATCAGCTGCGCAGCCTGATCGACCAGCTCGACTTCCAGATGAAGGGGATGAATGTCGCAAACCGCATCCCGGTCGGCACCGAGGAGGTGATCAGGACCGCGCCCGCGTCGCGGCTCCGCGATCTCTACGACCGCTATTACCGTCCCGAACGCGCAACGCTGGTGATGGTCGGCGATTTCGACCCCGCGGCGGTCGAGGCGAAGATCAAGGCGCGCTTTGCCGACTGGAAGGGCGTCGGTCCCGCGGGCGCCGACCCCGAAATCGGCAATGTCGATTACCAGCGCGCCGCCGCGGCCGACGATTTCGTCGATCCGGCGATCCAGGATTCGGTGACGATCGCGAGCTTCAAGCCGTGGGTGGACGAGCCCGACACCAAGGCGAAACGCGCGCGCAAGCTCGCCGAGGATGTCGGCGAGGCGATCGTCAGCCGCCGGCTCGCGAAGATCGCGCTCAACGAAGATTCGCCGATCCTGACCGGCTATTTCAGCGACGCCGAGGGTTGGAAGAAATTCGACCAGATCACCGTCGGCGCGGTCGCCAAGGAAGGCGCGTGGAAAGAAGCGCTCGCGCTCGCCGAACAGGAACAGCGGCGCGCCGTCGAACATGGCTTCACTCAGGCCGAAGTCGACGAACAGCTCGCGAACCGCCGCACCGCGCTCAAGAACGCCGTTGCCGGGGTGACGACGCGGCGCAGCGAAGGGCTTGCCGACGCGCTGATCTTGGCTGCCGATGGCGATTTCGTCCTCGTCCGGCCCGAAACCTCGCAGGGGCTGTTCGAGGCCGCGGCGCCGTCGCTGACCGCCGCGGCGGTCACAGCGGCGTTCCAGAAGCGCATGGCAGGGCTCAGCGCGCCGCTCGCGCGCGTGACGGCGAAAAAACCGGTCGAGGGTGGCCCTGACGCGGTCCTCGCGGCGCTGCGTGCGTCGACGCAGGTCGCCGTCGCCGCACCGACCGAGGCCGCGAATGCCGCCTTCGCATACGACAGTTTCGGCACGCCCGGCAAAATTGTCAGCGACGAACGCATCGACGACCTAGGCATCCGCCGCATTCGCTTCGCCAACAACGTCATGCTCAACATCAAGACGACCGATTTCCAGAAGGACAAGGTCATGCTGTCGCTGCGCGTCGATGGCGGCAACCTGCTCGCGACGCGCGATGATCCGACCAAGGTGTCGCTCGCCGGTTCACTGATGTTGGGTGGCCTCGAAGCGCACAGCCTCGACGATCTGCGTTCGATCCTCGCGGGCAAGACGATCAGCCCGGTGTTCGGCAACTCCACCGACGCGTTCGGCGGGTCGGCGCTGACCTCGCCCGAGGATTTCGCGCTGCAGGCCAAGCTGATGGCGGCGTTCCTCACGCATCCCGGCTATCGCCCCGATGGCCTTGCGTTGATCCGCCGCGTCCTGCCGCAACAATATGCCGCGAACGACGCGACCCCCGCGGCGGTGCTCGGCCGCGACGTCGGCGGCATCCTCGCCAACAACGACCCGCGCTCGCAGACCCCGCCGCTCGAAAAGGTCATGGCGCTCGACTGGGCGCAGCTGAAGCCCGCGATCGCCGACAGCTTTGCGCATGGCGCGATCGAGATCGGCGTCGTCGGCGATATCGGCGAACAGTCGGCGATCGATGCGATTGCGGCGACGTTCGGGGCGCTGCCCGAGCGGCGAGCGGCGTTCGATCCACGCACCGATGCGCGCATCCGCCAGTTCGCGACCGACCGCAGCGAGCGTACGCTGATCCACAAGGGGCCCGCCGAACAGGCCGAGCTGCGCGTCTATTGGCCGGCGCGCGACGACAGCGACCTCGCCGAGGCGATGCAGCTCACCCTGCTGTCGCGCGCGATGCAGCTGATGCTGACCGAGGAGCTGCGCGAGAAGCTCGGCGAAAGCTACAGCCCCGGCGCGGCGGCGAGCCTGTCGGACGAATTCCCCGGCTACGGCCATCTCTTCGCGGCGAGCAACGTCGACTATAAGGATCTCGCAACGACCCGCGCCGCGATTTTCGCGATCGCGAAGGAACTGCGCGACAAGCCCATTGACGCCGACCTGCTCGACCGCGCGCGGAGGCCGCTGCTCGAAGCGATGGTGAAATCGCGGCGCGAGAACAGCTATTGGCTGAACTATGTCGCCGAAGCCGCGAGCCACGCCGACCGCCTCGACCGCAGCCGCAAGGGCATCGGCGCGGTCGAGGCCGCGACGCCGGCCGAGTTGCAGGCGCTCGCGAAGCGCTATCTGGTCGATGACAAGGCGCTGGTGATCAAGGCGGTGAGCGACAAGGCGGGGAAATGAAGCGGGCGGCTGCGTTCGGCCGGATGTTGCCCCACTCTCCCTCTTTGTCATTCCCGCGAAAGCGGGAACCCAGGGATGGGCCAGCCGACGGACGCTCTGGGTCCCCGCTTTCGCGGGGATGACGAAGTAAGGAAGGGGGCGGCGTCCGCTTCCTACCCCAAAGCCGACCTATACTCTTCTTTGCCCGCCGTGATTACGCGGGCGGCTAAACCCGCCCCGGCGTCCTTGCGCGGATGAAATTTTCCATCGCGACGAACAGCATTTCGCGTGCATCGCCGCCGAGCATCTCGGCGGTCAGCCAGTCGAAATGGACGCGGTCCCCGCGCGAGGCGGCGCCGACGATCGCGGCGAGCAACGCCTCGTCGAAGCTGACGCGCGGGCAGCAGGGCGGGGCGACGGCGAAGGGGTCGGGCCAGACATGGCCGATCGCCTCGACCACCAGCCGATAGCGCCGCGCGGCAAGGATATTGCCCCAGCGGCGTTCGAGTTCGGGCATCGGGTCGCGTTCGCTGCGGCGGCAGAGGATGCAGTAACGCAGCGCAAGGACGGCCTGTGCCGCTTCGACCGACAAATCGCGCACCAGCGGCTGCTCGGACAATTGGCGGATCAGCTCGCTGCTTTGCATGAGGTTCGTTTCTCCCGGCCCATGCAGTCCGTCCATTCCCATTTTCGAAAAAGATGCCGGCCGCTTTAAGCGCAGCTTTAAGTTGCAGCGGCCGGCAGGAGGGGACTGCCTGACCTTGCTATTGAGAATTAGTCGCAAATACAAGCGAAAAAAGAGGCGCCCGAAAGCGCCCCTGAAAACTGCTGTTTTATCCCGTTTCGTCATCCCCGCGCAGGTGGGAATCCCGCTTCTTCCTTCGCGCTTCGACGCATTTGTCGAGAATCGAAGAAAGCGTGGCCAGTCGGATTCCCGTTTTCGCGGGAATGACGAAGGCGGCCTCAATCGTCGCCGGCAGGCTTCGACTGGAGCTGGATATAATTTTCGATCCCCATGCGCTCGATCATCTCGAACTGCTTTTCCAACTCGTCGACATGATGCTCCTCGCTTTCGAGGATGTCGGCAAACAGATCGCGGCTGACATAGTCGCGCACGCTTTCCGAATGCGCGATCGCATCCTTGAGCAGCGGGATCGCCTCTTCTTCGAGCGCGAGGTCGGCCTTGAGGATCTCTTCGACCGTCTCACCAACGCGGAGGCGCCCGAGCATCTGGAAATTGGGGAGGCCGCCGAGGAAAAGGACGCGATCGGCCAGCTTGTCGGCATGCTTCATCTCGTCGATCGACTCTTCGCGCTCGAACGCGGCGAGGCGCGCGACGCCCCAATTGTCGAGCATGCGATAATGCAGCCAATATTGGTTGATCGCGGTCAGCTCGTTCTTGAGCGCCTCGTTGAGGAAATCGATGACTTTTTCGTCGCCCTTCATGGTGTCTATCCTGTCATTTTTGTCTTGGAATGGAGTGGGCGCATTATACGCGCCCCGGCCCCATCAGGCCAAGGTCAAAAATGGCGGAAAACCAAGAAAAATCAGGCGGTCGCGACGACGTCGCTGATGATATTGCGAGCGAATGGCAGGCACTGTCCGCACTTGGGTTTGCGACCCAGTTGCGCGTAAGCGGCCTTGGCGCACCGCAATTGGCCATCGCGCGCGACATCGCGCAGCTGGCTTTCTCTTATTGCGTTGCAGACACAGACGACCATGTGCGAATCCTTCTCAACAAGAGTGATGTAGGGATAGTGCGAGCGATTCGCAACAGGAAAATGCGACTGGTTCGCAATCCGAACAGCGGCATTTTTCGGGTGCCGGGCGGCCCGCCGCCCCTTGCCCCCAAAGTGATTCGCGGGCATAGGCGCGCCCATCTTCCCCGCCCGCCAAAAGCAAAGGTCCGCCCCCATGAAAGTGAATGTCTATGTGACGCTCAAGCCGGGGGTGCTCGATCCGCAGGGCAAGGCGATCCATCATGCGCTCGAGGGTCTCGGTTTCGGCGGTGTGGCGGACGTCCGCGCCGGCCGTTTCATCGAGCTGGATGTCGCCGACGGTACGAGCGACGCCGACCTCGACGCGATGTGCGCCAAGCTGCTCGCCAACACGGTGATCGAAAACTACCGCATCGAACGTCCGTAAAGGGAACGCACGCCATGAAGACCGCCGTCATCGTCTTTCCGGGCTCCAACTGCGATCGCGACATGGCGGTTGCGCTGGAACAGGTCACCGGCCGCGCGCCCGCGATGGTGTGGCACCGCGAGACCGAACTGCCGGGCGGCACCGATTTCATCGCGCTGCCTGGCGGCTTCTCCTATGGCGACTATCTGCGCTCGGGCGCGATGGCCGCGCGGTCGCCGATCCTGCGCAGCGTTGCCGATGCCGCAGCGCGCGGCGTGCCGGTGCTTGGCGTGTGCAATGGATTTCAGGTGCTGACCGAGGCGCTGCTGCTGCCGGGCGCGCTGATGCGCAACGCGGGGCTCAACTTCGTCTGCCGCACCGTGCCGCTCAAGGTCGAGAACAGCCAGTCGCTGTTCACCGCGAGCTATAATGCGGGTGAGACGATCAACGTGCCGGTCGCGCACCACGACGGCAATTATTTCGCCGACGCCGAAACGCTCGACCGGATCGAGGGCGAGGGGCGCGTCGCGTTCCGCTACGCCGACCCCGTCAACGGCTCGGCGCGCGACATTGCGGGTGTGCTCAATGATGCGGGCAATGTGCTCGGCATGATGCCGCACCCCGAACGCGCGATCGACCGCGCACACGGCGGCACCGACGGGCTACGCCTGTTCGAGGCGGCGCTCGGCGTGCTCGCCTGAGCGCAAGGGCGCTTCGCCGGCAAAGCCTGCGTCCGCTTTCCCGTAAGAGGATACCGGTGCGTCGTCGCTGTACGCGGCGATCGCAGCGGTTTTGACGCCGGGCTCCAGCCACCGCCCGAACAGCAGCAAGACCGTCGGCCAGAACATCGTATTCCAGATATCGTGCCAATGCGCTGCATCGGGCTGGATCGCCGAGCGGCTGAGTTCGGCCGTCACGTCGAGCCACTCGCCGCCGCACGCCATGGCAAGGACCACAAGCCACGCGGCCACCCATCCGCCGCGCCAGCGCCAGGCAAGTCGCACCGCAAGAAACACGGCCAGCCCGAAATAAATGTGCAAGGCATCCTTATCGAGGCCCGTCGCGTCGATGACCGACACTTTTCGCGCCTCGAACAGCGAGGCGATCTCGATTAAAGTCATGCAGTCAAACCTTGGCGCCGAACGGATTGAAATCGGTGCCTTCGTCGAACACATCGACACCTTCGCGCCGCTTCAACGCCCCCACCACCAGATAGGTTGCGGGGGTCAAGGCCGCTTCCCATGCGACCTTCATCGCCCAGTTCGTGGTCAGAACGAGCAGCACCTGCTCGGTTTCCCAGATGCCGAGGAAGGCGATCGGATAGAAGATCAGGCTGTCGATACCCTGTCCGACGACAGTCGACCCGATCGTGCGCATCCACAGGAAACGCCCGCCCGTCGCCAGCTTCATCCGCGCAAGGACATAGGAGTTCACGAATTCGCCGGCCCAGAAAGCCGCCATCGAGGCGAGGACGATACGCCACGCGCTGCCGAACACGCTTTCGTAGCTTGCCTGACACACCGCGCCTGTCCCGCCGGCTTCGCCCGCCTTGAGCGTCAGCGCGTCGGCGCCGCTGCACCACCAGTCCTGTGCGGGCGGCATCGCGAGCACGATCCAGCTCATCACCGCCATGAACAGCAGCGCGCCGAACCCCGTCCAGATGACGCGACGCGCGCGCGCATAGCCATAGACTTCGGTCAACACGTCGCCGATCACATAGCTGACCGGGAAGAACAGGATGCCGGCGCCAAAGGTGAACCCGCCGACCATCGACAATTTCGACGCACCGATGATGTTGCTGAGCAGCAGGACCGCAACGAAGGCCGCCATGACGAGGTCATAATAGCGAAAATGCCGGATGCTCGCGGCGCTGACATGGGCGGGTTTGGCGGGCGGGGTGTCGGAATCGATCATCGGCCGCTGCTTAACCCGCTTTGCAGCCTACGCAAACCACGCTATTCGCGGCGCGACGCAAGAGCCTATGCGCGCCCGTAGCTCAGCTGGATAGAGCACCCGCCTTCTAAGCGGGTGGTCGCAGGTTCGAATCCTGCCGGGCGCGCCATTGCTGTTTGCACGCGCCGCCGATCAGATTCGCTCGACCTCGGAGACGATGATGACCACCCGCCTTCTACATCAGCTGCTTGGCATCGAATTGCCGATCATCCAGGCGCCGATGGCGGGTGTCTCGTCGCCCGCTATGGCCGCCGCGGTCAGCGAAGCCGGCGCACTCGGTTCGATCGCCGTCGGCGCGACCGACGCGGGCGGGGCGCGGGCGATGATCGCTGCAGTTCGTGAGCGGACCCGGCGGCCCTTCAACGTCAATCTCTTCTGCCATCGCCCGGCGGTCGCAAACGGCGGTGTCGAACGCGCGTGGATCGACCGATTTCGCGACCTGTTCGGCCAATATGGCGCCGCGCCGCCCGACCATCTTTCCGAAATCTACCAGAGCTTCGTCACCGACGACGCGATGCTGCGAATGCTCGTTGCCGAACGGCCCGCGGTTGTGAGCTTCCATTTCGGCCTGCCGCCAGCGGAGGCGATCGGTGCGCTGCGTGATGCCGGTATCGTCCTGTTTGCCTCCGCGACAAATCTGGCCGAGGCCCGGGCCATAGCGGCTGCCGGCGTCGACGCGGTGGTTGCGCAGGGGTGGGAAGCGGGCGGTCATCGCGGCGTCTTCGACCCCGACGCGCCCGACGATCGGCTCGGCACGGCGGCGCTGGTTCGCCAGCTCGTTGGCGCGGTCCATCTGCCGGTGATCGCGGCGGGCGGTATCATGGACGGCGCGGGTATCGCGGCGGCGCTGCGGCTCGGCGCCGCGGCGGCGCAGCTTGGCACCGCCTTTCTCGCCAGCGACGAGAGCCTCGCCGATGCGGGTTATCGAGCGGCGCTTGCCAGCGATGCGGCGCGTCGCACGGCGATGGTGCGCGCGGTGTCGGGACGTCCGGCACGGATATTGGCGAACAACTTCGCCGCGCTCGATGCCGACATCGTGCCCGCCGATATTCCGGCCTATCCGATCGCCTATGACCTCGGCAAAGCGCTGAACGCCGCCGCCAAGGCGCGCGGCGAATATGGATATGGCGCGCAATGGGCCGGGCAGGGCGCGCCGTTCGCCCGCGCCATGGCGGCGGCCGATCTCGTCGCGGCGCTGGCCGCCGAATTGTCGTCCGCACTCGAGCGGGACGACGGATGATTTTGGCGCGATGGAAACGGCGACGGGCGCATTCAAAGAGCGATGGATATGCCGGGGTCGCTATGCTTTAATCGGGCGGCGATGGCTGACGATAAACCCCGGTACAAATCCTATAACAACCCCGCCGGCGGCTGGGGCGCGGCGGCCGCGACCGCGAAGGTGCTGCTCGAACAAAGCGTCGTCACCAAGGGATCGCGCGCGCTGCTGTCGATGAACCAGCCGGGCGGTTTCAAATGCCCGAGCTGCGCCTTTCCCGACGCCAGCTGCACCAAGAAGCTCGAGTTCTGCGAAAATGGCGCGAAAGCGCTCGCGCACGAGGCGACGAAATTCCGCGTGACGCGCGAATTTTTTGCGCAGCACAGCGTGACCGACCTGATGGCGCAGTCGGACTATTGGCTCGAAATGCAGGGGCGGCTGACCGAGCCGATGCGCTACGACGCCGCGACCGACCATTATGTGCCGGTGCGCTGGGACGATGCGTTCGCGCTGATCGGCCGACATTTGCGCGCGCTCGCCAGCCCGCACGAGGCCGAATTCTACACCTCGGGCCGCACCGCGAACGAGACAGCGTTCCTCTATTCGATCTTCGTGCGCGAATTTGGCACCAACAATTTCCCCGACTGTTCGAACATGTGCCACGAGCCGACGAGCCGCGGGCTGCCGCACTCGATCGGGGTCGGCAAGGGCACGGTGATCCTCGACGATTTCGAGCACGCCGAGGCGATCTTCCTGATCGGGCATAACGCGGGGACCAACGCGCCGCGGATGATGACGCCGCTGGTCGAGGCGCGCAAGCGCGGGGTCCCGATCGTCGCGGTCAACCCGATGCCCGAGCGCGCGCTGATCAAATTCACCGAGCCGCAGGACATCGTCCAGATGGCGACCTTCGGCTCGACCGAGGTCAGCAGCGAATTCGTGCATATCCGGATCGGCGGCGATCTCGCGCTCCTCAAGGGCATGATGAAGGTGATGTTCGAGCGCGAGGCCGCGGGCGAAACTGTGCTCGATCACGACTTCATCGCCGAACATACGTCGGGTTTTGCAGCGCTGAAGGCCGATATCGAGGCGCAGACATGGCCCGACCTTGTGGCCGCGGCGGGGATCGACGAGGCGCAGATCCGCCGCTGCGCCGAAATCTACATCCGATCGAACGCGACGATCATCTGTTACGGCATGGGGGTGACCCAGCATCAGCAGGGATCGCAGCTCGTCCAGCAGATCGCGAACCTGCTGCTCCTCAAGGGCAATTACGGAAAACCGGGCGCGGGTATCTCGCCGATCCGCGGCCATTCGAACGTCCAGGGCGACCGCACCGTCGGGATCGACGAGAAACCGGGCCAGGCCTATCTCGACAAGGTGCGCGATGTCTTCGGTTTCGAACCCCCGCGCGGCGAGGGCCATCATAGCATCGAATCGGTCGAGGCGATGATGGCGGGCACCGCCAAGGTCTTCATCGGCCTCGGCGGCAATTTCGTCCGCGCGGTGCCAGACACCGGCCGCGCTTACGACGCGATGCGAAAATTGGACCTGACCGTCGGGATCGCGACCAAGCTGAACCGCGGGCACCTCGTCCACGGCCGCGACGCGCTGATCCTGCCCGTTATCGCGCGCTCCGAGCGGATCGAAACCGCGGCAGGCGAGCAGTTCGTGACGATCGAGGATTCGATGTCGAACGTCACCGCCTCGCGCGGCGTGCTCGAACCTGCGAGCGCCGACCTGATGCCCGAGACCGAGATCGTCTGCCGCATGGCAATGGCGACGCTTCCGGACAGCAAGACCGGCTGGGCCAGCTATATCGACGATTATGGCCTGATCCGCGACAAGATCGCCGCGGTCTATCCCGCGCTCTACGAGGGTTTTTCGGAGCGCATCAAGGCGCCGATGGGTTTTCACCTCGATATCCCGCCGCGCCGCCGCGTGTGGGCGACGCCGAACGGCAAGGCCAATTTCCTCGTGCTGCCGGGGCTTGCGGTCAATGCGGCGGTCGACGATCCCGACATGCTGCGCCTTGCGACCGTCCGCTCGCACGACCAGTTCAACACGACGATCTACAGCTACAATGATCGTTATCGCGGCGTGTATAACGACCGCATGGTCCTGTTCATGAACGCCGACGATATCGCGGTGCGCGGGCTGGAGGCGGGAACGAAGGTCGCGCTCGAAACGATCAGCGCCGACGGCGTCGCGCGCCGGGTAGGGGGGCTGACGATCCTCGACTATCCGATGTCGCGCGGCTCGGTCGCGGGCTATTATCCCGAGCTCAACCCGCTGCTGCCGCTGGTCCATTACGACAGGACGAGCGGCTGTCCCGCCGCCAAGTCGATCCCGGTGCGCGTCGTCCGGGCCGCGGACTGACGCCGCCGATGGCTGTCGGCAAACATATCGCGCCCGTCCGTTTCCTGATCTTTCCGTTCGTGCTGGTCGCCGCGATGGGCGCGGCGCTAGCGTTGGACATCGATCCGCGCGCCGCGTTCCTGATCGGCTTCGACGTCGCCGCCTTCGTCTTTCTTTGCACCGTGATGCCGCTCTTCCGCGCCGACGCCGACCAGATGCGCCGCCGCGCCGAATTTAATGACGCGAACCGCATCGGCCTGCTCGCGATCACCGTGCTGCTCTCGCTCGTCATATTGTTTGCGGTCGGGACACTGATCGCGAGCCCGGGCAAGCTGGGCCGCTGCGACGTCCTCCTGATCATCGCAACGCTCGCGCTGGCGTGGCTGTTCGCGAACATCGTGTTCACGCTCCACTATGCGCATCTCTACTATCTGCAGAAGGACGGCCGCGACCAGCGCGGGATCGAGGTGCCCGGGGTGGATGAGCCCGGTTACTGGGACTTCCTCTATTTCGCCTTCACGCTCGGCATGACCTTCCAGACGTCGGATGTGACGATATCGGGCGCGCATATGCGCCGCGTCGTGCTTGGCCACTGCATGGCGGCGTTTGTCTTCAACATGGGCATTTTGGCATTCACCGTGAACGCCATCGGCGGATCATAAACCCGTCAGCCAGTCGAGGTCGGCGGTGCTGTTAATGTTCGGCGGCACGAAATCGCTCGTCACCGGTCGCGCGCCGATCCGCCGGGCGAAGGCTTTGACCGCCAGATCGTCCGCATCTTCCAGCATAGACCGAAGGTCGCGCAGTGCTGCGACTGGCCACAACCCGATCACCGGCTGCGTCTCCAGAAAGGCCGGCGCGGGCTCCAGCAACGCACGCAGATCGCCCGGCAGGCGCACGCAATCGACCGGCGCGGTCAGCACCTGATCGAAGCCCTCATCCGCCGCGTGGATCAACGCCCCCGCAATCCCGCCGAGCGGCCCCATGTCGGGGCGCGGCCAGTCGGCGATCTCGCCCCGGCCGACGACGACGACCGCATCGCAATGCGGGCGCAGCGCCGCCAGCGCATGGTCGAGCAAGGTCCGCCCATCGAGCATCGCGAGCGCCTTGTCCGACCCGAAGCGGCTCGACCGCCCGCCTGCGAGCACCGCGCCGAGCGTCCTCACGCGATCATTCCGTGCGGATCGCTGACGACCAGCGCCGAATCCGCCCGCGCCAGCGTCACGAGCGTCAGCCCCGCCTGCACCGCGCGTGTCGCGGCAAGGCTGGTCGGCGCCGAAATGGTGACAAGCATCGGACAACCCGCGCGCACCGTCTTTTCGACCAGCTCATAACTGCACCGCGCCGACAGCAGGATAAAGCCGGAGGCGGGATCGATACCCGCGCGTGCCAGCGCCCCGATCAGCTTGTCGAGCGCATTGTGCCGCCCGACATCCTCGCGTGCGAGCAGGATGGCACCCGCGGGCGAGCAGAAGGCAGCGGCATGGACGGCACCCGTTGCGCGGCCGAGCGGCTGATGATCGTGCAGCGCCGCGAGCGCCGCCGCGATGGCGGTGCGATCGGCCCTGATGCGCGCAGTCACGGGCGGAAGCGGCCGCAATACCTCCTCGATATTCTCGATTCCGCATAGCCCGCAGCTGCTTTCGCTCACGCGCTTGCGCGCGCGTTCGAGCGCAAGCGCGTTGCGCTCGGGCGGCAGCCAGATGCGCAGCGCCCAACCGCCTTCGATCGGTTGCACATCGATCCGTCCGATCTGACCCGGGGTTTCGATCAGACCCTCGCCAAGCGCAAAGCCAATCGCATAATCTTCAAGATCGGCCGGGGTCGCCATCATCACGGCATAGGCAATGCCGCCGACCTCGACCGAAACCGGCGCCTCGATGGCGATGCTGCGGGTCAGCGCCGCATCGCCGGGCTCGCCAAGCCCCAGTCGCCGGACCGGAAGGTCGATCATTTCCTGATTCATCGGCACACCGTACCGCATCCGCGCTCGCCTGTCTCAACCGGCACGGCCGAGCCGTTCGGCGAGGAAGTCGACGAATACGCGCACCCGCGCCGGGGTGTTCGCGCCGCCGGCAAACACCGCGTGGATCGCCTCGACATCGCCCGGATTATAGTCCTCCAATATCGGGACGAGCGCGCCGCTCGCGATCTGGTCGGCGATGCTGAACGCGCCGACGCGCGCGATGCCGACGCCGGCCGCCGCAAGCTGTCCCAGCGTCTCGCCATTGTTCGCCTCGATATTGCCCTGCACCGATAACGTGAATTCGCGGTCGCCGTCGCGGAAGGGCCAGGTCGGCTCGGCGCGGCGGAAATTGAAGTTCAGGCAATTATGGCCGTGCAGATCCTCGGGCACGCGCGGCGTGCCGTGCGCGGCGAGATAGGCGGGCGAAGCGATGATGATGCGGCGGCTTTCGCCCAGCTTGCGCGCGGTGAGTGGGCTGTCGGCCAGCGGACCGAAACGGATCGCGACGTCGGCCTGACCGGCGGAAATGTCGACGAGCCGGTCGGCAAGGCTGATGTCGACGAGGATGTGCGGGTGCAGGCGCACGAAGTCGCCGAGCAAGGGCACGATGGTCAGCCGCCCGTGCGCCTGCGCCGCGCTGACGCGCAGCCGCCCGCGCGGGGCGCCCTGATCGGCGATGACCTGCTCGGCATCGTCGAGGTCGGCGAGGATGCGCCGCGCGGCGCGCAGATAGGCCTCGCCCTCGGCGGTCAGCGCGAGCGCGCGGGTCGAGCGCAGCAGCAGGCGCACGCCGAGCCGCGCCTCGATCCGGTCGATCGTGCGGCTGACCGCCGACGGCGTGAGGCCAAGGCAGCGGCCGGCGGCGGAAAAGCTGCCCTCCGCGACGGTAGCGGCGAAGACCTCCATCGATCGCGCGCGATCGCCACTACCGTCCATCTTTGCGTTCATTTCAAAAATCCTTGGCTCCCGTGGACGCTACTGCGCCTGTCATCTCGAGTCCATCTATGCGTACGACACGTAATCGAAAGGGCAGGATCATGGAATATCGGCAATTGGGATCGTCGGGGCTTCGCGTTCCGGCGTTGAGCTTTGGGACCGGGACGTTCGGCGGCCAGGGGCCGCTGTTCAGCGCGTGGGGCACGAGCGACGCCGCCGAGGCGCGGCGCCTGATCGACATCAGCCTCGATGCCGGGGTCACCTTGTTCGACACCGCCGACGTCTATTCGACCGGCGCGTCCGAAGAGATTTTGGGCGAGGCGATCAAGGGTCGCCGCGGCGCGGTGCTGATCTCGACGAAGACCGGGCTGCCGATGGGCGACGGGCCGCAGGATTGGGGCGCCTCGCGCAGCCGTCTGATCCGCGCGGTCGAAGATGCGCTGCGGCGGCTCGGGACCGACCATATCGACCTGCTGCAACTCCACGCGTTCGACGCCTCGACCCCGGTCGACGAGCTGATGGGCACGCTCGCTACGCTGATCGCCGCGGGCAAGCTGCGCTACGCCGGCGTTTCCAACTATCCCGGCTGGCAGTTGATGAAGGCGCAGGCCGCCGCCGACCGCCTCGGCACGCCGCGCTTCGTCGCGCACCAGGTCTATTATTCGCTGATCGGGCGCGCCTATGAGGCCGATTTGATGCCGCTCGCTGCCGATCAGGGCATCGGCGCATTGGTGTGGAGCCCGCTCGGTTGGGGCCGCCTGACCGGCAAGATCGGGCGTGACCGCCCGGTCCCCGCGGGCAGCCGCCTGCATGACACCGAACAGTTCGCGCCGCCCGTGGCCGAGGATTTGCTCTATCGCGTCATCGATGCGCTCGAGCTGGTCGCGGCCGAAACCGGCAAGACGGTGCCGCAGATCGCGATCAACTGGCTGCTCCGGCGCCCCACCGTGTCGTCGGTGATCATCGGCGCGCGCAATGAGGAACCACTGCGCCAGAATCTTGGAGCCGTCGGCTGGGCGCTGACCGCCGACCAGGTAGCGGTGCTCGACGCTGCGAGCGACGTGCTGCCGCCCTATCCGCACACCCCCTATCGGCAGCAGGCGGGCTTTGCCCGGCTGAACCCGCCGCTCGTCTGACTGGACTCTCTCCCATGAAAATCAACTTTCCCCTGCTCGCGCTGGCGACCGGCGCCTTCGGCATCGGCATCACCGAATTCGCCCCGATGGGTTTGCTCCCCGACATGGCCGAAGGGCTGGGGGTTTCGATCCCCGCCGCCGGGCTGCTCGTATCGGCCTATGCGCTCGGCGTGCTGCTCGGTGCGCCGCTGATGACGCTCACCACCGCAAAGATGAACCGGCGCACCTTGCTGATCGGCCTGATGGCGATCTTCACGCTCGGCAATTTCCTGTCGGCCATTGCGGGCGATTACACGACGCTGGTGGTCGCGCGCGTCATCACCTCATTGAACCATGGCGCCTTCTTCGGCGTCGGCTCGGTCGTTGCGGCGAGCCTAGTCGCACCCGAGAAGCGCGCGAGCGCGGTCGCGGCGATGTTCATGGGGCTGACGCTCGCCAATGTGATCGGCGTGCCGCTTGCGCCATGGGTCGGCGAAACCTTCGGCTGGCGCACCGCATTCGGTGCGATCGCAATCTGGGGCTTGATCACGATGGCCGCGCTCCGTTTCGCGCTTCCCGACATCCCGCGCGCCGAAGGCGGCAACATGCTCGCCGAACTCGGTGTGCTGAAGCGCCGCGAGGTGCTGGTCGCATTGGCGCTCACCGCGATCGGATCGGCCGCGATGTTCACCGTCTTCACCTATATCGCGCCGATCCTGAAGGAAGCGACGGGGGCAGGGACGTTGTTCGTGACCGCGATGCTGGTGATTTACGGCCTCGGCCTCACCGCCGGCAACTGGCTCGGCGGCATCTTTGCCGACCGTTCGATCGACCGCACCCTGATCGTCTCGCTGACCGGGCTTGCGGCGATGCTGATCCTGTTTGCTGTCACAATGTATTCGCCGATCGCGGCCGGGGTTACGATCTTCCTGTGGGGCGTCGCGACCTTCGCCATCGTCCCGCCGCTCCAGATGCGCGTGATGGAGGCGGCCTCCGACGCGCCGAACCTCGCCTCGGCGGTCAATATCGGCGCGTTCAACCTCGGCAATGCCATCGGCGCCGCGGTCGGCGGCGGGGTGATCGGGCTCGGTCTCGGTTTTCCGGCGGTGTCGATTGCGGGCGCGATGATGGCGGTTGCCGGCCTCGCGATCGTGCTGGCATCGCGCCAGCGCGCTGCCCCGGTGCTCGCGCAAGCCTGACGATTGCCATTTCGGTGGCGGAGCTTATGCCATCGCGGGTATGAATACCGAAATTCTCGCCGTCCTCCTTGGCAAGTCACAGCCCTTCCGGGGCGACGAACCCAGCGCCATCGGCAAGCTGCCGGTGGCGGATTCGGTTGCCGTCGGCGCGATGGGCCTTGCCGGCGACGAGCAGTCCGACCGGACGGTGCATGGCGGCATCGACAAGGCGATCCATCATTATCCCGCCGATCATTATGATTGGTGGCGGGAGTATCTGGACGATGCGCCGCTGCTCGATGCACCGGGCGCGTTCGGCGAGAATATCTCGACCGCCGGTCTCGACGAGCAGAATGTCTTCCTCGGCGACCGCTTCCGCCTCGGCACCGCGCTCGTCGAAGTGACGCAGGCGCGCCAGCCGTGCTGGAAGCTCGACCATCGCTTTGGAACCAAGGGCGTGATGGCGCAGGTGGTCAAGACGCGGCGGACGGGCTGGTATTACCGTGTGCTCGAACCCGGTCAGGTGCGTGCGGGCGATGCATTGGACCTGGTCGAGCGGCCCTATCCCGACTGGCCGCTGGCTTCGCTGTTCGCCTTGCTGATTGGCGGCGAGGCGAAGGATCGCCCGGCGGACCTGCGCGCGCTCCGCGACGTGCCTGTGCTCGCCGAAACGTGGAAGGTAAGGCGCGCCAAGCTCGCCGAGCAGTTCGGCGCGGATTAGGGTCAGGATCTAGCGGGTCCGCTCGTCGTCGAAAAATTCGACGTCGGACTGCCGCGCTTCGGCAGCGAGGCGTTCGACATGAACCGCAAGACGCTCGGTTTCCGCGGGTGTGAAATGCAGCCCCAGCTTGCTGCGCCGCCAAAGGACATCGTCGGTGGTGCGCGCCCATTCGCGCATCGCCATCCAGCGCAGTTCCGCCACGCTGAGCCCATGCGCGATCTCGCCGCCGAGTGCGTCCCAACCTTCGGCCTGCGCGAGCCACGACTGCGCATCGGTGCCATAGGCGCGGGTGATGCGGTCGACCGTCGCCGCCGTCAGGAAGGGATAGGAAAGCCTATATTCTGCCTTGAGCGCCGCCACGCCATTCGTCGGAAAATCGCCGCCGGGAAGCGGCGCCTTGGCGGTCCAGTGCTTGGACGACAGCGCCGGAACATGATCGGCAAGCTCGTCGACCGCGGCTTCGGCGACGTGGCGATAGCTTGTGATCTTGCCGCCATAGATGGTGAGCAGCGGCGCACCTTCGGCGAGGTCGAGGTCGATGCGGTATCCGCGCGTTGCCGCCTCAGGGCGGCCCGATCCATCCTCGATCAGCGGTCGGACACCCGAATAGGTCCAGACGACATCGGCGGGGGTGACGGGCGTGCGGAAATAGAGGCTCGCGCCTTCGCACAGATAGGCGATTTCCTCGTCGCTCGCCTTCGCCTCGCTCGCCGGCCCGTCATGGTCCTGATCGGTCGTCCCGATCAGCGTGAAGTCGCGCTCATAAGGAATGGCGAAAAAGATGCGGCCGTCGGGAAGCTGGAAGAAATAGGCATAGTCATGCTCGAAGACCTTGCGCACGACGATATGCGAACCGCGCACCAACCGCATCTGATGGTCGGGTTCGGCGTCGGCGCGTTTGAGAAGGTCGAGCACCGCGGGGCCCGCCGCATTCACGACGCTCCGGCCGGTGAAGCGATATTGGTGGCCCTGATCGTCGCGTGCGTCGACCACCCACAGGCCATCCTCGCAGCGCAGCATTTCGGCGCGCGTCCGCGTGCGAACGCGCGCTCCGCGGTCGGCGGCATCGCGCGCGTTGAGCGCGACCAGCCGCGCATCGTCGGCCCAGCCGTCCGAATATTCGAAGCCGTGGACATATTGCGGCTGCAGCGGTCCGCCCGCGGTATGACGGCGCAGGTCGATCGAGCGCGTCGCGGGCAGTTTCTTGCGCCCGCCGATATGGTCGTAGAGAAACAGCCCGAGCCGCAGCAGCCAGCGTGGCCGCAGCCCCGGCCGATGCGGCAGGACAAAGCGCAGTGGGCGGATGATGTGCGGCGCGATGCCCCACAGTATTTCGCGTTCCTTCAGCGCTTCGCGGACGAGCCGGAATTCATAATGTTCGAGGTAACGCAGCCCGCCGTGAATCAGCTTGGTCGATTTCGACGACGTGCCCTCGGCGAGGTCACCCGCTTCGAGCAGCAGCACGCGCGCGCCGCGCCCCGCGGCATCGCGCGCGACACCCGCGCCATTGACCCCGCCGCCGACGACGATGACATCATAAGGGGCAGGGCTGTCGGCCATGGCGAATTCCTATGGCAGCGTTGTCGGATTTGCCAAGTGCCGACATCGTATGCGGCCTACGTATGCGCGTTGCATTCGCTTCGTGTATCGCCCAATTCTTTTCATGTTATCCAAGGGGACGATTGTGAGCGTGAAAGTCGAAACATTGGTGCTGTTCGGCGCGACGGGCGACCTGGCGCAGCGCATGCTCTTTCCCTCGCTTTACAATCTCCACCTCGACGGGCTGCTCGCCGATGCGCTGACGATCATCGGATCAGGGCGCTCGAAAATGGATCGCGCGGCGTTTCAGGCGCAGGTCCGCGAGGCGCTGACCGAGCATCTGCCCGCCGACCGTATCGAGGATGCGGGTGTCGCCGCCTTCCTCGACCGGATCGATTATTGCGCGATCGATGCCGGCGCGGGCACGGGTTATGACGAACTCGCTTCGCTGCTCGGCGACCGCATGGGCCGCCCCATCGGCGTCTATCTCTCGACCCCGCCATCGATGTTCGGTCCGATCGCGCAGGGGCTCAAGGCCGCCGGCATCTCCTGCGCCGAATGCCGCATCGCGATGGAAAAGCCGATCGGCCACGATCTTGCGTCGTCGCGCGACGTCAATGCACAAGTCGGCGACGCCTTTGCCGAGGACCGCGTGTTCCGCATCGACCATTATCTCGGCAAGGAAACGGTGCAGAACCTGCTGGCGCTGCGCTTTGCCAATATGTTGTTCGAACCGCTGTGGAACGCGCAGGCGATCGATCATGTCCAGATCACCGTCGCCGAAACCGTCGGGCTCGAAGGCCGCGTTTCCTATTATGACGGGGTCGGCGCGCTGAAGGATATGGTGCAGAACCATATGCTCCAGCTGCTCGCGATCATCGCGATGGAGCCGCCGTCGAGCGTGTCGTCGACCGCGGTGCGCGACGAGAAGGTCAAGCTGCTGCGCAGCCTTCGCAAGATGACCGCCGCCGACGTCAAGGCGCACAGCGTCAAGGGCCAGTACACCAGCGGTGCGGTGAACGGCGGCGCGGTCGCGGGCTATGCCGATGAACTCGGCAACCCGTCGAACACCGAAACCTTTGTCGCGCTCAAAGCCTATATCGACAATTGGCGCTGGAAGGGCGTGCCTTTCTACCTGCGCACGGGCAAGCGCATGCCGCAACGCAAGTCCGAAGTGCTGATCCAGTTCAAGCCGGTGCCGCACAATATCTTCGCGCGCGTCGGCGCGGGCAAGCTCGATGCAAACAGCATGATCATCAACCTGCAGCCCGAGGAAAATATCCGGGTCAAGGTGATGGCGAAACAGCCCGGGCTCGACCGCGACGGGGTGAAGCTCAAAGAGGTGACGATGGACGTCTCGCTCTCGCACAGCTTTGCCGGCGAGCGGCGGCGCATCGCCTACGAGCGTCTGCTGCTCGATTTCATCGAGGGTGACCAGACCTTGTTCGTCCGCCGCGACGAGGTCGAGGCGCAGTGGCAGTGGATCGATTCGATCCGCGATGCCTGGGCCGAGGTCGATATGGCGCCGCAGAATTACACCGCGGGCAGTTGGGGCCCGTCGAGCGCCATCGCGCTAATTGAACGCGACGGAGCGAGCTGGCATGACTGAGGAAAACACGTCGCCCCTGCGAAGGCAGGGGCCGCTGGCAACCTTGCGCTGCGCCGATAGCGGCCCCCGCCTTCGCGGGGGCGACGAGGAAATTTTATGACTGATCTCCACCCTACCATCGCAGCGGTCACCGACCGCATCATCGCCCGCAGCGCCCCGCGCCGCGCCGCTTATCTCGACCTGATGGACCGCCAGCGCGACGCCGGCACCAACCGTGGCAATCTGTCGTGCGGCAATCTCGCACACGGCTTTGCCGCGTCGGGCGAGGACAAGCCCGCAATCCGGTCCGGCGCCGAGATGAATATCGGCATCGTCACCAGCTATAACGACATGCTCTCGGCGCATCAGCCGTACGGCCGCTATCCCGAGCAGATCAAACTTTTTGCGCGCGAAGTCGGCGCGACCGCGCAGGTCGCGGGCGGCGTTCCCGCAATGTGCGACGGGGTGACGCAAGGGCAGGCGGGTATGGACCTGTCGCTGTTCAGCCGCGATAATATCGCGCAGGGCACGGTAATCGCGCTGAGCCACGCGATGTTCGAGAGCGCGCTGCTGCTCGGCATCTGCGACAAGATCGTTCCCGGCCTGCTGATCGGCGCGCTGCGCTTCGGCCATCTGCCGCAAATCCTCATCCCCGCCGGGCCGATGCCTTCGGGGCTCGCGAACAAGGAAAAGCAGCGCGTCCGCCAGCTTTATGCCGAGGGCAAGGCGACCCGCGACGAACTGCTCGAAGCCGAAGCGGCGAGCTATCATGGCGCCGGCACCTGCACCTTCTACGGCACGGCGAACAGCAACCAGATGATGATGGAGCTGATGGGGCTGCACGTCCCCGGCAGCGCCTTCACCAACCCCGGCACCAAGCTGCGCCAGGAACTGACGCGTGCCGCGACGCATCGCGTCGCGCAGATCGGCTGGGACGGTGACGATTATCGCCCGCTCTCGCGCTGCGTCGACGAAAAAGCGATCGTCAACGCCGCGATCGGGCTGCTCGCGACGGGCGGGTCGACTAATCATGCGATCCACCTGCCCGCGATTGCGCGCGCGGCGGGGATCATCATCGACTGGCAGGATTTCGACGAGCTCAGCCACGCCGTGCCGCTGCTCGCGCGAGTCTATCCGAACGGTGCGGGCGATGTGAACAATTTCCATGCCGCGGGCGGTATCGGCTATGTCGTGCGCGAATTGCTCGATGCCGGGCTGCTCCACGGCGACGTGCTGACGGTTGGCGGGACGATGGCCGATTATGCGTCGGAGCCCGTGCTGGTGAACGACGAACTCCACTGGCAGGCCGCGCCCGCCGAGAGCCGCGACGATACCATGCTCCGCCCCGCTGCGGCGCCTTTCTCGCCCGACGGCGGCATGCGCCTGCTCGCAGGCAATCTCGGGCGCGCGATCATCAAGACGAGCGCGGTCGCCGAGGATCGCTGGACGATCGAGGCGCCGTGCCGGATCTTTGACACGCAGGACGCGGTGCTTGCGGCGTTCAAGGCAGGCGAACTCGAACGCGACGTCATCGTCGTCGTGCGCTTCCAGGGCCCGCGCGCCAACGGCATGCCCGAACTGCACAAGCTGACGCCCGCATTGGGCGTGCTCCAGGATCGCGGTTTCCGCGTCGCGCTGCTCACCGACGGCCGCATGTCGGGCGCGAGTGGCAAGGTGCCCGCGGTAATCCACCTCTCGCCCGAAGCCTTGCCGGGAACGGACGGCGTCAGCGGCCCGCTCGCCTTTCTGCAGGACGGCGACATCGTCCGCGTCTGCGCGGTGACCGGCGAAGTCGTGGCGCTCGTCGATCCGGCCGAATGGGCTGCGCGCACTCCCGCCATCGCCCCGCCGCCTGCACTCGGCGTCGGCCGCGAACTATTCGCGCTGTTCCGCCATCATGCCGACGAGGCCGAAAAGGGCGGATCGGCGGTGCTCGCCGCGATGGAAACAGTGATTTAACTTCAAATTTGTCCGTCATCCCGGCGAAGGCCGGGATCTCGACGATGAAGCAAAATGCAACGATGAGATCCCGGCCTTTGCCGGGATGACGAAGAAAGAGAATTGGAATGTCCGACAGCGGTATCGACCAGATCATGCGCCTCGCGCCCGTCATCCCGGTGATCGTCATCGACCGGGTCGAGGACGCGGTGCCGATGGCCGAGGCGCTCGTCGCGGGCGGGCTGACGGTGCTCGAAGTCACGATGCGCACCCCAGCCGCGCTCGATGCGATTGCGGCGATGAAGAAGGTGCCGGGCGCGGTCGTCGGCGCCGGGACGGTGCTCAACCCCCGGATGCTGAAAGACGCCATCGACGCGGGGTCCGAATTCATCGTCTCGCCGGGCCTCACCGACAGTCTCGGCGAAGCGGCGGTGGCGAGCGGCATTCCCTTCCTGCCCGGCGTCGCCAACGCGTCGAACATCATGGCGGGGCTCGACCTCGGGCTCGACAGCTTCAAATTCTTTCCCGCGGCGACGAGCGGCGGCATCCCGGCGCTAAAGGCGCTTTCGGGTCCGTTCGGCGGGATCAATTTCTGCCCGACCGGCGGGATCAGCGCCGCCACGGCGCCCGAATGGCTCGCGCTGGGTCCGGTGCTGTGCGTCGGCGGCAGCTGGGTCGTCCCGTCGGGACCGCTGGACCCCGCGCGGATCGAGGCACTGGCGCGCGAGGCCGCAGCGCTCGCATCCTAACCCGGACCACGAATTGGGCGCATTGATAAACGCCATCTTTACTGCCATCGTGCAGAGAAAGGCGGCAATATAGTCGCTTGGTGGGGAGATGCGCGTGCCGAGGCCGCAGCCGCATTTGGAAGAAGTCCTGGCGTCCGAACCCGGATCGCATATCGCCGCGCTGTTCGATTTCGACGGCACCATCATCTCGGGCTACTCGGCGACCGCGATGCTGCGCGAGAAATTCCAGCGCCGCGAAATGTCGATGGAGGAAATCGCCGAGACCGCGCAGGTCATCGCGCAGCACAGCCTTGGCACCATCGGCTTTTCGGGGCTGATGTCGGGCGCCGCCAAATTCATGCGCGGGGTCGACGAAGAAAGCTTCATCGAATTCGGCGAGGAACTCTACAAGAAGCATATCGCGCGCAAAATCTATCCCGAGACGCGCGCGATCATCGAGGCGCATCAGGCAAAAGGTCACCGCGTCGCGATCATCTCGTCGGCAACGATCTACCAGATCGAACCGACCGCGCGCGACCTTGGCATCACCGACATCAAATGCTCGGCATACGAGATCGAGGACGGCGTGTTTACCGGCGAGATCATCCGGCCCTTGTGTTTCGGCGAAGGCAAGGTGCTCGCCGCCGAGGAACTCGCCGCCGAATATGGCCTAGATCTCGACCAGAGCTTTTTCTACTCGGACAGCGACGACGATATCGAACTGCTCGAACGCGTTGGCAAACCCCGCCCGCTCAACCCGAACCTGAAGCTCAAGGCAATCGCCGACGAGCATGGCTGGCCGGTCCAGCGCTTCGCGAGCCGCGGGACGCCGAGCTGGGTCGATTACACGCGCACCATCTACGCCACCGGCTCGCTCGTCGGCGCCTTTGCCGCGGGGCTGCCGATCTGGGCGCTGACACGCTCGCAGCGAGAGGCGGCGAATTTCTCGATAGGGCTGTTCGGCGATTTCGCGACCGCGATCACCGGGGTCGAGCTGGAGGTCGAGGACGAGAAGCATCTCTGGTCGTCGCGCCCGTGCGTCTTCATCTTTAACCACCAGAGCAAGGCGGATGTGATGATCCTCGCCAAGCTCATCCGCCGCGACATGGGCGGGGTGGGCAAGAAAGAGATCAAGGACATCCCCATCCTCGGCAAGCTGATGGAATGGGGCGGCACCGTCTTCGTCGACCGCGCCGACGGCAAGAGCGCGATCAAGGCAATGGAGCCGCTGGTCGATGCGATCAAGGTCGAGGGCAAGTCGATCTGCATCTCGCCCGAGGGCACGCGCAGCCTGACGCCGAAACTCGAGCCGTTCAAAAAGGGTGCGTTCCATCTGGCGATGCAGGCCGGCGTGCCGATCGTCCCGATCGTGATTCATAACGCCACCGACGTCGCGCCGAAGAACGAGTTCGTGATGCGCCCCGCGACGGTGCGCGTCACCGTGCTGCCGCCGGTCGATACGTCGAAATGGAGCGTGCGGACGATCAACAATCATGTCCGCGACGTGCGGAACATGTTCCTGCGCACGCTGGGCCAGCCCGAGGAAAGCGTCGCGAAATCGGTGGCGAAGGAGCCCGCGCCCGAGGCCGCTCCGCCCGAGGCGAAACCGGAAAAGGCGACCAAGAAGGCGCCTGAGAAGCCTGCCATCAAAAAGAAGCCGTCTGCCAAGAAAATCGCTCCCAAGAAAAAGGCGGTCGGGAAAGCCGCTAAGACATGACGGCCCATTTCCTCCCCGTTCGCATCGAGCGAAGTCGATATGCCCATCGGGACGGCGCTTGCTATCGGGGTGTCTCGACTTCGCTCGACACGAACGGGCCTTTGGCGGAGCGTCATTGAACGGTGGCCGACGGAACGCCCCGCACCCCAATCGTGGCGGAGCAGGCGGCCGACCGGCTCTATATCATCGACGCGCGCAATGGGGTCGAGCAGCGTCTGTTGCTCGACTGGATTCATGCGACGAGTGGCGATGACGAGCCGGCGTGGGCGAGCCTCGACATCGAGGACGGCGATCATGCGCTGCCCGTCGACGTGCTGCGGGTGCGGCTCGGCGGCGCGCCGTCGCGGCAGATCGTGCCGCTGCGCGTCGCGTGGCGCATTCCGGGTTTCGACAAGGAGCGCGCGCTCAAATTCCGCCACCTGATCTTTGGCGATCCGCGTCATCCGGGTCCTTTGCGGTCGCGGTTGATCCTGCTTCGTGATCGTCGCCGCGCCCAGATATTGGTCGGTGAAGCGGCAACGCTCGATGTGCTGCGCGACCGTTTCTGCGCGCAGACCGGCGGCGGCGATGGCGAAGGCGCCGAGAGCCCTGAATTTGCGGGCTTCGTCGCGCGGCAAGCCGCGCTTGCGCTCGACGTTGCCGAGCGCGGTATTCGCGGCACGCGCTACAAGGTCCCGCGTTTCGTCGCCGATGGCCTGCGCACCAGCCCCAAATTCCGCGCCGCGCTCGCCGAGCTTTCAGAGAAGACCGGGCGCCCGGTCGCCGATCTCTTCCGCGAAGCGCGGCCACTGATGAAGGAAGTGATCGCGCGGCCCTCGGCGCTGTTCCTCGACCTGCGCGCCCGGCTCGATCGCATGATGTTCGGCGGCTACGCGCCCGAAATGGAAATCGACGCGACGGAGCTTGCCAAGCTGCGTTCGATCCTGCGCGAGCATCCGACCGCGATCCTCTTCACGCACAAAACCTATATCGACGGCGCGACACCCAGCCGGCTTGCCTATGAGAACGACCTGCCGATGCTGCACAGCTTCGGCGGCGCCAATCTTGATTTCGCGGTGATGGGCGAATTCTTCCGCCGTTCGGGAATGATCTTCATCCGGCGCAGCTTCCAGGACCAGCCGGTCTACAAGCTCGTGCTGCGCCACTATATCGCCTGGCTGCTCGCCAAGCGTTTCCCGCTGTCGTGGGCGTTCGAGGGGACGCGTTCGCGCCTCGGCAAGCTGATGCCGCCCAAATACGGCCTGATGAAATATGTCCTCGACGCCGCGCACGCGACCGGGACGCGCGGTGTCCATTTCGTGCCGTTCGTCACCAGCTTCGACCTGATCCGCGACGTCGAGGAATATGCCGCCGAACAGACCGGCCGGAACAAGAAGCCCGAGAGCCTGTCGTGGTTCCTCGGCTATATGAAGAGCCTCAAGGAACCCTCGGGCCGCATCCGGCTCGACATCGGCAATCCTGTGGTGATCGACGCCGCGCCGGCCCCCGACGACAAACGCGCGCTCGAAACAATCGCCTTTGCCGTCGCGGTCGAGGCCAATCGCGTCACGCCGCTGACCGTCACCTCGGTGATGTGCCTGATCCTGCTCGGCATGGCGCCGCGCGGCGCGACCGCCGCCGAACTGCTCGGCGCGATCGGCGCGGTGACCGACTGGGCGCGGGCCCGCGATATCCGCCTCAGCAGCGAACTCGAAAGCGGCGACGATGCTGCGCTCTCGGCGACGGTCGACACGCTCGTCGCAAGCGGGTTGCTGACGCGCTACGAGGCGGGCAGCGAGAATGTCTATTCGATCGATCCCGCCAAACATCCGATGGCGAGCTATTACCGCAACATCATCGCGCATCATTTCCTCGATCGCGCGATGATTGAGCTGGCGCTGTTCGAGCTGCGCGACGGCGACAGCGGCGATGCGACCGCCGCCTTCTGGGCCAGGATCGACCGGCTGCGCGACCTGTTCAAATTCGAATTCTTCTACCCGCCGCGGGGCGAGCATCTTGCCGCGATCGAGGCCGAACTGACGCGCATCGATCCCGTCTGGGATCGCCGGCTTGCCAGCCGCGACCGCGGCATCGCGCAGCTCCTCCGGCGGTGTCAGCCGGTCGTCGGTCACGCGATATTGCTTCCCTTCGCCGAGGCTTACTCGGTCGTCGCCGAACTGCTCGCGCGCGCGAAGCCCGGCGACGTCGTCGACGAACAGGCGTTGCTTGACGCCGCCCTCGTCGAAGGCAAACAGGCCTGGCTGTTGCGCCGCATCAGCAGCGAGGCGGCGATCGGGAAATTGCTCTTCGCGAACGGCCTGTCGCTGATGCGCCATATGGGGCTGACAACCGACGCGACCCCGCCGAACCTCGCCGCGCGCCGCGCGCTGCTGATGGAACTGCGCGGTCTCGCCAACGTCATGGAAACGATGCGCCTCTCGACCGTGGCGCTTGCCGACCGGTTGCCCGGTTCAGGAGGATAGGATGCTCAAACAGCTCAGCGCGCAGGACGCCCAATTCCTCTACACGCAGACCGCGAACTATCTGACGCATATCATGGGGGTCTATATCTACGACCCCGCGACCGCGCCCGGCGGCTTCGTGCGCTTCAAGGACATCATCCGCCACGTCGAAAGCCGCGTTCACACCTCGCCCTTGTTCAAGCGCCGCCTGCATCGACTGCCGTTCGACATGGATCACCCCTATTGGGTCGAGGACGAGCATTTCGACATCGAGGCGCATATGAGCCACGCGCGCCTGCCCGAGCCCGGCGACTGGCGGCAATTCTGCATCGCGGTCGCGCGCTGGTTCTCGAAGCCGATGGATATGAATCGGCCGCTCTGGGACATCTATATCATCGAGGGACTCGACCGCATCCCGGGCATCCCGAAGGGCAGCTTCGCGATGCTCCACCGCGTCCACCACGCAGCGGTCGACGGCGCGTCGGGCGCGCATGCCTTCATCGCGATGAGCGACATCGATGCGAAGGGCACCCCCGCGATAGCCGAACCGCCGCCGGTCGAGGAACTGGGCAAGGCGCCGTCGAGCGCCGAAACGATCTCGCGCGCCTGGTCGGCGTCGATGCAGTCGCCGGTCAAGTTCATGAACGCGCTGATGAAGATGTCGCCCGCGATTATCTCGTCGGCGAGGCGGTCGATTGCCGAGGGCGGTATGACCGCCGGCGTCCCCGAAACGCGCTTCAACGTGCCCGTCGGCCCGCACAAGATGTTCGACGCGACCACGGTGGCGCTCGCCGATGTCGCCGAGATTCGCAAGAAGGTGCCCGGCGCAACGGTCAACGACGTCGTGCTGACCACCGTTGGCGGCGCGCTGCGCAAATATCTCGCGAAGCACAAGGAATTGCCGAAGGACAGCCTCGTCGCGGTCGCGCCGATCAATTTGCGCGGCAAAGGCGGCAAGGCGTCGAAACCGGGAAACCAGGTGTCGGCGATGAGCGTGCCGATCCGCACCGACATCGCCGATCCGCTCGCGCGGCTCGCGGCGATCCGCGACTATACGGTCGAAGCGAAGGAGGCGAAGGCCGGCGTCAGCGCGCGCATCATGACCGACCTGTCGCAGCATATCCCCGGCGCGACGATGGCCGCGGTCGCGCGGCTCGTCACCAGCGAGCGCTTCGCGGTGCGCGGCACGAACCTGTTCATCTCGAACGTGCCGGGGGCGCAGGTGCCGCTCTATCTCGCCGGCGCGCAGCTTGTGCAGCAGCACGGCATGGCGCCGCTCGCGAACAATATGGGGCTGTTCGTCGCGACCCCCAGCTACAACGGCCGCATCGCTTTCTCGCTCATCTCCGAACGCGCGGTGATGCCTGACATCGCCTTTTTCCGTGAATGCATCGAGGAAAGTTTCGCCGACCTGATGGCGGCGGTGCCGAAGCCCGAAAAGCCCAAAGCCGCTACGGCAGAGCCGAAACCCGTGGCCAAGCCCAAGCCGAAACCGAAAGCCGTCCAGAAACCTGCCGCGAAGCCCAAGGTGAAACCGGTTGCTAAAGCGAACGCAACCGGCAAGACTCGCAGAAAATAGACCATGCTCTCGCAGGATTACCGAATGCTTTTCACCCCGACGCTCAGCGCCGACCACGATCTTGTGACCGCACCCGACTATATCGCATGGGCCAAGGCGGCACGCGAACATGACCGGAAATCGGGATTGCAGGCGTGGCGCGACGCCGACGAAAGCAAGCATTTCGATTATAGGGCGATCCGCGCGCGGCTCGAAAAGCTGCGCAAGCTGTCGGCGGCGGGTGACGTCAAGGGGCTGCTCTTCGTCCTCAACGAAGGCATCCACGGCAATATCGACGGCATGGGGCACGAGCGGCTGTATCAAAAGGCGCGCTTCGGGACGAAAAAGCTGGTCGAGGATTATGTCGCCGAGGTCGTCGCATCGCTCGACAAGATCGCCGCCGCGCGCAGCATCACCCGCGAGGAAAAGCGCGACTTCTTCCGCCGCGCCCAGCATTGCTACGGTCGCTCGGCGCTGCTGCTCTCGGGTTCGGGCAGCTTCCTCTTCTTCCATATCGGCGTCGTGAAGGCTTTGTGGGAAGAAGGCGTGCTGCCCGCGATCATGTCGGGCGCGAGCGGCGGGTCGATCGTCGCCGCCATCGTCTGCACGCGCAAGAGCGCGGACATCGGTGCCTTCCTCGAAAGCAACCGCCTCGCCAATCCCGCTCGCGACCCCGAACAGAGGCGCCTCGCGCCCGACGAGGTGCGCGAACGCCTCGCCGACCTGATCCCCGACCTGACCTTTCAGGAAGCCTATGAGATCAGCGGCCGCCATCTCAACGTTTCGGTCGCGCCCGCCGAAAAGCATCAGAACGGCCGGCTTTTGAACGCGATCACCGCGCCGAACGTGCTGATCCGCGAAGCCGTGCTCGCGTCGTGCGCGGTGCCCGGCGTCTTTCCGCCGGTGATGCTGATGGCGCGCGACGACAAGGGCGAGCGCATCCCGTATCAGCCCGACCGGCGCTGGGTCGACGGCTCGGTGACGCACGACATTCCGACCAAGCGGCTCGAACGCCTTTACGGGGTCAACCATCATATCGTCAGCCAGGCGAACCCGATCGCGCTGCCCTTCGCGACCGACACGCGCAAGCAGATGGCGCCGATCGAGGCGATCCAGCACGCATCGATGGCGACCTTCAAGGCGTGGCTCAACGCGAATATGGTGATCTTCCAGAAGCCGCTCGAATGGGTCCCCCCGCTCAACAGCCTCGCAAACATGGCGCGGTCGGTGATCAACCAGGAATATACCGGCGACATCAACATTATCCGCCCGCCGAAATTCTGGTCACCGGCAAAGATCCTGTCCGATCTCGCGCAGGAGGATATCGACGAACTGATCGACACGGGCGAACGCACCGCATGGCCGAAGGTTGAGATGGTGCGCACCCAGACCGCGATCAGCCGTGCGCTCGAAGCCATATTGGCGAAGATCGACAAGACGGGCGACGACGGCCCCGGGCATCGCAGCGCGGCGCTGCAGAAAGCGGTTCGCTGAGTATGGCGGCGGGGGCGGTGATCCTGCCGGCCGGATCTGCGGGCGCGGGGGCAAAGCTCCATGTCACCCACTGGCTGCCCGAAGGCCGCCCGCGCGCGATCATCTTGCTCGCGCATGGTTATGCCGAACATGCCGGGCGCTACGAATATGTCGCCAAGCGGCTGATCGACGCAGGCTATGCCATCTATGCGGTTGACCATTGGGGGCACGGCAATTCGGATGGGGAGGGCGGTTTTGTCCCGCGCTTTTCCGCCTTTCTCGACGGCATGGCCGAACTGCTGACGCTTGTCGAAATCAACCATGCCGATACGCCGCGCCTGCTGCTCGGCCACAGCATGGGCGGGCTGATCGCGACCTTGTTCCTTGTCGAGCGCCAAAATGCTTTTGTCGCGGCCGCGGTGTCCGGTCCCGCGATCCTGCCCGCCGAACCGCCGTCGCGCTTCACCGTCTGGATCAGCCGCTTTCTCTCGCGCTTCTTCCCGCGCCTCGGCGTGCTGTCGCTCGATGCCAATGGCGTCAGCCGCGACCCGCAAGTGGTCGCCGCCTATCAGGCCGATCCGCTCGTCTATGAGGGCAAGATCGGCGCAAGGCTCGGCAAGGAGTTCATGGATGCGATGGCGGTCGCGCAGGCCGACGCGCCAAAGATCAAGCTGCCGATCCTGATCCAGCACGGCGAGGCCGACCGGCTCACCGCCCCGGCGGGGTCGCGCTATTTGTTCGACAATGTCGGCTCGGCCGACAAGCGCCTCGAAATCTATCCCGGCCTGTTCCACGAAATCTACAACGAGCCCGAACGCGACGCGGTGCTGGGCGATCTGATCGACTGGTTCGACACACATGTCCCGGATGTTTCTCCGCCGCCCCTTTCACGCTGAAGGGTGGGGCAGGCCCGAGCAGGACGGACGGCAAGGGTGACCGGGCCGCATAGCCGCCGCCGATTAAACCGATTGACCACGCTCACCGATCCCATCACAAAAGGCGTGAGCTTCGGCTCGGGGGAATATTGGGGGGGATATGGAAAAGGCGATATGGCTCTTGACGGCTGGCGCGCTGTTCGCGCAGCCGGTCGCGGCGCGTGCGGCGGAGACCAACGGGGACACGCCCGAGGAGATAGCCGAAGATGCGGCGCGCGATCTCAAGGACAGTCGCTTTTACAACAAGCCCGGCGCCAGCCGGGCGGAATATGATGCCGATTGGCAAAGCTGCCGGTTGATCGCGCGCGGGTCTCAGACACCAGCCGGATCGGTTCCGATCTATAATCCGGCGATGTATAATCCAGCGATCTCACCGCTTGCGGCGGGTATCGGAGGCGGGATCGGCGCGGCCATCGGCGCCGCGATCGTCGAGGGCCAGATGCGCCGGGCCAACCGGCGGAACTGCTTGCTGATCAAAGGGTGGCGCCTGGTCGAGCTGCCTGCGGCGCAATCGGCGAAGGTCGCCGCCATGTCCGACGCCGAACGGCAAAGCTATTTCGAGACCGTCGTCGGTGCCCAGACGGTCGACGGCACCATCACCGAAATGACAAGCTTCACCCCGGTGGCCGATGACAGGCTGAACATGAACGGCGCGCTTGCCGGCCCGGCGTCGCTGTTTCTGGGCAAGAAAGTCGATCCCGCAGCCCCATTTGCGCTCGGGGAAAATGAAGGCGGTCTGGTCGTTGCATTCCGGCGCAACGATGCCGGAAGTGCGGGACGCTCGGGTCGCGTTCAGATCCGTCGCTTCGATCGAGAAAATGGGGACCTTTTCTATCAGCCCCGCGACTGGAAGAAAAAGGGCGATCGCACGACCTATGCCAGCGAATTTGTCAGCAAGGACAAGAAGGCGGCTTATGAATTGCAAGTCGTGAAGCTGACGCCCGGCTGGTATGTTTTGCAAACCGATGCGGTGGGCATGGTTCCGCCGAACACGACAAACTGCTTTGGCGCGCCGGCTTTCGAGGTGAAGGCGGGCGAATATGCGTATCTCGCCGACGCGACGCCCTTCCTGGACGCTGCGCTTGCAACGGGCCGCCGGCATACCGGCATGGGCTATGCGCGCAATTTCAACGAGGCCAAGGCCGCCATGGCGGGTTTCCAGCCCGATGTGGCTGCGCGGATGGCCGAAGCCAGAATCGAAAATCTTGCGACCTATAGCTGCGCCGGACAGGTGATGACGCGCATGGATTTCCCGGGCGTGACCGACACTGTTCCCGCGCCCGTCGCCAGGAGCGTGCCCGCCGTCGCGGCATCGGAGGATAACAAGGCGGTGCTTGCGGCGTCACAGGGGTCGACACCGACGGAATAAATGGCAGGATCATGGCCATGAGAATCCTCCTCGTGCTCATCTTCGCGCCGCTGATCGCGCTCGCGCTGATGTATTTCATCTTTCCCGGCCGCCTCGTCGCGCTCGGGCGCGCCTTGCTCCGCCGCCGCGGCGGAATGGTGCAGAAGAGCGTCGCCGTCGACGGCCGCATCTGGCCCTATCTCGAGGGCGGCGACCCGTCGAAGCCGCTCGTCCTCCTCGTCCACGGCTTTGCCGGTGACAAGGATAATTGGTCGATGATCGCGCCGTACCTCACGCGCGATTACCATGTCATCGCGCCCGACCTGCCGGGGTTTGGCGAGAATGAGCGCAATCCCGACCTCGCCTATGACCTCCAGGCGCAAACCGCGCGGCTCAAGGCATTTGCCGACACGCTCGGGCTCCAGCGCCCGCACGTCGCCGGCAACAGCATGGGCGGCTGGATCGCGCTTCGCTACGCGATCGACTATCCGGACGCGCTCGCCAGCCTGACCCTGCTCGACAATGCCGGGGTCAATGGCGCGAATGAGAGCGCGCTTCAAAAACTGGCGGCGAGCGAGGACTACAACCCGCTCGTCCTCGCTGGCCTTGAGGATGCCGACCGGCTGGTGGCGATGGTGGTCCACAAGCCGCCCTATATCCCGTCGCGTTTGAAGCCGGTCCTTTATGCCGACGCGCTCAAATATCGCGACCAGCTCGACACGATCTTCTGGGTGATCGCGACCGAGGGCCGCGACCATCCGCTCAACGACCGGCTCGGCGAGGTGAAGGCGCCGACGTTGATCATCTGGGGGCGCCACGACCAACTGCTCGACGTCAGCTGCGTTCCCGTACTCGAAGCGGGCATCGCCGGCAGCGTCTCGCATATCTTCGACCATGTCGGCCATGTCCCGATGATCGAGGATCCGAAGGCGACCGCCGCGGTGATGAAGGGCTTTCTTGCCAAGCATTGAAATGATCGCCAGTCTCTCCTGAAAACAGGGAGAGACACATGCGGTTGAAGGTCGGCCTGCTCGGTGGGGGTAGCTGGGGCACGACGGTCGCGGCGGTGGTATCGCGCAATGCGCCGATCACCTTGTGGGCGCGCGATGCCGAGACCGTGGACGATATCAACACGCATCACGAGAATCGCAAATATCTGCCCGGCATCGCGCTGCCGCCGGTCCTCCGCGCCACGAACGACATGGCCGAAGTCGTCGCGGGCGCCGACGTGCTCGTGATGGGGGTCCCTTCGCACAGCTTCCGCGCGGTGCTCGAGGAAGCGAAGACCCATCTTCGTCCATGGGTGCCGGTCATCAGCCTGACCAAGGGGCTCGAACTTTCCTCCGGCAAGCGGATGACCGAACTGATCGAGGAAGTGCTGCCCGGCCATCCCGTCGGCGTGCTCACCGGGCCCAATCTCGCGCGCGAGATCATGACGGGGCAGGCTGCGGCGAGCGTCTTGTCGATGGAGGACGAGATCGTCGTGCGCGCGCTGCAACCCGTGTTCCATTCGGGGCTGTTCCGCGTCTACACCAACACCGACCTGCTCGGCTGCGAGCTCGGCGGGGTACTCAAGAATATCATCGCGATCGCGGTCGGGATGGGTGACGGGCTCGGTGCGGGGGACAACACCCGCTCCGCGCTGATGACACGCGGGCTTTCGGAGATTACCCGGCTTGGCGTCGCGATGGGCGGGCGGGCCGAAACCTTTGCCGGCCTCACCGGCATGGGCGATCTGATCGCGACCTGCACCAGCCCCTTGTCGCGCAACCGCCATGTCGGGGTCGAACTCGGCAAGGGACGCCCGATCGAGGAGATTATCGCGGGCATGAACATGGTCGCCGAGGGGGTGAAGAGCGCGCCGACGGTGATCGCGCTGGCCGAAAAACATGGCCTCGACATGCCGATCGCGCGCGATGTGTTCGATGTGACGCAGGGAAAACGCAGCGCGCAGGACGTGTTTCGGGGTCTGCTTCGCTCCGCCGTCGGCGACGAAGCGCACCCCGGATGAGCGTTTCCACCGCGACCCGTGCCATTTCGGCGTTCAGCCGGGAAGAAAAGCGCGATCTGTTTCGTTGACTCCCCTGACCGCCCCGAACGGGCGGGCAATCAGGAGATGGACGATGAAAAAATGGACCACCCTCGCTGTTCTAGTGGCTCTCCCCGCCACGGCCGCGGTCGCTGCCGTTCCCTATGGCTCAATGCCGCCGGGATTCGAGGCGCCGCAAATCCGCACCTCGCCGATCGCGGGCATCGTCAACCAGCAATGGTATAATTACAAAGCCGATATTCTTGAGGCGGAGAAGGAGCTGACCAGCGACCTTCGTCATTCGACCGACCGCGAGGACCGCTGGGACGCGTGGGATGAATGGCAGACCGAGGTGGTCGATGCCGACAAGGACTATGTGAAGGAAATGCGCGAGAAGGGCTATCGCACCGGCCGCGTGACCGTCGGCGGATAAATCCTGTCGAGTTCCCCGGAGCCTTGCTCTGGGTCGCAGGGAAGGGCGGGTGTCATGGGGCACCCGCCCTTTCTTGTGTCACGACTTGGCTTCGGCCAGCAGCGCCTTCGCCTCCTTGCCCTGCCAGTCGATGGCGCCCACGACGCGCCAGACCTCGCGCCCGTCGGCGTCATAATAGATGCTCGTCGGCAAAGCGCTGTTCGCCGCGTCGAGCAGGCCGTTCTGCGGATCGATATAGGGTTGGAGCGCCTTCAGTCCCGCCTTCTGGAACCATGGGTCGACAATTTCCGCCCCCTGCAAATCCTGCGCGACGGCAATCACCGTCATCCGTTCGGCGCTTTGCGCCGCGAGCGCATCGAGCGTCGGCATTTCGGCGACGCACGGCGCGCACCAGGTCGCCCACAGGTTGACGAGCAGCGGCTTCCCGCGAAACGACGCGAGCGTCACCGGCGCGTCGTCGGGGCCACGAAAGCCGGCCGTGGGCGCGAGCGCGCCCTTGTGACTGCGATCGACAATATACTCGAACTGCCCGGGCCCCTTCGCTTGGCCCGCCGAAACATTTGCTTGGCCTTGCCCGGCTTGCCCGTCCGGCTGCTTTTCCCTATCGCAGCCGGCGATTGATCCGGCCAGAAGCACGGCGAGGATCGCAAGGGACGGATTTGGGACGCGGCGGATGGCGAATACTCCGGATAGCAACAGCATGTGGGGCGGCCGCTTCGGTGGCGGACCCGCCGCGATCATGCAAGAGATTAACGCCTCGATCCCCGTCGACAAGCGATTGTGGGAAGAAGATATCGCCGCGAGCCGCGCGCACGCCGCGATGCTCGGTGCGGCGGGCATCATTGGCGCCGACGACGCCGTTGTGATCGACCGCGGCCTTGCGCAGATCGCCGATGAGTTCGCCGCGAACGGCGTCCCCGTCGACCTCGCGCTCGAAGACATCCACATGACGGTCGAATCGCGGCTCAAGGACCTCGTCGGCGAAGCCGCCGGGCGGCTCCACACCGCGCGTTCGCGCAACGATCAGGTCGCGACCGATTTCCGCCTGTGGACGCGCACCGCCTGCGAGCGCATCGACGCGGGATTGCAGGCGATCCAGACCGCGCTGCTCGCGCGCGCCGACGAACATGCGGGCAGCATCATGCCGGGCTTCACGCACCTGCAGGTCGCGCAGCCGGTAACGCTCGGCCATCATCTGCTCGCCTATGTCGAGATGTTCGGCCGCGACCGCAGCCGCTTTGCCGATGCCCGCCGCCGCCTCAACGAATCGCCGCTCGGCGCCGCCGCGCTCGCGGGCACCGGCTTCCCGGTCGATCGCCACGCGACCGCCGCCGCGCTCGGCTTCGACCGCCCGATGGCGAACAGCATCGATGCCGTCTCCGACCGCGACTTCGCGCTCGAATTCTGTGCATCCGCATCGATCGCGGCGATCCACCTGTCGCGTCTCGCCGAAGAAATCGTGATCTGGGCCAGCCAGCCCTTCGGCTTCATCAGCCTGCCCGACGCCTGGTCGACCGGCAGCTCGATCATGCCGCAAAAGCGCAATCCCGACGCCGCCGAACTGGTGCGCGGGCGCGCGGGCCTGTTGCTCGGCGCCTTCCAGCGCCTCGCGGTTATCGTGAAGGGCCTGCCGCTCACCTATTCGAAGGATTTGCAGGACGACAAGGAAACTGTCTTCGGCGCCTTCGACGCGCTCGCGCTGTCGCTCGCCGCGATGACGGGGATGGTCGAAACCTTGACCTTCCGCACCGACCGCATGCGCGCGCTTGCCGCGTCGGGCTATTCGACCGCGACCGACCTCGCCGACTGGCTCGTGCGCGAGAACGGCCTGCCGTTCCGCGAGGCGCATCATGTCGTCGGTGCCTGCGTGAAGCGCGCCGAGGAACTCGGCGTCGAACTGTCGGCGCTGCCCGCAACCGACGCCGCGGCGATCCATGCCGCGGTGACACCCGAGGTGCTCGCGGCGCTGACCGTCGAAGCGTCGGTCGCCAGCCGCTTGAGCTATGGCGGGACGGCGCCCGAACGGGTAAGGCAGGCCATCGCCGCGGCCCGTGCGGCGCTCGAAGGAACGATTTGATGGCGACCAAGCGCCTCATCCTTGTTGGCATGGCTGCAATCGCGCTGCTCGGCGCGTGCGGCAGCAAGGAAGATCTGAAGCCCGTGGCAGGCCAGCCTGCACCGGTGATTCCCGTCGGCGCGACCCGCGCCCCGACTACGGAGGAGCTTACGACGCCTGACGCGCAGGCCCGGCCCGCGCGCAGCGACGAACTTCTCAAACGGTCCGAACAACGCGAACCCGACGATTTCGATCTGCCGCCTCCGGGCTGATTGAAACCGAATATACCTACCCGTTCGTGTCGAGCGAAGTCGAGACACCCATCAGCGTGGCGTTGCCCTTCGAGGCATCTCGACGTCGCTCGATGCGAACGGAAAAAGATAATCAGGATTTGTTTCAATGAATCATTTTGAACTTCGTGACGGCGTGATGCACGCCGAGGATATTCCGCTGCCACGCATTGCCGAGGAAATCGGCACCCCCGTCTATGTCTATTCGCGCGCGACGCTCGAACGTCATGCGCAGGCGTTTCGTGACGGGCTGAAGGATGTTCCGAGGAAGCATCTCGCTTTTGCGATCAAGAGCAACCCCAACCTCGGCGTGCTGCGCGTTCTCGCGCGGCAGGGCTATGGCGCCGACGTCGTATCGGGCGGCGAGCTCGAACGCGCGCTCGCGGCGGGCATGGCGGCCGAGGACATCGTCTTTTCGGGCGTCGGCAAGACGCGCGCCGAACTGGCGCTGGGGCTCGACCGCGGCATCGGCCAGTTCAACATCGAGCACGAGCCCGAGGGTGTGGCACTCGCCGAAATCGCGCTCGCAAAGGAAATGACCGCGCCCGCGGTGCTGCGCGTCAATCCGGACGTCGACGCGGGCACGCATGCCAAAATCTCGACCGGCAAGGCCGATAACAAGTTCGGCGTCGGGATCGACGCCGCGCCCGAAATCTTCGCCCGGCTGTCGGCGCTGCCGGGGCTCAACTTGCGCGGCATCGCGGTCCATATCGGCAGCCAGCTCACCAGCCTCGCCCCGTTCGAGGCGGCGTTCAAGCGCGTGGGCGAGCTCGTCGCCGAGCTGCGCGCCGCGGGGCACAGCATCACCCATGTCGACCTCGGCGGCGGGCTTGGCGTGCCGTATCGGGCGGGCGACAATATCATTCCGCCGTCGCCCGCCGATTATGGTGCGATGGTCGCGCGCGTAACGCGCGATTGGGACGTCACGCTGATGTTCGAACCCGGCCGCGTCATCGCGGGCAATTCGGGGGTTTTGCTGACCGAGACATTGTGGGTGAAACCCGGCGCAACGCACCCCTTCGTCATCGTCGATGCGGCGATGAACGACCTTGCCAGGCCCGCGCTCTATGACGCCTGGCACGATTTCGTAGCGGTAAAGCCGTCGGGCGAGACGATGACCGCGTCGATCGTTGGGCCGGTCTGCGAAACCGGCGACACCTTTGCGCGCGACCGGCTGATCGACAAGGTCGAGGCGGGTGACCTCGCGGTCTTCTGCAGCGCGGGCGCCTATGGCGCGACGATGGCGTCGACCTACAATAGCCGCAGCCTCGTTCCCGAGGTGCTCGTCGACGGCGACCGCTATGCCGTTGTCGCCGACCGGATCACGGCGGGCACGATCATGGCCGCCGAGCGCGTGCCCGACTGGATCGACTGACGTGGAACAGCTTCCCGTCTTCCTTAACCTTCGCGGCCGCACGGTCGTGCTGGTCGGGAAGGGGGAAGCCGCCGATGCCAAGGCGCGGCTGATCGTGCGCGCGGGCGGCCGGATCGTGCCGGCGTGGGAGGAAGGCGCGACGATCGCTTTCGTCGCGCTCGACGATGGCGACGCGGCACGCGCTGCGGCGCAGGCGCTTCGCACGCGCGGGCTTCTCGTCAATGTCGTCGACCGCCCCGCGCTTTGCGATTTCACCACCCCCGCGATCGTCGACCGCGCCCCGGTGACGATCGCGATCGGAACGGGCGGGGCATCGGCGGGCCTCGCAAAAGCCGTCCGCCAGCGCATCGAAGCCTTGCTTCCCGCCCGCCTCGGCGCGCTCGCCGCGGCGCTCCACGCCGCGCGCGGCGCGATGAAGGCGCGCTGGCCCGCCGCCGCCGACCGTCGCCGCGCAATCGATGCCGCGCTCGCGAGCGGCGGCGCGCTCGATCCGCTCGATGCCGATGCGGCGGATAAGGTCGAGCGCTGGCTGGCGAGCGAAACCCCGAGCCAGCCATCGCGCCTTGAAACCATCGTCCTGGCAAGCGCCGATCCCGACGACCTCACGCTCCGCGCCGCGCGCCTGCTCGGCGAGGCCGATCATATCTTCCACCCGGCGGACGTGCCCGCCGCCATTCTCGACCGCGCCCGCGCCGACGCGGTGCGTCACATCGCCGATGCACCCCCCGTCGACCCGCCGCCCGGCCTGTCGCTCTGGCTTTTGCCTCCATGAGCCCGGTCCACCCGCTCTATGCTGCTATGGAGCCGACGATTTTCGAGCATATGTCGGGGCTCGCGCGGGCGCATGACGCGATCAACCTGGGGCAGGGCTTTCCTGACGAGCCGCCGCATCCGGACATGATCGCCGCCGCGGCGCGCGCACTCGCCGAAAAGTCGAACCAATATCCGCCGGCCTTCGGGCTGCCCGAACTGCGCGACGCGATCTGCACCTTCTACGCGCGGCGGCAGGGGCTGGCGCTGACCCGCGAACAGGTGATCGTGACCTCGGGCGCGACCGAAGCGCTTGCCGCAGCCATCCTCGCGTTCGTCGCGCCGGGCGACGAGGTGATCCTGTTCCAGCCCGCCTATGACAGTTACGCGCCGATGGTGCGCCGCGCCGGGGGTATCCCGGTCTCGATCGCGCTCACCCCGCCCGACTGGCGCTACGATGCCGGGCAGCTCGCCGCAGCAATCACGCCGCGCACACGCGTCCTCATCCTCAACGATCCGCTCAATCCCGCCGGCACGGTCGCGAGCGAGGCCGAACTGGCTATGATCGCCGACGCCTGCGTGCGCCACGACCTCGTCGCGATCTGCGACGAGGTCTGGGAGGATGTCCGCTTCGACGGAGTGCCGCACCGTTCGCTGATGTCCTTCCCGGGCATGGCCGAACGCGCAGTGAAGATCGGCTCGGCGGGCAAGATCTTCGGTCTGACAGGGTGGAAGACCGGCTGGCTATGCGCAGCGCCCGAAATGGCAACAGCGCTCGGCCGCGCGCACCAGTTCCTCACATTCACGACGCCGCCCGCGCTGCAATGGGCGGTGGCCGAGGGGCTCGATCGCCCCGATGCATGGTTCGCTGCGCAGCGCGAGCGCTGGGCCGCATCGCGCCGGCGCCTCGGCGACGCGCTGAGCGCCGCCGGCTTCACCGTCCTACCGAACGCCGCGACCTGGTTCCTGTGCATCGACCTCGCGGCGTCGGGGATCGCGCTCTCCGACTGTGAGTTCAGCGAACGCGCAGTGCGCGAAGCGGGGGTCGCCTCGATTCCCGTCTCGGCGCTGTTCGAAGGCGATGGCCCGCGCCACATCCTGCGCCTCTGTTTCGCCAAGGAGGGCGCGATACTCGACGAGGCCGTTCGCCGCCTCGCGGCCTTTCGCGACACATTGCGCGCCGAAAAAGCCTAGGGCGCGATCGCCAGCCCGTCGCCATTCTTGCCCGCCGCGATCCGGCGCAGCACCGCGCCGCTCGCAACGTCAATCTCGGCAACCTTGTCGTGCCCGGTCTCGGCGGCATAGATCCGCTTCGAATCGCGGCTGAAGAGCAGCGTGACCTGCCCCTTTGCCTGCTCGCCCGACACCTTGATTGTCTTCACCGGCGCGCGCGTTTCGGCGTCGAACAGGCTGATCGTGCCGCTCGCGATATTGCTCGTCGCGACCAGCTTGCCGTCGGGGCTGGCGAGCACGCGGATCGCGACCGGGTCGACCGGCTGCTCGGCGATTTTCTTGCCGGTCTTCGTATCCCAGATCGACACGCGCGGCGCATCGAGGTCGCCGACCCACAGCTCGCGCCCGCGCTTCGTCAGTGCCAGCCCTTCGGGCTTGCCGCCGATGGTCAGGTCGCGCAGCTTCTTCGCGGTCTTGAGGTCGAGCACGCTGACCGTCCCCGCTGCGATATTCGCGGTATAGGCGGTGCGGTTGTCGGGCGCGACGACGATCATGTGCGTGCCCTTCTGCCCCGTCGAAATCGACGTCAGCTTGCCATCGGGGGCCACCACCGCGACCGACTCGCTGCCCTCGGTCGTCGCGACCAGCCGCCCGTCGGACAGCCACAGCAGCCCGTGCGGCCGCTGATTGGGGCTGAGGTCGATCGTCCGGATCTTGATCCGGTTCGCGACGTCGAACACGTCGATCGTCGTGCTGCCATAGGCGACCACCGCGGCCTGCTTGCCGTCGGGCGAGATCGCGATCTCGTGCGGCATCTTGCCCGTCGGCAGTCGCGCCAGTTCTTCCCCCGACGCCAGCGCGATGACGCTCAGCGTATCTTCGCCCTTGTTGCCGACGAGCAAGGTTTCGGCGCCCGCGGGCGCGGCGAGCAACAGCGTGCAAAGGACGGCGGCGATGGTGTGGCGCATGACGGGTCTCCCGGTTTCGAAGGCGCCAGCCTATCCCCGGCGCACACCGCCGCAACCCCGCTTCGACCAGCGACATGGCCGCGATTACGATAAGTTAACTGGGAAGCGCGCCCGCGTCTTCCTAGCCCTGTTCATGGCGGCAGGTCGCGCCGCCGTTCAGGACAGGAGGGGGAATATGGGTCTGCCAACCATCGATATCGAGGCGCTGCCTTTGCTCGACACCGCAGTCGGATTGTTCGGCTCGCTGATGGGCGAAAGCGCATCATCGGGGCCGTCGGTCTTCGAACTCGCTGTCGCGATCGCGATGATCGTCTACGATTGAGCTGCGGCGGGAACGGAGGGCGCCACCAACCCGGCGCCCTTCGTTCCCCCGCTTTTCGAGGGTGCCGTCATGCCATCCCGCCACGACCATTTTCCCCGCGCCGACGCCGCGCGCCGTCGGGCGATGCGCCGCGCGGTCGCAGACCTCGACGCCGCGTGGAGCGCGGCCGACAGCTCCCCCGACGGACTGCTGACCGCCATCGCGGCGCTCGCCGACGCCCCCGCCGATGTCGCGATAACGCGCCTTCTCCCCTGGCTCTCCGACACACGCTGGCTCCGCAACCGGCTCGGTGCGGCACTGACGTTGCTCGCCGCCGAGCCCTTTGCGCGCCCGCCGCTGCGGATGGTGGGCGGCGGCGATGGCAGTGCCGGAGGGCTGGTCCTTGCCGATCGCGGCGCGATCCGCCTGACGCTCCAGCTGCGGCCATTCACGGCTAATGGCGCCGCGTCCGGCAGCGCGGTCTTCGTCCCCGGCCACGCGGCGATCCATGTCCTCGACGGCGGCGGTGCACAGCTTTGCACGCATGCGGTTGCGGTCAGCGCGGCCGAGGAAGCCGGCGGCTTCACTGCCCAAAGTGCCGCCCGGTGCGACAGCCCGCCGCCGCGCCCGTTGCGGACTGGCGAGACGCTGATCCTCGACACCGCGCGCCAAAGCTTCACACTTCAGGGCGCTAGCAGCGACATCCTCTTCCTTGAACTCATCGTCCAGCCGCCGTCCCGTCTCCCGATCCGCGCCTATGACATCGCAAGCGGCGGCCTGACCCACGTCAGCGCCTCGCGCCGCGACAGCAGCTTCCGCCAGATGGCGCTCGCGCTGCTGCGCCAGCTTGGCCGCACCGACGCGGCGCCGCTTTTCGTCGCCGAGACGGCAAGCGAGGATTTCGCCGCGCGCTGGAACGCGATGCGCGAACTCGTCGCGCTCGATCCCGCAGCGGCGTTTCCGCATCTCGGCGCGATGGCGGCGACCGATCCGCATCCCGAGGTTCGCAGCGCCGCCGCGGCGACGCATAGGCTCTTCTCCCTGCCTTCCGGTGAGACGGGGCGGGAGGGGGGTGGAGGGCCGGGGCCTTGCACAAGCCCGGCGCCCTCCACCCCCAAACCGGCGCCCCGCGCGAAGGGGTCGACCCCATGCCCCGCCTGATCGACCCGCCCGCGGGCCCCGCGCTCGATATCCAAGAGGTGACCGCGCGCCTCGACGAATGCGGCGTCGACCTCGCCGACGAAGCGAGTATTGCGCGCTGCGCCGACCTCCTCGCCGGCCTCGCCCGCAACCCCGACTTTCTCGCCGACCGCGTGATCGCCGCGCTCAAGGCAAGCTACGCCGACCAGCTCACCCTCAACCGCTATACGGCGCAGGTCTTCCTCATCCACCGCAGCCCGCGCGGCTTTTACCTCCGCGCCAACATGTGGCCGTCCGAGCGCGACGCCGCTTTCACCGCGAGCGGCCCCGCGGCCTTCTCCTACGGCGTCCCGCACGACCATAATTTCAGCTTCCTCACCGCGGGCTATTTCGGCCCCGGCTATGTCAGCGACTATTATGATTACGACCCCGAAACCGTCGACGGCCGCCTCGGCGAGTCGCTGAACCTGACATTCGTCGAGCGCAGCAGCTTAAGCTATGGCAAGATGATGCTCTACCGCGCCCATCGCGACATCCACAGCCAGCTCCCGCCGCCCAGCCTTTCGGTCAGCCTCAACATCATGGACGAGGGCGACCACGTCCCATGGCGCGACCAGTATATCGTCGATCTCGAGCATGGCACGATCGCCAAACGCCCGACGCTGACCAGTAGCGAAATGCTGCTCCGCTGCGCGGTGCATCTGACGGAGGATGGGAAGGACGTCGCCGAGCAGTTTGCCAAGGCGCATCCGGTGCCAAGGGTGCGCGCGAACGCGATTGCGGCGCTGGCGGCGGCGGAGGAGGGCGAGGACAGGGTGGCGGTGCTGGAGCGGGGGATGCGCGATGGCGCTGCGCGGGTGCGCGATGATTGCGAAAGGTGGCTGACCTTCTAACCTCGCCGCCAGATCCTCCACGTCTTCGCGGCCAGAAACCCCTTTCCTACATTATCGCGCCATGCCAGCGTCCCTCTGCTGGCTCTTTGATTCGTTGGAAATCTGCGGCTCCGCCGCAACGCATCCGTGGCGAAAGGTCGTGGCTGTTGCGACCTTTGCAACCTTGCGCCCTGGACGGCACGCACGCCCCGCGCTCGGCCGCCTGCGGAAGCCGAAAAGGGGTGCGTCACGGGGCTGAACTTCGCTGAACTTTGGATCAAAATTGCACCGCCCGTTCCGGGGCGCCCACTCCCTGCTGACAGCGCGCATTTCCGCTGCTAGTGGGCCTTCCATGACAACCCCGCTTTCGCATATCCGCAACTTCTCCATCATCGCGCACATCGATCATGGCAAGTCGACGCTCGCCGACCGGCTCATCCAGTTCACGGGCGGGCTGACCGCGCGCGAGATGTCCGCGCAAGTCCTTGATAATATGGACATCGAGAAAGAGCGCGGGATCACCATCAAGGCGCAGACGGTGCGCCTGAAGTATAAGGCGCACGACGGTGAGACGTATGAGCTCAACCTGATGGACACGCCCGGACACGTCGACTTCGCCTATGAAGTGTCGCGAAGCCTCGCGGCGTGCGAGGGCGCGTTGCTCGTCGTCGACGCGGCGCAGGGGGTCGAGGCGCAGACGCTCGCGAATGTGTATCAGTCGATCGAGCACGACCATGAGATCGTCCCGGTGATCAACAAGATCGACCTGCCCGCGGCCGACGTCGACAAGGTGAAGGCCGAGATCGAGGACATCATCGGGCTGCCCGCCGACGACGCGGTGCTCGCGAGCGCGAAGGCCGGGATCGGCATCGAGGAAGCGCTGGAGGCGATCGTCACGCGCATCCCGCCGCCGAAGGGCGACGCAACCGCGCCGCTCGTCGCGATGCTCGTCGACAGCTGGTACGACCCGTATCTCGGCGTCGTCATCCTGATCCGCGTGATCGACGGCGTGCTGAAAAAGGGCCAGCAGATCAAGTTCATGCAGGCGGGCACCACACACCTGATCGACCGCGTCGGCTGTTTCACGCCCAAGATCGAGCAGCTCAGCGAGCTCGGCCCCGGCGAGATCGGATTTATCACCGCGCAGATCAAGGACGTCGCGCAGGCGCGCGTCGGCGACACGGTGACCGACGCCAAGAAGCCCGCCGCCAAGGCGCTTCCGGGGTTCAAGGAAGTCCAGCCCGTCGTCTTTTGCGGCATGTTCCCGACCGACGCGAACGACTTCGAGAAGCTCCGCGAAAGCATCCAGAAGCTCCGCCTCAACGACGCCAGCTTCTCGTTCGAGATGGAAAGCTCGGCCGCGCTCGGTTTCGGTTTCCGCTGCGGTTTCCTTGGCCTGCTCCACCTCGAGATCATTCAGGAGCGGCTGACCCGCGAGTACGACCTCGACCTGATCACCACCGCGCCGTCGGTGGTGTACAAGCTGAAGCTTGGTCATACGAAGAATGAGGCGGCAAAGGAGATCGAACTCCACAACCCCGCCGACATGCCCGACCCGAACCGCATCGACGAGATTCAGGAACCGTGGATCGAGGCGGTGATTTACGTGCCCGACGAATATCTCGGCCCGATCCTGAAGCTGTGTCAGGACCGCCGCGGGGTGCAGAAGAATCTGACCTATGTGGGCGGCCGCGCGCAGATTACCTATGAACTGCCGCTCAACGAAGTCGTGTTCGATTTCTATGACCGGCTGAAGAGCATCAGCCGCGGTTACGCCAGCTTCGACTATCACCAGATCGGCCACCGCCCCGGCGACCTCGTCAAGATGAGCATCCTCGTCAACAACGAGCCGGTCGACGCGCTGAGCATGATCGTCCACCGCGGCACCGCCGAGACGCGCGGCCGCGGCATGTGCGAGCGGCTGAAGGACCTGATCCCGCGCCACATGTTCAAGATCCCGATCCAGGCCGCGATCGGCGGCAAGGTGATCGCCCGCGAAACCATCGCCGCGCTGCGCAAGGACGTGACCGCCAAATGCTATGGCGGCGACGCGACCCGCAAGAAGAAGCTGCTGGAAAAGCAGAAGGAAGGGAAGAAGCGGATGCGCGAATATGGGAATGTGAACATTCCGCAGGAGGCGTTTATTGCGGCGCTGCGGATGGGGGATGATGCCTGATCGGATTTTGAAGTCTGGAAACCGGGCTTATTATGCTCTCATGGATTGCAGCTGGCCATCGTCATACTCGTAAAAGTCCGGATTTCGAATTGCTGTCGTTTGAATAAGTTCGCAAATTAACTCGTCAAACGAAATCTGTTTTTTGTGATCGCCCACGCGGTAAAGAGTATAGTCGGCATGCTGAGACGAAGCTTCGAGGAGCATAAAATAAAAGGCTTCGAATTGCTCTTCACGCCCTGCTGGATCGCTTCGTCCTGTGAAAAGCCGAAACCGATTGTGAGCGTTTTCAAAGGTTGATCGGCGCTTCGAAGTGCCATCTTCCGCAGCGCCAGCACCGAAGATAAACAGGCCACCCAAAACAGCATAAGGGAATCGGCGGTGGAGTGTCACTGCCTCGAAGAGCATGTCTCCTCGCCGATTTGTCAAATTTTTTTGATAGTTCTTAGTAGTTTTGTCTCTGAAATTAATTGACTTAATCGAAACTCCAAGGATTAGACCACTTTCTTCTGTCGACCATGTCACATCGACCTTCTTCGCCCCGATACCGCCAGCCATCCGGCGTTCAGCGCCAGATCCGTCGAGTTCACCGGGAAGGGCTGGACGAGCTTCATTTAAACCACGAAGGCGTAGTTCTTCCGCTAGAGCGAGAGCGATATTCGCAGATACCTTTTCGCTATATGCCTTTTTCAGCGTCGATGCGGCCTCATCTGACGGTCTGTCCCCCGCAGCGGTAAGAGCTGCACTTATCGAGTCGTCAATCCTTGCCATTCTTTCCCCTCGCGCGCCGACGCTGGAATAATACGTCTCTGGCCGCTCGAAGAGCTTCTAAATCACTTTTTGTAACATTTGCCAATAATATGGAATCGACAGCTTCCGCTGCCTCTTCAACATTACCCTGCCGAAGCTGGCGCGTAAGCTGAGATTTTATTGCGCGCAGTTCTTTCTCAACAGACCTTATGTGTATGAAAGAGGGGACAGGGAGCAAATCAGCTTCGCGGGGTTCCATTTTTAATAGCCCACCGCCATAAGCGCGCCCCACGATTTCAGCGCCAAGCAAGGTGACGCTGTTCAAACTTGCAATCGGCAGCAACTCTCTGCCCATCGACCGACGATCATCCTTTAATTTCACACCGTAGATTGAATTTAAAATATGTGCCTTCGAGCTGTTCGTAATCAGCCGCGGCCGATCATGATTCATATAAGTTAGGAATAAATCAGGTATTTCAACAAGAGGTACTCTCCACCATGGCGATCTCATGCGGCACTTGTAAGCTTCCGCTATACTAGATTCCTCGCCTCGCTTTATATAACGTAACGCTGGTTCTGATGGTCGTTCACCGGGGTAAAACAAAAGCGTGCGAGAATCATCTTGCGACAGCTTTCTCCAAGCCGCATCGGTGAAGGTCAGACCTCGCATATGGCGTGAACCCGGTGGAGAGATAGGAATTACATCAGATTGCGTCAGACCATGTTTGCGAAGGTCATTTGCCGACAACGTGAAGAATTTATTATTTCCAGTGACGGCGCCGAGATATGTTCTCCCCCAACTTCCCAAATCTTCAAAATGGAGTGAGGCGATTTCACGATATGCCGCAAAAGCGTTCTTTGCGACAAGCGCTGGAGTCCATTTTTCGCCTACAGCTGGGGCATGTTCTGTCCATTCGGCAGCTTCCACATCCTGTAGGGTTTGTGCGTTTCGCGTCTGATAGACTTCAAAGCATTTGGCTCCGCCAGACCCTTCCGCGAGCAGCAATACAACTTCTTCCAAGACTTCTGGAAAGACGCGTTGTTCAAACATAATCAGGCGAACATGCGCAAAACGACGGAGAAGAAAGTTTCTTACCTCCGCGGCGTAGCTGACTGATAAAAGCTCGGCAGGAAGAACAAGGGCGAGGCGTCCACATTCAGAAACATGTTGAGAGGCTTTCAAGACGAAACCAGCCCATGAACTTGCCAAGCCGGAAAGGCGAACGCCCTGTGCAAGCGCGGCCTCTAGGCTTTTGGCACGCGCGGCTCCAGAAAACTGCTGGTAACGTACGAAGGGTGGGTTCCCCACAATGGCATCGAATTTTTGCCGTTCGTCATAGTCGAAGAAATCAGAGACCGTCACCGATGCGTCTAGGTTAGCATCGCGCAATATGGATTTAGCCGCGACGGCTGAATCCTCGTGTATTTCGACACCATGTAGCTGGCTCGACCACAGGAGGGGACAGGCATCTAAGTCCCGCAAACGCTCTCCTGCTGCGAGCAGGAAGCTCGCTTCACCACATGAGGGTTCGAGGATCACGTCGTTAGGTGACCGGATAGCCCATCGAGCAAGATAGCGGGAAATTTCTGGCGGCGTGAAAAATGCGCCGCGCGATTTCCGGTTCTCTTGAGTGTCCACGCGCTATCCCCTTGACGGTCTTTTGCTTGACTCGGTTTGCGCGAACAAGCCCTGCAGGGTTGTTTTCCGAGAATTTATCTGTTCTATCTATGTTCCAATAGGTAAGTCAAGAAAAAGCATCAGGTTTCCGGCCATTCCGGACAAGAATCTGATCGTCCTAGCCAGCTATCTGCTCCTCCAACCGCACAACCCGCACCACGCACCGCGCTGGAATCTCGATCACGCCGCTCAGCATCAGCCGTTCCTCGTCGCCGACGATCGTTGCCGATCCGGCGAGCACTTTAATGCAATCGTCGTCGTGGATCAGGCGGCCGATCGATAGGCAGGTCTGGACCTGTTCGGGCTGGAAGGCTTCACAGGAGACCCAGCCGCCATAGGGTTCGCGCGGCGGGACCATATGCTTTCGACCCTGCGGCCGAAGCGGGCGGAGCCGGCTTCGTGGGGGCGGGCTTCGCGGATGCGGCGTTCGAGGCTCATGCTTCGCCCTCCGCCCGGTGCTCGGCCTGATGCGAGGCGGCGGGCGCCGGGGTTCCCGCTTTCCACTCCGCCCAGCTTTCCTCGCAATAGGCGGCGTTCCATTCGCGTTCGAGCGCCGCGATCGTGCGTTCGATGCGGCGGCGAGCGGTGTCGCGTTCGCGGCCGGTGCCGCCGCCGCTGAGGCTGGTGTCCGCGAGGAAGCCGTGGGGGTGCTGGAACACGGGCTGGCGCGCCTGTTGCCAAGCTTCGGCGCGTTCGCGCACGGTGTGGGCGGCCATGCGCATGTCGCCGCGGGTGATCTTGCCGGTGGCGAGGTCGCTTTCGCCGGCTTCGCCCTCGATCATATGCTCCTCGTAACGCTCGAACCAGATCTCGTCCTCTTCGCCGCCCTCGGTCCAGGGGACATGGCCGGCGGGCGGCGGGGCGGGGTTCGACAGGTCGCCGCCCTCGGCTTCCTCCCAGTCGATATTGCCCGCACCCGCCGAGAGCGGGACGATCATGTCGGGGTGGTGCATGTGCCATTCGTGCTTTTGCGGGTTGATATAGGCGTCGGCTTTTCGCACCGCGGCCCAATCGGTGCCGGGGCCGGTGAGCAGGTCCCACGCGGCGCGCTTGACCGGGTCGTGCGAAATCTTGCGCTGATAGGCGGTGCGGATGATGCGGAGGCGATCGTCGAGGTCGGTCTCCTGCCGGTTCGCGCGCGCGTTATGTTCGAGCAGCTTTGCCTGGCGCTCGGCCTCCCACTCGGCCTGCCATTTCTCGCGCAGGCGGCGGATGGCATGCGGGAGCGCGGTGGCGGGGCCGTCGACGGGGTTGATGCCGCCGAAGCGTTCGGGGAAGCGGCTGGCGGCGATATGCTGCATCGCGCGGATGTGCGGCCGGCGGCGTTCGAGGATGACGCGGCCCTCCTTCGAGATCGTCTCGGGCACGCCATAGATGGCATATTCCATGAGCAGGTCGGCGACGCGGCGCGCGCCCGCCTCGACCGCGCGGTCCCATGCGGCGGCGAAGCTGTCTGCGTCGTCGCGCTTGCGCAGCTGGTAAAAGGCCGAGGTCGAGTGGCCCGCGATCTTCGCCGCCATGCTCACCGCGCCGGTCGCGGCGAGATGCGCGATGAACATCCGCTGTTTCTGCGCGGTGATGCCGGTCCATCGTTTGCTGCGCTGTTCGACGGGGGTGAAGGCGAGTTCTTCGGGGAGGTCGTCGGGGTTAATTGCGGGGTCGGCCTCTGCGTCGATGACGGCGGGGAGGGGCGGGAGGATTTCTTGCTTCATGGGGGTTGGCTCCTGTGGTTCGTTATTGATTTAAGAACGAACCATATGGGAACAATGTAGGAAAGGGGAAAATTGGAGTCCTCCTGTATCGTCACCCCGGACTTGATCCGGGGTCCCGCTATCCACCGTCGCTAAGCGGGATCCCGGATCAAGTCCGGGATGACGAAGGGATAGGAGGCGCGCCCAACGCCGCCCCGTGTCAGGGGCGGGGCGACGAAGGGGGAGGGGGCGGCGGCGGGGCGCCTACATCTCGATCGTGATGCGCACCTTCGACGGGGTGGTGCCCGCGGCGTGGGCGATTTCGGCGCGCATGCGGGTCACGAGGTCCGACAAATGGTCGCTGCCCGGCGCGCTGTCGCGGCTCAGGAGTTCGGTGGGCGAGGTGCCGAGGAGATCGGCGAGCGCCTGCAGCCGCGCGAGCCGCGGGCGCGAGCGGCCCTGTTCCCAATAGCAGATCGAGGTGACGGTGACGCCGAGCCGGCCGGCGATGTCGGTCTTGCTGAGCCCCCTGGCCTGACGCAGCCGCGCGAGGCGATCGCCGAGCACTTCATAGCGTGCGTCGCTGTCCGGGTGAGCGTGGATCACAGACGTGCAACCTTTTCGACTTCGAGGTGCAACATTACCAAAGTTAAGGGCGGTCCGGCTTTCAACATTTCACCGATTATGGCGGGGGAAAATGCGTAGGGCGCGCCGCCAAGCGGGTGGATTGCGGGCGGGGCGCGGCGCCCCTATCGTGCGCGGGCAGGAGGCCGCGATGACCGGAATGGACAAGCAGGCAGGGGCGCGGGTGGCGCCGCGGATCGAGGACATCGCGGTGCACTGCACGCTGAACGACGGCACCGCGGTGTGCCTGCGCACGATCACCCCCGACGATGCGCCGCTGATCCGCGAGGGGATTGCGAAGCTGTCGGCAGAGTCGCGCTATCTGCGCTTTTTCTCGCCCGCGCCGGTGCTGCCCGATGCGGTGGTCGAGCGGCTCGCCGATGTCGACGGGCACGACCATATCGCGTGGGGCGCGATCTGCACCGAATGCCCGGGGCAGCCGCCGATCGGCGCGGTGCATGCGGTGCGCCACCGGCATGACGGACCGGTGGGCGAATTTTCGATTGCGGTGCTCGACGCATTCCAGGGGCGAGGGCTGGCGCGGATGATGACCGCCGCGCTGCTTGTCCATTGTCATGCCGAGGGGCTCGACATGCTCGACGTACATATGCTGTCGGAAAATGCCGCGGCGCGGCGGCTGGTGAAATCGCTGGATGCGGCGTGGGCGGGCGAGTCGGCGGGGGTCGCCGACTATAAGCTTGACGTCGCGGCGGGGATCGCGGCGCTGCGCGCCGATGACGACGCGCCGGGGGTGCAGGATGTGCTGCGCCTGCTCGAAGAGGCCGGCGGATAGTCCCTCCCGCCGCCCTGGGTCGCTGGTGGCGGCGGAAGGGTGGTCCGTGAAATGGTTCGCTTAAAAGCGAGTTCCCGTCCCATTCAGGGTCAATATCCGCGATTGCGCGGGGCGGCGGTGATCGAGATCACAGGTCCCGCGAAAATATGCCGCGCACGATAAAGGGCGCCGGAATGAACCGGCGCCCTTCACCCTGCCCTTTAGGGGAGGCAGCCCTTACTTCTTGGCGGGGTCGGCCGGCGGCGTGGTGGGGGCGACTTCCGACGGGGCGATCTCGCCATTGTCGTCCATCGCATTGGCCTTTTCCTCGCCGGCGGCTTCGACAGCGTCGGCCTTCGCTTCGGTTGCTTCCTTGGCCGCGCCCTCGGGCATGGCGTCGGCCTGCTCGTCGATCACGTCGGCCTTGGCTTCGGCCTGATCCTCGACCTTGTCGGCAGCCGGGCTCTGGCAGGCGCCGAGCGCGAGGGCCGAGGTGGCGGCGAGGGTGATGAACATCTTACGCATATTGAATGACTCCCAAAGTTGACTTGGAGGCTTAACGCGGGGTGAACGCAAGGGTTGCAATGAAATTATCAAGTCCTTGGAATAGCGCGTATTTTCTTTTGATTCGGCGTTGTTTGGGGCGGGAATTCAGGGAACGTCCCTTACCCTGACATAGACCGTACCCGACGACGTCAAGCCATCCGGCGAGCGTCCGGTGTAGGTGAAATGCGTGAGACCGGTGAAGGTGCCGCGCCGCGACACCGTCACATAACCGTCGCTCGACAGCAATACCGACAGCGCCCCCGGCGCGTTGGACTCGACCGACGTGATGCTGCCCTGCGACGACGAGCCGCCGAACAGCGTCCAGTCGTTGCAGTAAGGCGCATAGGGCTGGGTGTCGCACCCGCCCATCCTGATGCGATAGGGAGTCGTGCCCTCGGGACCGAGTTCGCGATAGTCGGTTACCCCGACATAAGCGGTCATGGCCGGCGGTACGACCGTCGCAAAGGATTGCGCCGCAGCCTCGATGTCGGCCTGGGTTATCGCCTCGATCCGCGCCAACGCGGCGTTGGGCCAGCTCCTGTGCAGGATCTTGAGTTCGGGGAGGACATAGAAACGATAGGCGTAGGCCCAAGCGCGGACCGCGGCGTCATCGGACAATCGTTCGGGCATCGCCGCAAGATATTTCACGAGCAGCGTCGCCATCGCATCGAGACCGGCGTCAGGCCAGCCCACGGCTACGCGGCTCTTCTTCAGTGCCGCCAAGACGACCGCCTTGTCGGAGAGCCTCGCGTTCCCGGTCTCGTTGATGAGTTGGGCTAGATATTGGGAGACCTCACGCAGCGTGACGGTGGAGTCGATCGGATCGCCGTTCGTGTCCTTGGTCACCACCGCCAATGCCAGCAACTGAAGGTTGACCGACGTTATTCGCGCCGCGTCCTCGGCCACCATGGCGTTGCTGCTGCGCCGCCCGTCGACAGGATTGAATGTGAGTAAATTCGTGTCGCTTCGCAGGGCGGCCGCGCCCGTCGAGAGCCCGAGCGCATTGCGTACGCTGTTCTGGTTGCCGTGCGCGTCGATCAATGTGCTGAGCGGGGAGATCACCGTCGCGCCGGCCGGAGCCGTCATCTGGGCGAAGGCAAGGCCGGTCGTGGCATCGATGCCGTACGCCTGCATTCGATGCGCTGGTGATCCCGGCACCGATCCTATTCCCGTTCCCGGGACCGTAACGCCGCGACCAAAGGTTCCCGTCATCGAGGTCGGCGTCATGACGTCCGGTGCATCGTTGAACTGGCTGTTGCCGTTCATATCGATCAAGACGGTCGCCAACAGCGGGCCGCCACCGACGGCCGAAAATATGGTCGGGGTGGGCGTGGGGGTCGGCGTTGGTGTCGGCGTTGGTGTCGGTGTGGGCGGCACGGTGACGACATTGCCGCCGCCCGAGTCTCCGCCGCCACCACAACTTGCGACCAGGGCCGCGATCGCAGCCGATAAGAACATCTTTTTCAGATGATTAGAATTCACAATATTCCCCCCGCTTTTATGGCGGGAGTAATCGGGAGGCTCCGCAACGGCAATATTTAACTCGGCCGGTCCGGATCGCTGCCGCACTTATCCATCCATGTGCGGCAGGCAAAAAAGAGGGCGCCCGAAGCGCCCTCTCTCATGCCTGGTCCGGTCCCGCGGCCTTTAGAAGCGCTGTTGGCGCTCGTAGAGGTCGCGGTAATGCTGGATGCGCGTGACGCGCAGTCCGGGCATGCCGCTGCGGTCGATCGACCGCTGCCAGCCGGCAAATTCCTCGAGGGTCAGCCCATAGCGTTCGCACGCTTCGTCGACGGACAGGAGTCCGCCGTTAACGGCCGCGACGACCTCTGCCTTGCGGCGAACGACCCAGCGGGTCGTCGATGGGGGCGGCAGCGAGTCCAGCGTCAACGGCTCCCCGAGGGGGCCGATAACCTGTGCGGGCCGGATTTTCTGATTCTCGATCATGCTCATTCCACATTATTACCGTCGGAGGGGGGTGTGTCCGACGCATTCGTATCTAGAACAGAGGGATTCAACATCGGCTGAAATCCTCTGGTAAACAGGCCGTTCATAGTTTCGGGCAGGGCGTTCGCATCGTCGGACAAATCGAAGAAACGAACGACGCGGGGGGCTTTTTGTTCCGCCCTTGCGCGCGTCCCGCAAAATATGTGGCGCACGGCGTTAAGCTTCGCCGCATGGCGTTCGCGATGCGCCTGCGTCCGCAGCTGCCGCACCGTCGGCAGGGCAGCCTGGCGTGCGCTGGACACGGCCAATATGATGTCGAAGCCGGGCTTTGACAGCTTGGCCGCACCGGCGATGCGCGGAAGATCGGATGGAACGAAGTTCATGCGACTCGTCTACGCCAGAGGAGCTAAGGTCCCGTAAATGCCTGTTTCAGAACCTGTTAGCGAAGCTTAACCCCCGTCAATATCTTGACACTTTGCGCGGAAAAGCTGGCTTTTTTGCATTCGCATCCCTAGATGGCGCCGATCATGATCGAGACGATTCCTTCCCCTGCCGGGCTTGCCCAGGCCGACTTTCAGCTGCCGATGCCGCTGAAAGACCGGCGAATCGTCGTCGCGATGTCGGGCGGAGTCGACTCGAGCGTCGTCGCCGCGCTCGCCGCGCGATCGGGCGCCGAGGTGATCGGCGTGACGCTCCAGCTCTACGATCATGGTGCCAAGGCGAAGCGCGTTGGTGCCTGCTGCGCCGGGCAGGACATTCGCGACGCGCGCGCGGTCGCCGACCGGCTGGGCTTCGCGCATCATGTCTATGATCATGAAAGCCGCTTTCGCGACACGGTGATCGACCAGTTCGCCGACGAATATCTGTCGGGGCGGACGCCGATCCCCTGCGTGCGCTGTAATATGGGGGTGAAGTTCACCGACCTGTTCCGGCTCGCGAAAGAGCTGGGCGCCGATTGCCTGGCGACGGGTCATTATGTCCGCCGTATGATGGGTCCCGCGGGCGCCGAGCTGCACCGCGCGGTCGATCCGGCGCGCGACCAGAGCTATTTCCTCTTCGCGACGACGCAGGACCAGCTCGACTTCCTGCGCTTTCCCTTGGGCGGCCTCGAGAAGAGCGTCGTGCGCGAGATCGCACGCGACCTTGGGCTCGGCGTCGCCGGCAAGCCCGACAGCCAGGACATCTGCTTCGTCCCCGACGGCGACTATGCGACGCTCGTTCGGAAGCTGCGCCCCGAGGCCGACGATCAGGGCGACATCGTCCATGTCGACGGCACCGTGCTCGGCGCGCACAAGGGCCTGATTCATTATACCGTCGGGCAGCGGCGCGGGATCGAGATCGGCGGGCAGGCCGAGCCATTATATGTGGTGCGGCTCGAAGCCGCGACGAAAGCCGTCGTCGTCGGGCCGCGGCGCGCGCTCGCGGTGTCGGGCGCGCGGCTGGGCGAGGCGAACTGGCTGGGCGCGGTCGACGGGCGCGATGTGCTGGCGAAGGTGCGCAGCATGGCGAAGCCGGTGCCCGCGCGCGTCGCGGGCGATCGGCTGATCTTTGCCGAGGCCGAATATGGCGTCGCGCCGGGGCAGGCGGCGGTGCTGTACGATGCCGCCGACAATTCGCGCGTGCTCGGCGGCGGCTGGATCGAAGAGACGTTCGCGGCGGACGGGCTTTAACCCGGAATAGATTGAACTTTCTTCCCCGATGGCGCAGCCTGCGAGCAACAAGGGAGAAGAATGATGGTCAATTGGGTCTTGCGCGGCGCCGTCCTGCTGTGGGCGCTGTTCTTCGTCATCGTCGGCGCGCGCGGGTTGTTCGACCCCGCGAGCTATACCGCGACCTTTGGCATCTTGGTCGAGGGCCCGGCCACCAACACGATCCGCGCCGACCTGTCGGCCTTTTTCCTTGTCGCCGCCGGCGCGGCCGCGATCGGCGCGCTGGTCCCGGGCTGGCTGCGCGCGCTGCTCGTGCCCGCCGCGCTCTATGGCACCGCGCTTGCCGGCCGGTTGTTCGGGGTGGCGAGCGGCGATACGGTGAACACAGGGATCGTCCAGGCGATGATCATCGAGGCGCTGACCGTGTTGCTGATGGTTGGCAGCTGGTGGGTGTTGTCGCGGCCGGTCGCGGCGGTCGATAATGCGGCGCCCGTCGATGCTGGATAGCGGGCAGTCCAATGAGTTTCGCGGACAGCTATCTTGGAAAGCTGCGTTCGCTCGTCGGGAGCCGCTGCCTGCTCGTCCCGGGCGCGCGCGTCGTGATAATCCGGAGCGACGGGTCTATTCTCCTGCAACATCGAAGCGACTTTGGCGTGTGGGGCCTTCCCGGCGGAAATGCGGAAGAGGGCGAAGATCTGACGGAGGTGGTCGTCCGCGAGACGCTTGAAGAGACGGGACTTCGCATTCGAAATCCCGTGCCCTTCGGCTTCGGCAGCGATCCGGAATATGAGACGGTGCGCTTCCCGAACGGCGATGTTTGCCAGTTCTTTGTCATGATGTTCTTCGCGACCGAATTTGACGGCGATGTAACCGCCGACGGATCGGAAACGCTCGACCTGCAATGGTATCGCCCGGACGACCTGCCCCCGATGCTTGAGAATATGCGCCGAAGTGTCGAGGCATTTACCGCTTTTGAGAAGAGCGGGTCGTTTCAGATGATCTGATCCATGAATGGTTCGGTAAAGCGTCGATTATGGTGCTGCCATTGACGGGTAAGCGCGCGGGCAGGTTTCGACCGAAAGCTGTCCCAGCAATCATCGTCACCCCGGACTTGATCCGGGGTCCCGCTTGATGTCGAAGCCAGTCGGTGCCTCAAAAAAGCGGGATCCCGGATCAAGTCCGGGATGACTAAAGAAAATTGAGCAACGGCAACTCTCCACCCCAAAGCTGACCCACCCACAAACGACCTATTCCCGCCGTTGCTTGTCTTTTTAACCATTTTGTGAGTTATTGCGCGCCGGGTCGCTTCTGTTTTCCTTTGTGGTGGGGAGGAAGCGTATGACAAGCGATGAGGACAAAAGGGCGAGTTCGGAGCGGCGGTCGAGTGACCGCCGGACGACCGACGACCCGAATTACAAAGGACCGGATCGCCGAAAGGGCGATCGGCGGACGGGTAAGGATCGCCGTTCCGACTGAGTGCGGCGGCGCGTGCCGGCAGGAGAAGAAATTTGACCGAACCGCGCGTGCCGCACCTCGCCGTCGACATCGTGTCCGACGTGATGTGCCCCTGGTGCATCATCGGCTGGCTGAAGTTCCGGAAGGTCATGGACCATTTTGCGGGGCGGCTGGATTTCCGCGTCCAGTGGCATCCGTTCGAGCTGAACCCCGACATGCCGGCGGAGGGCGAGGACGCCGCGGCGCATGTCATGCGCAAATATGGGATCAGCGCCGAGCAGAGCCGGACGAACAGCGGCAGGATGGCGGGGGTCGCCGCCGATCTCGGCTTCACCTTCAATCGCGGGCCGGAGTTCCGGATGCGCAACAGTTTCGATGCGCACCGCCTGCTGACCTGGGCGGGCGCGCTTGAGGAGCCCGAGCAGGATGCCGCTACGGGCGTGCAGACCGCGCTGAAGCTCGCGTTGTTCACCGCGCACTTCACCGACAATCGCGACGTTAGCGATCATGCGGTACTCGCCGATGTCGCGGCCTCGGTGGGACTCGACCGCGCGCGCGCGGCGGCGATCCTGGCGTCGGCCGAGTTTGGCGAGATGGTGCGCACCGAAGAAGCCTATTGGGCCGACCAGAATATCACCGGCGTGCCCGCCTTCATCCTCGGCGGGCGGATGCTGATCCCGGGGGCGCAGGATCCCGAGGTTTTCATTCGCGTGATCGAGACGAAAATACTGGCGGCCGCCGCCTGAGGAACGGCCGCGTGATCCCGCGCGTTTCCCGGCTATCCCTGAAAGGAGCCGGCCATGATCGACGATCCCCGCAAAGCAGATGCCCAAGCCGATGAAGCGCCCGAAGCGCGCAATCGCGAGCAGGATGACGAGGACGCGCAGGCGCAAAGCGTCGCCGAAGCCGCGCGCCGCGACCGGCCGCAGGAAGACAGCGACAAGGTCGGCCGCGGTGACGATAGCGACGATGTGCAGGATCTGGTCGATCATATGAACCAGATGGAGCGGTCGGGCGTGATCGACATGGACGCCTATCGCGGCGAACGCAGCGACGACGACGAGGACGACGAGCTTGGCCCCGGCGGGGTCGAGGACGACGAGCCGCGCGGCGCGCCCTGACCTCCTTGGATTAAGAGTCAAAACGGTGCCGTAGCGGGCGCGATTGACCTGCTTTGCCGGTCAAAGCGGTGCGACCTCGCCGGGATTTTGCCAAGCCCCGACAGCTAGGGTCGCGGCATGTCCGGACCCGATTTTTACGATCCGCGGCCGGTACGCCGGCGGCGCACTGCCCGATCGAAGCTGTGGCTGAAGCCGGCGATGGCGGTCGCCTTCGTCGCTGCGCTCGCGACCTTTCGGGGCTTTCCGGGCGGAGCCGAAGCGATGCCCGCGCCCGCGGTATCCGTGCTTGCGGGCGGCGAAGGCGCAGCGGCGCGCGACGCGCTGTCGGCGCGTTTCGCACTCTGTCACAGCGGCGGCGGCAGCAATTGCGTCGTCGACGGCGATACCTTCTGGTTCGCGGGCGATAAATATCGCATCGCCGATATCGACACCCCCGAAACGCATCCTGCGCGCTGCGCCGAGGAGGCGGCGCTCGGCGACGCCGCGACCGAACGGCTCCGCACTTGGCTGAATGCCGGCGCCTTCAGCCTCGAAAGCGCCGGGCGCGACACCGATCGCTACGGCCGCAACCTGCGCATCGTCACGCGCGGCGGGGCGAGCGTCGGGTCGGTGCTGGTCGCCGAGGGGCTGGCGCGGCCATGGGAGGGGCGGCGGCGCCCCTGGTGCTAATCGGTCGGGGTAGCGGTGCGGCGGCGCGATGGAAAGCGGGCGCGGCTTTCGGGCGCTCTGCCTTAGTATAGGGGAGCCGACTCGCTTTTCTGTGCGTATGATGGTCAAGCTCCCCCCTCCCGGAGCGGCAAGGAGAATGACCATGGCAGAGCATGACCATAGCGCGATCAAGGAAGGCCTGAACGTTGTCGGCGCCGACGGCGTCCACGTCGGCACCGTTGACCATCTCGACGGCGAGCGCATCAAGCTGACCAAGGCCGACAGCGGCGACGGCAAGCATCATTACCTGCCCGCGGGTCTGGTCGCGGCGGTCGAGGGCGACACGGTCCGCCTGTCGGCGAACGCCGCGAACGCGGTCGACCTGTTCGAAGAAGCCGAATAGTTTAGGCGAGATAACAGAGGGCCGGCGGCGCAATCGGGCGCGCCGGCACCGAACTGGCCCGCCCCCTCCCCTGGGGCGGGCCATTTTCGTTTGCGGGTGCGGCATAACGACGAAAGGGAGCCGGTGTCCCGGCTCCCTCCCCGATCGCTGGCGCGATGCGGTCTCTCCCGATTTCCAAGGCGGGGAGCCGAGTGCACCCGGCTCCCCCAGCGCGGCCACGTCCCTTATTGCAAGGGGTCGCCGCGGCTAGTCCCGTATGTCAGCGCGATTCGATCGCGGCGGTGGTGCGCGCCTGGATTTCGGCGCTCGACAATTTGGTGACGAGGCCGTGGGTCGCACCCACCGCGCCGTGATAGATCTGGGCGATCGGCACATTGTAGAGCTTGCCGCCGCGCACCACGACCGCGGTGTCGCCCTCGACGCTTTGTACCGTGCCGAGGCTGTTGCCGCCGGTGTCGTAAAGTTCGGCGCCCGCGCGCACCTGTTCGCGCGTCGCGAGGGTCAGGTTGGCGGCATCGACGGACTTGCCGACCGTGCTGTCGACGCGATCGACGGTGCCGCCGACGGGGTTGGTGACGCCATCGACCGCGCCATCGACCGCGCCGCCCTTCAGACCGACCTTGCCGACCAGATTGATGTTGGCGCTGCCGTCAGGGGCGAGCTGGGCGGGGGCCGGTGCGGACGCGGTCTGCGCGAGCGCGGGGAAGGCGAGGAGGGCGGGGGCGACCGTCAGAAGGGCAAATGCTTTGCGCATGTCTGTCTCCGTCGTGGGACTTGAGTCAGGGGATTTGGGTCAGGCATCGGCGCGCCCCGCGGGGGGGAAGGGGGCGTCGCCGATGCCTTGGCTGGAGAAACTTGTGCAATGTCCGATTGTTGCATTGCGTTTGGCGCATTGCGACGGACCGCCGCGCGTGCGCGACGAGTGGCTAATGCGGTTGCGGACGGGGCGGTTTTCCGGGCGGCCCCGCGATCAATTTATTGAGCGTTGCGAGGCGCTGGCGCGCCGCGGTCCAGTCGCGTTCGGGGTGCGCCTGGATCTGATCGAGGAGGATGCGAACCTCCTTGCGGCGGTCGCCTTCGGTTACAGCCTGCATGGGCTTTCTCCTTTCGCGCCGGAGTATAGCAAGTATCCGGCGCGGGGGGCGGCGATCCGTCGCGCGGCAGGGGCGGTTAGTCCGGTCGGGACGCCGCGTCGCGCCGCTCGTCGCGGCGCACCTGTTCGCGCGCGCGCTGGCGGGCGATCCTGCGGTCGTGGCGGTTGTGGCGCAGGAACGCGATGCCTGCGATGCCCGCCGCGACCAGCAACAGGATCAGGCCGTAGGCAATGAGGATTCTGGTCTCGATGATTTCGACTCCTTGGGCGATTGGGCGAATCTGTGTTGTGCTGTAATAATTACGGATGCTGCGCCCGTAGGTTCCCTTTGCGGCGTCGCGGCGCCCGCTCATCGCCTCCCCTTGCGCACGCTTTTGGCGCCAGGAGAGTGGGAAAAGCGGGCGGCGCGAAGATCGCAAAGATCGCCCACGGAGCGCCGGGCGAAAGGTCGCAAAGGTCGCGCGTGGGTGCGATGCTTCGCGCCGCGGAGCGGCTGCGGATTTCAAGTTCAAAGAGCGAGGGGTGCAAGGCTGGCACGCGGCGGCAATGTAGGAAAGGCGCGCGCGGTCCTGTTTCGCATCGGCGCGGAAGGACATAAGCCGGGGCGGGGTAGCGCGGCGGGGCGGCGATGCCTATTTAGGCCGCGATGACAAACGGGGACCGGAAAATGGTGGTGGTGGCACGGCTGCGCGCGGCGCCGCTGGTGGGGTGGCAGTTCGTCTGCGCGGTGCTGCTCGGCGTCTTGCTGGCGCGGCTCGACTGGGGCGGCGATCCGGTTGATGCCTTCTGGAACATGATATTCGGGCAGCCGCTGCGGCTGCTCGCGATCGCCGCGGTGCTCGGCGTGTGGGCCTATATCATCGGCATGTGGCGGCGGCGCGGCGATTACCTCCGCCACGACGGGGTGACGCTCTATCGCGGCGCAAGTGCGCAGTGGCCGCTCGCGCTGGTCAAGGACGTGGTGGTTGCCCGCGGCAATATCGGGCTGGAGTCGCTGCGGCTGGTCGTCGACGACGACAGCGAGGTCACGCGCGAGCTGGTGAAGCTCTATATGCTCGAAGGCCCGCCCGAGGTGGCGCGCGACGGAGTGATGTTCGCGGTGGCGCGGGTGGGCGGGGTGATGCGGCCGGTTACGGTGCATTGAGGGGCGCGGGGTCGCTCTGGCGGTTCCAAAGTTCAGCGAAGTTCAGCCCTATCGTCATCGTGCGTCGGCATCGCCGGTGACGCCGGGACCGCTTCGCCCGCGCCGTCGCGATACCAGTGCGGCAGCGTCCCGTCGCACAGATCGGCCACTTCCAGCGCCACCGCGAGATCGTCGGGAGCCATCAGCGCGGCGGGCGCGGCCGGCGGTTCGGGGTGCAGATGGACCAGTGCCTCGGCCACCGGAGCTGCGTCGGTTCGCGGCGCCGCGGCGTTGCGGAAACAGTCGGGGCCATAGACGCGCAGCAGGAACATCAGCAAGCGGTCGCTCTGGCGCAGGCGGCGGCCGACGCGGTTGCCGTCGCGGTCGAACACCGGCTCTTCGCTGCCGACCAGCGCGCGTTCGAAGGCGGCGTCGAGCAATTTCTTCGACGCCGCGTCGATCGCGGCCGACCAGGCGCGGTCGAACGCCTCCGCCCCCGGCGCGCGGCGCAGGCGATAGGCGGAGGATTCGGACATGCCGACACATTGCGCGGCGGTGGCGACCGAGCCGCTGTCGGCCAGCGCCTCGATAAAGGCGCGCTGCTTGTCGGGTGACCAGCCATCCTTGCGGCGCTTTTTCAGCACCGGCACCCAGTCGTAAGCAGCGGGGTCGTGGCCGTGTGCGTCGAGCGCGGAGGTGGTTTCGGCGATGGGGGCGAGGGCCGCGTCGGGCGAGGGGATGGGTGCGATGTGGCTCATCTGCCAGTTTGGAGCATACGCGGATAATGTAGGACAGGGGTTTTTGGGGTGGGGTGTGCGAAATAGGATTTGGGGGTGCATGGGTTGGCGCAGAGATCGGGTTTCGCGCGAAGACATGAAGCGCCAGCCCCTCATTCGTCATGCCGGACTTAATCTGGCATCCATTCCAGCGCCGGCCCGCGGTGGCGCGTGCGGATGGGGTGATGCGGACGGTTATAGTGCATTGATTGAGGCGACACGCCTCAGTATCTCCGCGCCATCTACAGCAGTCATGGGCTATTTAATTTAGTTTCGAGTATGGTAGTTTGCTTGAATGAAATAGCGTATGTTGCTTTGGGTTCTCAATTGTCGGTTCGGCTAGCTTTGCCATTTCAGTAATAAATGATCGTTGATCATCTTCGCTGAGCCAGTTTACTAGCTCCGCCCCTTGATGTTCGGCCGCCCTAAGAGATGGCATGATGTTCTTTTCGATTGAAGGGTTTGCGCTGTAGATCAATCGAGGCTTCACTGTCTCTTTTTCGAACTTCATCCGAGCATGCTCGAAGGTAAGGGCTGATAAAGCAATGTCTTTGAGAGATTTTAAGAAAGAACGATCATCTTCTGAAGCATCTACCGCTTCACAAACATGGATTGCGCCATTTTTGAGAAGGAAGTCGATTACAACGCCTTCGGCAAGTTTTTGGTCTGTTAGAATCCGATGGCTATTTAAGTCTTCATCTTTACCGGCTAGAATCTTTTCAGCACGAAGCGCGCGCTTTACGCTCGACCGGAGTTTTGCTGATCGTTTCCGAACAGGCTTGCTGAACGTCGGTTCTGGATCGACATATAAGCTTAATAGCCTGTCGACCTGACCTTCGGCAAAATTGCTGTCGGGCGCGTCGAAAGTTCCGTGACCCGCAATCTGCACGGGTGTGACATTGGCGATAAAAGATTTCGCCTTCTCATCCAGCATGCCGCTGGTCGAAAACTTATCAAGCATGGCCGGAATTTCGAGAATGTCATTGCGCAGATCGGCGACATTGATTGCTGCGGAGATAGCACGAATCTTGTCTAGTCCAGCAGCACATCGCACTCTTAAGCCGGCCTCTGTCTCATAGAGAAGGCCGACATTCAGTGCCTCTCCTCTCATGGGAAGTGAGGGCAGCTGAAGAACGTAATATTTATAGCAGGCGACCATCCTTCAAGCCGACGCGGAGACGCTGGAGTCTATCGTGACGGCCTTGCCCATACCAGAGTTCATTGAGCGCCTCTCTTTCACGTACGTCGATCCAATCTTGAGGAATGTCACGGAAAAATCCCATAAAAACCTCTGGCGGGATCACAGAAATGTGATCGACCATCTCCAAGGCTGAGACATCGCAAAAGCCGTGAACCTTCCGCAATAGCCGCCCTACCTGAACTGTCTCGGTGCTTTCAACTGGGAAAATTTCTGCTGGCGTTTCGCCAAGCTTAGCCAACGTGAAATCGATCGGACAAAGCCGGCGGGAATGGAGCCCTTCTCGGTGAAGGATGATGTTGCTAGCGCTGCGGTCGACGTTGCCGATGAAAAGGTCGACGGCATAGAGTTGTGAGAGCATTTTTTTCGGGAACGGCAGATGGCAATTGAACTCGTCACGCCTTTCCGTTCGAAGGAAGCGTTTCCGCTCGATATCGTCGGCCGTAGATTGATGACGTTTTGAGCCGAAGTATGTCTCGCCGGTGCCTTCATCTTCCACAGCGGCAAATTCAGGCGTTGGAATTCCCAGATGTGTGATGAATTTTGAATACAGAGCTTCGCGCATCCGTGCGGGAATCCCGGTGGTGTCGTTTTTGCAAAAATAGTGGGCGCCATTAGAAGCGCGTCCCGCCATGGCAATATGAGCGCCAGCGGGAGGGAATTCACGAGTGATCAACTGGAGGCGAAAAAGCTCAGCTTGGGAATCGATAGGATCCCCTACAAAATCGCCTTCTTCATTGGCAATTCTTTGCATGCCTTCGATAGCCAATTTGCACTCCTAACTCCCCCGTCTCAATTATCCCGAATGTGCATATTCACTCTGGCATCATCTCAAACCGAAAACCCCCCAGCATTGCGCCGGTTCGAGCTCGCCGCCAGCACCTTCTTGCCCTGCGGGGTCAGCGCCCATTTGGCGCCCTGCTTCACGACCAGTCCCAGCGTGACGAGTTCGTCGCGGATCGGGTCGGTGGGGAGTTGGGGGCGGCGGTTCGACAGGCCTTCGAGCGTCGTGCGCTGCGGCTGGCTGAGGATGATGAGTTTCTGTTTTTCGGTCATTTGGGTTGCCTCTGACTTCTTGTCTTGTCTCGTGGGGCGGCGTTGTTGCCCTCCCCGCGGCGCCCCGGATCAAGTCCGGGGCTTGCTGCCCCTCCCGCAGGCGGGAGGGGTTTTCAGGAAGACATTATTCGGCGGCGATGCCGGCTTGTTTGAACATGTCTTCGCCGTCGCTTTCGGCGTCGTTCACGGGGCTCGCGTCTTCGCTGTTCTTGGCCTTCTTGCGGCTGTCGAAGCTGGTCCAGACGCTGTTCCAGTCGCCGCGCGTCGCGCCCTTGCTGTATTCGGTCGCGCGCGTTTCGAAGAAGTTTGCGTGCTCGACGCCGTTGAGCAGCGGGGCGAGCCAGGGGAGCGGGTGCTCGTCGATCATGTAGATCGGCTGGAACCCGAGCTGTCCGAGGCGCCAGTCGGCGATGTAGCGGATGTAGCGCTTGATCTCCTTCGGCGTCATGCCGGGGACGGGGCCCTGTTCGAACGCCAAGTCGATGAATGCATCCTCGAGCCGCACCGTCTTCTGGCAGGTGTCGATGATGTCTTCCTTCACCGCCTTGGTCAGGCAGCCGCGTTCCTTGGTGAAGGTGTGGAACAGCTTGATGATGCCTTCGCAGTGGAGGCTTTCGTCGCGGATCGACCAGCTGACGATCTGGCCCATGCCCTTCATCTTGTTGAAGCGCGGGAAGTTCATCAGCATCGCGAAGCTGGCGAAGAGCTGGAGGCCCTCGGTAAAGCCGCCGAACATCGCGAGCGTGCGCGCGATATCCTCGTCATTGTCGACGCCGAACTGCTGCATATAATCGTGCTTGGCGCGCATCTCGTCATATTCGAGGAACATGCCGTACTCGCTCTCGGGCATGCCGATCGTGTCGAGCAGGTGCGAATAGGCCGCGATGTGCACGGTTTCCATGTTGCTGAACGCCGTCAGCATCATCTTGATTTCGGTCGGCTTGAACACGCGGCCGTATTTGTCGTGGTAGCAATCCTGCACCTCGATATCGGCCTGCGTGAAGAAGCGGAAAATCTGCGTGAGCAGGTTGCGTTCGTGGTCGCTGATCTTCTGCGCCCAGTCGCGGCAATCCTCGCCGAGCGGCACTTCCTCGGGAACCCAATGGATCTGCTGCTGGCGCTTCCAGAAATCGAACGCCCAGGGGTATTCGAAGGGCTTGTAGGTGTTGCGGGCTTCGAGAAGAGGCATGGCGGTTACACTCCAGAAATTCGGTCGGTCACAGGGACCGTAGCATGGGCATCACGCCGGCGAGGACGAACCCCGTACCGGCGATCATGAACAGGAGGCCCGAGAGCTGGCTCTTTTTCGCTCCGGGCTCTTCGGCTGCCTTGCGCGCGTACACCGTCATGACGGCGCTGAGCGCGAAGAAGGCCGCGGCGAGCGCGATGTATGTGACGTTCACATTCATCGCGTGATCTCCGCGCGGTGCATCATTGGCAGGCCAGACATTCGTCATAATCGGTGCTCTCGGCCGAGAGTTCGAACTTCGGCGCTTCGGCGGTGTTGTCGGCCTCGACCCCGCCCGCGAAGCCGGCGCGCTGCACCGATTTCGAGCGGAGATAGTAAAGCGATTTGATGCCGAGTTCCCACGCGCGATAGTGGAGCATCAGCAGGTCCCACTTCTCGACGTCGGCCGGGATGAAGAGGTTCAGCGACGCCGCCTGGTCGATATAGGGCGTACGATCGGCGGCGAGTTCGAGCAGCCAGCGCTGGTCGATCTCGAAGCTGGTCTTGTAGCAGTCCTTCTCGTCCTGCGTCAGGAAGTCGAGATGCTGGACGCTGCCGCCCTTTTCGAGGATCGAGTTCCACACATTGTCGCTGTTCTTCGCCTTGTCGACGAGGAGGGCTTCCAAGTGCGGGTTGCGGATCGAGAAGCTGCCCGAGAGCGTCTTGTGCGTGTAGATGTTCGCCGGGATCGGCTCGATGCACGCGCTGGTGCCGCCGCAGATGATGCTGATCGACGCGGTCGGCGCGATCGCCATCTTGCAGCTGAAACGCTCCATCACGCCCTGATCGGCGGCGTCGGGGCAGGGGCCGCGTTCCTTGGCGAGCAGCATCGACGCCTGATCGACCTGCGCGCGGATATGCTTGAAGACGCGGAGGTTCGACGATTTCGCCATCGCGCCCTCGAACGGCAGGCCGCGCGCCTGGAGGAAGCTGTGGAAGCCCATCACGCCGAGGCCGACCGAGCGTTCGCGGCTCGCGCTATACTTGGCGCGCGCCATTTCGGGCGGGGCGCGGTCGATATAGTCCTGAAGGACGTTGTCGAGCATGCGCATGACGTCTTCGATGAAGACCTTGTCGCCGTTCCACTCGTCCCAGGTTTCGAGGTTGAGGCTCGAGAGGCAGCAGACCGCGGTGCGATCGTTGCCGAGATGGTCGCGGCCGGTGGGCAGCGTGATTTCGCTGCAGAGGTTCGAGGTGGTGACCTTGAGGCCGAGATCGCGATGATGCTTCGGCATCATGCGGTTCACCTGATCGATGAAGATGATGTAGGGCTCGCCCGTCGCGAGGCGCGTTTCGACGAGCTTCTGGAACAGCGAGCGCGCGTCGACGGTGCCGCGGACGCTCTGGTCCTTGGGGCTGCGCAGGTTGAATTCACTGCCGTCGCGGACCGCTTCCATGAACTCGTCGGTGATGAGCACGCCGTGGTGCAGGTTCAGCGCCTTGCGGTTGAAGTCGCCCGAGGGTTTACGCACCTCGAGGAACTCCTCGATCTCGGGGTGCGAGACGTCGAGGTAACAGGCGGCCGAGCCGCGGCGGAGGCTGCCCTGCGAGATCGCGAGGGTGAGCGAGTCCATCACGCGGACGAAGGGGATGATGCCGCTGGTCTTGCCGTTGAGGCCGACGGGTTCGCCGATGCCGCGCACCGCGCCCCAATAGGTGCCGATGCCGCCGCCGCGGCTCGCGAGCCAGACATTCTCGTTCCACGTGCCGACGATGCCTTCGAGGCTGTCGTCGACCGAGTTCAGATAACAGCTGATCGGCAGGCCGCGGCCGGTGCCGCCGTTCGAGAGAACGGGGGTCGCGGGCATGAACCACAGCTTCGAGATATAGTCGTACAGGCGCTGCGCGTGGTCCTGATCGTCGGCATAGGCATCGGCGACGCGCGCGAAGAGATCCTGGTACGATTCGCCGGGCAGCAGGTAACGATCCTCGAGCGTTTCCTTGCCGAAGTCGGTGAGCAGCGCGTCGCGGCTGCGGTCGGTCACGACCTCGAATCGGCGCGCGTGGACCTTGGGCTCGCTGCTGTCGTTGAGCTTTGCCGCGGGCGCCGCATCGGGAGCCGATTCACCCGTCGATTCGGGTGCCACGGGGGCTTCATTCTTCGTCAGTTCCGCCGTCGCCACGTCGCTCGTCTCCACCCGTTCCGTTTCCCGAAAATCCATCTTATTCGCCCCCGATTTGAACGCGCAACTGGTGCGCTTTGTTCCTGTCTTGTTCGACTCAGGGCGAAGCCCCGGTCTTAGCATCTAAACCTGTCCCCGTGGGCACTTTTTTTGGGCGCAGGGAGGGTTTTCCCGTGTCCATATGGGATGGACGACGGAAATCCGCCAGTTGCAGCCGAATACTATTTCTTGGGGTGCCCCCGTGTGTGACCCACCACCTATAGTGCCACGTCGGCGCCGCGATGCAAGACGCTAAATGACAGATTGGGGACTCAATTCGTCGATAATTTGATTCGTCTCGTCGCGGCAGATGCACGAGCGCGAGGCGCCGCGCCAGCCTTTCCGCGGGTTTGCGGAGCGATTGGCGTCGCCGGATCAAAAAGCGGAATTTTTTGAATGGGAAGACCGGAGCGAATGGCGACGCCGGTGACGCCCTTCCGGTGCGGATCACCGCACCGGCAAGCGGTCATTCTGTGTCGGCCGTCATGCGGGTTTTGGACAAAAAGAAAGGGCCCCGGCGATGCCGGAGCCCCTCCTGAAACCTAATTCTGCTTAGGCCTGACCGCCAGCACTGTCCGTACCGGTGCCGCCCAGGAATTGCCAAAACCAACCCATGATAAATCTCCTGTTCGCACTGCCCACGAGGAACAGTTAACGGAGCATATACCTTAATTAGTAAGGTAAATCGAGTCTTAACTATAAGCATTGCTGCCAGTTTGGCAGCTATGCGGTCCGGTCTTTGGGAGGCGCGGCGAGCGTTGCGGTTAGTTCGGAAAACAGTTGAGGTTTTCCAAGATGATAGCCCTGTCCGACATCGCAGCCGAGGCCGGCGAGAAGCGCCATGGTTTCGGCGTCTTCGATGCCTTCGGCGACCGCGACGGCGCCGAGGCGGTGCGCGAGATCGATCGTCGATTTGACGACTTCAAGGTTCCGCTGCGAATCGCGCATCGTCATCACGAATCGCTTGTCGATCTTGATCTCGTCGGCCTCGATCTCGGTTAGATATTCGAGGTTTGACTGGCCGGTGCCATAATCGTCGATCGACAGGCGGATGCCGGTGCGGCGGAGCTGGGCGAGCGTCTGGCGCGCCTGGCGGCTGTTTTCGATCTGCGCGGTTTCGGTGATCTCGATCGTCAAAACCTCGGGCGGCAGGTGATGTGCGGTGAGCATGACGCGGATCGTGCCGACGAGGTCGCTGTGGTCGAGCAGGCTCGCCGACAGGTTAACCGACATGTTGATCGGAAGCCCGCGTTCGCGCAGCTGCGCGGCCGAGCGGATCGCCTGATCCATCACGAACAAGGTGAGGCGATAGATGTCCTGGCTCTTTTCGGCCTGGACGATGAACTCGTCGGGCGGGATCGGTCCGCGCGTCGGGTGCGTCCAGCGCGCGAGCGCCTCGACCCCGACGAGCTGCCGCGTCGCGATCTGATATTGCGGCTGGAAGGCGACCCAGATGTCGCCGCCGGTCAATGCGTCCTCAAGCTGCGAGTGGAAGCTCAATTGCCAGCCGGCGTCCTCTTTCTGGCGCGAAGTATATTTGGTCCACAGCGAGCGCGTGCGGATCGCGCGCTCGGCGGCGACGAGCGCCGCGGCGAGGCGCTGGGCGTTCGACCCTTCGAACTCGTCGTTGACCCCGAAGGCGATCGCGACGTCGACACGCAGCTCGCCGATCGTCAGCGGCGCGTTGAACAGCGCGGCAAGCCCCGCGAGCTGCCCTTCGATCTGGCTGTGCTGATAATAGGGGACGAGCCAGGCGAAGGTGCCGTCGAGATCGTGGTGCAGCGTCGTGCCCTGCGAGGCGAGCTGGAGGCGGCGTGTGACCTGTTCGACGAGCTTGGCGATACCGTCGCCCGGAATGAAAGCGGCGAGATCCTCGAAATTGACGACCTTCGCCGCGACGACGGTCGCGCTGCCGAACGCTGCTTGCGACCGCAGCGCCTCGAAATTCGGCAGGCCCGAGACCGGATTTTCGCGTTGTGCCGAAGCGCGGCGGCGGGTGCGCGACACGTTGGCGGCGATAGCGGCAATGAAGAAGAGCGCGGCGCCGATCCACGAGGTGACGAGCATGGTGCCGAGGAAGATCTTGCCGCCGATGAGGGTGGCCGTTGTGCCCAGGGCGATCGGAGCGAAGGCGCGTTGAAAGCGGGGGAGCAGCGCCAGTCCGATCGCCGCGACAGCGAATAGCAGCGGGGGAATCCATCCGATGTCGACGGGATTTCCGCGCTTCAGCGTTTCCGCGGCGATGACGTGAAGGAAGCCGCCGGGAATGCGATTATGCCCCGGCAGATAGAAATAGTCCTGAAAGCTGGGCGCGGTCGGGGCAAAGATCACATCCTTGCCAGCCAGTTCACGCGTGCCCACCTTGCCCGAAAGCAGATCAACTGCGCTATACTCCGGGATTGTCCGGGTGTTGTAGCCGAGATCGAGGCGAAAGCTCTTCGGCGTATCGCTATGCCGGCCGGCAATGATCGCGGCAAATGTCGGAAGCAGCCGCCCTTCGGCGCGATAAGCGATCGGAGCGCTCCAGACCTGCCAAAACTCGCTTTCGATCGCGATGCTCGCCATGGGAACATCGGGGCCAAATTGCTTGCTGGGAAAGGTCGTAACTTTTTCGTCGCTGCCGGGGACCTGGCGCGTCGAGACGGCGAGCACCACGCGGTCGCCCATATTCCTGACCGCATCGACGAATAGCGGGAAGTCGCGGTCCGCCTCCCGCCGGTCGAAATAGAAATCGATCAGGAGGCGCTTGGCGCCGGCCCGGTTCGCGGCGTCGACCACGTTTGCATATTGCGTCATCGAAAAGTTGCGGTTGGGCGATTGCGCCATTGTGCGCTCGTCGAGCGCGACCACAACGACCTGCCCGGTAACCGCGCGATTGGCGAGACGGCCAACGACCGCGTCGAGCACCCGGTCGGCGATTTCGCCGGCCGACGAAATGCCCACCGCCAGCGTGATGAGCAGCGACAGTGCGATGGTTCGCCAGCTGATGATCAGACTTTTGACCGGGATGGGCACGCACGTCTCCAGCAATTGCCGGCCGTGCCTAGTCCCAGATGGTTATCATCGCGTTAATTATGAATGAAATCCTGCGCCGCGCGCCGGAGCATCAGGCGCAGGATTCCAAGTGTTTCAGGCGATCATAGGCAGCGGCTCCAGCGCCGCGTCGCCGGCGAGCGCCGAGGCGGCGAGGCCGGTCGCCGCAGGGACGATCTGTTCGAGGTAGAAGCGTGTCGAGACGATCTTCGCTTCGAGGAAGGCACGGTCGCCATTGCCCTCTTCGAGCGCAGCGCGCGCGGCTCTGTGCTGGATCGCCATCAGCCATCCGCACGTCGCCGTCGCGAGCATCGTGAGATAGGGATAGCTGCCCGCGAGCCGGTCGCCGGTGTTCGCGCCGACCATCCAGTCGGTGACCGCGCGGCAGGCGTCGACGAGCTGCTGCAGCTCGGGGAAATCGGCGGCGCCGTGTGCGATATCGTCGATGAGGCCGCGGACAAGATCGCCCCCCGCCATGCCGAGCTTGCGCCCGACGAGATCGGCGGCCTGGATGCCGTTGGTGCCTTCGTAGATCGGGGCGATGCGCGCGTCGCGATAATGCTGCGCGGCGCCGGTTTCCTCGATGAAGCCCATGCCGCCGTGCACCTGCACGCCGAGGCTCGCGACCTCGCAGCCGATGTCGGTCGCGTGCGCCTTCACCAGCGGGATGAGGATGTCGGCGCGCATCGCGGCGGCTTCGTCGCCGAGCTTGCCGAAATCGATCTGCGCCGCGGCATAATAAGTGAGCGCGCGCGCGGCTTCGGTCTGCGCGCGCATCCGCCACAACATGCGGCGCACATCGGGGTGCTGGTCGATCGTCACGGGGTTGCGGTCGGTACCGCCCGCGAGCGCCGACTGGACGCGCTCGGCGGCGAAGCGCTGCGCCTGCTGCGTCGCGCGCTCGCCGATCTGGATCCCCTGACAGCCGATCATCAGGCGGGCGTTGTTCATCATCACGAACATCGCGCGCATGCCGCCCATTTCGTCGCCGACGATCTCGCCGAGGCAATCTTCGTCCTCGCCATAGACCATCACCGCGGTCGGCGAGCCGTGGATACCGAGCTTGTGCTCGATCGACGCGCAATGGACGCCGTTCGAGTGCGCGGGCTTGCCGTCCGCATCGAGGCGATATTTGGGGACGAGGAAGAGCGAGATGCCGCGCGTTCCCTCGGGCGCTCCCGGCGTGCGCGCGAGGACGAGGTGGACGATATTGTCGGTGAGGTCATGCTCGCCGAAGGTGATAAAGATCTTCTGCCCCTTGATCTTGTAGAGGCCGGCATGCTCGCCCTCGGTGACCTTTTCGGCGGTCGAGCGCAGCGCGCCGACGTCGCTGCCCGCGGCGGGCTCGGTCAGGTTCATCGTGCCGTTCCACTCGCCGGTGATCAGCTTGGGAAGCCAGGTCTGGCGCTGTTCCTCGGTGCCATAGGCCATCAGCGCGTGGATCGCGCCGGGGGTGAGGATGCTGCACAGCGAGAAGCCCATGTTCGCGCTGCCGAGCGCCTCGATCACCACGGTGGCGAGGGTGAAGGGCAGGTCCTGTCCGCCATATTCGCCGGGGCCGTCGATGCTGCCCCAGCCGGCCTCGACGAACTGCTTGTACGCGTCCTTGAAGCCCGGGGGCATCGTGACCTTGCCGTCCTGCCATTTGGGGTTCGTCGTGTCGCCGATGCGGTTGAGCGGGGCGTAGACCTCGGCGGCGAAGTCGCCGATGCCGGTGACGATTGCCTCGACCATGTCGGGGGTCGCAGCAGCGAATTTGTCGTGCGCGGCCATCGCGTCGACGCGCGCAATGTGGTTGAGGACGAAAAGCTGTTCGGTGGTGGGCGGCGTGTAAGTCATGGGCTGGGTACTTTGCTGGTGAATATCGTTGCGCGGGCGCTATAGCGCGGCATGGCCGAAGCCTCAAAGTCCACAATTGCACTTCCGTTCGATAGCGCAGCTATCGCCGAGGCGGCGGCGTTGATCGCAGCGGGTGAGCCGGTCGCGGTGCCGACCGAGACGGTCTATGGGCTTGCCGCCGATGCGCGCAACCCGCAAGCGGTCGCACGGATTTATGCCGCGAAGGGCCGGCCCGATTTCAATCCGCTGATCGTGCATGTGCCGGACCTCGACGCCGCCGAGCGGCTGGGGGTGTTCGGTGCGGTCGAGCGGGCGTTGGCGGCGCGCTTCTGGCCGGGGCCGCTGACGTTGGTCGTGCCGCGCACGGTGGATTGCCCGGTGGCGAGTATCGCGACCGCTGGGCTCGATACGATCGCGCTGCGGGTGCCGGGGCACCGTGCGATGCAGGCGTTGCTGGCGGAGAGCGCCGCGCCGCTCGCCGCGCCGAGCGCCAATGCGAGCGGCGGGGTGAGCCCGACGAAGGCAAGCCATGTGCTCGCGAGCCTCGATGGGCGGATCGCGCTGGTGATCGACGACGGGCCGACGACGGCGGGCGTCGAATCGACGATCGCGCGGGTGCAGGGCGGTACGGTCGAGATCTTGCGGCCGGGGCCGGTGACGCGCGAAATGCTGGCGGTGGCATCGGGGCTGCCGGTGACCGGGGCGAAGGGATCGGAGATCGTCGCACCCGGAATGCTCGCGAGCCATTATGCGCCGGGCAAGCCGGTGCGGCTGGGGGCGGTAGAGTTTGCCGATGACGAGTATGGCATCGGGTTCGGCGCGGTCGCGGGCGATTATGATCTGAGCGCGGCGGGCGATCTGACCGAGGCGGCGGCGCGGCTGTTCGATGCGCTGCATGCGGGGGCGGCGAGCGCGAAGGCAAAGATTGCGGTGGCGGCGATCCCGGCTGAGGGGCTGGGCGCGGCGATCAACGACCGGCTCGCACGCGCGGCGGTGTGACCTGCTCCCCTCCCATTTATGGGAGGGGTTGGGGGAGGGCATGTTAAGGAGCGGGCCATCGGAACGGGCCCTCCCCTAGCCCCTCCCGCAAGCGGGAGGGGAACTAAGCCGCCGCCGGCTCGATCGGGTCGCCGTGCGGCGCCTTGCGCGCGACGATCAGGCAGGCGGCGACGATCAGCACCGCGCCCGCGAAGGTCGGCAGCGTGACCCCCTCGTCGAAGAAGAACCAGCCGAAGACCATCGCCCACAGGAAGCCGGTATATTCGGTCGTCGCAAGAATCTGCGTCTCGGCGCGTGCATAGGCCCAGCTCAACAGCAGCAGCGACGTGGTCGCGAGGACCGCGGCGCCGAGGATGTGCGGCGCGTGGCTCGCGGCAGGAACGGCGATGAACCACGGCGCGCCGAGCGTCAGGATCGCGGCGACGAAAAAATTCTGGAAGAAGGCGATCTCCATCGGTTCGGCCATTTTCGCCTGCCGCCGCGCGAGGATGAGGTTGTAGGCGTAGAAGATCGCCGAGAGGAACACGGCGCCGACCGCCCACAAGGCTTCGTCCGAATAATCGCTGCCGCCGAGTTTTCCCGCGACGATCACGATCACCCCGCAAAGGCCGAGCATCGACGCCGCGATCGAGCGCGGGCCGATCTTCTCACCCAGAAAGATCGCGGCCATATAGAGCGCCATCAGCGGCGCGACGAAAGCGAGCGCGATCGCCTCGGCCATCGGCAGCCGCGCGAGCGCCCAGAAGAAGCAGAGCGCCATGCCCGCGACGAACAGCGAGCGCCACGCATGGATCTGCATCGTCGCCTTGCCGGGCCATTTGGGGCGGCTCGCAAAATAGAGCGCGCCCGCGAGCAGCGTACCGGTGCCGGTGCGCCAGAGCACGGCGTTATAGGCGCCGATGTCGATCGACAGCCCCTTCATCAGCACGTCCATCGCCGAAAAGGTCGCGATGCCCGCACAGGCGATCAGGAAGGGGATGACGGGAGAGGCCGAATCGGGACGCATGACGGGGGCTGTACCTTGCCTTCTCCCCTTGGGGGAGAAAGATATGGGGCAAAGATCCTCCCTGTGGCGCAGCCATGGGGAGGTGGCTGCCCGAAGGGCTGACGGAGGGGCCTATGGCGCGACGTCGCGGCCCCTCCACCACTTGCTTCGCAAGCGGTCCCCCTCCCCATCGCTGCGCGACAGGGAGGATGAATCCTACCGAAACGTCGCTTGCCCGGCGCCGTCGATGTTGAGCTTCTGGCCCGAGCAATAGCTGTTCGCGCCCGAGACGAACCACACCACCGCCGCGGCGACGTCGGCGGGGACGGCGACGCGGCCGAAGGGCATTTGGGTGTCGAGGTGGTGGATGTCCTCGTTGCCGGTGATCGCGCGCGACAATTTCTCGCCCATGTCGCTCACGGTGAGCGCGGGGGCGACGATGTTGACGCGGACGCCGTTGCCGAGCTCCTCCTTGGCGAGTGCGTAGGCGAGCGCTTCGCCCGCGGCCTTGGCCATCGTGTAGGGTGCACCGTTGGGTGAGTGGGAATAGGTCGCGATGCTCGAGATGACGATGATGTCGCTGCGCGCGTGGCTACGCAGTTGGGGCAGCGCGAGGCGGCTGAGGCGGTGCGGGCCGGCGGCGTGGACGGCGAAGAGCTTGTCGACTTCTTCGGGTGTCGTGTCGGCCACCGAGAGCCCGCGGCTGGCGATGCCCGCGTTGTTGATCAGGATCGATAGCGGGCCGAAATCGGCCTCGATCGCGGCGACCATCGCGGCGCAGGCGGCCTCGTCGGTGACCGACGCCTGATAGGCTTTTGCCTTGCGGCCGAGCGCTTCGATCGCGGCGACGGTTTCGGCGGCGGCTTCTTCGCCGCGGGTATAGTTGACCGCGACGTCGGCGCCCGCTTCGGCGAGGCCGATCGCAATGCCGCGGCCGATCCCGCGCGAGGCGCCGGTGACGAGCGCGACGCGCCCCGCAAGAATCCCGTCGGCCATCAGTCTCTCCCTAGCCCATCAGTTCATTATAGATTTCGTCGTCGCTGCGGCTCGCGGCGTTGCGCCATTTGGGGGCGGCCTTGCGGTTGAGCACGGTGCCGTTCGCATCGAGGATCGCGACGGTCGGTGTGCCCTTGATTTTAAAGCGGAAGCGTTTCGCGACCTCGGGATTGCGGCCGAGGCCGCGGATGTGCGGCATGCCGATGTCGGCATAGACGATTTCGTAGCGCCCCCGCACCGGAGCGAAGCGCTCGGTTGCGATGAGGTTGGCGAGCCACGCGCTGTCGTGACACCCGCCGGTGCCCATCACGAGGAGGACGGGCTTGCCCGACTGTTTGGCTTTGGCGAGGGCAGTGTCGATCGCTGCCATCGGGTTCGGGTCGAAGGCGTCGCTTCTGTAAGCATCCGCGACGCCCGGAATCGTGCGCGGTTCGCTGGCGATCGCGGGCGACAGGGCGAGCAGTGCGGCGGTGAAGGCGAGGGTGATCGGGCGGTTCATGCTACGACGATAGGTTTCGGATGACGTTTCCGTCAACGTCAGATAGCCTTCGCGCCATGAGCTGGAAAAATGAGATCGACGAACTCGGGCAGCGCCGCGCGATGGCCGAGAAGATGGGCGGCGAGGAAAAGGTCGCGCGCCAGCACGGACGCGGCAAGATGGACGCGCGGGCGCGGCTCGCGGGGATCGTCGACGAAGGCAGTTTTCGCGAGATCGGCAAGATCGCGGGGCGCGGGCGTTATGGCGCCGATGGCGCGCTCGAAGACCTCGCTGCGAGCAACTTCATCTTCGGGCGCGCGAATGTCGACGGGCGGCCGGTGGTCGCCTCGGTCGACGATTTCACCGTGCGCGGCGGCGCGGCCGATGCGGCGCTGCACCGCAAGTTTGTCCAGTGCGAGGCGATGGCGCATGAATATCGCCTGCCGCTGATCCGCATGATCGACGGCACCGGCGGCGGCGGGTCGGTCAAGACGCTGGAAGATATGGGATACACCTATATTCCGCACGTGCCGGGGTGGGACGAGATCATCGCGAACCTCGACACGGTGCCGGTCGTGGCGCTGGCTTTGGGGCCGACCGCGGGGCTGGGTGCGGCGCGGGTGGTGGCGAGCCATTACAGCGTGATGGTGCGCGGGCTGTCGCAGCTGTTCGCGGCGGGGCCCGCGGTCGCGGCGGCGATCGGCGATACGCTCGACCGCGAGGAGCTGGGCGGCAGCGACGTGCATACGCGCAACGGCGTCGTCGATGACGAGGTTGCGAGCGAGGCCGACGCGTTCGCGGCGGCGCGGCGGTTCCTGTCGTACCTGCCTTCGTCGATCCATGATCGGGCCTTGCGGACCGCGTGCAACGACCCGGTCGACCGGCGCGAGGAGAGCCTGCTGTCGGCGGTGCCGCGCGAGGCGAAGCAGGTCTATTCGATGCGGCGGATTACGGCTGCGGTGTTCGATCAGGGCAGTTTTTTCGAAATGGGCGCGCGCTGGGGGCGGGCGGTGATCACCGCCTTCGCGCGGCTCGACGGCTATCCGGTCGCGGTGCTCGCAAGCGATCCGTCGTACCTCGGCGGATCGTGGGACGCGAAGACGAGCGAGAAGGCCGAGCGCTTCGTGAAGATGGCCGACCAGTTCCGGCTGCCGATCGTCCACCTTGTCGACAATCCGGGCTTTATGATCGGCGGTGAGGCCGAGCGGACGGGGACGATCCGGTACGGGGTGCAGGCGATGAACGCGATCTACCGCGCGACGGTGCCGCTCGCGTCGGTCGTCGTGCGGCGTGCCTATGGCATCGCGGGGAGCGCGATGTCGAACGCCGAGCGGTTCCAGTATCGCTTCGCATGGCCATCGGGCGATTGGGGCAGCCTGCCGATCGAGGGCGGGGTCGAGGTCGCTTACAAGAGCGAGCTGGAGGCGGCCGAGGATCCGGCGGCGCATCTGGAGGCGATCCGCGAAAGGCTCAACCGTGTGCGTTCGCCGTTCCGGACGGCGGAGAAATTCGGAGTCGAGGACATCATCGACCCAAGGGATACGCGGCCGCTGCTTTGCGAGTTTGCCGAGCTGGCGTGGCGGGTGGTGGGATAGCAGAACTATTCGTCATTCCGGCGAAGGCCGGAATCTCGACCTTGCGTTTGGATCGCGACGGTGAGATCCCGGCCTTCGCCGGGATGACGAAATGGAAGGCGGGAGAGGCTGCCATGAACGCTGGACGCCATCACGGCATGGACTGGCTGCGGATCGGGGCATTCGGCCTGCTGATCCTCTATCATATCGGCATGTATTTCGTGCCGTGGGGCTGGCATGTGAAGATCGCAGAGCCGATCGACTGGGTGCAGTTGCCGATGCTCGCGACGAACAGCTGGCGGCTCGCGCTGCTGTTCCTCGTGTCGGGTTATGCGAGCGCCGCGCTGTTCGCGAAGCTGGGCGGCAGCGGCGCCTTTGCGCGGTCGCGGAGCGCGCGGCTGCTGATCCCGCTCGCTTTCGGCATCATCGTCATCATCCCGCCGCAGCCGTGGATCGAGCTCGTCGGGCAGCATGGCTATGCCCATGGCTTCCTGTATTTCTGGGCGCACGACTATTTCCGTTTCGGATCGCTGGGCGGGATCGTCCTGCCGACGTGGCAGCATCTGTGGTTCGTCGTCTATCTGTGGGTCTATACGATGCTCGCCGCGATCCTGGTGGCGCTGGTGCCGGGCGCGATCCGGACCCGGATCGCCGACGGCGCGGCGCGGTGGCTCGGCGGCGCTGGTCTGCTCGTCTGGCCGCTCGCGGCGTGGCTGCTCATCTATGCCGCTTTCCCCGACCATGACGAGACGCACGCGCTGTTCGACGACGGGCCGTCGCATCTTCACTATCTGATCCCCTTTCTTGTCGGCTGGCTGCTCCGGGTGCGGCCGCAGCTGTTCGGCGCGGTGGCGCGCTGGTGGCGCGTGGCGCTGGCCATCGCGGTGGTCGCGTTCGGGGTCGTCGCATGGATCATGTGCCTCTGGCTGACCGGCGCGCAGCCCGCCGACTGGGGCACGCTGCCGTTCAATGTCGCGCATCTGGTGCAGGGCTGGACGACGATCGTCGCCTTGGTCGGGATTGCCGACCGTTACTGGAACCGCGATCACCCGTCGCGCACAACGCTCGCCGAGGCGGTGTTCCCCTTTTACATCATCCATCAGACGATCATCGTCGTTGTCGGCTGGTATCTGCTGCAGGCCGGCGTCGCGGCGCTGCCGTCGTTCCTCGTCCTCGTTGCGACGACGACAGCCGGCTGCTGGCTATTCTATGTGATCGGGCGCAACATCGGCTGGCTGCGGCCGCTGATCGGATTGCAGCGCAAATAGGGAGGGTGACATGGGGGCATTGAAAGGCGTCTTGGCGATCGTCGGCATTGCGGCGATCCTCGTCGGCGGGCTGTGGGTGCTGCAGGGGCTCGATATCGTGCGCTGGCCGGCGAGCAGCTTCATGCTGGGCGACACCACATGGACCCGCAACGGGGTGATCCTCGCGGTGGTCGGAATCGTGCTGCTTTGGTTCGCGCGGAAGAAATGATCTAAGTCGACTACAAATGTAGTTGATCTGTATTGCCGATATGATACACCCCTCTCCGGCCGGGGCTGGATTGGAGATGAGGATGATTCGTTCTTCGCGTATTTTGCCCGCGCTGCTGCTCGCTGCCGGGATGGTGGTCGTGCCTGTACTGGCGCCCCCGCCCGCCTATGCCGCGGACGAGGCGGGCGCCGATGCGGTCGCCGAAAAATATGCAGCCTTGCTCGAGCGCGACTATGTCTATCCCGAGACGGGCAAGCGTTATGCCGCGGCGATCCGCGCGGGCATTGCGGCGGGGCGCTATAAGGCGCTTTCGGGCCCGGCGCTGGGTGAGGCGATCGATGCCGATGTGAATGCGGTTGCGCCCGACGGCCATCTGCGCCTGCGCGCGCCCGAGGCCGCGGGCGCGCCGGCAGCCGCGGCGCCGGGTGGCGCCGCGCCCGTGCGCCGCCCGCCGAAGGTGCCGGTCGAACAGGCGGGCTGGATCGCGCCGGGGATCGCCTTCATTCGCTTCAACGTCTTTCCGATGGACGCGGCGGTGACGGCGCAGGCCGCGAAATTCATGGCCGACCATGCCGATGCGAAAGCGATCATCTTCGATATCCGCACGCATAATGGCGGCGGGCTCGACCAGATGGATGTCATCTTTCCGTGGTTGTTCGCCGAGCCGACGCGGCTGGTGACGATGGCGACGCGCGCCTCGGTCGATGCGCGCGGCGGCTCGCCGATCGACGGGCTGGCCTCGATGCGGATGGCGAAGGGCGACGCGGGCATGGTGGCGCGCGAACATTGGGCGACGCCGAATGCCGACACGCGGCTGCGCGATGCGAAAATCTATGTGCTGACATCGGGCGCGAGCGCGTCGGCGGCCGAGCATTTCTCGCTCGCGATGAAGCATACGGGGCGCGGCACGCTGGTGGGCGCGCCGACCGCGGGCGCCAATCACTTCGGCACCGGCGAGGATCTGGGCGGCGGCTATGGCGCCTTCATTCCGGTCGGGCGGACTTATGATCCGGGGACGGGCAAGGATTGGGAAGGCGAGGGCGTTTTGCCCGACATCGCGGTTGCGCCCGCCGACGCGCTCGTGCGCGTGCTCACCGACCTGGGCGTGGCGCCGGCGGAGGCGAAGACGCTGTCCGACGCGCATATGCCGAGCTGGCCGATGGAGCGGCGGAAACCACGCGGGGCGCGCTAGCTTCCCTCTTTCGTCATGCGGGACTTGATCCGGTATCCCGCTTTGCCACGTTGAAGAAGCGGGACCCCGGATCAAGTCTAACGAGCCACGTGTCTCGTTAGAGGGTGACGAAATCTAGGAGGTCGCTAGCTTCGTCAGCGCATCGCCATCGACGCGCATCACCGTCCATTCGTCCATCAGCTTCGCGCTGAGGCTTTGGTAAAAACCGATCGCCGGGGCATTCCAGTCGAGCACCGACCATTCGAGGCGCGCGCAGTCGCGTTCGACGCAGAGCTTGGCGAGATGCGCGAGCAGCGCCTTGCCGAGCCCCGATCCGCGCGCTTCGGGGCGCACGAACAGATCTTCGAGATAGATGCCGGGGCGCCCCTCGAAGGTCGAGAAATTGTGGAAGAAGAGCGCGAAGCCCTGCGGGCTCCCGTCGATCTCGCCGATCACCACCTCGGCATAGGGGCGCGGGCCGAACAATTTCTCGCCGAGCTTCGCCTCGTCGAAGCGGACTTCGTGCGCGAGCTTTTCATAATCGGCGAGGTCGCGGATGAACTGCGCGATCAGCGGCAGGTCGGCGGGGGTGGCGGGGCGGATCGAAAGGGTCACCGGGCTATCCTGCTGAGGGGGACGTTGCGGCGCTTTTAACGAGCGGAGGGCAGGGGGCAATGGCGCTTATCCGGTCAGCGAGAAGGTGCGCCCTTGTCGCCGCGCCAGCACCCTGTAATCAGGAACGGCGACAGGGTGGCGCAAACGACGGGAGATGCCGATGCCGATGGTGAGCGCGCGATTGCTGGTGCTGGCGTTGCTGGTGGGGGGCGCGGGCGTTTCCGCCATTGCGCATTCGGCGCCGGTCGCTCCGCCCGCCCAGATCATCCGCGACGGTCAGCGCGATTTCGATTTCGAAATCGGGACGTGGGCAACCGAGGTGCGTGTGTTGCGCAATCCGCTTTCGGGCAAGCCGCCGGTCTGGGCCGAGTATCGCGGCACGAGCCTCGTCCGAAGCCTGATGGAAGGCCGCGCGAACAGCGTCGAACTGTCGGTTGCGGGGCCCGCGGGGAAGATCGAGGGCATCTCGCTGCGGCTTTACGATCCTGGTGCCCGCCGATGGAGCCTCAACTTCGCCAGCCTGCGCGACGGGGCGCTGACCCCGCCGGTGGTCGGCGGTTTCGGCCCCGACGGGCGAGGGGTCTTTTATGGCGTGGACAAGCTGGGCGAGCGCCCGATCCGCGTGCGGTTCGTCATCACGCAGGTCTCGGCCGACGAAGCACGCTTCGAGCAGGCTTTTTCCGCCGACGACGGCGCGACATGGGAAGTGAACTGGATCGCGGTCGACCGGCGCGTGAAATCGGCGGCCGCCTTGCCCGCCGGTCTCGCGCAGGCGGTGGAAGCCCACAATCGCGCGACGGTGGCCAAGGACATTGCTGCGCTAAGCGACTTGGTGACCGACGATTATCTGCTCGTGAATTCCGACGCGACGACGCAGGACAAGCGCTCCTACCTCGCCGATTTCGAAATGCCCGATTTCCGGATCGAACCGTTCACGATCGAGCAACCGACCTATCGCGTCGATGACGACGCGGCAGTGACGGGCGGGCTAATGACGCTGCGCTGGACGCAGCGCGGACGGCCGGAGAGCCGCCGCCTGCGCATCGGCCATGTCTGGGTCAGGCAGGGCGACCGCTGGCGCATCGCCTACACCCAGCTGACGCGCCTTCCGGATTAGCGCGGGTCGGCGCGCGCGTTCCGGCGCGAAAAGACGATCGCGAGCGCGATGATGACAAGCGCGGGCTGGCCGATCACCGCGGGCGCATCGGCCCAGAAGGTCGCGGGACCGCAGATGCCGGCGGCAACTTCATAGATGTGGAGCAGGCCGTGGAAGGTCAGCCACAGCCCGCCGACAAGGGCGGCGCGCCAGCGGAGCGAGGGGTTGATCGTCGCATAGAGCAGGATCAGCCCCGACCCCAGATAGGCGAGCCCGATATCGCGGATGAAATGCGCGTTGGGCGGGCCGGTGGTGACGACAGTCGGCACGAAGACATACCAGTCGAGCGGCTTGACCAGCATGAAGATGCCGTTGGCGATCGTCGTGATTGCGGCGATGAGCAGCAGGAGCTGGGCAAGCCGGTCGAGGGCGTCGAACTTAGCGGTCATGTCTCGCCTCCTCGATCAGAATGGCGCGAGGCTAGTCCCTGCTGACACGAATGTAAAAAGCTTTACGCCGCCTTGCCGTGCAGCGTGTCCATGCTCACCGAACTGCCCGCGTCGATCTCGGCCGCCTTCGCTTCGACGAGCTTGACGATATGGCTGATCATGTCGGCGTCCTCGACATGATGATCGGTTACCCCCGACAGGAAGACCATATGCTTGCCATTGCCGCCGCCGGTGATGCCGATGTCGGTTTCGCGCGCTTCGCCGGGGCCGTTGACGACGCAGCCGAGGACCGAGAGCGACATCGGGGTCTTGATGTGGCTGAGCGCGTCTTCGAGCGCCTGCACGGTGCGGATGACGTCGAAGCCCTGCCGCGCGCAGCTGGGGCAGGAGACGACGCGGACGCCGCGGGTGCGCAGGCCCAGCGATTTGAGGATTTCGTAGCCGACGCGCACTTCCTCTTCGGGTTCGGCCGAGAGGCTGACGCGGATCGTGTCGCCGATGCCCGCCCACAGGAGGTTGCCGATGCCGAGCGCCGATTTGACGGTGCCGCCGATCAGCCCGCCGGCTTCGGTGATGCCGAGATGCAGCGGGCAGTCGACCGCGTCGGCGAGCTGCGCATAGGCGGCGACCGCGAGGAAGACGTCGCTCGCCTTCACCGCGACCTTATATTCGTGGAAGTCGTGATCCTGGAGCAGCTTGATATGGTCGAGCGCGCTTTCGACGAGCGCCTCGGGGCATGGCTCGCCATATTTTTCGAGCAGGTCTTTCTCGAGGCTGCCCGCGTTGACGCCGATGCGGATCGCGCAGCCGTTTGCCTTTGCGGCGCGGACGACTTCGCCGACACGCTCCGATGAGCCGATATTGCCGGGGTTGATGCGCAGGCACGCGGCGCCGGCGTCGGCGGCTTCGAGCGCGCGCTTATAGTGGAAATGGATGTCGGCGATGATCGGGATGCGCGACGCGCGGACAATTTTGCCGAGCGCCGCGGTCGACTCGACGTCGGGGCACGAGACGCGGATCAGGTCGGCGCCGGCTTCCTCGCAGCGGCGGATCTGGTCGATCGTTGCCACCGGATCGCTGGTCAGCGTGTTCGTCATCGTCTGCACGCTGATCGGCGCGCCGCCGCCGACGGGGACATTGCCGACCATGATCTGGCGGCATTCGCGCCGCGCAATGTCGCGCCAGGGGCGCAGGCCGGGGTTGTGATCGCTCATGGTGTGGGCTCGACAAAAAAGGGAGATCTCCGCCGCTCTTTAGCCGCCCGTGGGCCGCTTGGCAAAGCCCGGCGTGTGCGAGGCGGATTGTTGCTCGAAAGACACAGTTTGACACAGATTAGCAACTGTTGAGCAATTTTTGTTTGTGCGTCGCAGCAAAATCGGCAATTTCATACGCGTTCGACGTTACAGGCCCGTACGAAGAGGCGTGAACACGCAACGGCAGGCTGGGACGATCCGTTTTTTATTTAGGGGGATCACCCATGAAGTTTCTTACCAAGGCGTGTTTCGGCATGCTGCTCGCCGCATCGGCCCTGTCGACGCCCGCCTTCGCCCAGGAAGAAGAAGCGGCCAGCGGCCCGTTCACGCTTTCGGGCGGCATCGCGGTCACCTCGGACTATCGCTTCCGCGGCATTTCGCTGTCGAACGAAAAGGTCGCCGTGCAGCCGACGCTGACGCTCAGCCATGAAAGCGGCCTCTACGCCGGCGTCTGGGGCTCCTCGCTCCCCGACAGCGATGCCTATGGCAAGTTCGAACTCGACCTCTACGCGGGCTTCAACACCGAAATCGCCTCGGGCACGACGGCCGACATCGGCGTGACCTACTACACCTATCCGGGCAGCCATGACGGCGGCGCGCCGACCGACTATTTCGAAGGCATCGGCAAGCTGTCGCACGACATCGGTCCCGTCTCGGTCACCGGCATGGTCGCCTATGCGCCGAAGCAGAATTCGCTCGGCGACGAGGACAATATCTACCTGAACCTCGGTGCCGGATTTGGCATTCCCAACTCGCCGGTCACGCTGACCGCGGGCGTCGGCTATAACGACGGATCGCTCGGCCTTGTGTCGCCCGACGGCAAATATATCGACTGGTCGGTCGGCGCGTCCTTCGTCGCCGGGCCGGCGACCTTCTCGGTCCAATATATCGACACCGACGTCAAAAAGTCGGGCATCAAGGCGCTCGATACGCTTTACGATCCAACCGTGGTCTTTACGCTGGGCGCATCTTTCTGATCGCCTAGCGGGTCAGCGACCACGCGCTAAGGGGACGGCTTCGGGGGAGGCCGTCCCCTTTTTCGTGCGCGAAAGACGGCGGTGTTACCGCCAGCGAAGATTTTGGGGGCCGAGATCCGACAGGGTCTTGGCCCCCATCAATTTCATGCCGCGCTCCATCTCTGCACGGAGCAGCGCGATCGCGCGCGCGACGCCATCCTCGCCCGCCGCGGCGAGCGCGTAGAGATAGAGGCGGCCGCCCGAGCAGGCCTTTGCGCCGACCGACAAGGCTTTCAGCACATGGGTGCCGCGCGTGATGCCGCCGTCGCAGATGACCTCGACCCGGTCGCCGACCGCGTCGACGATGTCGGCGAGCGCGTCGAAGGGGGAGATGCTGCCGTCGAGCTGGCGCCCGCCGTGGTTGGAGACCATGATCGCGGTGGCGCCGATGTCGGCGGCGCGTTTCGCATCCTCGACCGCGACGATGCCCTTAAGGCAGAAGGGGCCGTCCCACTTCTTTCGGATCGCCTCGGCGCGCTTCCAGTCGAGGCTCTGGTCGAGCATCGAGGTGAAATATTCGGCGACCGATTTGGGGACGCTCGACCCTTCGGAGACGTGCGTCGCAAGGTTCGGCAGGCTGAATTTTTCGCGGAGGACATAGTTGAGACCCCAGCCGGGCTTGGCGGCGTAGCTCAGCATATTCGATGCGGTGAAACGCGGGGGCGAGGTGAAACCCGAGCGCAGGCAACGTTCGCGATTGCCCCCGACGATCGTATCGACGGTGAGCGCGACGGCGTCGAACTTCGCATCGCGCGCGGCGTCGAGCATCGCCTGGTTGAGCCCCTCGTCGTGGTGGACGTAGAGCTGGAACAGTTTGGGGCCATTCGTCAGCGCGCCGGCTTCGGCGAGGCTGATCGTCGCGAGGCTCGATATGCCCGCGACGGTGCCCGCGTTCGCGGCGGCGCGGAGGACGGCGCGCTCGCCCTGCCAGTGGAACAGGCGCTGGAGCGCGGTCGGCGACAGGAAGAGCGGCATCGCGATCTCGCGCCCGAACAGCGTCGTCCTCATGTCGACGCTTTCGACCCCGGCGAGGACGCGCGGGATCAGGTCGCAGCTGTCGAAGGCTTCGCGGTTGCGGCGACGGGTGACTTCGTCGTCGGCGGCGCCGTCGATATAGTCGAACACCGGCCAGGGCAGGCGGCGCTTCGCGAGCGCGCGGAAGTCGTCGATATTGTGACAGTCGGTGAGTTTCATGTTCTGGATTTCCGTTCGCATCGAGCGAAGTCGAGATGCCGTGAAGGCATGCGCCGCCGATGGGTGTCTCGACTTCGCTCGACACGAACGGGTTTTGAAATCCAGCTTGTCATCAGAACACCGTGCGCGCCGCCACCGTCCCCTTCGACGCGAAGCTGAAGCGCGGTTCGACCGCGAGATTCTTGTCGAGGATATGGGCTGCGACGCGCTTGCCGACCGCGGGGCCATTCTTGAACCCGTGGCCCGAGCCGCCGCCGACGAGCCAGACGCGTTCCTGCCCCGGGAAACGGTCGATGAGGTAATCGCCGTTCGAGCTATTCTCATATTGGCAGACGCGACCGCCGATCAGCGGTGCATTGGCGAGTCCGGGAAAGCGGCGCTGCATGTATGCGCGCGCCTCGGCGATCCCTGCCGGGGAGAGCTGGCGTTCCATCGTGTCGGGGTCGATCGCCGGACCATGGACGTCGATCGCGATCTTGAATCCCGCGCCTTCGAGGTCGGGGATGCCATAGACGATGCGGCCATTGTTGAAATCGGCCCACACCGGAAGCTCGGGCGGGGCGAAGCGGCTGTCGCCCTGCGGCGCGCCGAAATGATAGACCTCCTGCCGCGTCGCGACGATCTTGTTCATCAATTGCTGCGGGAAGAGTTCGGCGAGCCACGGGCCCGCGGCATAGACGAGATGGTCGGCGGTGCCGCCGTCGGGGAGCCTGTGCTTCTTGATGCGCTTCGAAAAGAGCGGTGCGGGCATCACGACGCGCTCGACCTCGATCTGGGCGTCGGCGATGACTTCCTGCACGCCGCGCGCGGCGATCAGCGCGCCCGTCTCGGTCTCAAGAATGCCGGTCTCGCCCTGATAGAATTGGATCTGGCGGTACTTTTCCTGCAGCCAGCGGACGTCCCCATGCTCGTGGCCGACGCGGTTCGCCTGCAGCCAGGCGAGCGACTGCGCGGTGTAGGCGTCGTCCTGCGGTGCGAACCACAGCACGCCGGTGTTGTGGAAGATCGGCGCGCTCGCGGTGTCGGAGAGGTCTTTCCAATATTTGAGCGAGTCGCGCGCCATCTCCGAATAGATGGTGTCGGCGCCGTATCCCATGCGGATGACGCGGCTTTCGCCTGCCGACGAGGCGCGTGCGTGGCCCGCACCATAGGCGTCGAACAGCCGCACCGTCTTGCCCGCGCGCAGCAGATGCCACGCGGCCCACGCGCCGAACACGCCCGCGCCGATGATCGCGACATCGACATGCTGGACCTTGGGCTTCGCGGGTTTGCGTTTCTTGGGCTTGCGTTCCTTGCGCTCGGCGGCCGCGGCGGCCGCCGCGGCGACAGGCAGCGCCGCGAGGCCGGTGAGCAGCGCCCGCCGGGTCGGCACGTCAGCGGCCAACGGTCGCGCCCTCCTTCTTCTTGTAATAGCGATAGCCGCCGATCCATGTTTCGAGTGGGGTCATTTTACGAATTTCGTCAGGGCTCGCGAGCATCGGGTCGGCCTCGACGATCAGGAAGTCTGCGCGCATCCCGGGCATCAGCGTGCCGATGCGGTCCTCGGCAAAACCGGCGAAGGCCGCGGTGCGCGTGAAGCCGTCGAGCGCGGTTTCGCGCGTGACGATCTCCTCAGGACGCCAGCCGCCGAAGGGCTCACCCTTGGCATCGGTGCGCGAAATCGCGGCGGCGATGCCGGGGAAGGGGTTCGCGCTTTCGACCGGGACGTCGGAGCCGAAGGCGAGGCGGACGCCCGCATTTTCGAGGCTGCGCCAGGCATAGGCGCCCTTGAGCCGGTCGGGGCCAAGGCGGGCTTCGGCCATGACGCGGTCGCTCGTCTGGTGAACGGGCTGCATCGAGGCGATGACCTTGAGCGTCGCGAAGCGCGGGATGTCGACGGGGTCGATGATCTGCGCATGTTCGATGCGCCAGCGGCGCTCGCCGGGCAGGTCGGCGGTGAGGTCGGTGATCGCGTCCAAAGCCTCGGCGTTGGCGGCGTCGCCGATCGCGTGGATCGCGACCTGGAACTTGTCCATCGACGCGCGCACCATCTTGTTGCGGAGCTGCGCGGGGGTGAGCAGCGGCAGGCCTTTTTGTCCCGGCGCGTCGCTGTACGGCGCCTTCAGCCATGCGCCGCGCGAACCCAATGCGCCGTCGAGCAAGAGCTTCACCCCGACCATGCGCAGGCGGTCGTCGTAGAGCCAGGGCGTCGGTTCGGACCCCGCGATGATCGCCATATTGTCGATGTCGGCGCCGTAGCTGAGGATGCGCACCGAAAGCTGTTTCTTGTCGCCGGCGCGGCGATACGCCTGCCAGTCGGCGATGCTGGTGCCCATGTCGGCGATCGTCGTGATGCCCTGTTCGAGCAATTTCTGTTGCGCGAGGTACAGCGCGCGGTCGAGGTCGCGCGCGAGCGGTTTGGGCTTGGCGCTGTCGATCAGGCTCATCGCGGCGTCGACGAACACCCCGCTCGGCTTGCCGGCTTCCATCTCGATGCGCCCGCCCTCGGGCGCCTTGCTCGCGGGCGTGATCCTGGCGGCGGTCATTGCCGCCGTGTTGGCCCAGCCCGCGTGGCCGTCGACGCGTTCGAGCCAGACGGGGCGGTTCGGCACCGCGGCGTCGAGATCGGCGGCGGTCGGAAAGCGGCCGAGGCCCCATTTTTCCTGATTCCACCCCGAGCCGATGATCCAGGGCATTTCGGGATTGTCGGCGGCATATTTGCGGATCGCCGCCTGCGCTTCGGCGAGGCTGCTGGTGTTCGACAGGTCGAGCAGCATCAGCTGGAAGCCCAGACCCATGACATGACCGTGCGCGTCGATCAGGCCGGGGATCAGCGTGCGGCCCTTGCCATCCTCCTTGAAATCGGGGCGTTCGGGGCGCTTGTCCTTGCGGTCGAGCAGCTGCTTGACCTTGCCTTGTGTATCGATGACGAGGCCGGTGAAGCGGACGAGCTTGCCGTCCTTGTCGAGCGTGATGCCGTTGACATTGTCGACGAGCGTATCGGCGTGCGCGGGGGCGGCGAGGGACAGCACGAGGGCGGTCAGGATCAGGCGCTTCACTTGGGGAGCCTCGTCACGAGCGAGCTGGTGTCCTTTCGCCCGCCGCCGGCCTTTTGCACATCGGCGTAGAATTGATCGACGAGGCTGGCGACCGGCAAGGTCGCGCCGTTGACGCGCGCTTCGTCGAGCGCGAGGCCGAGGTCCTTGCGCATCCAGTCGACCGCGAAGCCGAAATCGAACTCGTCCTTCGCCATCGTGCCCCAGCGGTTGAGCATCTGCCAGCTCGCCGCGGCGCCGCCGGAGACCGCCTCGAACACCTTGTCGGTGTCGAGCTTCGACGCCTGCGCGAACCGCAGCGCTTCGGAGAGTCCCTGAACGACCCCGGCGATGGCGATCTGGTTGACCATCTTGGTCGTCTGCCCCGCGCCGGGGCCACCGATATGCACCATGCGCGCGGCATAGGCCTGCATCACCGGTGCGGCGGCGTCGAACGCGGCCTTGGTGCCGCCGCACATGATCGAGAGCGTGCCGTTCTGCGCCCCGGCTTCGCCGCCGGAGACGGGGGCATCGACGCATAGCAGGCCGAGCCCCTCGGCCTCGACCGACAATTGCCGCGCGATGCGCGCGGAGACGGTGGTATGGTCGACGAACAGCGCGCCCTTGCGCATCGCCCTGAACGCGCCGTCGCGGCCGAGCGTCACTTGCGCGAGATCGTCGTCGTTGCCGACGCAAGTGAGGACGACATCCGCATCCCTTGCCGCTTCGGCCGGGGTCGATGCCGCCGCGCCGCCATATTGCGCGACCCAGGCGTCCGCCTTGGCGCGCGTGCGGTTGTAAACGGTGAGGTGGTGGCCCGCCTTGACGAGGTGGCCTGCCATCGGTCCGCCCATGACGCCGGTGCCGATGAAGCTGATGCGCAATTTTTGTTCGCTCATGGCCAAGTCCATAAGCATAGTTTGCGCGGCGCGCCAGATAGGCTAGTGCGCTTGCCGTTATGACAGATCAACTCACCCTGACCTCCGCCGCCGATTTACCGGCGATCACATTGGACGATGTGCGCGCGGCGGCAGAGCGAATTAACGGCGCGGTCGTGCGCACCCCGACGCTCCATTCGCAGACGCTGTCCGAAATGGTCGGCGCCGAGGTGTGGCTGAAGTTCGAAAACCTGCAGTTCACCGCGGCGTACAAGGAACGCGGCGCATTGAACGCGCTGTTGTTGATGGACCCGGAAGCGCGCGAACGCGGTGTGATCGCCGCGTCGGCGGGCAATCATGCGCAGGGGCTCGCCTATCATGGCAAGCGCCTCGGCGTCCCTGTCACCATCGTGATGCCGAGCACGACGCCCCAAGTGAAGGTATCGCAGACCGCGAGCCATGGCGCGACGATCGTGCTGTTCGGCGAGAAGTTCGACGATGCCTATGCGCATGCGCGCGAGCTGGAAGTCGAGCGCGGGCTGACCTTCGTCCATCCCTTCGACCATCCGCACGTCGCGGCGGGGCAGGGGACGGTGGCGCTCGAAATGCTCGAGGATGTGCCCGAGCTCGACACGCTGATCGTGCCGATCGGCGGCGGCGGGCTGCTCGCGGGCATGGGCACCGCGGCGCGCGGGATCAAGAATGACATGCGCCTGATCGGCGTGCAGGCCGAACTCTATCCGTCGATGTACGCGGAGCTCAACGGCGTCGATATGGCGTGCGAGGGCGACACGCTCGCCGAGGGCATCGCGGTCAAGGAACCGGGGTCCTATACGCGCAAGCTGGTGGCCGAACTCAACGACGATATCGTGCTGGTCGCCGAGCGCCATCTCGAGCGTGCGGTCAGCCTGTTGCTGCAGATCGAAAAGACGGTGGTCGAGGGCGCGGGCGCCGCGGGGCTGGCGGCAATGCTCGCGCACCCGGAAGAGTTTGCGGGGCGCAAGGTCGGGCTGGTGCTCACCGGGGGCAATATCGATACGCGCCTGCTCGCGAATGTGCTGCTGCGCGACCTTGCGCGCTCGGGCCGTATCGCGCGCCTGCGCATCCGGTTGCAGGATCGTCCCGGCGCGCTGTTCAAGGTGATGAAGCTGTTCGACGAGAAGCAGGTCAACATCATCGAAATCTATCACCAGCGCATCTTTACGACGCTGCCCGCCAAGGGGCTGATCACCGACATCGAGTGCGAAGCGCGCGACCGCGAGCATCTCGACAGCCTCGTCGCGGCGCTCCGCGATGCTGGCTATATGGTGACCACCGTCGAACTCGCATAGACTATGCCGATATTCAGCCCGTGGCGGGCTGCGAACGGCCGTCTCCTGCGCTTCCGGTGCTCACGTACAAAAATACGCTGCGCTCCGATTCTCGGAGCCAGCCATTCTCGCTCCACCACGAACTGAATCTCGACATAGTCTGGGCGGCCGATGAAGGAATATAGTCTCGAACTCACTGCGACGCCCGAGAGCATCGACGAGCTTGGCCACGTCAACAATGCCGTCTGGGTCCAGTGGATCCAGCAGGTCGCGACGGGGCATTGGGACGCGGCGGCCCCGCAGAGCCACAAGAACGCCTATATCTGGGTCGTGGTGCGGCACGAGATTGATTATCTGCGCGCGCTGGGGCCGGGCGAGACGGTGACCGCGCGGACGTGGGTCGCCGACAAGCCGCAGGGCGCGAAGTTCGACCGCTTCATGGAATTCACCGGCGCCGACGGCAAAGTCCATGTCCGCGCGCGGACGGTGTGGGCGCTGCTCGACAAGGCGAGCGGGCGGCCGCTGCGCGTGACGGCCGACGTGGTCGCGCCGTTCGTCGGCGATGCTTCATGAGCGGCGCGGGACAATGGCGGCCGATGCGTGAGGCCGACCTGTCGGTCGTCGTCACGATTTCCGACGCGGTGCACGGTGCCTTTACCGAGCCGTTGGAAACCTTCGCCGACCGCCTCGCGCATTATCCGGCGGGGTGCGCGATCCTTGAACGCGACGGTGCGTCTTTGGGTTATCTGATCAGCCACCCCTGGCCGCGCGATGCTGCGCCGCCAAAGCTTGGTGCGTTGCTGGGGGCAATTCCGGTGTCAGACAGCTATTATCTCCACGACATTGCGCTGTTGCCCGCGGCGCGCGGAACCGGCGCCGGGGCGACGGCGACCGCTTTCGTCGTCCACCAGGCCGAAGTCGAAGGCTGCCGCGATATCCGGCTGGTCGCGATCCAGGGCGCCGACAGCTATTGGCACGCGCAAGGGTTCGCCTATGTCGGGACCGCCATAGAAGGCCCCTATGGACCGGGGTCGCACCTGATGCAGCGCGCGGTCGAAGCGGCATGACGGCGCTGGTTATCCGTCCTGTCAGACCCGACGACGCCGCCGCGATCTGGGCGATCATCGAGCCGGTGATCCGCGCGGGCGAGACGCTGACGCTCGATCGCGGGATGAGCGAAGCGGCGGCGCTCGCTTACTGGTTCGACACCGACAAGGAGGCGTTCGTCGCCGAAGAGGGCGGCGTGATCCTCGGCACCTATTATCTGCGCGCCAACCAGACCGGCGGCGGCGCGCATGTCGCCAACGCGGGCTATGTGACCGGTGCGGCGGCAACCGGGCGCGGGGTCGCGCGGGCGATGGGCCTGCATTCGATCGCGCATGCGAAGGCGCGCGGCTTTCGCGCGATGCAGTTCAATTTTGTGGTGAGTGCGAATGTGCGCGCGGTCGGGCTGTGGCAGTCGCTGGGGTTCGAAGTCGTCGGCCGCCTGCCGGGCGCTTTCGATCATCCGGTCGAGGGTTTCGTCGATGCGCTGGTGATGTTCCGGACGCTCTGACTATTCCCGGATGCGTTCGCGCAGTGGCTTGTCGGCCAAGGCCTTGAGCGCCTTCAGTATCGCGCCATGAACGTCGCCGACCTCTTCGAAGAGCGTGCGATAGACCTCGCTTATCCGCACGCTATAGGCGTCGATGCGGGCGAGCTGGTCGCGGCCTGCATCGGTCAGCCGGAAAATCTTGCGCCGCGCGTCGGCGGGGTCGGCGTGTTGGGTGACAAGGCCGAGGCGGAGCAGCGCGGGGCATTTCTGGATCACCAGCTGGTGCGACTGGCCGAGCGCGCGTGCAAGGTCGGCGGCCGAGGCTTCACCGGCTTCGACGAGCGCGGTGAGCAGCGAGCAGGACCGCACGGGGACGATGATGCCGGCTTCGTCGAACAAGGGACGCGTCTGTTCCTCGATCCGCTGGCTCAGCGCTTCGCTGAGGCGGCCGAGGAACGAGATGTCGTCGAGATCGGTCGAGATGTCAGTCGAGGCGGGCATAGGTCTGGGTTGTTCCATCGCGGTCGATGCGTTCAAGCGCGGTGACCTTGCCGCCTTTGCGCACGATGCGAAAGCGGAAGTCGCGCACGCCTTCGATCGCGAGCAGGTCGCCGGCGAGCGGATCGAGCGTCAGGCGAAAGCGTTCGCGCCAGGTGTAGAGCAATTTGCCCCCGACGAGGTCGATGCGCCGTCCTTCGTAGCGGCCGGCGATGGCCTTGAGCGCGGTCGTGGTCGGCTGCGGGCGCGCGGCGAGCTCGGGGGCTAGCCAGTCGGCGTCGGCCTGCTTCGCCGGATCGGCCTTGGCCAGTTCAGCGAGCGCGAGGCGGTGCGCGACGGCGAGGGCGTCGGCCGACGGGACCAGATGGTCGGGCGTGACGCCCTGACCTTCGAAATCGCTGCGATCGATAGGGTCGCGGATCTGGCCGATCGGCACCTGCACGAAAAAGTCGGTGCCGACGGGCTTGCGGTCGACCGGATGCGCGCCGCCCGCGGTGCGTTCGCCGACCAGCGTTGCGCGGCCCAGTTTCTTGAGCGTGTAGGCGAACCATTCGGCGGCGGAGAAGCTGGTCGAGCCGGTAAGGACATAGACGGGTTTGCCGGTCAGCCGTTTCGCGGGCAGCGCGGGGAGCACCCATTGGCCGCGTTCGACGCGGCGGCCGTCGAGATTATAATAATAGTCGAAGAGTTCCTGATCCTTGTCGCCGCGGAAGAGTTGGCTCGCGAGCAGCTGTGCCATCTCGAGATAGCCGCCATTATTGTAGCGCAGGTCATAAATCACCGCGTCGCCATTCTCGATAAAGCGCATCGCCGCCGCGGCCGCGTCATAGCCGGGTTCGGGGTCGGCGAAATGCGTGAGGTCGACATAGGCGATATTGCCGTCGAGATAGCGAAGCCCGGCAAAGCCGAAATTTTTCCGCACCTCTTCGCGCCGTTCCGTTTCGCGCAGCGCAGCGGCGCGGGCGGGATCCTGCCGCGCGGCATAGTCGGCGACCCATTCGGGATCGACCCCGACCGAGAAATGCAGGTCGTTGCTCGCGGCGACCAGATCGTCGGTGAGCTCGCTGGCGAGCGTGCGCCGGTCGGTCGCTTTATCATAATCACCGGCGTCGAGGTGGCGGCGCAGCGTCGCGGCGATGGTCTTCGCCTTGTCGGGAAAGACATAGTTCGCCTCAAGCGTCTGGCCGAGCTGCTCGACGACCGCGCGCTTGTCGGCGGCCGTGAGCGGCGCGTCTTGCGCTGCGGCGGCGCTTCCCATCCATGCGGTGGTGGTGATCAGAATTGCAGCCCAATGCCGAATATTCATGCGTTTTCCCGTCCATTATGCGATTCGTACAATATATTGCGCAATATGTTGTAATTATCGTCGACGCAAGCCCCACGCTCGATTGAGGCGGCGGAAGCCGTGGGAACCATCGGGGTGCGAAGCGGTTTTCCGTGTGCGGCGCGGGCAGGAGAGGAGTGATCCATGGAAACGCAATTGCTGCACCGCGGGCGGTTGATCGATCATATCCAGCTGGTGGTCGCCGATCTGAAGGCGAGCCGCGCCTTTTACGGCGCGATCTTCGATGTCCTCGGCGTGCCGATTGGCGGAGAGGCCGAGGATTATTTCTGGGCCGATGAGCTGTTCGTATCGACGAAAGACAGTCAAGCGGCGCTCGGCAAACTGACGGGGCGGCACCATCTGGCGTTTCAGGCGGCGGACCGCGCTGCGGTCGATGCCTTTTACAAGGCGGGCCTCGCGGCGGGCGGGCGCGACAATGGCGCACCGGGCGAGCGGCCCTATCATCCGGGCTATTATGCGGCTTTCCTGCTTGACCCCGACGGCAACAATATCGAGGCGGTCTATCATGGTGCGCATGAGCGTAGCGCGCCGTCGGTGGAGATCCGCTTCGAAGGTTGATGTCCGCTTGGGGTAGAGCCGCCCCGGCCATCGCGCCCGTTCCGCCAGTCTTCGGCGCATAAAAATGAAGTCCGCCGGCAAGCCGACGGACTTCAAGAGAGCAAGATGGCCTTGGTTCCACCTTCCTCGGGTCGCACCCGTTCAATGGCCGATTCGGTGGATTGTTTCACTACCCACGTGGGTAGGAGACATAATATTTTCGTTTTATCGCATTGCGCTTGCCTTCGCGTCTCCGCTCCTCTCAAATGAGATCGCTGCGGGTCTTCTGGGGGGAAGTGCATGCAGAGCGACCAGCTATCGACCTTTCCGTCCGACCATAATGCGCCGGCCGAATGGGAGGTGCTCAACGCGCTGATCGGCAAAATCTATGATTCGGTGCTCCATCCCGAAAGCTGGAACGAAACCCTCGCGCGCATCACCGGCACGCTCTGTCCGCTGAGCTGGGAAGCCGCCTTCATCCTCTGGGAAAGCAGCAATCCGCCGAGCGCGCGCTTCGTCGCCGCGACGGGCCTCGCCGCCGGCATCCAGGAAATCTACACCGCGGTCTATGCCGGCAGCCATCCGTGGTCGCGCAAGTTCCAGCGCTATGGCAACGGCAGCGTCATCGATAGCTATGACATCATGACGCGCGAGGAATTCTATGAGAGCGAGTTCTTCCGCAATTTCCTGAAACCCTATGGCATCGACCGGCTTGTCGGGGTGTTGCTTGACCGGCGCGACGGCGACCGGCTCGGGTTGATGATCCCCGGCCCCGGCGACCGCGACGTCGAGCGGTTGAAGCGCGGCCTCCGCGTCCTTGCGCCGCATATCCAGCGCGCGATGCGGATCAGCGACCGCATCGCCTCGCTCGACCTTGCGGCGGGCGCCGCGCGCGCCGCTGCCGACGCCGCGCCCTTCGCGATTTTCAGCCTCGACGACCAGCTCAATATCCTTGCCGCGAACAGCCGCGCCGCGCGCTATGAAAAGGCGGGCTTCATCCGCATCTCGCAGGACCGCTTCGCCTTCACCCATCCCGCCAGCCAGAAACACTTGCTCGACCTCGTCAAAAGCTCCGACCCCGCCGGCCTCGCTTTCCAGACGGTCGGTGATGCGGGCGCCGAATGCCCCGTGCTCGTCGCGCGCGTCACGCGCCAGTCGGCGCAGCAGCTCGGCGGCCTGCGCCTTGGCGCGTCGCTGATCGTCACCCTCGGCAGCGCGCCGGGCGAAACCCCCGTGGTCGAAATCGACCGCGTCGCGCAATGGTTCGGGCTCACCCCCGCCGAAGCCCGCCTCGCCGTCGCGCTCGCCGCGGGCGACACGCTGAAGGACTATGCGGCGCTGCGGGCGGTCAGCGTGAACGCGGTCCGCTTCCTTCTGAAAGGGATCTTCCGCAAGACCGGCGTGACCACGCAGGCGCAGCTCGTCGCGCTGCTCGCGCGGTTGCCTGGGCCGGGAGCGAATTAGGTCAGGCGTAGCCGACCCAGCCGCGCCAGGTGAAGGCGGCGTAGAATTGCTCGACATCGTGGAAACCCGCAGCGCGTAGCACGTCCTCGTCGGCTTCGGGGCTCAGCATCGCGACGTGGGTGGCGACGGCTTCGCGGCCCTTGGCGACCTGTTCGGGGTCGCCGCCCGATGCGATGGCAAAGGCGGCGTAGCGGTCGAGCCAGCGGTCCCGTTCGTGTGCGCCTTGCGGGAAGCTGCCGTGCGCCGCGACGAACGGGGCGTCGGGTTTCAGGCGGCGCTGGATTTCGGCGGCGGTGCGGGTGCGCTCTTCGATGTCGAGGAAGTGGAGCGTGAGGAGGCACGTCGCGCCGTCGAACGGGCCCGCGGGGGCGTTGTCGATATAGCCTTCGATCAATTCGGCGCGGTGCGCGTCGGGGCCGAGAACCTCTGCCGCGAGCTCGAGCATCGGTCCCGCGGGATCGACGCCGGTGAAGCGCCAGCCGGGGTGCGCCTCGGCCATCGCCTTCATTTCGCTGCCGCCGCCCGCGCCGAGCACGAGGATATGCGCGTCGTCGGGGACGCGCTCGGCGAGCAGGAGCCCGGTCATGCGGTGGAGGCCGTCGAGGCCGGGGACGAAGCGCCGCGGCCCTTCGGTATAGCGCGCGACCGCGGCGGGGTCCTTGAAGCTGTCGAGAAAATGCTGGGCGCCTTCAGCCATGGATATGCTCCTGTGCGGTGGGGGAGGTGGATCGCGCGGCCATGCGCGCGTGGAAATCGGCGGCGAGCGCCGCGAGCGTCACTTCGCCGAAACGCGCGAGCAGCAGCGCCTCGGCATCGCGAAAGCCGGTGTCGAGCGCGGCGTTGACCGCCTGCTCGACGAGGCAGCCGGGCGCTTCGGTGCGGTTGCCCATCGCCATCAGGCTGGGCCGGCCGATCGCGTCATAGACGTCGCGCATCGTGATTTGACTAAGGTCCTTCGCGATGGTCCAGCCGCCGCCGTGGCCCTTTTCGCTGTGGACGAAACCCGCATCGCGCAGCCCGCCGAGGATGCGGCGGATCACGACCGGGTGCGTCTGCATCGCCTTCGCGAGCTGGTCCGAGGTCATCGGGGTGTCCTGGTCGGCCATATGGAGGAGGACGTGGAGCACGCCCGAGAGTCGGCTGTCGCGTTTCATGTAACTTTAAATAGTGCGTGAATTGTGGTCGTCAAGGCGGGGCTTGATCGGGAAACGCGGCGCTGTTAGGTCCGCTCGCGATGACCAACGACCAATCTCTCCGATTCAAGGCGTATTGGCGCTCCTTTACATAGGAGCGGCATGGCATCACCTGTGACCATCGCCGCCGTGTTCGGACAAGGCGAATGGTCATCATCACACCACCAACCCCCGGTCACGGCGTGCGCTTTTTGAAGAAGACGCGACATGACCGATACCTTGCTTGCCCTGTCGACCGACCATTGCCGCATCACGCCGCTCTTTGCCGATGATGCGCGCGCCTTGTCCGCGATCACCGACGAGACGGTGACGTCGCAGGTCCATTTCCTGCCCGCACCCTTCACCGAAGCCGACGCGCGCGCGCTGATCGCCAAATCAGGAGGCGGCGATGTCTTTCATGCGGTACGCGACGAAAGCGGCCTCGATTTGAACGGCGTGATCGGGGTCCACCGCCGGATGGGGCAGGAATATGAGATCGGCTACTGGTTCGCGGCGCGGGCGCGCGGGAAGGGGATCGCGACCGAGGCGGTGCGCGCGGTCGTCGGGGCGCTCGCGACGTCGCGGCCGGGCTGTTCGATCGTCGCCGAATGCCATCCCGACAACGAGCGGTCGCGCGCGTTGCTGCGCCGGATCGGTTTCGTGTCGACGGGGCGCGCGGGGAAACGGCCGGGGCGGATGTTGATGGCGTGGCGCGCGGCGCCCGCCTATCGCATCGACGTCTGCTGATCGATCCTCCCTGTCGCGAAGCGATGGGGAGGTGGCAGCGGCGCAGCCGCTGACGGAGGGGCGATGGTGCGACGTCGCGGCCCCTCCACCACGCCCTTCGGGCGCGGTCCCCCTCCCCATGGCTTCGCCACGGGGAGGATCGTTTAGTCGGGCTCTGACACCTCTTCGGTCAGCGCCTTGACGATCGCCGCGACCGACGTGGGCGCATAGGCGAAGCCCATATGGCCGCAGTCGACCTCGACCTGCCGATCGCTTTCGTGTGGCTGGCCGCGTGCGCTGCTGACCGCGACGACGCCGTCATGCTTCGACCAGAGTGCAAAGGTCGGCATTTCGGGACGCGGCGCGGGGTGGAAGTCGATCGGCGGATTGTCGACCGGGTGGCGCGCGACGAGGTGATAGAGGCGCCACGCGCGGTTGGCGCGGCGGCTGCCCGAAAAGGGTGAGCCGAGCGTCACGACGCGCGCGACCTTGTCCGGGTGATGCTTGGCATATTCGCGCGCATAGATGCCGCCGAGGCTCCATCCGACGAGTGCGGGGGCGTAGCCGGTGCGGTCGATGATCCACTGCACGCGCGTGTCGATGCGATCGATGATGTCGGGGGTCGCGCCGCGATTGAAGCCGAGGCCCCAGGCGTAGCAGCGAAAGCCCGAGCGGCGGAGGTCGGCGCGCAGCCCCTTGGTCGCCCAGTCGCCCGACAGGAAGCCCGGAAGCACCATCACCGGCGGATGCTCGCTGTCGGGATTGGGCTCGGGGGGCAGCGGCCGAATGCGGCCGCCGATGGCGCGCGCGAGCGACCCGATCTCGCGCCACAGCAACGCCAGCGGCGGCAGTGCGTCGGGATCGGGAATGCGCGCGGGCCATTCGGCGCGCCGGGTGAGGAAGCCGCGGATCATCGGAAGCATATAGTCATGGTTGGTCCCCGGCGAAAGGCGCCCGGAGGCGCGTGACTCCGGGCGCAGCCCACCAGAGGTAAGGCAAAGGGGTCTGGCCCCGGCGTGGCGCTACGCGCCGTCTGCGACTCCGCCGGGGAACAAAAAGGGCAGGCGCTATTTCTTCGGAACCAGCCTCACCAGCTTGCCGTCCTCGCCGTCGGTGAGCAGCCAGACCGAGCCGTCGTCGCGCACCTCGACTTCGCGGATGCGCTGGCCGAAGTCCCAGCGGTCGGACTTGTGCAGCTTGTCGCCGTCTACGGCCATGCGGATCAGCCCTTCGCCCGACAGCGCGCCCATCAAGAGGCTGTTCTTCCAGCCGCGATAGAGGTCGCCGTCATACCAGACGAGCCCGGCGGGCGAGACCGACGGGTTCCACCAGAGTTCGGGCGCGGCGAATTCGGGGCGCGTCGGATGATCGGGAATATCCTTGCCGTCATAATGGTCGCCGTTCGACACGATCGGATAGCCATAATTCGCCTTGACCTCGACGAGGTTGACCTCGTCGCCGCCCTTCGGCCCCATTTCCTGGTTCCAGAGCTTGCCGGTGCCGTCGAAGGCGAGGCCAAGGATATTGCGGTGGCCGAGCGACCAGATTTGCGCGGTGACGCCGCCCTCGCTGGCGAACGGGTTATCCGCGGGGACGCTGCCGTCGGCGTTGAGGCGCAGGATCTTGCCCAGGTTGCCCGTCATGTCCTGCGCGGGCGTGAACTTCTGGCGCTCGCCCGATCCGATGAAGAGATATTTGCCGTCGGGCGAGAAGAGAAGGCGGTGCGAATAATGGCCCTGTCCGGTGACCTTCGGATACTGTTTCCAGATGATCTGGAGCCCCTCGAGCGCAGGAGCGGCGCCCTGCTTCAGCTTCGCCTTGCCGACGACCGCGCCATAGGTCTTGCCCGGACCGGGTTCGACCCAGCTCAAATAGATCGTGCCGCTCGCCGCAAAGTCGGGCGCGACGATCACGTCGCCGAAGCCGCCCTGACCGCCAAAGGCGACCGCGGGGACACCCGCGACGTCGAGCGTCGGGCCGCTTTCCTGCCAGAGTTTCAATTTGCCCGATCGCTCGGTGATCAGCGCCGCGCGCGTGCCGGGGACGAAGGTCATCGCCCAGGGTTCGTTGAAGCTCGCGATTTCCTTGACCGTGAAGGGCGCGTCGGCGAGCGGCGTCGCGGGCTGCGCGCCCGATGCGTCGAGTTTGGCAGTGTCGGCGGGCGCCGCTTCGGTCGATGCGGGAGCGGCCGAGCAGGCGGCGACGGCCAGCGCGGAAATCAGGGCAAGATGCGGCAGGTTTTTCATCGAAAGGGGCTCGCTTTGCTGGGGAAGGACGCGTCGTTCTGACGTGACGGCTGCCGGTTGTCGAGAGGTACGAGCATATCGTCGCCCCCGCGAAGGCGGGGGCCGCCGTCGGCCTTGCGCTATGTAGCCAGCGGCCCCCGCCTTCGCGGGGGCGACGGGGAACTAGCGGCTCGCGGCCTCGCGCCGCGCGGTGATCGTCTCGACGCTGTCCATGATCGCATCGACCGCTTCGCTCGACGGCGGCGCGTCGGCGCGTTTCTGCGAAAACTGGCCGCTGTTCATAATCTCTTCAAGCGCCGCGCGCGCGCGAGAGACGCGGCTTTTCATCGTGCCAAGCGCGCAGTCGCAGATGCTGGCGGCTTCCTCGTAAGACAGTCCGCCGGCGCCGACGAGGATCAGCGCCTCGCGCTGGTCCTGCGGCAATTCCATGAGCCCGCGCTGGAGGTCGGCCATCTCGCCGCTGTCTTCCTGGCTGGCGGGGGTCGACATCGTGCGCTCGACCGCGGTCTCGTCATATTCGCCGACAAATTTGTTGCGGCGCATCTGCGACAGAAAGGTGTTGCGCAGGATGACGAAGGTCCACGCCTTGATCGAGGTGCCGCGTTCGAACCGCTCGCGCGACGCCCACGCCTTGACCATCGTGTCCTGCGTCAGATCGTCGGCGAGGTCGGGGTTGCCCGACAGGCTGCGGCCATAGGCGCGCAGGTGGGGGATGACACCGGCAAGCAGCGTCTTGAATTCGCTGTCGGACAGGGTTTCGGCCTGCGGCTGCGAAGCAGCGGCGGTGGGTCCGGTCATTATTGCTTCGGGCTTTTCTGATCGAGCTGAGAAAGAAGGTCGAGCATATTGTCGGGCAGCTTTTCGGCGACGACATTGCCATAGATCATGCGCAGCTTCGCGCTCACCGGCTCGGGCGCCTGCCGCCCGGTCAAGGTGCGATGCCACTGGTCGCCAGTCGTGCCGGGAAAGCTTCCCGGCGTGCGACGTGCATCGGCGCCGGGGGGGAGGGGGCCCTTGCCGTTCATCCTGTTGTTGCCTTGCGTAGCCATGCCGGAGCAACGACGAAAACGGCCGGGGGTTCCCCGCTTGCTGGTTTTTTCGACGAACGGTGTTGCGATAAAAGCACAATGTCAGGCCCGGCCGGCGTCGGTTACTGCCTCTTTGGGTGCGCTTTTGGTTCCCATAAGGGATTCAACCCGCTAAGCCCCTGGTCTATTCAGCGGTGCTTCAGGGCGCCCAAGCGATCAGGATTGTGTGACTAGCGACGAAACGCCTCAGCCGCTCGACGATGCCAGCTTCAAGCGTGAACTCGCGGCGATGTTGCCGCATCTGCGCGCATTCGGGCGCAGCCTGACGGGTAACGCCGACCTTGCCGATGACCTGGTGCAGGAAACGATGCTGAAGGCGTGGAAGGCGCGCGCGCAATATGTGCCGGGGCCCGCCAGCATGAAGAGCTGGGCGTTCGTCATCCTGCGCAATTGTTTCCTGTCGCAGATGCGGCGCAAGAAATTCACCGCCGAATATGACGAGCTCGCCGCCGAGCGGTTGCTCGTCGCGCCCGACGATCAGGACGACAGCCTGCACCTGGCCGACGTGCAGCGCGCGCTGATGATGCTGCCGGTCGACCAGCGCGAGGCGCTCGTGCTGATCGGGGCCGGGCAATTATCCTATGAGGAAGGTGCGGCGATCTGCGGCTGCGCGGTGGGCACGATGAAGAGCCGCGTATCGCGCGGCCGTACCGCGCTGCAGGCGATATTGGAGAGCGGCGAAATGCCGCGGCGCAGTACCGACGTCATGCCATCGAGCGAGGCGTTTCGCACGATCATGGACAATGTCGATCAGCTGACCGCGAACGGTCCCGCCGGCGATTGACGAAAATTGCCGTCATTCCCGCGAAGGCGGGAATCCCGCTCCTTGTGCCGCGTCTGGTAGGACGGCTACCCGTATCGCAGGCAGGATAAAGCGGGATTCCCGCCTTCGCGGGAATGACGAATTGGGAGAAATGGAGCCTTTACGCCGCGAGCTGCGGGGTGAAGAGCAGGCTCTGGCTGATCGCCGCGCGCACGGTGTTTTCGCGGAACGGCTTTGAAATCAGGAAGGTCGGCTCGACGCGGCCGCCCGTGAGCAATTTTTCGGGAAAGGCGGTGATGAAGATCGCCGGGACCGGCGCGATCGCCAAAATGTCCTGCACCGCGTCGATCCCCGACGATCCGTCGGCAAGCTGGATATCGGCGAGAACGAGGCCTGCGTCGGTCCGTTCGAACGCGGCGACCGCATCCTCATGCGTCGTCGCGATGCCCGCGACGCGGTGGCCGAGATCGCGCACGATCTGTTCGAGCTCCATCGCGATCAGCGGCTCGTCTTCGATGATCAGCACCGAGGTTTGCGATTCGCGGTCGAGTTCGCCGACCGCATCGGCGAGCAGCGTTTCGACCGTCGGCCCGTCGGTGCCCGTGATCAGCCCGGCCTCCTCGACCGAAAAGCCCTCGAGCGCGGTGAGCAACAGAATCTGCCGGCCGAGCGGGGTGATCTGGACGAGGCGCCGATGCGCGGCGCGGACGAGCGGGTGCTCGCCCTCATCGCTGTCTTCGCCCTCGTCGATATAGGCGCTTTCCCAGATGCGGTGAAAATTGCGGTAAAGGTCGATCCGGGTGCCGTCGCCGCTGTGGAATTCGTCGGGGGCAGCGACGATGACTTCGAGCGTCGTGTGGACGAAATTGTCGCCATGCTGCTGGCTGCCCGTCAACGCGCGCGCGTAACGGCGCAGGAAAGGCAGGTGCCCGCGAAGTTCCTCACCCAATGTCATCAAAATTGCTCCCTCTTGTGACCAGTCATACGCCTCCCGGCGCGGGTCGGTTCCGCCTGGCGGCGTAAAGAGCGACGCCGGCCGTTGCAACTTGTCGCGCCCCAATGCGTAGAGTCAGCCGGGACGCGATGAAAATGCGGCGTAAGTAAGTGGAATATCACCGCTTTCCTGTATCGCCGCAAGCATGCTTTTGTAGGGACCATTTTCATGGCAGAGCGGCGCCCCGAGGATATGAGCGATGCGGGGCCATCAGCATCGCAGGGCAGCGAGGGACGAGGTTTGGCGGACGGGGGAGACGAAGCTGCAGCACGCGCCGAAAGGCTGCGTCTCGACACGCTTCGCGAATATCGCATCATGGACACTCCGCCCGAACAGGCGTTCGATCGTGTGACGAAAATGGTCGCCGACCTGTATGGCGTGCCGATCGCGCTGGTCTCGCTCGTCGACGATTGCCGCCAATGGTTCAAGTCGGCCTATGGTCTCGATACCCCCGAAACGCCGCGCGAGTGGAGCTTTTGCCAATATGTCATCGCCGACGACCGGCCGGTGATGGTGACCGACGTGTTGGGCGATCCGCGCTTTCGCGACAATCCGCTGGTGACCGGCGAACCGCACATCCGCTTCTATGCCGGGGTGCCGCTGCGCGCTTATAACGGCGCGATCCTGGGCAGCCTTTGCGTGATCGACCGCGATGAGCGCAAAGCGCTCACCGATATCGAGCTCGAACGGCTCGAGGATTTCGCCGGGATCATCATGGCGGAAGCCGACCTGCGCCGGATCGGCGCCGAGCGCGACGAGGCGCGCCGCACGCTCGAACGCGCGCTCGATTTTTCGGGAATCGCGTCGTGGCAATATGATCCGCGGACCGACCGGCTGCGCACGCAGGGCGCCGGCGCCGAACTATGGGGTTCCGAATTCCAGGCGATGCTGGCGACCGGCAACGGATTTTTCGACCTGGTGCATCCCGACGACCGCGCCGCGTTGCGCGAGATATTGAAGGAAGCGATCGCGAACGGCACGCCCTATGCGGCCGAATATCGCGTCCTCAATCCCGAGCGCGGGCTGCGCTGGAATGCCGTGCGCGGCGACTGGGACGTGCGGGCGGACGATGCGATGCTGACCGGGGTGAGCATCGACATCACCGAACAGAAGAGCCGGCAGGAAAATGCCAATCTGCTGATGCGCGAACTGCACCACCGGATGCGCAACCTGTTCGCGACGGTCAGCGCGATCATCTCGTTGACCCGCCACGCCGCGCGTGACGTCGACGATTATGTCGAACGGATCAGCAGCCGGCTCGACGCGCTCAACCGCGCACAGAATGTGCTGCTCGGCGCCAATTTCATGACCGGGTCGATGCACGCGCTGATGCGCGAGGTCGAGGCGGCCTTTCCGCGCATCCGCTGGTCGGGTCCCGACCTGCTGCTGCCCGAAAATGCGCTGGTCGCGATGGCGCTGGTGTTCAACGAACTCGCGACCAATGCGGTCAAGCATGGCGCACTGATGAACGACGGAGGACGCGTCGAGATCCACTGGTCGCAGGACCCGGAAGGCAACGAGTCGCGGATGTTTCGCCTGACCTGGACCGAAACCGGAACGCAGGGGTTGGTCGGGCCGCCCGACCGTACCAGTTTCGGCACGTTGCTGATGGAACGCAGCGTGCGCAACAATCTGGGCGGCTCGATCGCGCGCCACTGGGAGCCGACCGGGCTGGTGGTCGACATCGCGCTGCCCGCAAAGTGGCGCGAGGCCTAAACGCGCCGAACCTATTTGTTCTCTCTATGTTCCCATGCTAGACATGAGACATGTCCGCTAAACCGATTCTGGAAAAGCTGGCCGTGCTGGCCGATGCGGCGAAATATGACGCGTCGTGCGCGTCGTCAGGGACGGTAAAGCGCGACTCTGTCGCGAGCAAGGGCATCGGGTCGACCGAGGGCATGGGCATCTGCCACAGCTATGCTCCCGATGGCCGATGCATTTCGCTGCTCAAGATCTTGCTGACCAACTTCTGCATTTACGACTGCCGTTTTTGCATCAACCGCGCGTCGAGCAATGTCGAACGCGCGCGTTTCAGTCCGCAGGAGGTCGTGCGGCTGACGCTCGATTTCTACAAGCGCAACTATATCGAAGGGCTGTTCCTCTCGTCGGGGATCATCCGCTCTGAAGATTATACGATGGAGCAGCTTGTCGAGGTCGCGCGTATCTTGCGCGAGGAGCATCGCTTTCAGGGCTATATCCATCTGAAGACGATCGCGGGCGCCGATCCCGGACTGATCGCGCTAGCGGGACTCTATGCCGACCGGCTGTCGACCAATGTCGAACTGCCGACGGAGGCGGGCCTGTCGAGCTTCGCGCCCGAGAAAAAGCCCGAGACGATCCGCAAGACGATGGCGTCGGTGCGCGTCGGCGCCGAGGATGCGATCGAGGCGGCGAAGAGCCGGCTGATCGGCAAGGCGACCCCGCCGCGCTTCGCGCCCGCGGGGCAATCGACGCAGATGATCGTCGGCGCCGATGCGGCGCGCGACGACGACATTTTGAAGACCGCGACGAACCTCTATTCGGGCTATCAGCTCCGCCGCGTCTATTATTCGGCGTACAGCCCGATCCCCGATGCGAGCAGCGACCTGCCGCCGGTGCGTCCGCCGTTGATGCCCGAGCACCGCTTATATCAGGCTGACTGGCTGCTGCGTTTCTATGGCTTCGAGCGCGCCGAGATCATGGAGGGTGCGAGCGGCGGCATGCTCGACCTCGCGATCGATCCCAAGCTCGCATGGGCGCTGATGCGGCGCGAGGCGTTTCCGGTCGACATCAACCGCGCGCCGCGCGAGCTGCTGCTGCGCGTGCCGGGGCTCGGCACGCGCGCGGTCGATCGCATCGTTACGGCGCGGCGGCTGGGCAAGCTCAGGCTCGGCGACCTCGCGAAGCTGACCGCGTCGGTGAAGAAAGTTCTGCCCTTCATCGTTACCCTCGACTGGCGGCCGGGGAAGCTCACCGACAGCGCGGACCTGCGCGCGCGGTTTGCGCCGCCGCCCGAGCAATTGGCGTTGGCGCTGTGAGGGAGGTCATTCTCGCCCAGCCCGGCGATTTTGCCGAATGGCGGAGTGCGGCGAGAAGTCTGCTCGCGGGCGGCGTGGCGCCCGAGGATGTCAGCTGGCGTGGCGGCGAGGACGGCGCATCGCTGTTCGGCGACGCGGTGATGGCAGCGCCCGCGGGCGCGGTGTCGCTGCCGCGCGAATTGCTCGAAATCGCCGAGCGCGTGATCTGCCATCGCGATGCCGAAGTCCCGGCGCGGCTCTACCGGATCATCTGGCGCGCGGCGCGCGACCGGCAATTGCTGGCGCGCACCACCGATGCCGAGGTCGACTGGCTGCGCAAGGCCGACAAGGCGATCCGCCGCGATGTGCATAAGATGCATGCGTTCGTGCGCTTCCGGCGGCTCGGCGAGGAGGCGGGACGCGAGAGTTTCGCGGCGTGGTTCGAACCGTCGCATCGCATCCTGCGGCTGACCGCGCCATTTTTCCAGCGCCGCTTCTATGGCATGGACTGGGCGATCGTGACGCCCGATGCGCGCGCGATCTGGCAGGGCGAGAATCTGAGCTACGGCCCCCGCGGGACGAAGGAGGAGGTGCCCGACAGCGATATCGTCGAGGATCAGTGGCGCACTTACTATGGCGCGATCTTCAACCCCGCGCGGGTGAAGATCGACGCGATGCGCGCCGAAATGCCCAAGAAATATTGGAAGAACCTTCCCGAGGCGCAGGATATCGCGCCGTTGCTCGCGGGCGCCGGGGCGCGGGTGGAACGCATGCGCGAAGCGGCCGTTTCTCTCGCGAACCCCTTGACCGATAAATGGCGGACGCGCGTGCCCGACGAATTGGCCCTCGACGACGATGTGAAGACGCTGAGTGACGTCGCGGGCGCGGTTGATCGCTGCACGCGCTGCCCGCTCTATTGCAACGCGACGCAAGGCGTGGCGGGCGAGGGGCCGAAGGATGCACGCATCATGCTCGTCGGCGAGCAGCCGGGCGATCAGGAGGATTTGCAGGGGCGGCCGTTTGTAGGACCCGCGGGGCAGGTGTTGAACGAGGCACTGGAGGAGGCGGGGCTCGACCGCGCGCGGCTGTTCCTGACCAACGCGGTCAAGCATTTCAAGTTCGAGCCACGCGGCAAGCGCCGCCTCCACCAGAACCCGACGACGGGCGAGATCGACGTCTGCCGCTGGTGGCTCGACAAGGAACGCGCATTTGTTCAGCCTGACCTGATCGTGACACTGGGCGCGAGCGCGCTGCGCGGGGTGACGGGCAAGAGCGCGAGTATCAAGTCGATGCGCCGTTCGGTGCATGAACTGGAGGGAGGCGGCAAGCTGGTCGCGACGATCCATCCGTCTTTCCTGCTGCGTCTTCCCGACCGTGAACGCGCGGCTGCGGAGCGCAAAGCGTTCGTCGCCGACCTGATCCGCGCGCGGAAACTCGCCGCCTGATGGCCAGGCCCAAATCTTGGATCGAGCCGCAAGGGAGCGGCATTTATGTGAAACCCGCCGACCTGTGGATCGACCCTTCGCGCCCTGTCGAGCGCGCCGCGGTGACCCATGGCCACGCCGACCATGCGCGTAGCGGCCATGGCGCGGTATTCGCGACCCCCGAGACGCTCGCAATCATGGCGTTGCGGTACGGCGTCGATGTCGAGGCGAGCCATAATCAGGCGTTTGAATATGGCGACGGGTTCGAGCGCGGCGGGGTGCGCTTCAGCTTCCATCCCGCGGGGCATGTGCTCGGCAGCGCGCAGATCTTGATGGAATATCAAGGCGAGCGGATCGTGGTGACCGGTGATTACAAGCGGCGGCCCGATCCGACGTGCGCCCCGTTCGAGGTCGTGCCGTGCGATATCTTCATCACCGAGGCGACCTTTGGATTGCCGGTGTTTCGCCATCCGCCAACCGCCGACGAGATCGCGAAGCTGATCGGCGCGGTGCGCGCCGAGCCCGATCGCTCGATACTCGTCGGCGCCTATGCGCTCGGCAAGGCGCAGCGGGTGATCGCCGAATTGCGCGGTGCGGGATGGGATGCGCCGATCTTCATCCACGGCGCGCTCGAACGTATGTGCCAGCTTTATGCGGTGCACGGCGTCGATCTCGGCGAGCTCCGGTTGGTGAGCGAGACGGACAAAGCCGAGATGGCGGGGCAGATCGTCCTCGCGCCGCCCTCGGCGCTGAATGATCGCTGGTCGCGGCGGCTGCCCGATCCGGTGACCGCGATGGCGTCGGGCTGGATGCGCGGGCGCCAGCGCGCGCGGCAGCGGATGGTCGAACTGCCGCTGGTGATTTCGGATCATGCCGACTGGGACGAACTGACGACGACGATTTCGGAGGTGAACCCAAAGGAAAGCTGGATCACGCACGGCAGCGAGGACGGGCTGCTGCGCTGGTGCGAGCTGCATCAACGCAAGGCGCGCGCGTTGCACCTCGTCGGCCGCGATCTGGAGGAGGAGGCGTGAAGCGCTTCGCGGCCCTGATCGACCGGCTGATCTACACACGCTCGCGCAACAGCAAGCTCGCGCTGATCGTCGATTATCTGCGGCATGCCCCCGATCCCGACCGCGGCTGGGCAATCGCGGCGCTGACCGAGAGCCTCGATTTCCCGGCGGTGAAAGCGGGGACGGTGCGGACGTTGCTGGCGACCCGCGTCGACGAGGAATTGTTTCGTCTGTCGCGGCACTTTGTGGGGGATACGGCGGAGACAGCGGCATTGCTCTGGCCCGATGCGCCGGGGAAGAAGGAAGACCTCACAGTTTCGGCGGCGGTCGACGCGCTGTCGGCCGCGAGCCGCAGCGATGCGCCTGCGGTCGTCGCCTCGCTCCTCGACCGCCTCGACGCCGACGGGCGCTATGCGCTGCTGAAACTGGCCTTGGGCGGGATGCGCGTCGGGGTGTCGGCGCGGCTTGCGAAACAGGCGTTCGCGCAGGCGTTCGACGTGCCCGTCGACGATGTCGAGGAGCTGTGGCACGCGATCCCGCCGCCCTATGCGCCGCTGTTTGCGTGGGGCGAGGGACGGGCGGAGCGGCCCGACCTTGCCGACGTCGCCTTCTTCCGTCCTTTCATGCTCGCGCATCCATTGGAAGAAGAAAGCGTCGACCTCGCCGACTATGCCGCCGAATGGAAATGGGACGGCATCCGCGTCCAGATCGTGCGCGGTGGCGGTGAGACGCGGATCTATAGCCGCGGCGGCGAGGAGATCAGCGGGGCGTTCCCCGAACTGGTTTCGGCGTTCGATCAGAATGCGGTGATCGACGGTGAACTGCTTGTGCGCGGCGAGGTGCAGGGCGGCGAAGCCGCGAGCTTCAACGCGCTGCAACAGCGGCTCGGGCGAAAGACCGTCTCGAAGAAGATGCTCGCCGATTATCCGGCGTTCGTGCGCGTGTACGATCTGCTTGCGGTCGACGGCAATGATCTGCGCGGGCTGCCTTGGACCGAACGGCGTCGGCAGCTCGAAGCGTTCGTCCCGCGGCTCGCCGACAGCCATTTCGACCTGTCGCAAGTAATCGATGCCGCCGATTTCGGCGACCTCGCCGAGCGCCGCGCGGGTGCGCGCGATGCGGCGATCGAGGGGGTGATGCTCAAGCGCCGCGACGCCCCTTACGTGGCGGGGCGCCGCGCGGGTCTCTGGTATAAATGGAAGCGCGATCCGCTTACCGCCGATTGCGTGATGATGTACGCCCAAAGGGGCAATGGACGCCGCGCGAGCTTCTATTCGGACTATACCTTCGGTTGCTGGTCCGACGCGGGCGAGTTGCTACCCGTCGGCAAGGCCTATTCGGGCTTCACCGACGAGGAATTGAAGTGGCTCGACAAGTTCGTGCGCGACAACACGCTGAACCGCTTCGGCCCGGTGCGCGAGGTCGAAAAATCGCTCGTGCTCGAAGTCGCCTTCGATTCGATCCACGCGTCTAAGCGCCACAAGTCGGGGCTCGCGATGCGCTTTCCGCGCATTTCGCGCATCCGCCGCGACAAGCCCTCCGAAGAGGCCGACCGGATCGCGACATTGCAGGCAATGGTGACGTAATTCTCCCCTCCCTTTTAGGGAGGGGGTGTTGCGAGGCGCGTGACTCGCAGCACGGGTGGGTAGGCGGCCAAGGAAGAACGCCTGCGGCGACCCACCCCTAACCCCTCCCTAAAAGGGAGGGGAACAATAGGAAAATTTGCGGTCACAGGGTTGCAACCCGCGGCCGCGATACCGAGTTTAAGGCCGCAAACCCCCTCGATAATAAAATGGAGACTGCCATGACGATCGCCCATCCTCCCCTGCCGTACGCCCAGGACGCGCTCGAGCCGCATATCTCGGCCGACACGCTGGCGACGCACCATGGCAAGCATCACAAAGCCTATGTCGACAAGACCAACGCCGCGATCGAAGGCACCGACCTCGCGTCGAAGCCGCTCGAGGAAATCGTCCACCACGCCGAAGGATCGGGCAACAAGGGCCTGTTCAACAATGCCGCGCAGGCATGGAACCACGCTTTCTATTGGGAAAGCCTGAGCCCGTCGAAGACCGCGCCGAAGGATGATCTGCTCGCCGCGATCGAACGCGATTTCGGTTCGCTCGATGACCTGAAAAAGAAGCTCAAGGAAACCGCGGTCAACCATTTCGCGTCGGGCTGGGCGTGGCTCGTCTCGCGCGACGGCACGCTGTCGGTCACCGACACGCACGATGCGGGCACCGAGCTGGTTGCGGGCATCAAGCCTTTGCTCGTGATCGACGTGTGGGAACATGCCTATTATATCGACCGCAAGAATTTGCGTCCGGCCTATGTCGACGCGGTGGTCGACGACCTGCTCAACTGGGATTTCGCGGCGGAGAATTTCGCGCGCGATACGACCTGGACCTATCCGGCCTGATCTGATGATCCTCCCTGTGGCGAAGCCATGGGGAGGTGGCAGCGCGAAGCGCTGACGGAGGGGCAATGACGCACCGTCGCTGCCCCTCCACCACCTTCGGTGGTCCCCCTCCCCATCGCTGCGCGACAGGGAGGATTTATTGCAAGCCGTAACGAAAATTGGCCCGCGTGGGCCTATCGGGATCGTCCGCCTTCTCCTATAGGGCCGCCATGACGATCAGCCTGTTCGAACTCTTCAAAATCGGTGTTGGACCCTCCAGCTCGCATACCGTGGGCCCGATGGTTGCCGCCCGGCGTTTCACCGTCTGGCTCGACGAGGCCGGGCTTCTTGGCAAGACGGTGCATGTCGAAGCCGACCTTTATGGCTCGCTCGCATTGACCGGCAAGGGCCACGCCGCCGACACCGCGATCGTTGCAGGTCTCGCCGGCGAAATCCCCGCATCGACCAGCCTCGCCGCGATCAAGGCGCATTGGGACCGGGCGGAGAGCGAAGGCTTTATCTACCTGCTCGGCCGCCAGCGCGCACGCTTTCAACCGAAAAGCGACCTGCATTTCCAGATGCGCCAGCGCCAGCCCTTTCACAGCAATGCCATGAGTTTCACCGCGCGCGACGGCGATGGCGAAATCCTCGCCAAGCGCATGTATTTTTCGATCGGCGGCGGCTTCGTCGTCGACGAGGATGAGGCGGGGCGCAACAGCCGCGGCGCGGAGGATGAGGTCGAACTGCCCTTCGCCTTCACCTCGGGCGCCGACCTGCTCGAAATGGGCGCGGCGTCGGGCAAGAGCTTCGCCGAAATGATGCTCGAGAATGAACTTGCGCACCGCAGCCTCGAAGAGGTCGAGGCGGGGCTCGATGCGATCGCGGGTGCGATGGACGCGTCGATCGATGCGGGCTGCTGCAGCACGGGGGTCCTGCCCGGCGGGCTGAAGGTCAAGCGCCGCGCGCCGCAGATCGCCGACGACATTCGCAACCGCCACGAGGCGAATCTGACCGATCCGCTCGCGATGATGGACTGGATCAACCTGTGGGCGATGGCGGTGAACGAGGAAAATGCCGCGGGCGGCAAGGTCGTCACCGCGCCGACTAATGGCGCGGCGGGGATCATTCCGGCGGTGATCCGCTTCTACCGGCGCGGCTATCGCGGCGACGATGCGGGGGTGCGCACCTTCCTGCTCGCCGCGGGTGCGGTCGGCGCGCTCTACAAACGCAACGCCAGCATCTCGGGCGCCGAGGTCGGCTGCCAGGGTGAGGTCGGCGTCGCCTGCTCGATGGCGGCGGCGGGGCTGACCGCGGCTTTGGGGGGCACCAACGCACAGGTCGAAAATGCCGCCGAAATCGGCATGGAGCATAATCTCGGCCTGACCTGCGACCCGATCGGGGGGCTCGTCCAGATCCCGTGCATCGAGCGCAACGCGATGGGGTCGATCAAGGCGATCGACGCGAGCCGCATCGCGATGATCGGCGACGGCACGCATGTCGTCAGCCTCGACACGGTGATCGCGACGATGCTGCAGACCGGACGCGACATGCGCGACAAATATAAGGAAACGTCGAAGGGCGGGCTCGCGGTCAGCGTGGTGGAGTGCTGACGCGCTGATCTTCTGACAGCGATGCCATAGCTATGTTTCCGCGGGCTTGCTCTTGCATTGCGGCGGCGTTTGCGGGATGGGAACGCGCGAAAGGGAGATACGCCATGAAGACCCGTGCCGCCGTTGCGTTCGAAGCGAAGAAGCCGCTCGAGATCGTCGAGCTGGACCTCGAAGGCCCGAAGGCGGGCGAGGTGCTGGTCGAGATCATGGCGACGGGCATCTGTCACACCGACGCCTACACGCTCGACGGCTTCGACAGCGAAGGCATCTTCCCGAGCGTGCTCGGCCATGAGGGCGCGGGAATCGTGCGCGAAGTCGGCGCGGGCGTGACGAGCGTTGTTCCCGGCGACCATGTGATCCCGCTCTACACCCCCGAATGCCGCCAGTGCAAAAGCTGCCTGTCCGGCAAGACCAACCTCTGCACCGCGATCCGCGCGACGCAGGGCAAGGGGCTGATGCCCGACGGCACGACGCGCTTCAGCTACAAGGGCCAGCCGATCTTCCATTATATGGGCTGCTCGACCTTCTCGAACTTCACCGTGCTGCCCGAGATCGCGGTCGCGAAGATCCGCGAGGACGCGCCGTTCCAGTCGAGCTGCTACATCGGCTGCGGCGTCACCACGGGGGTTGGCGCGGTGATCAATACCGCGAAGGTGCAGGTCGGCGACAATGTTGTCGTCTTCGGGCTCGGCGGCATCGGGCTCAACGTGATTCAGGGCGCTCGTTTGGCCGGTGCCAACAGGATCATCGGCGTCGACATCAACCCCGCGCGCGAGGAATGGGGCCGCAAGTTCGGGATGACCGATTTCCTCAATACCAAGGGCATGAGCCGCGAAGACACGGTCGCCGCGATCGTCCAGCTGACCGACGGCGGCGCCGATTACACCTTCGATGCCACGGGCAATACCGAAGTGATGCGCACCGCGCTCGAAGCCTGCCACCGCGGCTGGGGCACCTCGATCATCATCGGCGTGGCCGAGGCGGGCAAGGAAATCGCGACGCGTCCGTTTCAGCTCGTCACGGGGCGCAACTGGCGCGGCACCGCGTTCGGCGGCGCCAAGGGGCGCACCGACGTGCCGAAGATCGTCGACATGTATATGACGGGCAAGATCGAGATCGACCCGATGATCACGCACGTCATGGGGCTGGAAGAGATCAACAAGGGCTTTGACCTGATGCATGCGGGTGAGAGCATTCGTTCGGTCGTGGTGTTCTGAGGCCGGCATGTTCAGCCATGTGGCGCTGGGCGCCGACGATATCGAAGCCGCGCGCCGTTTCTATGACGCCGCGCTGGGCGCGCTCGGGGTGCCGCCGGGCGTCGTCGACGAATGGGGCCGGCTCATCTATTCGCACGCCGGCGGGCGCTTTTTGCTGACGAAGCCGCTCAATGGCGAAACCGCGAGCGGGGCCAATGGCGGAACGCTGGGTTTCGTCGCGGCGTCGACCGAGGCGGTCGATGCGTGGCACGCTGCGGGCGCGGCGAACGGCGGCACGACGATCGAGGACCCGCCCGGCATTCGTCAGGTCACCGCGGGGCGGACGGTCTATCTCGCCTATCTGCGCGATCCTGCCGGCAACAAGCTGTGCGCGACGCACCGGCTGGCGTGATGGAAATGGACCAGCCCGCCTTTGTCCTGACTTTCAGCTGCGTCGATGCGGTCGGTATCGTCGCGGCGGTGACCGGGCTGCTCGCGGAACGCGACGGCTTCATCCTCGACAGTCAGCAATATGCCGATCTCGATTCGGGGCGCTTTTTCATGCGCGTCGAGTTCCGCGGTGCCGGGCCACGCTTTCCCGGCGAACTGGCCGCGGTGCAGGAAGCGTTCGCACCGATCATCGAACGTTTCGCGATGGATGCGCGGATCAGCGACAGCCGGGTCAAGCCGCGCTTCGTCATCGCGGTGTCGCAGGGCAGCCATTGCCTCAATGACCTGCTCCACCGCTGGTCGACCGGCAATCTCGCGATCGACATCGCCGCGGTGGTGTCGAACCACGAGCATCAGCGGCGGCTGACCGAATGGCACAGCGTGCCCTTCCACTACTTGCCGGTCAGCGACGCCAACCGCGCCGAACAAGAGGCCGCGATCCTGCAGATCATGGCCGATGCGGGCGCCGAGCATCTGGTGCTCGCGCGCTATATGCAGGTGCTGTCGCAGGATCTGTCGGCGAAGCTGTCGGGGCGCTGCATCAACATCCACCACAGCTTCCTGCCGGGCTTCAAGGGCGCCAAACCCTATCACCGCGCGCACGAGCGCGGGGTCAAGCTGATCGGCGCGACTGCGCATTTCGTGACGAGCGACCTCGACGAGGGGCCGATCATCGAACAGGCGGTCGAGCGCGTCGACCACCGCGATTCGGTCGACGAATTGATCCGCATCGGGCGCGATACCGAAGCGCAGGTGCTGGCGCGCGCGGTGCGCTGGGTCGCCGAGCAGCGCGTTTTGATCGATGGCCGCAAAACCGTGGTTTTCCGTTAGGAGCCTTAAGCGGCGCGCCGGTTCGTCATTTTTGACGAATCCGGAACAGAAAGGCGGCTGGTCCTGCCCGGCGGGACAGCGTAGGTATCGATTCGCAACCAAAATCAGGAGGAGCAAAAGGCGATGTACAGTCACAATATGGTCGGGGCGAACGACCTCGAAGCCGCCAAGAAATTCTATGACGCGACCTTTCAGGCGATCGGCGGCAAGCCCGCGATCACCGACGACAAGGGCCGCCTGATCTATATGTACAATGGCGGGCTGTTCCTCGTCGGTGCGCCGATCGACGGCGAACCCGCGACCGCGGGCAACGGCTGCACGATCGGCTTTGCGATGGAAGGCCCCGAGCAGGCCAAGGCGTGGCACGACGCCGGCGTCGCCAACGGCGGCACTTCGATCGAAGACCCGCCGGGCGTGCGCGAAGGCGGGTTCGGCCAGCTCTATCTCGCTTACCTGCGCGATCCCTCGGGCAACAAGCTCTGCGCGCTCCACCGCGTCGTCTGAGCCGATAGCATGATGCGAGGCGAAGCGGGATTGCTGGCCGATTTGGGTGTGCTCGCGATCCCCTTTGCCGCGCATGAGCATGAAGCGGTGTTCACCGTTGCCGAGAGCGACGCGGTGCACGCCGCGATGCCGGGGGCGCACACCAAGAATCTGTTCCTGAAGGACAAAAGCGGCGCCTTCTGGCTCGTCACCGTGCCGTCCGACGCGCACGTCAATCTGAAGGCACTGCCCGGCGCGATCGGATGCAAGCATGTGAGCTTCGGCAAGGCCGAGGATATGGAGCGGTTGCTTGGCATTTCGCCGGGGTCGGTGACGCCGCTCGCGGCGATCAACGCCGTGCCGGGGAGCATCACCATCGTGCTCGACGAAGTGCTGGCGATAGCGGAAACGGTCAACGTCCACCCGCTGCGCAACACCGCGACGCTCGGGCTGCCGGGCGCAACGATCCTCGACCTGCTGCGTCATTGGGGGCATCAGCCACTTGTCGCCGCCATCCCTGTGCAGGAAGAATCATGACCCTCGAAACCCTCTCCACCGTTCGCAGCCATGGCGGCACGCAGGGCGTGTACAAGCATGCGAGCACGACCACCGGCACCGACATGATTTTTGCGGTCTTCATCCCCGATCACGCGCCGGGGGCCAAGCTGCCGGTCCTCTGGTATCTGTCAGGGCTGACCTGCACCCACGCCAATGTGATGGAAAAGGGCGAATATCGCGCGGCGTGCGCCGAACATGGCGTGATCTTCATCGCGCCGGACACCAGCCCGCGCGGGGAGGGTGTTCCCGACGATCCCGATGCCGCATGGGATTTCGGGCTGGGCGCGGGTTTCTATGTCGATGCGACCGAAGAGCCGTGGGCGAAGAATTACCGCATGCGCTCATACATCGAGGATGAGCTGCCCTCGCTGGTGCTGCGCAATTTCGCTTCGGCCGACCTGAGCCGGCAGGCGATCACCGGCCATTCGATGGGCGGGCATGGCGCGCTGACCATTGGCCTCCGCAATCAGGATCGCTTTCGTTCGGTCTCGGCCTTTTCGCCGATCGTCGCGCCGCTGCAATGCCCGTGGGGTGAAAAGGCGCTCGGCAATTATCTCGGTGACAACCGCGAGGACTGGCACGCCTATGACGCGTGCGCGCTGCTCGATCAGGGGCTGCGCGTGCCCGACCTGCTCGTCGATCAGGGTGACGCCGACAATTTCCTCGCCGAGCAGCTCAAGACCGAATTGCTGGTCGCGGCGTGCGAACGCGCGGGGCAGAAGGCCGAGATCCGGATGCAGCCCGGGTATGACCACAGCTATTATTTCATCTCGACCTTTTTGGCCGAGCATGTTGCGTGGCATGCGGAGCGGTTGAAGGCGTAACGTCGCCCCCGCGAAGGCGGGGGCCGCTATCGGCCTTTTGCTACATCTCCAGCGGCCCCCGCCTTCTCGGGGGCGACGGTTAGGAATGCTCCGGAATCAGCAGCGTCGACCCCGTCGTGCGCCCCGCCTGCAAATCGGCGTGCGCTCTTGCCGCATCCTGCAACCCGTAGCGCTGGCCGACGGTGATCTTCACCGCGCCCGATGCGATCATCTCGAACACGCGCGCGGCGCCCGCGGCGCGTTCGCCGGGAAGGTGGTAGTAGTCGAACAGGGTCGGGCGGGTGACGAACTGCGACCCATGCTGCGCCAACACGCCGAGGTTGACGCCGGTCACCGGCCCGCCGGCATTGCCATAGCTGACGATCAGCCCGCGCCGCGCGGTGGCCTTTAGCGAGACGTCCCACGTCGCCATGCCGATGCCGTCGAAGGTCACGGGCACGCCCTGGCCGTCGGTGATTTCGCGGACGTGCGCGGCGACGTCGTCGGCCTTGTACATCAGCACATGGTCGGCGCCGGCTTCGCGCGCGGTGTGCGCCTTGGCCTCGGTGCTGACGGTGCCGATCACAGTCGCGCCGATCGCCTTCAGCCACTGGACGAGGATGAGCCCGACCCCGCCCGCGGCGGCGTGGACGAGCACGGGCGAGCCGGCCTGAACCTTCGCGCAGCGTTCGACGAGCATTTCGACGGTGCAGGCTTTGAGCAGCGCGGCGGCGGCGGTTTCATCGTCGATGTCGGCGGGGAGTTTGAACAGCGAGGCCGCGCCGACGATCCGCGCGCTGGCATAGGCGGTGCGTTCGGGGCCGAAGGTCGCAACGCGGTCGCCGGGCTGGAGGCCGTGGACGTCGGCGCCGACGGCGATGACTTCACCAGCCGATTCGACGCCAAGCCCGCTCGGCAGCGGAACGGGATAGGTGCCGTCGCGGTGATAGGTGTCGAGATAGTTGAGCCCGACCGCGGTCTGTCGCAGCAGCACCTGGCCGGGGCCGGGTTCGCCAAGCGTCACCTCGCGCCAGTCGATGACCTCGGGTCCGCCCTGGCTTTCGATAAAGGCTTCGATCGCTTGCATGCGCCGCTCTCCTGCTGTCCGGACCATCTGGTGGGCCGGACGGAAGAGCGCAAGGGCGGTGCGATAAAAGCCCCTCCCCGTCGGGGGAGGGGTTCAGGGTTTATTTCGACGGACGGCGCGGACTGCGCTGACCGAAGGGCTTGGGCTTGTAGCGTTCGTTGCCGCCGGGACCGCCGGGGCCACGCGGGCCGCGCGGACCCGAACGATCGCCGAAACCGCGATCGCCGCCGGGCGCACGGCCGAGCGTGCTGCGGGGCGCGTTGTCGCGCGGACCCTTGTCGCGGCGCGGCGGATAGGTCGGGCCGTCGGGCGCTGGCGTGATCGACACGCCGCTGTCGTCCTCGCCATCGGCGTTGGCGCTGCGCACCACCGCTTCGGCGAAGCGATCGGCTATGCCACGCGGGATGTTGAACATCGTTTCCTTGGGACCGATGCGGATCGCGCCGATCTCGTTCTTGCTCACATGGCCGCGGCGGCAGAGCAAAGGCAGGATCCAGCGCGGGTCGGCATTCTGGTGGCGGCCGATATTGAGGCGGAACCAGACGCTGTCCTCGAAGCCCTCGCGGTGATCGCCACCGCGCTCCGGACGTTCGAAACGTTCGCCGCGCTCGGGGCGGCCGGCGGCGTCGCGGCCGCGCGGGCTGTTGTCGAGAAGATCCTCGGGCGGCGGCATCAGCGCGCGGTGCGCCTGGACGAGCGACGCGGCGATGTCCTCGGGCGTGCGCTCGGCCATCAGGCGCTGCGCGAGTTCGATATCCTCGGGCTCATGCTCGACCGGCGTGAGCAATTTCTCCATCAACCGTTCCTGATCGCGCTTGCGCACGTCGGCGGCGGTCGGCGCGTCCATCCATTCGGCCTCGATGCGCGCCCCGCGCAGCATGCCGTCGACGCGGCGGCGGCGCGGGTAGGGGACGATGATGACCGCGGTGCCCTTTTTGCCCGCGCGGCCGGTGCGGCCCGAACGGTGCTGGAGCGCTTCGGCGTCGCGCGGGATTTCGACGTGGATGACGAGGCTGAGCGTCGGAAGATCGATGCCGCGCGCGGCGACGTCGGTCGCGACGCAGACTTTCGCGCGGCGGTCGCGGAGCGCCTGCAGCGCGGCGTTACGCTCATTCTGGCTATGCTCGCCCGACAGCGCGACCGCGGCGAACCCGCGCTCGACGAGGCTGGCGTGGAGGCGGCGGACATTGTCGCGCGTCGCGCAAAACAGCATCGCGGTCTCGGCATCGTGGAGGCGGAGCAGGTTGACGACCGCGCCTTCGATGTCGGCGGGAGCGACGGTTACCGCCTGATAGGCGATGTCGCCATGGCCGCGGTCTTCGCCGACGGTCGAGATGCGCAGCGCATCCTGCTGGTAACGCTTGGCGAGCTGGACGATCGGCTTCGGCAGCGTCGCCGAGAAGAGAAGCGTGCGGCGCGTTGCGGGGGTGCCGTCGAGGATTTCCTCAAGGTCGTCGCGAAAGCCCATGTCGAGCATTTCGTCGGCCTCGTCTAGCACCGCGACGCGGAGCGCGGTGAGGTCGAGCGCGCCGCGTTCGAGGTGATCGCGCAGGCGACCCGGGGTGCCGACAACGATCTGCACGCCCTGACCGAGCGCGCGGCGTTCCTTGCTGGCGTCCATGCCGCCGACGCAGGTCGCGATGCGCGCGCCCGCCTTGGCATAGAGCCAGCCGAGTTCGCGGCTGACCTGCAGCGCAAGCTCGCGCGTCGGCGCGACGATCAATGCGAGCGGCGAGGTCGCGAAGGGCAGGCGGCCGTCCTCGATCAGCTCGTCGGCCATCGCGAGGCCGAACGCGACGGTCTTGCCCGAGCCGGTCTGTGCGGAGACGAGCAGGTCGCGGCCTTTGGCCTCGCCTTCGGTGACTTGCGTCTGGACGGGGGTGAGCGCTTCATAGCCGCGCGCGACAAGGGCGTCCGAAAGGACGGGAGAAAGATTTTCGAAAGGCATTTTTATCTCAATAATATGGGCGGTCACCGGTGCGGTGACGGGCCGACGGAAAAGGGGCTCAATGGGCTTAAATCACCTGTCCGGCAGCGTGTCCGCTGGCCCAGGCCCATTGAAAATTATAGCCGCCTAACCACCCTGTGACATCTACGGCTTCGCCGACCGCATAGAGGTTCGGGACGGTTTTGGCCATCATTGTTTGCGAGGATAGGTTTGCAGTCGAGATTCCGCCGACCGTGACCTCAGCTTTGGCGAAGCCTTCGGTGCCGTTGGGGCGGAAAATCCAGCCCGCTAGCTGCGCCTCTGCATCGGCGAGTTTGCGGTCGGTCTGGGCGCCGAGTTCGCCGGGAAGCGCAAGGCGTTCGGCGAGGGTTTCGGCGAGTCGGTCGGGAAGCAACGCTCCCAGGGCCGCGCGCAGGGTGATGCGGGGACGGGTGCGTTTGGCGTCGTGCAGCCAGCCTTGCGGGGCATCGGGCAAGAGGTCGATCGTCACGGGTTCGCCGTGGCGCCAATAGCTGCTGACCTGCAGGATCGCGGGGCCGGAAAGGCCGCGATGGGTGAACAGCGCGGCTTCGCGGAAGGCGGCCTTGCCCGCGCGCGCTTCGACGGGGGCGGCGATTCCCGACAATTCGCGGAACAGCACATCGTCGCCGCCCAGCGTCAGCGGAACGAGCGCGGGGCGCGGCTCGACCACTTTCAATCCGAACTGACGCGCGAGGTCATAAGCGAAGCCCGTCGCGCCCATCTTGGGGATCGACGGCCCGCCGGTCGCGATGACGAGCGCTGGGGCAGTGAAACTCTGATCGCCGAAGCGGACGGTGAACTTGCCGTCGGCGTGGGTGACATCGCTCACCGGCTGACCGGTACGCACCTCGACGCCGGCTTTTGCGGCCTCTTCGAGCAGCATCGCGACGATCTGTTTCGCCGAGCCGTCGCAGAAGAGCTGGCCGAGCGTCTTTTCATGATAGGCGATGCCGTGGCGTTCGACGAGCGCGATGAAATCGGCGGGAGTGTAGCGTGCGAGCGCCGATTTCGCGAAATGCGGGTTCGCCGAGATGAAGCGGTCGGGCGCGCTATTCACATTGGTGAAATTGCAGCGCCCGCCGCCCGAGATGAGGATCTTCTTGCCCACCGCGTCGGCGTGGTCGAGCAGCAGCACGCGGCGGCCGCGCGCGCCCGCGACCGCGGCGCACATCAGCCCGGCCGCGCCGGCACCCAGCACGATGGCATCAAATTCATTGGTGGACATGGTGGATCAGTGCAGCTTTGCGATCGGAAGGCTGTCGGCCTTGGCGCGCGCCTTCACCGACTCCTCGCTGCGCGTCAGCGCTTTCGCGATCGACTTCAGCGGCATGCCCTTTTTGGCGAGCGTGTGGAGCTTGTCGATCTCGGTCGGGGTCCACGGCTGTTTGTGGCGTTCGAACTTGTCTTTCATGCCTGCGTCTCCGGATCGGTTTCGACGGCGAGGATCGCGATCGCATCCTCGCGGTCCTGATATTCGACGCTCTCGCCGGCCTCGGCGCCCATCAGCGCGCGGGCGAGCGGAGCGGAAAAGGCGATATGGCCGCGTGCCGGGTCGGCTTCGTCGCCGCCGACGATGGTGATCGTCTTTTCGGCCTTGTTCAGCCGGTACGTCACGCGGCTGCCGATGCCGACGCTGCCATCGGCGGGCGGCGCCTGCACCTCGGCGGTCGATTGCCGCGTATGGAAATAGCGCAGGCGGCGCTGCAACTTCTTGCGCGCGTCCTCGTCTGCGGTTCCCGCGATCTCGCGCTCAAGCCGCGTGACCTCTTCGCCGAGCAGGCGCAGTCCGCGCGGGGTCACCAGGTTCGGGCCGACCGCGATGGGCAGCTCGAATTCGGGTTCCTTATGCTCGTCGTCGCTCTCGCGGCGAAAGGCTACGCTCATGGTCGGGCTTTCGGTTTCGGGGAGAAATTGCCCTCTGGACGCCGAAGGTGGCGACAAGATGGCAGACCGCTGGACAGCGTCCGACATCGTGTGTTATGTAAGCAATACACAGAGGAGATTGATGATGCGGAACTGGATGATGGCGATTTTGCCGCTGGCGCTTGTGACCGGCTGTAACGGCGCGGCGCCGAGCAACGACAAGCCGGCCGAACGGCGCGGGCCGCCGGCCAGCGTCGGTCCGATCACGACGCAGACCTATGATCTGACCGGCTTTACCGCGGTCGAGGTTTCGGGTCCCGACGACGTCACCATCCGTCAGGGCGACAGCTTCTCGATCAGCGCGCGTGGCCGCAAGGAAGCGCTCGACCGGCTCGAGATCAAACTCGACGGTCCCGATTTGAAGATCGGCCGCAAGCGCGAGGGTTTCAGCTTTTCGAGCAACGACGAGGATGACGTCGATATCGCGATCACCCTGCCTCGGCTGAACAAGGTGCGCCTGACCGGATCGGGAACGATCGACGCCGACAATGTCGACGGCGACGCTGTCGAGGCCGTGGTCACCGGATCGGGCGACCTCAAGGTCGCGAAGCTGACGGGCAAGCGCGCCGACATCACCGTGTCGGGATCGGGCGATATCGAGATTGGCGGCGGCACGATCGGGTCGGGCGAGCTCAGCGTCACCGGGTCGGGCGATATCGACGCCGACGGGCTCGTCGCAACGACGCTCGAGGTATCGGTCACCGGATCGGGCAATGTCGACGCACAGGCGACCGGCAAGGCCGATATCCGCATCCTCGGGTCGGGCGATGTGACGCTTGGCGGCGGCGCGAGCTGTTCGACGCGGCAAATGGGTTCGGGCACCGCGACCTGTAAATGATGCAATACTGGTGCCGCCTGCCCGTACGGGGTAAGGCGGCACCATGACGCTTGCCACAAGATGCGCCGCGATCGCGGCCGCCGCCCTGCTTGCTGCCGGCCCCGCATGGGGCGCCGAAAAGCGTTTTGGCCTCACCAGCTTCGAGACGATCGACGTCAGCGCCGATGTGACGGTCGAGGTCGTGACGCGCGCGCCCGTCAGCGCCGTGGCTACCGGGCCGCAGGATGCGCTCGACCGCCTGAGCGTCGAAGCGCGCGACGGCAAGCTCGTGATCAGCGAGCGCCAGTTCGCGGGCGACGAGAAGCGCCGCGGGCCGCGCGGTCCCGTGACGGTACGCATCAATGCCGCGAACCTGCGCGCGGCGACGCTTTCGGGCGCGGGGTCGCTCCAGATCGACAGACTGAAAGGACAGCGCGCGATGGTCGGCCTGCGCGGGCCCGGGCGGCTGGTCGTCGGCCAGATTAGTACCGATCGGTTGCAGGTCGCGATGATCGGAAACGGTACGATGACCCTCGGCGGCGCCGCCAAGAACGCGCAGATGACATTGTCGGGTGCGGGCGCGGTCGACGCGGGCGCGCTGTCGGTCGACGAGCTGATCAGCGACAGCGAGGGGGCGGGCGATCACATCCTGCGCGCGGCGAAGAGCGCGGCGATCACCTCGCGCGGGATCGGCAAGACCGTCGTGCTGGGTAGGCCGGTCTGTACGGTGCGCAATGTGGGTAGTGGGTCGGTGACGTGCGGGAACGAAAAATAGCCGGCAAGTTTTCGACCTGACCTATCTATCATCGTCATCCCGGACTTGATCCGGGATCCGTAGCCGCACCATCGTCGTGGATCCCGGATCAAGTCCGGGATGACGAAGTGCGTGGGGGAACCGCACCTGCTCACCCCGAAGCCGGCGCCACTGCCGAATAGCTCAATGCGCCGCGGCGCCCAGCGCGTCGATCTTCTTCGACTGGCGGACAATCAGTCCGGGGAACCAGCGCGCGAGGCGTGACAGGCGCTTTGCCATCTTGCCGACCGTGGTGTGGACGCTCGTCCCGTGCACCGCGTCCCACGCGGCTTCGGCGACGCGCTCGACGGGGACGATTTCGAAGCCGCTGTCGGACAGGCGGGTGCGCGCGGGTTCGTTGCTGTCGGCGCTGACCTGATCGAGCAGGGGCGTGTCGATGAAGCCCGGCATCAGCGAACGGACCTTGATGCCATGTTTGGCGAATTCGATTTCGAGCGCTTCGGTGAGGCCGCGTACCGCGAACTTGGTCGCCGAATAGATGGCGAGGCCCGCGACCCCGTAGAATCCCGACGCCGATCCGGTGTTGAGGATTGTCGATCCCGGGGTCGCGCGCAGGAGCGGCAGCGCCATATAGATGCCGTTGACGACGCCGCCGAAATTGATCGCGATCAACCGATCGGCCTCGGCCGGGGGCATATCGGCGAACTGCCCGCCCGTGCCGATGCCGGCGTTGTTGAAGAGGACGTCGAGGCGGCCGCCGCTGGCTTTCGCAAATTCGTCGAGTGCGGCCTTCCACTGGTCGCGATCGCGGACATCCATCACATGGCGCGACGACGCGCCTTCGGCGAGCAGCGCGGCGGTTTCATCGATCCCGGCGCGGTTGACGTCGGCGATGCCGACAAACCAGCCCTGCCCGGCGAAATGGCGCGCGACCGCACGGCCGATCCCCGATCCGCCGCCGGTGATGAAAATCGCCTTTCGTGCCATGGGGCTCCTCCTTACATTGATGTCAGCGCGACAAGATGCGAAGTGGACGTTTCCGTCAAGCGGCAATCGCGGCTTGGCAAGGCGAAGCACGGCTCGCTAAGAGGGCGCCGATGATGACCCGCGGCCTTCGCTTTTTCTTCCTGTCGTTGCTGATGCTGTGCGCGGGCCTCACCGCCCCGGCGCGCGCCGAGGTGGTCGTGAGTTTCTACAGCCATGATTTCGGCGACCGGTTCCCGCATGCCTTCATCGTGATGAAGGGCACACTCGATGCGACGGGCGAGGTGGTCGACGCCAATTACGGTTTCACCGCGGTTTCGGTCAGCCCCGCGATCCTTCTGGGATCGGTGAAGGGCAAGGTGGAGTCGTCCGAGCCCGATTATATCGCCAAGAGCGATCGCCAGTTCGACGTGACGGTCGACGATGCAACCTATGCGCTGGTGATGGCCAAAGTTGCCGAATGGCGTGACCGCGAGCAGCCGAGCTACAGCCTGAACAAGCGCAACTGCGTTCATTTCGTGATGGAGCTGGCCGAAGTCGTCGGGTTGAAGGTCGACCGGAAGAGCAAATTGTTCAAGAAGCCGAAGAGCTTTCTGATCGAAGTAAAGGGCTTGAACCCACAATTGGGATGAAGGGGGAGGGGGCAATGTTGCAATCGGGGATAGCGATCGTGCTGGCGCTGGCTGCGGCGCAAGGAGACGCCGCAGACGTGGAAAAGGGGATGGCACCGGCGACCAATCCGGGAAGCTGGGTCACGAACGACGACTATCCGGCGAGCGCGATGCGTGAGGAGCGCGAAGGAACGACAGGATTCAAACTGACGATCGGCGCTGACGGTCTGCCCACGGGCTGCGACATCATCGCGCCGAGCGGCCATGGCGATCTCGATGCGCTGACCTGCCAGCTGATCCTGCAACGCGCGCGCTTTACGCCGGGGCGCAACGCGCGCGGCGACGCTGTCGGCGGGACATACAGCAACCGGATACGCTGGCAGATCCCCGGGAAAGGCACCTATCCGGTAGCGGTTGCTGGCTTCGACCTCGACCCGGCTCAGGAAAGCTGGCCGCGCGGTGCGATCCCCGACGACGCGTTCAAGCGCATCGACCCCGCCGCCCACTATCCCGCGGCAGCGCGCGCTGCGCGCGAGGAGGGCGTGGTCCACATGGAACTCAATATCGACAGTGCCGGGCAGGTCGCGGGTTGCAAGGTCAATGAAAGCAGCCTGTCCGCCACGCTCGACGCGGCAGCATGCGCGTTGATGCGCAGCGACGGCAAATTCTTGCCGGCGCTCGACAGCGAGGGAAAGCCGACGAAGGGGGTCGTCGCGGCGAAATTCCAATGGGCGCTGCCACGCGACGCCGGGGACGGTGGCGCCGGCGTATCGATTCCGTCCGGTCCGACTTTCCCGTTGGGAGAGCCGGGCAGCGCGACGATGACGGTGCTGCTGGGCGCCGACGGCCGCGTCGAGGAATGCCGCTTTTCGAACACCGGCAAATTCGGTGCTGCACCGAACGGAATGACGCCCTGCGACATGTTCGGCTCGCAGGCGCGTTTCACGCCTTTCGTCGACGCCAATGGGACGAAGGTTGCGAAACGGGTGATTCTGCGAAGCGACCTGACGATCGAGGATGCCCCGGCGGTCGCCAAATGAGCCGCCAGCCCTAGACGTCACACGACTTTCACCCTATGTTCAGGGAACGGGGCGCAATAATCAGGGCTCCGGATGTAGTTAGGGGCGATTCTTGCGGCTGTTGCTGACCCTTTTGGCATTACTGACCGGCCTGGCGACCGCCGACCGGGCCGTTGCCGCGCCTGCCGTTCCGGCGGCGATGGGGTCGCTGGTGATGTTCGCCGAAACCGCGGGCAAGGCCGAAACGAGCGACGTCGAGCGTCGCCCGACCACCACGACGCCGACCCGCCGCGTCTCCAGCGGGAGCGGCAAGCCGCGCAAGGCGGCCCCGCCGCATCTTCCCGGCCTGCTCACCGGCAGCGACCGCGCGCTCGAATAGAGCGGCTTTTTCGCGCCTTTCTTGAGGCGCCGCCCCGCAAAGGGGCCTTTTTCATATGTTCGCGCGGTCGAAGCGCCGCCAATTCATTCTAATCCCAAGGGAAATTCCATGTTTTCTGGCCTTGCCAAGAGCCTGTTCGGCTCGTCCAACGACCGTTATGTCGCCTCGATCCGCAAGATCGTCGACAAGATCAACGCGTTCGAACCCGCGATGCAGGCGCTCGATGACGCCGGGCTGCAGGCGCAGACGCAGGCGTTCCGCGATCGGCTCGCAGCCGGCGAGACGCTCGACGACATCCTGCCCGAAGCCTTTGCGACGGTGCGCGAGGCCGCGGTCCGCACGCTCGGCATGCGCCATTTCGACGTGCAGATGGTCGGCGGCGTCGTCCTCCACCGCGGCGAGATCGCCGAAATGGCGACGGGCGAAGGCAAGACGCTGATGGCGACTTTGCCCTGCTACCTCAACGCGCTCGAAGGCAAGGGCGTCCATGTCGTTACCGTCAACGACTATCTCGCGACGCGCGACGCCGAATGGATGGGCACCGTCTATGGCTTCCTGGGCCTGACGACCGGCATCATCGTCCCGAACCTTAATGAGACGCAGCGCCGCGACGCCTATAACAGCGACATCACCTATGCGACGAACAACGAGCTGGGGTTCGATTACCTCCGCGACAATATGAAGTTCGACCGCCAGCAGATGGTCCACCGCACCTTCAACTTCGGCATCGTCGACGAGGTCGATTCGATCCTGATCGACGAAGCGCGCACCCCGCTGATCATCTCGGGTCCGACCGACGACAAGTCCGAGCTTTATATCCGCGTCAACGAAGTCGTCCTCAACCTGACCGATGATGATTATGAGAAGGACGAAAAGTCCAAGTCGATCAACCTGACCGAGGACGGCACCGAGCATGTCGAGCGCCTGCTCGAAGCCGCCGGCCTGCTCCAGGGCAACAATCTCTACGACATCGAAAACACGCAGGTCGTGCATCACGTCAATCAGGCGTTGAAGGCGATCCAGATGTTCCGCATCGACACCGACTATATCGTCAAGGACGGCAAGGTCGTGATCATCGACGAATTCACCGGCCGCATGATGGACGGGCGGCGCTGGTCCGACGGACTGCATCAGGCGGTCGAGGCGAAGGAGGGCGTGCAGATCGAGCCCGAGAACCAGACGCTCGCATCGATCACCTTCCAAAATTATTTCCGCATGTACCCCAAGCTCAGCGGCATGACGGGCACCGCGGCGACCGAAGCCGCCGAATTCTTCGACATTTACAAGATGAATGTCGTCAACATCCCGACCAACCGTCCGATCGCGCGCGTCGACGACGAGGATGAATTCTACAAGAATATCACCGACAAGTTCGGCGCGATCGCCAAGACGATCCGCGAGGCGAACGAGCGCGGCCAGCCGGTGCTCGTCGGCACGGTATCGATCGAAAAGTCTGAGCTGCTGTCGTCCTTCCTTGAAAAGGACGGCGTGCCGCATAGCGTGCTCAACGCGCGTTTCCACGAAAGCGAAGCGCATATCGTCGCGCAGGCGGGCCGCACCGGTGCGGTCACGATTGCGACGAACATGGCGGGCCGCGGCACCGACATCAAACTCGGCGGCAACGAAGAATTCCGCATCGGCGACGAATTGAAGGACCTGCCCGAAGGCGCCGAGCGCGACGCCGCGATCGCCCGCATCCACGAAGAGGTCGCCGCCGAGCGTGAGGCGGTGCTCGCCGCGGGCGGGCTGTTCGTGCTCGCGACCGAGCGTCACGAAAGCCGTCGCATCGACAACCAGCTGCGCGGCCGTTCGGGGCGCCAGGGCGACCCCGGCCTGTCGAAATTCTACCTCTGCCTCGACGATGACCTGCTGCGCATATTCGGCCCCGACACCTTGTTCTCCAAGATGATGAACAAGAATCTGGAGGATGGCGAGGCGATCGGATCGAAATGGCTGTCGAAGGCGATCGAGACCGCGCAGAAGAAGGTCGAGGCGCGCAACTACGACATCCGCAAACAGGTCGTCGAATATGACAACGTCATGAACGACCAGCGCAAGGTCATCTATGAACAACGCGGCGAGATCATCGACAGCGAGACCGTCGACGAGGTGATGACTGCGATGCGCGCCGAAACGGTCAATTCGATCATCGCCGACGCATGCCCCCCGGGCAGCTATCCCGAACAGTGGAACGTCGAACAGATGAAGGAGCGGGTAGAGAACATCCTCGACCTTTCGCCGCCGATCGATGCGTGGATGCAGGAAGACGCGGTCGACGCCGAAATGTTCGAGGAACGCATTCAGGCGGCAGCCGACGCGGTCGCCGCCGAAAAGGCGGCGCTCGTCGATCAGGAAACGTGGAAGGGGATCGAGAAATCGGTGCTGCTCCAGACGCTCGACCATCATTGGAAAGAGCATTTGTCGACGCTCGACGCGCTGCGTCAGGTCGTGTTCCTGCGCGCCTATGCGCAGAAGCAGCCGATCAACGAATATAAGCAGGAAGCCTTCGCGCTGTTCGAGCGCATGCTGCAGAATATCCGCGAGGATGTGACGCGCACCGTGGCGCGGATCGACCTGCGCTTCGAAGAGCCCGAGCCGATGCCGCTGCCCGACCTGCCCGATTTCCTGACCACGCACATCGATCCGTTCACGGGCGAGGACAACAGCGCCGATCTCGACGGTGGACAGTTGGGCGTGATCGCGAACACGCTGCCGCCGATGCAGATCCCGCGTCCGGACATGCCCGAGGGAGACAATCCCTATGCGACGCTCGACATCAGCCGCAACGCGCCGTGCCCGTGCGGTTCGGGCCGCAAGTATAAGCACTGCCACGGCGCGATTTGACGCGCTCGCCGCACGCCTTCGGGCGCGGGGCAAGTGTTTGATGTTACGGTAACACCACGGCTTACGCGCCCGCTTGCCAAGGCCCGCGGGCGCGATTAGCATTGGCCTCACAAGCCTGGTGGCCACGTAGCCGTCAGGTAGCGCAGCAGCAGGAACATGAGTGCGCCGCTCGCTCTCGCGCGGCGGATGATGGCATGTTGCGTGGAAAGGGCAGGCGCATTTCATTTTTCGACGAAATGACGAGCCAGGAGGGCGGAACCCGGTCGCCCTATCGCGAATATTGCGGGTGGTTCGAGGCCGAGGATGCGACGCGCATCCAGCGCAAGGCGCAGCAGGCCGAGGCGCTGTTCCGTACCACCGGGATCACCTTCAACGTCTATGGCGCCGCCGACGGCGACGAGCGGCTGATCCCCTTCGACGTCGTGCCGCGCATCATTTCGGCGAGCGAATGGCGCCGCCTGTCGCGCGGCATCGAACAGCGCGTGCGCGCACTCAACGCCTTTCTCCACGACATTTATCACCGGCAGGAGATATTGCGCGCCGGGCGCGTGCCGACCGACCTGATCGCGGGGAACGAGGCGTTCCTGCCGATGATGATGGGGCTCGACCCGCCGGGCGGCATCTATACGCACATCAGCGGCACCGACATCGTGCGCACCGGCGCCGATGAATTCTACGTGCTCGAGGATAATGCGCGCACCCCGTCGGGCGTGTCCTACATGCTCGAAAACCGCGAAACGATGCTCCAGATGTTTCCCGAGCTGTTCGCGAAAGTGCCGGTGCGCGAGGTCAGCGACTATCCGATCAACCTCTTGAAATCGCTCGCCGCGTGCGCACCGCCCGCATGCGGCGGCACGCCGACCGTCGCGGTGCTGACCCCCGGTATCCACAACAGCGCTTATTATGAGCACAGCTTCCTCGCCGACCATATGGGCGCCGAACTGGTCGAGGGGCATGACCTGCGCGTTATCGACGGGCGCGTCGCGATGCGCACGACGCAGGGCTATAAGGCGATCGATGTCGTCTATCGCCGCGTCGACGACGATTTCCTCGATCCGCTGAATTTCCGCCCCGATTCGATGCTCGGCGTGCCGGGGATATGGGACGTGTATCGCGCGGGCGGCATCACCATCGCCAACGCGCCCGGCACCGGCATCGCCGACGACAAGGCGCTCTACAGCTATATGCCCGACATCATCGAATTCTATACGGGCGAAAAGGCGCTGCTTCCCAATGTGCCGACGTGGCGCTGTTCGGACCCCGAGCATTTGCGCGAAGTGCTCGACCGGCTGCCCGAACTCGTCGTCAAGGAAGTCCACGGGTCGGGTGGTTACGGGATGCTCGTCGGCCCCGCGGCGAGCAAAAAGGAGCTCGCGGCCTTCCGTGCCAAGCTGGAGGCGAACCCCGGCAATTATATCGCGCAGCCGACGCTGTCGCTATCGACCGTGCCGATCTTTACGAAGAAGGGCCTCGCGCCGCGCCACGTCGACCTTCGCCCCTTTGTGCTGATGTCGCCGCAGGGGGTCACGATCACGCCGGGTGGGTTGACGCGCGTCGCGATGACCAAGGGATCGTTGGTGGTGAATTCGAGCCAGGGCGGCGGCACCAAAGACACCTGGGTATTGGAAGACTGATGCTCGGCAAGACCGCAGGCTCGCTCTTCTGGATGGCGCGTTACCTCGAGCGAAGCGAGAATAATGCGCGCCTGATCGACGCGGGGTTTCGCATCGCGCTGACGCGGTCGAGCACGGCGGCGGCCGAATGGAAGTCGGTGCTCGTGACCGCGGGGGTCAATCAGGCATTCAAGGCGGCGCACGGCGATTACAGCTCGGCGCGCGTGATCGACTTCCTGCTTCGCGATCCCGCCAATCCGTCGAGCATCCTTTCGGTGATCAAACTCGCGCGCGACAACGCGCGCACCGCGCGCACCGCGCTGACCCGCGAGACGTGGGAGGCGGTCAACACGAGCTGGATGACGCTGGTTGCGCTGCTGAAGCGGCCGGTGCGCGAGGACGATCTGCCCGATGTGCTGACGACGATCCGCCAGCAGAGCGCGCATGTCCGCGGGGCATTGAACGGCACGATGCTGCGCAACGACGGCTATCATTTTGCGCTGCTCGGTACGTTTCTGGAGCGCGCCGACAACACCGCGCGCATCCTCGACGTCAAATATTATCTGCTGCTGCCGTCGGTCGCGCATATCGGCACGTCGATCGACAATGTGCAGTGGGAAACGATTTTGCGGTCGGTGTCGGCGCACCGCGCCTATCGCTGGCTTTACGGGGCCGAGATCAGCGCGCTCAAGATCGCAGAATTCCTGATCCTCTATCGCCAGATGCCGCGCAGCCTCGCTTTCTGCTGCGAGCGGATGGAGGATCATCTGGCGCAGCTGCAGCGGCATTATGGCGAGGAGACCGAGGGCTGGCGGCTGGCGCATGCGCTGAGCCATGAGAAGCTCGCCGGGCCGATCCAGTCGATCTTCGACGGCGGCCTGCACCAATATGTGACCAGCTTTCTTCGCGACACCGCCGCTCTCGCACGGCAGGTCGAGCGCGATTACAGGTTTGTGGAATGAAACTGCGCGTCGAACATACCACCCGTTATCAATATGATGCGCCGGTCAGCTATGCGCTGCAGCAGCTGAAACTCACGCCGAAGGACCGGCCGGGGCAGCAGCGTGTCCATGGCTGGACGATCGAGGTCGAGGGCGGCGCGCAGCAACTGCACTACACCGACCACCACGGCAACGGCGTCGACCTGATTGCGGTGCAGGGCGGGGCGAGCGAGATGGTCATCCGCTGTCAGGGTGAGGTCGAGCTGGAAACCTGGGACGGCGTGATCGGGCAGCATCGCGGCGCGATGCCGCTGTGGACCTTTCTGCGACCCACGCCGCTGACGCGCGCGGGGCGGCACGTCCGCGCGCTGACCGCACAGCTCGGCCGCGACTACAGCAATGATATCGAGCGCGCGCATGCGCTGTCGGCGCTGATCATCGACCGGCTGGCGTACCGGATCGGCTTTACCGATGCCGAGACGACCGCCGAACAGGCGCTCGGCAGCGAGGGCGGGGTGTGCCAGGACCATGCGCATATCTTCATCGCCGCGATGCGCCACCTTGGCCATCCGGCGCGTTACGTGTCGGGCTATCTGATGATGAACGACCGCACGCATCAGGATGCGACGCACGCATGGGCCGAGGCGCATTTCGAGCATATCGGATGGATCGGCTTCGACGTCAGCAACGGCCATTCGCCCGACCAGCGCTATATTCGCGTCGCGACGGGGCTCGATTACCGCGACGCTGCCCCGGTTCGCGGCATGCGCTATGGTGCGGCGCAGGAAAATCTGGTTGTTCAATTGCAGGTCCAGCAATAAGCGGGCCGGACGATCAGGACTTTCCGGGCGGGGAAAACGGGATTCGATGACTTATTGCGTTGGCATGCGTTTGAACAAGGGACTGGTGTTCATGTCGGACACCCGCACCAACGCGGGTGTCGACGACATTTCGCAGGTCCGCAAGATGCGCAGCTGGCACGTGCCCGGCGAGCGCGTGATCACATTGATGTCGGCGGGAAATCTGGCGACGACGCAGGCGGTCGTCAGTCTGCTCGACGAGCGCACCAAGGCGCCCGAAGAACGCCAACCTTCGATCCTCGCCGCGCCGTCGATGTTCGCGGTCGCGACGATCGTCGGCGAGACGCTGCGCAACATCGTGATGCGCCACAGCGACGAAGGGCCCGCGGCGGAATCGCTGTTCCGCGCGTCGCTGATCGTCGGCGGGCAGATCAAGGGGTCCGAACCGCGGCTTTTCCTGATCTATCCCGAGGGCAATTTCATCGAGGCGGGCGAGGATAATCCCTTCTTCCAGATCGGCGAGACCAAATATGGGCGGCCGATCATCGTGCGCTCGTACGACCCGGCGATGTCGTTCGAGGATTCGGTGAAGCTGCTTTGCGTCTCGTTCGATTCGACGATCCGCGCCAATGCCGGCGTCGACCTGCCGATCGACCTTCGCGTCCATGAGCGCGACGATTTTGCCACGGTGCGCGAACGGCGGTTCGAGCGCAACGACCCCTATTTCGAAAGCGTCGCCGACGGCTGGGCCGAGGCATTGGGCATCGCGCTCGCGGAGCTTCCCGACTTCCATTTCTGACCGCCTTCGGCCACCGTCTCCTTTCGTGGTTGAACAGGAGGGATCGCCATGTCGCGCTGGATTGCTGCCGCACTTGTTCTGATAGCCAATCCGGCGGCGGCCGAAGAGTCGCGCTTCGATGCGGCGCTTGGCGACTTTCGCGAGCTGCACCGCAGCGAAGCCGGCCGGGCGAAGATCGCGGGAAGCAGTTTCTACGTTGTACGTGACGGCCGGACCGTCGTTGCCGACCATCTGGGCGAGCAGGATGCCGACGCGCATGTCCCCGTCGATGCCGACACCATCTATCATTGGGCATCGATCACCAAGACGATGACCGGGATCGCGATCATGCAATTGCGCGATCGTGGGCTGCTGTCGCTCGACGATCCGGTCGTTCGCTATGTCCCCGAACTGGCGGCCGTCCACAATCCCTATGGCGACACGGGAGCGATCACGCTGCGCCAGCTAATGAGCCACAGCGCGGGCTTTCGCAGCGGCACCTGGCCGTGGCGCGATCATGACTGGCAGCCGTTCGAGCCCAAGGGCTGGGCGCAGTTGGCTGCGATGCTGCCCTACACTCGGGTGGAGTTTAAGCCGGGAAGCCGTTTCGGCTACTCCAATCCCGGCATCGTCTATTTAGGGCAGGTTATCGAGCGTTTGTCGGGCGAGGGTTATGAAGTCTATGTCGACAAAAACATCCTGAAGCCGCTGGGCATGCATGCCAGTTATTTCGATCGCACCCCGCCGCACCTGCTGCGGCACCGGTCGCACAGTTACTATATTCGCGACGGCCGTCGGGTCGCGGCGCCGTTCGATGTCGATACGGGGGTGACGGTGTCGAATGGCGGGCTCAACGCGCCGATGCCCGATATGGCAAAATATGCGGCGTTCCTGCTCGGCGATCCGGCGCGCCAAGCCGACTATGATCTGGTGCTGAAACGGTCTTCGCTCGAGGAAATGTGGGCGCCGCAAATCGCGGCGGGCGAGGATTTCACGCAAGGCCGCATGGCGAAAACGACGCAGAGCGGGCTGTCCTTCTTCATCGACCGCAGCGCGGGGGTGCGTTTCGTCGGACATAATGGCGACCAGAACGGCTTTCGCGCCTATCTGAGCCTCTGTCCCGACCAGCGCATCGGCAGCCTGCTGGCGTTCAACACCGAAACGCGCGGCGTCGAGAATAGTGCGGCCAATCGCAAAACGGCGGAATCGCGCATCGCGCTCGCGACCGATCGCCTGTGCGAGGCGCTGGCGAAATAGTCCGACTTTCTCGTCACCCCGGACTTGATCCGGGGTCCAAGGACGCGCCGTCGCAATGGATCCCGGATCAAGTCCGGGATCCCGATTGAGGCTATTTGTTCTTCCGTCCTTCGATCAGCCCGTCGACGAGGCTCGGATCGGCGAGCGTCGACGTGTCCCCCAGCGACCCGAAATCATTCTCGGCGATCTTGCGCAGGATGCGGCGCATGATCTTGCCCGAGCGCGTCTTGGGAAGCCCGGGCGTCAAATGGATATGGTCGGGGGTCGCGATCGGACCGATTTCCTTGCGCACCTGCTGCTTGAGCGCCGCAGCGACCTCTTCTGTCGGCTCGACCCCGGCGTTGAGCGTCACATAGGCATAGATGCCCTGACCCTTGATGTCGTGCGGGAAGCCGACGACCGCGGCCTCGGCGACAAGGTCGTGGAGGACGAGCGCGCTTTCGACCTCGGCGGTGCCCATGCGGTGGCCCGAGACATTGATGACATCGTCGACGCGGCCGGTGATCCGCCAGTAACCGTCGGCATCGCGGCGGCAGCCGTCGCCGGTGAAATATTTGCCCTTGTAGGTCGAAAAATAGGTCTCGGCGAAGCGCTGATGGTCGCCATAGATCGTCCGCGCCTGCCCGGGCCAGCTGTGCGTGATGCACAGATTGCCCTCGGACGCGCCGCCGGTCTGCTCATCGACGAGCACGCCGCCCTCGGCGTCCACCAGTTGCGGCCGGATGCCGAAGAAGGGGCGGCCGGCGCTGCCCGGCTGCATCGGATGCGCGCCGGGCAGGGTGGTGATCATGATGCCGCCGGTCTCGGTCTGCCACCAGGTGTCGACGACGGGAACGCGGCCTTTGCCGACGATTTGGTGATACCAGCGCCACGCCTCGGGATTGATCGGCTCGCCGACGCTGCCGAGCAGGCGGAGCGACGACAGATCGTGGCGCGTCACATACTCGTCGCCCTCGCGCATCAGCGCGCGGATCGCGGTCGGCGCGGTGTAGAGGATGTTGACCTTGTGCTTGTCGACCACCTGCCAGAAGCGGTCGTGGCCGGGATAGTTCGGCACGCCCTCGAACATCAGCGTCGTCGCACCATTCTGGAGCGGGCCGTAGACGACATAGCTGTGTCCGGTGACCCAGCCGATGTCGGCGCTGCACCAGAAGATTTCGCCGGGGCGATAATCGAAGCCATAATAGAAGGTGCTCGCGGTCCAGACGCTGTACCCGCCGACAGTGTGGAGCACGCCCTTCGGCTTGCCCGTCGAGCCCGAGGTGTAGAGGATGAAGAGCGGGTCTTCGGCGTTCATCGGCTCGCACGGGCACGTGTCGTCGACGTCGGCCGACAGCGCGTCGTACCAATGATCGCGGCCTTCCTTCATCGCGATATCGCCGCCCGTGTGCGCGATGACGAGCACCGCCTTCACGTCGACGCGTTCCAATGCCTTGTCGACATTGGCTTTCAGGGGAACCGTCTTGCCGCCGCGCAGCCCTTCGTCGGCGCAGATCACCCAGTCGCTCGCGCAATCCTCGATCCGGCCATGGATCGCCTCGGGCGAAAAGCCGCCGAAGACGACGCTGTGGACCGCGCCGATACGCGCACAGGCGAGCATCGCCACCGCGCCTTCGGGGATCATCGGCATATAAATGGTAACGCGGTCGCCCTTTTGGACGCCCATCTTCTTCAGCGTGTTCGCGAAGCGGATGACGTCGGCGAGCAGCGCGGCATAGCTGATCGTCCGCGTCTCGCCGTCGGGGGCGTCGGGTTCGAAGATGATCGCGGTGCGCTCGCCATGCCCCGCCGCAACATGGCGGTCGACGGCGTTGTGGCAGAGGTTGAGAACGCCATCCTCATACCATTTGATTTCAACGGGATCGTACGACCAGTTGCCGATCGTGGTCGGCGGCGTGATCCAGTCGATCCGCTTCGCCTGTTCGGCCCAGAATGCATCGGGGTCGTCGATGCTCTGCGCGTAGAGCCGGTCGTAATCGGCGGCGCTGCAGTGCGTGTTCGCCGCGGCATCGGCCGGAACGGGAACAAAGGGCTCGGACGGCGACAATTCGGACAAGGACGACTCTCCCATTCGGGTTTGCATTGTTCGCCCGCTGCGATAACCCGCGAGCCACAAACTGCAAGGGCGTGTCGGCCCAATGAAGGGACAGATGATGGTTCAATTGGGCCAGGATATTGATGGGCTCCTCGGCAGGCTGGGGGTCGACCGAGCATTGTGGACCGAAGGCTCGATGCCGTCGGTCACGCCGCTGACGGGCGAAGAGCTGGGAATGGTGCGGGTCGCCGATGCAGCGGCAATTGATGAGACACTCGACAAAGCGAGGGCAGCCTTTCGCGCATGGCGCAATGTTCCTGCCCCGCGCCGCGGCGAACTCGTTCGATTGTGGGGCGAGGAATTGCGCGCGGCAAAAGACGATCTGGCCAGACTGGTGACGATCGAGGCGGGCAAGATTCCGTCCGAGGGCGCGGGCGAGGTACAGGAAATGATCGACATCTGCGACTTCGCGGTCGGGCTGTCGCGCCAGCTTTACGGGTTGACCATTGCAACCGAACGGCCGGGGCACCGGATGATGGAGGTCTGGCATCCGCTGGGTGTCGTCGGGGTGATCTCGGCGTTCAATTTCCCGGTCGCGGTGTGGGCATGGAACGCCGCGATCGCGCTGGTGTGCGGCAACAGCGTCGTGTGGAAGCCGTCCGAAAAGACGCCGCTGACCGCGCTGGCGACGCAGGCGATTTTCGAGCGCGCGCTGGCGCGCTTCGGCGATGCGCCCGAGGGGCTGGCGCAGCTCTTGATCGGCGGGCGTGAGGCGGGCGAGGCGCTGGTCGACGACACGCGCGTGGCGCTGGTATCGGCGACGGGTTCGACGCGGATGGGCCGCGCGGTCGCACCGCGGCTGGCGCAGCGCTTTGCGCGCGCGATCCTCGAACTTGGCGGCAACAATGGCGTGATCGTCACGCCGTCGGCCGACCTCGATCTCGCGCTGCGCGGCGTCGCGTTCGGGGCGATGGGGACCGCGGGACAGCGCTGCACGACGACGCGGCGATTGTTCCTGCACGACGGCATTTACGATGGCTTCGTCACCAAGCTGAAGGCCGCCTACAACAGTGTCGGCGTGGGCAATCCGTTGACAAGCGAGGTGCTCGTCGGGCCGCTGATCGACCGCGCGGCCTATGAGATGATGCAGGACGCGCTGGACGCGGCGCGCGCCGCGGGCGGGGGCGTCCATGGCGGCGAGCGGATCGGCGAGGGCGAGAGCTTTTACGTGAAGCCCGCGCTCGTCGAGATGCCGGGGCAGGTCGGACCCGTGCTCGAAGAGACCTTCGCGCCGATCCTTTATGTCATGCGCTATTATGATCTGGACGGGGTGATCGAGCTGCACAACGATGTCGCGGCGGGGCTGTCGTCGGCGATCTTCACGACCGACATGCGCGAGGCCGAGCGGTTCCTGGTCGCGAGCGACTGCGGTATCACCAACGTCAATCTCGGCACCTCGGGCGCCGAGATCGGCGGCGCGTTCGGCGGCGAGAAGGAAACCGGCGGCGGGCGCGAAAGCGGCTCCGACAGCTGGAAGGCCTATATGCGGCGGGCGACGAATACGCTGAATTATTCGGACACGCTGCCACTGGCGCAGGGGGTTTCATTCGAAATCTAGTTCCCCTCCCGCTTGCGGGAGGGGCTAGGGGAGGGCATGTCGCGCTCCTGTGTTTCGGTCCCGGAACAGGCCCTCCCCCGACCCCTCCCATAAATGGGAAGGGAGAGGCTTAGGCCCGCCAGCCGAAGCCTTCTTCGAGCGCGACGACCTGCCCCGCCGTCCCGACCGGCTCCTGCGTGCCGTCGGTGAGGAACGCCAGCATCGTCGTATCGCTCACATCGACATGCGCCAGCGTGCGCTTTCCGTCGGGCGTCCGCGCCACCACAACACCCGCTTTCGGCGCGCCATCGCGGCCGTAAAACACCGTATAGCTCTCGATCGTCGCCGGCCCGGCATAATCTTCCACCAGCTCGGGCACCGGCCCGCGCTTCGCCTCGGCCTCGACCTGATAGTCGAAATCCTGCGGAAAGCTCGCCGCCGCAATCGGCCGGTTCCCCAGCACGATGCAATGATTGTCGGTTGCGAAGCCGCCATTGGCGAAGAGGAAGCCATAGCGGCCTTCCTCGCGCAGTTTCTCGACCATCGAAACGATCGCATGGCTCATATAATTGGCGATCGGCCCGCCGCCGAAGGTGAGGCCGCCGAACACCGTCGCGGGCCGGTCCCACGGCCAGCCGAGGATACGCCGCGCCATCTTGGGGACGCACGGGAAGCAGCTGTAAAGCTCGACGAAATCGAAGTCCGCGGCGGTCATCGCGTTCAGTTCGAGCGTGCGGTTGATCGAGGTCTCCATACTGACGCTGCCGTCATAGCGGTCGCGGTGAAGGATGCTTGCGGGCTCCTTCGCCGCGGCGCCCATGCCGATATGGATCAGGCGGTCTTCGGGGATGCCGCGGCGCCATGCTTCGGCGAGGCTCGCTACGATGAAGCCCGCGCCCTGGTTGACCGATGAATTGGCGACCATCAGCTTCGAATAGGGGAAGGCGATCGGGCGGTTGTGCTCGTCGACCTTGAGGATGTCTTCGGGGTTGGCGGGTTTGCGAATCCACGCGCCGTCGTTCGCGGCGGCGACTTCGGAGAAGCGCGCCCAGATTTCGGCGCTTTCGAACTGCGCTTCGGCGAGGCTCTGGCCCCAAGCGGCGCGGGTTGCGTTCTCGTAGAGCGGATAGACGTCGACCGGCGCCGCCAGCCCGTGAAGCTGGGCATAATTCGGCTCGCGCCGTGTCGCGACCTGGCGGATCGCATTATAGCTTTTGTCTTCGCCGCTCGCGGCCTTGGCCGCGCGGCCGGCGGCGGTGCGGAGCGCTTCGGCGCCGACGATCGCCGCGAGTTTCACTTCGCCTGCGCCGATGCGGTTCGCGGCCTCGTTGAGCAGGCGAACGGGCGTGTCGCCGTGCGGAGCCGCCGACTGATAGTTGATCGCGGGCGTTGCGCCGATCGCGGCGGCGAGCGGTTCGGGAAGCTTGCCGAGGCTGTGGAAGCTGATCTGGTCGACGATCGCAAGGCTGTCCAGGTCGGTCAGCAAGCCGCCGCCGGCATCGACATCGGCTTGCCTTAGCGCCGCGACCATCAGCCCGAGCGAGTCGAGCCCCTCGTCGGGGTCCGCGGGCCGGTCATTGACCTGCCCCACGCCGATGATGACGGGAATGCGCTCGGGATCGGTCATCGTCACGATCAGCGCGCCTTCCACTCGGGCTTGCGCTTCTGCGCAAAGGCCAGCGGCCCCTCGCGCGCGTCTTCGCTGCGCATCAGCACGCCGCGTTCGCGGGTGTTATGCTCCCAATAGGGCGCGTCGGCGGCGATGCGGCCCTCGTCGATGCCGAGCGCGACGCGCTTCGACGCCTGCACCGAAAGCGGCGCGTTGGCGGCAATCTTTTCGGCGAGCGCGAGCGCGGCGGGCAGCAGCTCGGCGAGCGGGACGACATGGTTGACCAGCCCGAACTCGGCGGCGCGCGCGGCCGGAATCGGGTCGCCCGTGAGCATATATTCCATCGCGAGCTTCTTCGGCAGCTGCTGCGCGAGGCGGAAGGCGCCGCCCGCGGCGGCGAACAGCCCGACCTTGACCTCGGGTAGGCCGAATTGCGCATGATCGGCGGCAATGATGATGTCGCTCATCAGCGCGATTTCGCACCCGCCGCCGAACGCAAAGCCGTTGACCGCGGCGATGATCGGCTTCGAGATCGGGTGCGACACCATGCCGGCAAAGCCCCACGCCTGCTGCGCCGGATCGTCGGGATAGAGGCTTTCGCCGCGCGACAGCGCCACAAGGTCGGCGCCCGCGCAAAAGCTCTTGTCGCCCGCGCCGGTGATCACAACGACGCGGATTTCGGGGTCGTTCTCCGCCTCTTCGAGCGCGGTGCCGATGCCGACATGCACTGCGGCATTGACCGCGTTGCGCGCTTCGGGCCGGTTGATCGTGACGATCAGTATGTGGCCGCGGCGTTCGGTGAGGATGGTGGTGTCGGTCATCGCGAATCTCTCCCTTTCGGCGGAGTATCGCGGTGAGTTGACGTTTACGTCAACTGCTAACCGTCGCGCCCGCGAAGGCGGGGGCCGCTATCGGCCAAGCGCCAAGCCGCGACCGGCCCCAGCTTTCGCTGGGGCGACGATGCCTTAAATCGACTGTCCGGTCTTCGCCCAGTCGGCGAGGAAGCCTTCGATGCCCTTTTCGGTCAGGATATGCTTGAACAGCCCTTTGATAACAGACGGCGGCGCGGTCATCACGTCGGCGCCGATCTTGGCGGCTTCGAGCACATGGATGCCGTGGCGCACGCTCGCGACGAGAATCTCGGTTTCATAACCGTAATTGTCGTAGATGAGGCGGATGTCGGAGATGAGCTGCATCCCGTCGAACCCGTTGTCGTCGTGGCGGCCGACGAAGGGCGAGACGAAGGTCGCGCCGGCCTTTGCCGCGAGCAGCGCCTGCGCGGCCGAAAAGCAGAGCGTGACATTGACCATCGTGCCGTCGCCGGTCAGCGCCTTGCAGGTCTTGAGGCCGTCGATCGTCAGCGGCACCTTGATGCAGACGTTGGGGGCGATCTTGCGGAGGATCTCGGCCTCCTTCATCATCGCCTGATGGTCGAGCGCGACGACTTCGGCCGACACGGGGCCGGTGGTCAGCGCGCAGATTTCCTTCGTGACTTCCTTGAAGTCGCGGCCCGACTTGGCGATCAGCGAGGGGTTGGTGGTGACGCCGTCGAGCAGGCCGGTTGCGGCGAGCTCCTGAATGTCGGCGATTTCGGCGGTGTCGGCGAAGAATTTCATGGCGCGGGGCTTTCTGGTGGGAAGGTGATTCGGGTGTTGCCCAAGGCCCTAGAGCAACACGCGCGCAAAATGAACCGTCGCTACGAGTTTGGGAAAGGGCTGGCGTTCCATCTTTGTTCCGATTATGCGAGCCGCATGGCCAAAGCGAAACGTCAATATGTCTGCCAGAATTGCGGCTCCGCCACCTATCGCTGGCAGGGGCAATGCGCCGATTGCAGCGAGTGGAACACGCTGATCGAGGAGGCTGCCGAAACGGTGTTTTCGGCCAAGCACGACCTCAGCCGCGGCGGGCGGACGCTCGCGCTCGAAACGCTCGATGCCGAGAGCAAGATACCCGAGCGCATGCTGTGCGGGATTGCCGAATTCGACCGCGCGCTCGGCGGCGGTTTCGTCGCGGGGTCGGCGACGCTGATCGGCGGCGATCCGGGGATCGGCAAGTCGACGCTGCTGCTGCAGGCGGCGGGGCGGCTCGCGAAGGCGGGCAAGTCGGTCGTCTATATCAGCGGCGAGGAAGCCGCGGCGCAGGTGCGGCTGCGCGCGCAGCGGCTCGGGCTTGGCGATGCGCCGGTGGCGCTCGCCAGCGCGACATCGGTGCGCGACATCCTTGCGACGCTCGACAAGCAGACCGCCGATTTCGTCGTGATCGATTCGATCCAGACGATGCATAGCGACCTGATCGACAGCGCGCCGGGGACGGTGAGCCAGGTGCGCGCGAGCGCGCAGGAACTGATCCGCTACGCCAAGGACAGCGATGCCGCGATCGTGCTCGTCGGCCATGTCACCAAGGACGGGACGATCGCGGGGCCGCGCGTGCTCGAGCATATGGTCGACACGGTGCTGGCGTTCGAGGGCGAGCGCAGCCATCAATATCGCATCCTGCGCGCGGTGAAAAACCGCTTTGGCGGCACCGACGAGATCGGGGTGTTCGCGATGGGCGAGGAAGGGCTGGGCGAAGTCAGCAACCCGTCGAGCCTGTTCCTGACCGACCGCAGCCGCGATGTGCCGGGATCGGTGGTGTTTCCGGCGCTCGAGGGCACGCGCCCGGTGCTCGTCGAGGTGCAGGCGCTGACCGTGCGGCTGGCGAGCGGGGCGACGCCGCGCCGCGCGGTCGTCGGCTGGGACAGCGGGCGGCTCGCGATGGTGCTCGCGGTGCTGGAGGCGCGCTGCGGGCTCCAGATGGGCGCCGCCGAAGTCTATCTCAACATCGCGGGCGGCTATCGGCTCACCGATCCCGCCGCCGATCTGGCGGTTGCGGCGGCGCTGATCTCGGCGTTCAGCGAGCGGCCGGTGCCCGCCGACGCAATCGTATTTGGCGAATTGTCGCTGTCGGGCGAGGTACGGCAGGTTTCGCACGACGGGCTGCGGCTGCGCGAAGCGGCGAAGCTCGGTTTTTCGCGCGGCTGGGGTCCCAAGGGCATGAAGGCGGTCGGCGGGATTTCGGTCACCGGTTTCGAACGCCTCGGCGAACTCGTTGACCTGATGCTCGGGCGCGACTAGCGACCGGCCTATGGGAAGTCTGACGGCTCTGGATATCGTCGTGCTGGTGCTGGTTGGCGGCGGCGCGGTGCTCGGTTTTTCGCGCGGCCTTGTGCAGGAGGTGACGACGCTGCTCGCGTGGATCCTCGCGATCGCGGCGGTGCGCTTTTTTCACCTGCTGGTGACCGACCTGCTCGCGGGCTGGGTCGGGACCGAGGGCGGCGCCGCGGCGCTCGCCTTCGTGCTGCTCTTCGGCGGCGTGTTCGCGCTCGCCAAATGGGGATCGCGCGCGATGGGGCAGCGCAGCCGCGCGTCGCTGGTCGGCGGGTTCGACCGCGGATTGGGCGCGGGTTTCGGTGCGGTGAAGGGCCTGCTGATCGCCTCGATCGGCTTCATGCTCCTCACTTTGCTCTATGATATCGGTTATGGCGTCATGCAGCGCCCCGCGTGGATGACCGACAGCCGCTCCTATCCGGCGCTCAATGCAACGAGCACTGCAATGAGCAAGGTGATCGCCGAGCGCCGCGCCGAGGCGCGCGAAGCCGAAGCAGCCGGGGCCGACAAGCCATGAGCGCGCCGCTCTATAATCGCGACATATTGGCGCTCGCGGTTGCGACCGCGGAATATCTGCCGATCGCCGATGCGCGCCACCGCGTGAGCAAGCGCGCTCCGCTGTGCGGCAGCGCGATCATCCTCGATCTCGATACCGACGAAGCGGGTCGGGTGACACGCGTCGGCATGCATGTCGAAGCGTGCGCGCTGGGTCAGGCATCGGCGGCATTGCTCGCGCGCCACGCACCGGGGCTCGGCCTCGTCGAACTGCGCGCCGCGCGCGACGGGATCGCCAGCTGGTTCGCGGGCGCGGACGCCCAGCCCGACTGGCCGGGGTTCGACCTGCTCGCACCGGCACAGGGCTATCCGGCGCGCCACGGCGCGATCTTGCTGCCGTTCGACGCTGCGATTGCGGCGCTTGAGGAGCGGGCGGCGGCGGCATGACGTTGCTCGCGCTCACCGCGGCCACCTCGGAGGCGGCCGGAAAGGTGGCCGAAACCGCGACCGATACTGCACTGGTCGAAGGCGCGATCCTCCTCGGCGTCGCGACCTTGTTCGTGCTGATCTTTCGCCGGCTCGGCCTCGGCGCCGTGCTCGGCTATCTGATCGCGGGGGCGATCGTCGGGCCGCACGGGCTCGGGCTCGTCGGCGGCGGCGAATCGAAGCTCGCCTTTGCCGAGCTTGGCATCGCCTTCCTGCTCTTCCTCGTGGGGCTCGAACTGTCGCCGCGCCGGCTTTGGGACATGCGCCGCGCGATCTTCGGCCTCGGCCTGATGCAGGTTGTCGTGACCGGGCTCGTACTCACCGGGCTCATCCATCTGACCTTGGGGTTCAGCCCCGCGGCCTCGCTCGCGCTCGGCCTGCCGCTCGCGCTGTCGTCGACCGCGCAGGTGCTTCCGGGACTCAAAAGTTCGGGGCGGATCAATTCGCCCTTTGGCGAGAAAGCCTTCTCGATCCTGCTGTTCCAGGATCTGGCGCTCGTGCCGATGATCACGATCGTCGCGGTGCTGTCGCGCGCGCCCGCCGATCCATCGGCGCCCCCGGGGTGGCAGATGGCCTTCTTCACCTTGTGGGCGATCGTCGTGCTCGTGCTCGCGGGCCGCTTCGTCGTCAATCCGCTGCTCCGCATCATCGGACGCTATGGCGAGCGCGAGCTGTTCGTCGTCGTCGGGCTGCTCACCATCCTTGCGAGCGCCGCGCTGATGCACAGCCTGCACCTGTCGACTGCGCTCGGTGCGTTCATAGCCGGGGTGATGCTCGCCGACTCGCCCTATCGGCACGAGATCGAATCGGATGTCGAACCGTTCCGCCTGATCCTGCTTGGCCTCTTCTTCCTTGCGGTCGGCATGGTGCTGGACGTCGGGGCGGTGATCGAGCGGCCGTTGCTTGTCCTCTCGCTCGCGCTCGGCCTCGTGGCGGTGAAGGTCATCGTCCTCACGCTGATCGTGAAATTGTTCGGCAAACCGTGGCCGGTGGCGCTGGGGCTCGGCCTGCTCCTCAGCCAGGGCGGCGAGTTCGGCTTCCTGCTGTTCGCGCAGGCGGCCGACGCGCTGCTGATCGATCCCGCAGCGGCGAGCCTGTTCAGCGCGGTGGTGACGCTGTCGATGGTGACGACGCCGTTCCTGATGCTGTTCGCGCGCAACCTCGAATTTTCGCCTGCCGCTGAGCCCGCCGACCTCGATGATCCGGAGGGCGCGCCGCGCGGGTCGGCGATCGTCGTCGGCTATGGACGGTTCGGGCAGATCGTGTCGCAGATGCTGCACGGCGTCGCCTGTTCGGTGACGCTGATCGACAAGAAACCGAGCCAGATCGAGCTGTCGAGCCGCTTCGATACCAAGGTCTATTTCGGCGACGGGCTGCGCGTCGACCTGCTCCGCCGTGCGGGCGCCGACGAGGCCCGGCTGATCATCTTCTGCATCGACGATGCCTCGGTCGATGCCGCGGCGTTGAAGCCGATCGTCGACGCCTTTCCGAATGCGAAGGTGCTGATGCGGGTATTCGACCGCCGTCAGTTGCTCGCGATCGACGGGGCCGGGGTCGACGGGGTTATTCGCGAGGTCTTTGAAAGCTCGGTCGCGATGGGCCTCACCGCGCTGCGCTATCTCGACGTCGATCCGCGCGAGATGGAAGATGTCGAAGCGACCTTGCGCCATCTCGACGAGACGCGGCTGCAGGCGCAGATCGACGAGGGCGACATTTCGGCGGGCATGGACCATCGTTTCAAGCCGGGCGGCGGACGCGAAGCCGAAAGCGTGCTGGAGAAATTCCGTTTGCGGCGCCTGGCGGCGAAGGCCCAGAAAGACGATCCGAAAGACGAAGAAAATGAGCAGGCGTCAGCGATCAGCTGACGCCCGGCCGTCGAGGAACGCCGCGACGGCGTCGAGCCCATAGTCTTCGGTGACGAAACTCTGTCCGATACCGCGGGTCAGGATCAGCGGCAGCTTGCCGCCGCGCACCTTCTTGTCGTGCGCCATATGCCCCGCGAGCGTCGCGCCATCGGTGTTGACGCCCGCGCTGGCGAGGCTGTGCGGCAGGTCGACGCTCGCCAGATGCGCGCGCACCCGCTCGGCGTCGGCCGCGGGGCAGAGGCCGTTCGCGGCCGAAAACTGGTGTGCGAGGACCATGCCCGCCGCGACCGCTTCGCCGTGGAGCAGCCGGTCCGAATAGCCCGTTTCGGCTTCGAGCGCGTGGCCGAAGCTGTGGCCGAGGTTGAGCAGTGCGCGAATGTCCTGCGTCTCGCGCTCATCGGCGGCGACGATGCGCGCCTTGGCCGTGACACTATGCGCAATCGCTTTGTGGCGGGCCGCGCTGTCGCCCGCGAGCAGCGCCGCGCCATGCTCTTCGCACCAGGCGAAGAAATCGGCGTCGTCGATCAGGCCATATTTGACGACCTCGGCATAACCGGCGCCGAGTTCGCGGCGCGGCAGCGTTTCGAGCGTCGTCGGGTCGATCACGACCAAGGCGGGCTGATGGAAAGCGCCGATGAGGTTCTTGCCCGCGGGGACGTTGATCGCGGTCTTGCCGCCGACGCTGCTGTCGACTTGCGCGAGCAGCGTGGTCGGGACCTGGATGAAGTTGCAGCCGCGTTTGACGATGCTGCACGCGAAACCGACGAGGTCGCCGATCACGCCGCCGCCAAGCGCAATGACATGGTCGCCCCGCTCGACGCCTTCGCCGATCAGCCATTCGGTCAGCCGCGCGAGGCCAGCCCAGCTCTTCGTGCCTTCACCCGGATCGAGCACGAAGGAGGAAAAGGAGATGTCGGCCATCGCCAGCGAGGTGCCGAGCGGGATCAGATATTGTTCGGCAACATGCGTGTCGGTGACGATCATCGTGCGTGGGCGCTTCAGCAGCGGCGCGACATGATCGCCGATGCCCTGGATCAGCCCGTCGCCGATCAATATCGGATAGCTGCGGCTGCCCAATTCGACGGTCAGGCTTTCCATTTCGGATCTTCCCACTTTGACAGAGCCTCGAGGATCGCGCGCACCGTATGGTCGTGCGGCGTGCTTGCCGAACTGACGCGAATATGCGCCTCGGCATAGATGGGGTTGCGGACCGCCGCCAGTTCGCGGAGCACCTCGCCGGGGTCGCGATTCTTGAGCAGCGGGCGATGGCTGCGGCGGCCGACGCGTTCGACGAGCGTTGCGATATCCGCGTCGAGCCAGATGCAAAGGCTGCCCTGCAGGATCAGCGCGCGCGTCTCTTCATTGACGAAGGCGCCGCCCCCCGTTGCGAGCACCATCGGCTTTTCGCCCAGCAGGCGCGAAATCACGCGGCGTTCGCCGTCGCGAAAATGCGCCTCGCCGAAACGCGCGAAAATGTCGGAGATCGTCATGCCTGCCGCACGTTCGATTTCGTCGTCGGCGTCGGCGAAGCGCATGCCGAGGCGTTGCGCGAGGCGGCGGCCGATCGTCGATTTGCCCGACCCCATCAGCCCGACGAGCACGATCGACCGGTCGCGGATCGACGCGGGGATGGCAGCAGCCGGGCTTTTCGGGTTTCGCGACATGGTGCGCGCGGCTATACCGAAGGGGCCGCGCGGAACAATGGTTTTGCTGCGGTTCAAATGAGACGAACGGCAGGCATTGGATATTGCGCGCGCGGGGCAGATCGGGAAAGAGCCGCTGGATTGCACGATTGATCGTGCTGGCGCTGGTGCTGGTGGCGTTCTTCCTGTTCCTGCTGTTCCTGGGCCGGCCGATCGAGCCGCGAATGATTGAGGTGGACGTGACAGACAAGATTGCCGAAAGCGCTCCACGATGAAGATGAAAACGCTTTCGCTGACGCTGGGCCTGTCGGGCACCGCGCTCGCCGCGGCGCTGGTCCTGCCCGCACTCGCGCAGGAATCGCTGCTGCCCGAAGGCTTTGGCAACCCCGCCGAGACGCCCGCGCCGCGACCGACCCCCACGCCGTCGCCGACTGCGACGCCAACCCCGGGTTCGGCGCCCGCTAATGGCAGCGCCCCGCCGCCTGTCGTGCCGACGTCCGGGACCGCTAGCGCGAGCGCGCCGGCCGAAACCGGCGAAGAGGGCGAGGAGGACGAAGAGGTCGAATCGGGCGGTCTGAAATACGACCTGCCGCCGGGCGCGCGCCGCCTGCTGACGCGGATCGGGCCGCTGACGCCCGAAACGGGCGGGCTTGCGCCCGATGCGTTCGGTGTGCGCGGCCAATATGCCGCCGCCATCATGGGCAAGACGAATGGCCAGTTCGCATCGCGCTGGGGGCAGATCTTGCTTCGCCGCTCGCTCGCGTCGGCGATCGACACCCCCGACACGATCAACGGCGCCGACCTCGCCGCCGCTCGCACGGCGCTGCTGCTGCGCATGGGCGAATCGATCATAGCGCGCCGGATCGTCCAGTCGGTCGACTATGACCGCGCGAGCCCGCGCCTCGTCGCCGCGGCGCAGCAAACCTATCTCGCCAACGCCGATCCGGCTGGCATGTGCCCCTATGTCCCCGCAGGCCTCGCGCATGGCGACGAGCAGGCGTGGCGCCTGGCGTCGGCGATCTGTTCGGGGCTGTCGGGCGAAGCCGGGCCGGCGGGCTGGGCGATCGGCCGCGTGCGGTCGAGCGGTAAAATCTCGAACTTCGACATCCTGCTCACCGAACGCGTGCTCGGCGCGACAGGCGCCGGGCGCCGCTCGACGACGATCGAGTGGGACAATATCGACCGGCTGACCAGCTGGCGCTTCGGTATGGCGACCGCGACCGCGATCCCGGTGCCCCAGGCGTTGCGCACCGCGGCGCCGTCCAATATCAAGAGCTGGACGGTGCTCGCGCCGATGACCGACATGGCGAGCCGCATCGCCGCCGCGCCCGAAGCCGCCGCGCGCGGCGTGCTGTCGAGCGAAGCCTATGTGTCGCTCTTGAGCGCCGCGGCGAGCGAAGAAGAGCCCGCCGAGGCGCTCGTGACGCAGACCGATCGGCTGCGCGGTGCCTTTCGCCTCGCCGCCGGCGCCGACCGCTATGCAGCGATGCAGCAACTGTGGGGCACGGGCGGCACGCCGACGCAAAGCTATGCCGCGATGGTCGCAACCGCGCGCGCCGCCGCGGCCTTGCCGGTCAATACCGATGTGGGCGGCGATCCCTGGCAGCTGCTGGGATCGATGCTCGCGGGCGGATATGACGAAAATGCGATCGCGTGGGTTCCGACCGTTTCGGTGGGCAGCCGCGCATGGGCGGTGCTCGCGGTGGGATCGCCGCGGCCGCTGACCGGCATGAGCGCGGGCGCCGTCGGCCAGTTCGCGGGCGACGACGACAGCGCCGACGCCTTGCGATCGAAATTCCTGCTCGCGGGGCTCGCGGGCCTCGGGCGGCTCGACGCGAGCGCAGCAGCTTCGGCGGCGAGCGATCTCGAGGTCGATCTGGGCAAACAGACGCGATGGTCGCGCGCGATCATGGCGGCGGCCGAACGCCGCGAGCCCGGCATGGTGGCGCTTCTCGCGGCGGCGGGGATGCAGGGCGAGTGGTCCGAAGTCCCGCCCTATCACCTTTATTATATCGTCCGGGCGCTGCGCGACGTGGGCCTCGCGGCCGAAGCGCGGATGATCGCGGCCGAAGCGCTGGTGCGTGTCTGAGGTTATCAGGCTGCCGGACATCGGCGATGTCTGACGCGGCGCTGATCGACCGCTTCCTCGAAATGATGGCGGCCGAGCGCGGTGCGTCGCGCAATACGCTGGCTGCCTATCGCCGCGATCTGGAACAGGCGGCGGCGTGGGTGAAAGGCCGGCTAGTCGACGCCGATGCGGGCGACTTGCGCAAATTGATGGCGGATTATCAGTCGCTTGCGGCAAGCAGCGCGGCGCGCAAGCTGTCGGCGCTGCGCCAGTTTTTCGCCTTCCTGCTTGATGAAAGCGAGCGGACGGATAATCCGGCGCTCGATATTGCGCGGCCCGCGACGCGTCGGCCGCTCCCGCGCATCCTGACCCACGACCATGTCGAGCGATTGTTCGAGCAGGCCGAGGAGGAAGCGGCGGGAGAAGCGCCGCCCGCCGCCGCGGTGCGGATGCTGTTGCTGCTCGAACTTCTCTATGGGTCGGGCCTTCGCGCCAGCGAACTGGTGTCGCTGGCCCGCCGCGCGATCGCCGGCGGGCGCGAATTTCTAATCATCCGCGGGAAAGGCGACAAGGAACGTCTGGTCCCGCTGTCCGAACGGGCGCGCACGGTGCTCGATCGCTGGCTGCCGCTCCTCGCCGATGGACCGCTCTGGCTGTTCCCGTCGGGCAAGGCGCATATCTCGCGTGTGCGGCTGTTCCAGATGCTGCGCGAGCTTGCCGGGCGGGCGGGGATCGACCCAACCGCGATCAGCCCGCATGTGCTGCGTCACGCATTCGCCACGCATCTGCTCGAGGGCGGGGCCGATCTGCGCGCGCTGCAATTGATGCTCGGCCACGCCGATATCGCGACGACCGAAATCTACACGCATGTCGACAGCCGCCGCCTCGTCGAACTGGTCAACAAACGGCATCCGCTGGCGCGGATGGCCAGCCTCGACCCGGACGTTGACGTTGAGCCGCCTTCGTCCTAGCGCTCCCCTATGACAGCCTTTCTGGATTTCGAAAAACAGGTCGCCGCGCTCGATCGGCAGATTGCCGAGCTACGCGAGATGGGGGACGACCCCACGCTCAACATCGACAATGATATCGCGCAGCTTGAGGGCAAATCCTCGAAATTGCTCCGCGAAATCTATTCGAAACTGACGCCCTGGCAAAAGACGCAGGTCGCGCGGCACCCCGACCGCCCGCATTTCAAACATTATGTCGCGGGTCTGTTCGACGACTGGATGCCACTGGCCGGCGACCGCAATTTCGGCGACGATCAGGCGATTTTGGGCGGAATGGCGCGGTTCCGCGGCCGCCGCGTGATGGTCATCGGCCACGAAAAGGGCGACGATATCCCGTCGCGCATGAAGCATAATTTCGGGATGGCGAAGCCCGAGGGCTATCGCAAGGCGATCCGCCTGATGCAGCTCGCCGACCGTTTCGGGCTGCCGGTGGTGACTTTGGTCGACACGTCGGGCGCCTTTCCCGGAATCCAGGCCGAAGAGCGCGGTCAGGCCGAAGCGATCGCGCGCTCGACCGAACAATGCCTCGCCTTGGGCGTGCCGATGGTCGCCGCGGTGGTCGGCGAGGGCGGTTCGGGCGGCGCGATTGCACTTGCCGCCGCGAACCGCGTGCTGATGTTCGAACATGCCGTCTATTCGGTGATTTCACCCGAAGGCTGCGCGTCGATCCTGTGGCGCACGTCGGACAAGGCGGCCGATGCCGCCGCGGCGATGAAGATGTCGGCGCAGGATCTGCTGGGGCTGAAGATCATCGACCGCATCGTCACCGAACCCGTCGGCGGCGCGCATCGCGCCCCCGAAGTCGCGATTGCCGCGCTCGGCGATGCGATCGCGCAGGAACTGGACGCGCTGACAGGGCTGCCGCGCGAGACCTTGCTCGCCGCGCGCGAGGAAAAATTCCTCGCCATGGGCCGCGCCTGAACCGGAACCCGATCGCCGGGCTTCGCGTTTCTTTCGCCAAGGGCACCGCGGATGCGGCTTGCCTTGTCGTGAATCGGGGATATTCCTGAAAGAAGAAACGGATAGGGAGGCGCTTCGATGGTGCGGAAGACGAAAAACGGGCTAGCGACCAAGCTGGCGGCATCGGCAGCGCTCGGCAGCCTGGCCTTGACCGGCGCGGCCGACGCACAGCTGAAGGCGATCAAGACCGCGACGAGCATTTCGCCCGCCGAACGCAAGCAGGGCACCGACGCGCATCCGCAGCTGATGGCCGAATTCGGCGGGGCTTATAGCGGTCCGCAGGCCGCCTATGTAAACCGCGTCGGACAGAATATCGCCGTTCAGTCGGGCCTGTCGCGTAGCCCAAGCGATTTTACCGTCACCCTCCTCAATTCGCCGGTGAACAACGCCTTCGCGATCCCGGGGGGCTATGTCTATGTCACGCGCCAGCTGATGGCGCTGATGAACGACGAAGCCGAACTCGCCGGCGTGCTCGGGCACGAGGTCGGGCATGTCGCGGCGCAGCACAGCAAGAAGCGCCAGTCGGCGGCGACGCGCAACCAGATCCTCGGCGTGCTCGGCGCGGTGCTGGGCGGGGCGATCGGCGACAATGGCGGGCTGCTCGGCGGGCTGGGCGGGCTCCTTCAGAATAATTCGATGCGCGTGGCACAGCTTGCGACGCTGGGCTTTTCGCGCAGCCAGGAGCTGCAGGCCGATCAGCTCGGCGTTCAATATCTGCGCAGTGCCGGTTACGACACGATGGCGCTGTCGACGATGCTGACGAGCCTTGCGAACCAGACGACGCTCGACGCCCGTCTGTCGGGCGGCGACGCGCGCTCGCTGCCCGAATGGGCGAGCACCCACCCCGACCCCGCGTCGCGCGTCCGCAACGCGCAGACGCTGGCGAGCCGGGCGGGCGGTGGTGGCGGCAACCGCAATGCCGATGCCTTTCTCGCCTCGCTCGATAATGTGCTTTATGGCGACGATCCGGCGCAGGGCGTGGTCGAGGGGCGCGATTTCCTGCACCCCGACCTCAAGCTGCGTTTCACGGTGCCGAACGGCTATGGCATGCAGAACGGTGCCGATGCGGTGTTGGTCAGCGGCAATGGCGGGCAGGCGCAATTTACGACGGGGCCGTACAGCGGCGACATGAATGCCTATATCACCGCGGCATTCAGGGCGGTGGCGGGTAACGCGTCGATCAGCCCCGGCGCGATCCAGCGCACGACGGTGAACGGCATCCCGGCATCCTATTCGACCGCGCGGGTGAATACCCAGTCGGGGCAAGTCGATGTCACCGTCTTCGCTTATGAATTTTCGCGCAGCAGCGCGTTTCATTTCGTCGCGCTGACGCAGGCGGGTGGCGGCAGCGCGTTCAATTCGATGTTCAGCAGCATCCGGCGGCTGAGCACGGCGGAAGCGGCGGCGATCAGGCCGCGGCGGATCGACGTCGTGACCGTCGGGCGCGGCGATACGGTTGCCAGCCTGGCGCGGCGAATGGCCTATAGCAATTATCAGACCGAACGGTTCCAGGTGCTCAACCGCCTGACAGCATCGAGCCGCCTGACCCCGGGACAGCGCGTGAAGATCGTCGTGTACGCCAGCAGATAATTGCTTTCAGCGCGCGCAAGAAAAAGGGCGGTGGATTGCTCCACCGCCCTTTCCGGATTTCCACCGCAATAGCGGCGCAAACCAACCCGATTACGGGGTGGTCGTCTTATTGTTGAGCTCGGTCGAAACCTTGTTGAAGGTGTTGCCGACGCTGTTGCCGACTGCGCCCATCGCGGCGATGCCGGCGACGGCGATGAGGGCCGCGATCAGGCCATATTCGATGGCGGTGGCGGCTTTGGTATCGCGAACGAACTTCTTGATGAACTTCATGACTGGTCTCCTGATTTCACTTACCCTGTTGACGGTCTGGTCTGGGTCAACATCTGGGGGTTTAGGGTGAATAGGTTTTGAAAATCTTAATGGCACCCGCCCGAAACCGGTGCGCGGCAGCCCCGAAAAGGGACGACCGTCGCGGTGCTACATATTTTTTTGGGCAGCGTTCGAGACGCTTCCCCACATGCTGTTGGTGGAGTTGGCGACATTGCCTACCGCAACGACGGCCGCCAAAAAGACAAGGGCCAGGATCAGCCCGTATTCGACGGCTGTGGCGGCCCTGGTCGACCGCATCAGCCTGTAAAAGTTTCGCATTGTTCCACCCCTGACTGAAATTATAGTTCCCGAGGGTGCCCATATTCACACAGGAAGGTTAACAATTTGTCCGTGCCAGACCCCGGAAAACCGCAGGAAACCTCGCTCGTTGTCGTGGCGGCCGCGCTCGTCGACCGCGACGGAAGGCTGCTTGTCCAGCAGCGTCCCGAAGGTCTGTCGATGGCGGGGCTGTGGGAATTCCCCGGCGGCAAGCTGGAACCCGGCGAAACGCCCGAGCAGGCGTTGATCCGCGAACTGGGCGAGGAACTTGCGATCGATGTCGATCACGCCTGCCTTGCGCCCGCCTGTTTCGCCAGCGACATGCTCGGCAACCGGCATCTGCTGCTGTTACTGTTCGTCTGCCGCAAATGGCGCGGGACGCCGGTGGCACAGCACGCCAGCGCGCTGCGCTGGGTACGCCCCGTCGAACTGCACGGGCTCGACATGCCGCCCGCCGACAAGCCGCTGATCGGGCTTTTGGAGGCTTTGATCTAGTCCTTTGGTTTGAGCGCTTCGGCGAGCGAGGCGGTGCCGCTGCCGCGCCGTGCGGGTTGCGGCTGGTCGGGATGTGGCGCCCAGCCGCTGAAATGGACGATGCGGAAGCTTTCGGCGATCCTGCCGTCGGGATCGGCCTGGCCCGCGAAAGCGGCGGCAATCCGTGCGGTTTCTTCGCGCGTCAGGGGCGGCGGGGCGGGCGCGAGCCGGCTCGACAGGCTGGCGGCGCGCAGGTCGCGTACCAGCGCGAACCAGTCGCCGTAACGCACCGTCAGCGCGTCGACATCGACGACGGGCAGGGTGAAGCCGACGCGCTGGAGCAGATTGCCCATCGCGGCGAGGTCGATCTGCGGGTGCAGCCGCGCGATCGACCGGACGCCTTCGGTCATTACCGCGCGGCGCAGGCGGGGCAGGCTGCCGTCGCCGACGAAGGCGCCGAGCAACAGGCCGTCGGGGGCGAGCAGGGCGCGGAGGCGAAGGAGCGCGCCGGGCACGTCGTTGACGCTATCGAGCCCTCCGGGCCAGATGATGAGGTCGAAACTGGCGAAGGGCAGGTCGATGGCGTCGGCCTCGACCGCGATCGCGCCGGTTCCGGCGGCAAGGCGCGGCCCCGCCTCGGCGATGGTGAGATCGGTGCCCGTTGCGCGCAGATGATCGGCGAGCGCGGCATCATGCGCGCCGATGAGCAACGTGCGCGGAAATTCGCGCGTCACCATCGCGAGCCGGTCGAGCAGGGTTTCGGCGATGAGCGGCGGGAGGAAATTGGCCGATGCGGGCAGGCGCGCCATGCGGTCGCGCTGGGAGCGGTGGCGGGCGGGGGAGAAAAGCGGGCGGGGAGGCTGCGACATGCGCCGCTTGTGCCGCCCCCGGCGATGCTTCACAAGCCGGTGATGGCGACGACGACGGGGGATGTCGAAAAAGACGGCGCGCCGGCCGGGGCCTGGCGCGGCACTTTGCGCGCCGCGGCGCGCGCGGTTGTCGATTATGCGCTGCCGCCGCGCTGTCCCGGATGCGGGATCATCGTCGGCGAAGACCGCCAATTCTGCCTGACCTGCTGGTCGTCGCTCCATTTTCTCGATGGGCCTTGTTGTTCGCGCTGCTCGATTCCGCTGCCTGCCGCCTTGCTCGGCGGGCCGGTTATGTGCGGCGCGTGTCTGGCAAGCGCGCCACCGTTCGAGGGCGCACCCGCAGCGGTCGCCTATGGCCCCGTCGCGCGGACGGTGGCGCTGCGCCTCAAATATGGGCGGCGGACCGGGCATGCGCGGCTGATGGCGCGGCTGATGGCGCGGCACCTCGCCATGCTAGGAGACATCGAGGGGATGCTGCTGGTTCCGGTGCCGTTGCACCGCTGGCGCCTGTGGTCGCGCGGGTTCAATCAGGCGGCGCTGATCGCCGACGAGTTGGCACGGTTGACCGGCGTACCGCGCGACCACCACCTGCTTTTGCGCAGGAAGGCGACGGCATCGCTGCGCGGCAAGGGGCGGCGCGAGCGCGACCGGATCGTCGCCGGCGCCTTTGCGCTGGCGGGCGATGGCAAGGCGCGCGCGGCGGGGCGGCATCTGGTGCTGGTCGACGATGTCCATGCCAGCGGCGCGACGCTGCGCGCGGCGGCGCGGGTGCTCGGGCGCAGCGGCGCCGCACAAGTGTCCGCTCTAACATGGGCGCGCGTCGTTCCCGAGGCCCTCATGACAAGCAACATATTTGACTTTGCTTCGTTGGATTCCGATATGGCGAGTGAAGGATGACAGGATAGCCGCATGGCCAAGATCGAAGTTTTTACGAAGTTCTTCTGCCCCTATTGCTCGCGCGCCAAGGCGCTGCTTGAGCGCAAGGGCGTCGAATATCAGGAAATCGACCTGACGATGGACCGCGCCGGGTTCGACGCGATGGTCGAACGCGCGGGTGGGGCGCGCACCGTCCCGCAGATATTCATCGACGGAAAACATATCGGCGGCAGCGACGATATGGCGGCGCTCGATGCGCGCGGCGGGCTCGATCCGCTGTTGGGGCTGGGCTGACCTTGATCGTTTTCGACCTTTGCTGCGCCGCGGGCGATCACCGTTTCGAGGCCTGGTTCGCGAGCAGCGAGAGCTTTGGCGAGCAACAGGCGCGCGGGTTGATCAATTGCCCCGTATGCGGCGATGACGATGTGAAAAAGGCGGTGATGGCGCCGCGAGTGGGGGCCAAGTCCAACCGTCAGGCGGTCGCTCCGCCGCCCGCCAAGCCGTCCGGCTCGGATGAGGCGTCGCCCGACCTGGTGCGCAAATTGCTCGCCGACATTGCCGCAAAGCAGGCCGAAATGCTGCCGCAGTCGCGCTGGGTGGGGCGCGAGTTCGCCGATGCGGCGCGCGCGATGCACGAAGGACGCGCGGCCGAAGACCTGATCCACGGCCAGGCCTCGCCCGAAGAGGCGCGATCGCTGCACGACGACGGGATCGCCGCGATGCCCTTGCTCGTACCGATCGTCCCGCCCGAGGCGGCCAATTGATCCATCCCGATTGACGCTTTGCGCGCTGCACCGCTACACGAGCGGCGGCGCACCCGTAGCTCAGCAGGATAGAGCATCAGATTCCTAATCTGGGGGCCACTGGTTCGAATCCAGTCGGGTGCACCATTTTCGGCCTGCCCGAATTCGATCCCCGTCAGCAGCGCTACCGACGCCTCGGAACGCGTTGCTGGCCTGCACCGGCCTGCCAGCACCTCTCCGAATGTGCCCCACGCGGCCGGCAAGGCCCGCATTTCGCCATCGAGCGAGGCGGTCAGGTCGATCGCGCCGCGCATCGGCGCTTCCGCCTCTTTCGTTCCGCCCGTCAGATAGAGGATGTTGGATCCCAATGCGAAGGGGTGATCGGTCTCGCGCGAGATCGATCACCCTCCAAGCGCGAATGCCTACATCTTGAAGCTGGCGCGGACGTAATAATAGCGTCCGGGCAAGTCATAGGCGGTCGGATCGAAATTGTTGATGTCGCAGCTGATGCACCCCGGCGCCTTGACGTTGAACAGATTGTTCACGCCGAGCGCGAAGCCGAAGGCCTCGGGATCCTCCGCCGGGAACCAGCGCAGCTGGAAGTCGGTGTAGAAGCGCGCCTTCAACTTGTTGTCGTTGGCCAGCGGTTCGCGGATCGCCGAAACATAACGGCCGGTCAGCGTCGCGCCGATCGATGCGCCGTCCCAGTCGAGGATCCCGACCGACTTCCATTTGGGGAAGGCCTGGCTGGGACTGCCCTGTTCGGTCCCCTCGCGGCTGACGACCAGCGAGCCGTCGGCGGTCGGCACGATCACGTCATATTGGGTGAGGAAGGTGTTGTTCCAGGTGAAGCCGAACCGCCCGGCGGACGTTTTCTGTGTCCGGTAGGTCAGGTTGGCGTCGATCCCCTTGGTACGGATGCCGGCGATATTCTGGAGCAGCCCTTCGACGAAGGTCAACTGTCCGCCGCCCGCGCGGGTGACAAGCGCGCAGGCGTCGGCATCATTCTGTCCGGCACACTGCGCCAGCGTGATCTCGGCATTTACCGCCTGGATCGCGCCCTTGATCTTGATGTCGTAATAATTGGCCTCGATCGACAGGCCGGGGATGAAGCCGGGACTGTAAACGCCGCCGAAAATCCAGCTCTTCGAACTTTCGGCTGCCAGATCCTGATTGCCGCCGACGAGCACCGAAATCTGTGGATTGGCCTGCGCATAGCCGGCGGCCGGAACCCCCTGGGCAATGCAATTGGTCCGAACGGTTGTGTTATTGTTCCAGTTCTGGCCCGTGGTCGTCGAGGTCGAGCAGGGATCGTTGATCTGCTGGTCGAAGCGCGACTGGGTGCCGAACAATTCGCCGATCGACGGCGCTCGGAAGCCTTCGGCATAGGAGGCGCGGAGGCGCAGGTCCTGGATCGGTTTCCAGTTGACCCCGCCCTTCAGCGTCGTCGTCGAGCCCGAGGTCGAATAGTCCGACCAGCGCACCGCGCCGGTGAATTCGAGCAGGTCGAAGAAGGGCGTGTCGGACAGCACCGGAGCGCTGAGTTCGACATAGGCTTCCTTGACGTCATAGCTGCCGCGCGTCGGCAGCGCCGGGATGTCCGAACTGAAGCCCGCGGCGACAATCGGGTCAGGATCGAAGCTGCCCTTGAGCTTTCGATATTCGGCCCCGATGGCGATACCGAGCGGCCCGCCCGGCAGGTCGAAAAGGCTGCCTGTGATGTTGGCCGAGGCGCTGAAGGTCGACTGGCGGCTGCGGTCGCGCTGGGTGAACATGACATAGTCCATCATCGGCTGGGTGATCGAACCGACCCCGCCGAAGATGTTGAACGGCACGCATTCGCCGGTGCAGGCGGCGACCGGGCCGAGCGCGCGGCGCAGGCGATCCGAATTGATGTTGCCGAACATCGTCTGCTTGGCCTTGTTGCGGCCATAGGCGGCGTTGACGTCCCAATACCATTTGCGCCCGCCGCCGATGTCGAAGCTGCCGTCGAGCGTCGCAACGCCATAGAGGGTGGTCACGGTCTGGTTGAAGCGGCGCGGGCCGCCCTCGACGAAGCGGCGATAGACCAGATCGGTGTTGCTCGCGTCGAGCGTTACCCCGAACGGATTGAAGGGGTTGGTCGCATCGACGGTGATCGCGTCGAGCACCGGCGTCAGCCCCGCGGCGGGGCCGAAACCAAAGGGCAGCGGCGCGGCCTGGTTCTTCGATTTACGCTGATTCCATATCCCGCGAACCGAGAAATTGATGCTGTCGGAGATTTCCTGGCGGGCGTTGACGAAGGCGCCATAGCGCTCGACCGGGATCTGGAGATAGTTGAACGGGCCGAAATTGAAGCGGTCGGCGTTGCCAAAGGCCTTGAAATCGCTTGCCGGATCGGTTGGATTGCCCGCGTTATACACGGGGTTGCGGCCGATTACCGGGCCGCGCAGGGTCAAATCATTTCTTACTATCTGGCCTTGCGCATCGGGCGTCCCGAACACGATAAAGCGTCCGAGCGGCACGAAGCCCGAACAGCCGCCATCGAGGCAGGTGTTCGAATAGGGCGCCGGGAAACGCGAGATTGCGCGGCTGCCCGCGAGGACGCCGTCCTGCTGCACATAGTTGGCGCCGACGACGATCTGCGTCGGGCCGCGGCCGTTGCCCCAGCTCACCTGCGCGCTCTTGGTAAAGCCGTCGCCCTGGCCATAACCGCCGACCTGCGCGCTGGCACGCAGCCCCTCCTGGCTTTTCTTGGTGATGATGTTGACGACGCCCGCGATCGCGTCCGAACCGTAGATCGCCGAGGCGCCGTCCTGCAGCACCTCGATGCGCTCGATCGCGCTTTCGGGGATCGAGTTGAGGTCGGTCGATCCGGGGACGCCGCTTGCCGAAGCCCCGTTCACATAGCGGATGCCATCGACGAGCACGAGGACGCGGCGTGAGCCGAGGTAGCGCAGGTCGATTTCGGCCGCGCCTGCGCCGACGCCGCCGCCGTCGGGCGGGTTGCCGAGGTTGCCGCTGTTGTTGAACTTGCTGTTGAGACCGCCGCCCGAACTGGGCAGCCGCTGAAGCACGTCGTTGACCGAATTGAGACCGGTCTTCGCGATATCCTCCTGACCGATGAACGCGATCGGGGCTTCCTGATCCAGCGGGTCGCGGCGGATGCGCGAACCGGTGACGACAATGGTTTCCCCCGATGTTTCGGCCGTGCTGTCCTGCGGAAGCGGTTCCGATTGCTGTGCGTTGCCGGGGGCGGCGCTTGCCAGAGCTGCCGCGACGGCGATGACGGCTGTTCCCGACCGAGCAAATTGCTGGAATTGGGTCATTATCCTCTCCTCCTGTTGTTTTCAGGCATATGTGTGCGGTCGCCGAAATCCGGCAGCCGCGTCAGCAACGCTCGGGAAAAGGGTTAGGATGAACGCGAAGCTCCCGCCGGATACGAATCATGCGGCGCTGTGGCCCTACGGCCACAGTCCGGATTGAGCGCGAAATCCTTACGTGATTGGGCGGCCGCGCTCACAATTTCCGAAGTGAAAGCTGACAGGCCGCTACCGGCCAGAACGCATCCACGCATACGCGCCCAAGTCGTCGGTTGCCAATTTGATCATACTTATATTATAAATAATGATCAGAACAATGAGGAGAGGTGCATGCTTTTTTCGGGTTCGGCCAACCGTCTTGCGCGCCGTTTCGTCCGGCGGGTCGCGTGGGGTGTTGCTGTCGCGGCAATCGGCGGTCTCGCATTGCCTGCGGCGGCTGAGGAGGCGGGTGTCGCCACCTTCGCCAACCCGCTGCTTCCCTCGGGTCCCGATCCGTGGATCCTGCAGGTCGGCGGATATTATTATTACACCCATACGCTCGGCGACCGGATCGCGCTGTGGCGGACCGACAATGTCGCGAGGCTGGGCGAGGTCGAGCCGGTGACCGTCTGGACGCCGCCGAAGGAGGGCGCGAATGCGCATTCGATATGGGCGCCCGAACTGCATCGCATCGATGGCAAGTGGTTTCTCTATTATTCGGCGACCGCCAGCGGGTTCACCGACGACGATCATCGCGCGGTCTTTGTCCTGGAAAATGCGGGTCCCGATCCGTTGCGCGGAAAATGGGTCGATCGCGGCCGCGTCAATACGGCGCACGCCGGGATCGACGGCACCGTCTTCGATCACGGCGGCAAACGCTATTTCGCCTATTCGCCCTATATCGGGCCCGACAGCGCGATCGCGATTGCCGAGATGGAGAGTCCCTGGACCCTGAAAGGACGCGAGGCGGTGATCGCGCGGCCCGACCATGTCTGGGAACGGCAGGGCGGGCGGCAGATTGTCGAGGGGCCCGAATTTCTGCCCGGCCCGAAGGGTGATCTTTTCCTGACCTATTCGGCCAGTGCCTGCTGGTCGGACGATTATTCGCTGGGGCTGCTCCGTGCGCCGGCGGGCGCCGATCCGCTCGACGCCGCCGCGTGGAGCAAGTCGCCGCAGCCCGTCTTCAAAAGTGGCAACGGCGTTTATGCGACCGGGCACAACGGCTTTTTCCGGTCGCCCGACGGCCGCGAAAGCTGGATCATTTACCATGCCAATCCGGCCGCGGGCATGGGCTGCACGGCGAAACGGGCGCCGCATATCCAGCGTTTTGGATGGACTGGCGCGGGCTGGCCGGATTTCGGCGCGCCCGTCGCTATCGGAAAAAGGCTTCCGGTGCCGTCGGGTGGCCGCGAGCGCTAGGCGCGTCCGGCACTGGCTTCATTCCAGAAGCCCGCGGGCGGCGGCAAAGGCCAGAAGCAGATCGGGCCAGCGCGACGCGGGGCTCGCGGCGGGCAAGTTCGGCCCGAAGCCATGCCCGCCGGTTTCGAACAGGTGCATCGACGCGCTGCGCCCTTGCGCGAGCATCGCTCGATAGGCGAGGATGCTGTTTTCGACCGGCACGATGTCATCATCGCCCGCCGCGGCGAGGAACATCGGTGGGGTATCCGCGGCAATGCGGCGGTCGACCGAATATCGATCGACAAGCGACGGACCCGCGGCCGCGCCGATCAGCGCCGCGCGCGAGCCGGCATGCGTGATGTCCGCCTGCATCGAGATGACGGGATAGAGCAACGCCGCGAGGTCGGGCCGCGCCGATTGTCGGTCGGCGACATCGACAGGGGAATAGACGTCTTCGCCGAAACGCGTTGCGAGCGATCCCGCGAGGTGCCCGCCCGCGGACGAGCCGAGGAGCATGATCCGGTCGGAAGCAACGCGATAATCGTTGGCGCGGGCGCGGATCAGCCGCAGCGCGCGCTGTGCATCCTGCAACGGCACATCCGAATGCCGGACCCAGCCTTCGCCGGGCAGGCGATAGACGAGGATGAAAGCGGTAATGCCCCGGGCCGTCCAATAGTCGGCTTCGCGCAGGCCGTCATTGTCGACATATTCGACGCCATAACCGCCGCCGGGCATCAGCAATATCGCGGTGCCATTCGGTCTGGCGGGACGGCAGACGATCATTGCGGGATCGGCGATCCCGGTCACGACGCGGTTAAGGAAGGTCGGGGTGCCGCGGTCCTCGATCCTGAACGGCGGCAGGCGCGCGGGCGTGCCCGGTGCCGCGCCGGGCCAGAGCCGGACAAGTTCGCGGCCCGGCCAGATTTGCGCGACACCGGTCGGCGCGGGGCTCGCAGCGAGCGTGCGGGACGCTCCCATCGCCAGCGCCGTTCCGCTGGCCAGCCGGAGGAGGGTTCGCCGGTCGAGGGCTTCGCTATCGTTCCGCATCACGAGCTCTCCTGCCGGTTTCCTCTCAAAATTCAAACGGCGGCGCGCTGCGGCGCGTGCCAAGGCCATATGTTTGTTCGACGAGTTCGAGCGGAGCGGTGTCGGCGTCGATTTCCGCGGCTTCGATCAGCGCGTGGAAGCGGCCATAGAGGCGGGGATATTCGCAATTTTCGCCGCTATGCGGCGTGGCGCCGGGCAGCTCGATCGTCGCGCCGCCGTCGCGCAGGATCAATCGCCCGGCATCGGTCGCAACTTCGATGTCCCAGCTTGGCGCGCCGGCGAACAGGAAATCGAGATCGGCTTCGATCTGATAGCCTTCGGCGCTGCGCAGAGTGCAGGCGGCGGCGATCGCGGCCGACCGGTTGCTTGGAATGTCGAGGGTGGCGGCTTCGACGTCGAAGCGTGCCGGGAGGATACGGGTCAGGATCGAGAAGGCGTTGATCGCCGGATCGAAGACACCCATGCCCGCGCGCTCGAGGATCCACTCCTGCCCGGGATGCCACTGGCGGATATCCTCCTTCCACGCGATCCGCCCGCCGGTGACGGCACGGCCCGACAGCCATTCGCGCGCGGTGTCGACCGCGGCGGCTTCGCGCGAGTGCCAGGAGGCGAACAAGGTGACGCCCTTTGCCAGCGCGTGGCGCGCGAGCGCGTGCACCTCTTCGGCGGTCACGCCGGGGGGCTTTTCAAGCATGACATGCAGACCGGCATCGATCGCGCGGCGCGCGATATCAGCGCGTCCTTCGGGCGGCGTACATAGCGATACGGCGTCGAGCGGCAGGCCGGAAGCAAGCAACTCGTCGATGTTGCGATAGCCCGGCACGCCGTCGACCGAATCGTTGCGGCTCGCGGTCGCGGCCAGCCGGTAGCGCGGATCGGCCGCGATCGCCGGCAGGTGCTGGTCACGCGCGATCTTGCCGATGCCGACCAGCGCAAGGCGGATTTCCGTGCCTTCGCTCGCTCCCGAAAAATCTTTCTTCTCGCCCATCGCATCCTCTTTATTTATCATATATATCTGCTTATACGAGATCAAAGCATATGCAAGGGGCCGCGCAAGGTCCGCAGAGGGGAGAGATCATGTCGCTTCGCAGATTGTCGATGGCTTGCCTTGCATTCGCCGCGTTCATCGCGCCCGGGCTGGCGCAGGATAACACGCAGCCGTCCTCGGCGCCCGACACCTATGTCCATCCCGACAAAGCCTATCTGTTCGCGCATATGAAAACGGGCCATTACGGCATCCTCTATTACTCGGTCAGCCGCGACGGCCTCTACTGGACTGAGCTCAATGGCGGAAAGCCGGTGTCGAAGGATTATCACGGCCACGCTTCGATCGCACAGGGTCCCGACGGGCGCTATTATCTGGTCGGCAACAAGAGCGACGAGGATCCGCTGATCCGCTTCTGGGTGTCGGACGATCTGGTGAACTGGGCGCCCTATGGCACCTATCAGCCCGATCTGCAGTCCGCGGTCGGCCTCGCCAATCCGCTGCAGCGCATCGGCGCGCCCAAGCTTTATTTCGACAAGCCGTCGAAACGCTTCCTGCTGAGCTGGCACACGCCGACGGTCCCGGGATCGGCGAGCGACCCGGAGCGCTATTGGGAAAGCCAGCGCACGCTTTATGTCCTGTCGCCCGACCTCAAAAGCTTTGCCGGGCCGCCGCGGCGCCTGTTCGAATGGGAGATGGCGACGATCGACACGGTCATCCAGCCGAACCCCGAGGGCGGCTATTGCGCGCTCCTGAAGGACGAGCGTTACCCCTCCTATTCCTGGACGACGGGCAAGACCGTCCGCATCACCTGCGCGAAGGACATGACCGGTCCCTATCCGACCCCCGGCCCGGCGCTCAGCCCCAATTTCCGCGAGGCGCCGACGATCATCCGCGCGCCGAACGGCGCCGACTGGCTGCTCTATTACGAGCAATATGCCGGGACCAGCTATGGTCTGTCGAAGGCGCCGCGGCTCGAGGGGCCGTGGTTCCAGATGTCGGGCAACAGCGGCGTAACCGAATGGAACCGCTATGCGGTGCCCGCGGGCGCGCGACACGGATCGATGATCGAGATCAGCAAGGCGCAATATGACAAGCTGGTCGCGGCCTTCAAATGACATTGAACCCAAGTCAGGAAATGAAGTGACGGACGACAAGCATGACGGCGGATCGAAGCGGCCGGCCCTGAGGTCGCGATCGTGGTTCGATAATCCCGACAATCCCGACATGACCGCGCTCTATGTCGAGCGCTATCTGAACTATGGCCTGTCGCTCGAGGAACTGCAGTCGAACCGTCCGATCATCGGGATCGCGCAGACGGGCAGCGATCTTGTGCCATGCAATCGCCACCACATCATTCTCGCCGATCGGGTGAAGCAGGGGATTCGCGATGCGGGCGGAATCCCGATCGAATTTCCGGTGCACCCCATTCAGGAAACCGGCAAGCGGCCGACGGCGGGGCTCGACCGCAACCTCGCCTATCTCGGCCTCGTCGAGACGCTCTATGGCTATCCGCTCGACGGCGTCGTGCTCACCATCGGCTGCGACAAGACGACCCCCGCGTGCCTAATGGCCGCGGCGACGGTGAACATCCCCGCGGCGGCGCTGTCGGTGGGGCCAATGATCAACGGCTGGTACAAGGGGCAGCGCACCGGGTCGGGGACGATCGTGTGGAAAGCGCGCGAGATGCTCGCGGCGGGCGAAATCGACTATAAGGGCTTTGTCGAACTCGTCGCCTCGTCGGCGCCGTCGACCGGCTATTGCAACACGATGGGCACCGCGACGACGATGAACAGCCTGGCCGAAGCGCTGGGCATGGCGTTGCCGGGGTCGGCGGCGATCCCCGCGCCCTATCGCGATCGCCAGGAATGCGCGTGGCAGACCGGCCGCACGATCGTCGAGATGGTCCACGCCGATCGCAAGCCCTCCGACATCCTGACCCGCGCCGCGTTCCTGAATGCGATCAAGGTCAATGCCGCGCTCGGCGGGTCGACGAATGCGCCGATCCATCTCAATGCGATCGCGCGTCATATCGGCGTCGAACTGACGATGGACGACTGGCAGCGCGAAGGCGAGGATGTTCCTCTGCTCGTGAACCTGCAGCCCGCGGGCGAATATCTGGGTGAGGATTTCTATCGCGCCGGCGGCGTTCCCGCGGTGATCGGCGAGCTGCTGCGCGAGGGACTGCTCGACGGGAATGTGCTGACGGCCAACGGCCGCACGCTCGCCGAAAATTGCGGTGAAGCCGTGACGCAGGACGCGGCGGTGATCCGGCCCTTTACCTCACCGCTTCGCGAGGATGCGGGGTTGATGGTGCTCAGCGGCAATTTGTTCGATTCGGCGGTGATGAAGGCGAGCGTGATCTCCGACGCCTTTCGCGCGCGCTACCTGTCGGACCCCGATCGGCCAAACGTCTTCGAAGGCCGCGCGATCGTCTTTGACGGTCCCGAAGATTATCACGCGCGCATCGACGATCCGGCGCTCGACATCGACGAGGACTGCATATTGGTCATCCGCGGCGCCGGGCCGATCGGCTATCCGGGCGGCGCCGAAGTCGTGAACATGCAGCCACCCGTCGCGCTGATCAAGCGGGGGATCCACACCTTGCCCTGCATCGGCGACGGGCGGCAGTCGGGCACGTCGGGCAGTCCCTCGATCCTCAACGCATCGCCCGAGGCGGCGGCCGGCGGCGGGTTGGCGCTGCTGGCGACGGGCGACATCGTTCGCGTCGACCTCGTCCGCCGGACCGCCGACATGCTCGTCGACGACGCCGAGCTTGCCGCGCGGCGGAGCAGGCTCGAGGCGGCGGGCGGCTATACCTATCCGGCTTCGCAGACGCCCTGGCAGGAAATTCAGCGGCAGCTGGTCGGCCAGTTCGACAGCGGCGCCGCGCTGGAGGACGCGACCAGATTTCAGCGGCTCGCCCAAAATGCCGGACTGCCGAGGGACAGCCATTGAGCGCATTCGAGATCGTCGAGCGCGGCACGCGCGACCGGCTGGGCGAGGGGCCTTTGTGGTCGCCGCGCGACAATGCGCTGTACTGGGTCGACATCCTCGGCTGCGCGCTCAATCGCCTCGACCTCGCGGGCGGGGAAGTGACCCGCTGGACGCTCGCCGAGCCGATCGGCTGGGTGATCGAACGCGCGTCGGGTGATGGTTTCATCGCCGGTTTGCAAAGCGGTTTCGCCGAGCTGCGGCTCGATCCTTTCTCGGCAACTCCGTTCCACGATCCCGAGCCCGGCCTGCCTGCGAACCGGATGAACGACGCCAAGGCCGACGACGCGGGGCGCATCTGGGCGGGGACGATGCCGTTCGATTGCGAGGGCGCGAGCGGCAGCCTCTATCGGCTCGACCCCGACCGCCGCGTCACGCGGGTCGATAGCGGCTACACGATCGCGAACGGCCCCGCGATGATGCCCGGGGGCAAGCATCTGTTCCATACCGACAGCAAGCTCGGCCACGTCTATCGCTATCGCATCGGCGACGACGGCAGCCTGCACGACCGCAGCATTTTCCTCGATTTCGCCGGGAGCGACGGCACCCCCGACGGCATGACCTTCGATGCCGAAGGCGGGCTTTGGATCGCGCTCTGGGGTGCCGGGCGTATCGAACGCTATGCGCCCGACGCCAGCCTCGACCGCAGTATCGCGCTGCCCGCGGTACAACTCACCAGCTGCGCTTTCGCGGGCGCCGATTTGGACCGCCTGTTCGTCACCTCGGCCGCCGAGGACGACAGTGCTTCGCCGCATGCGGGCGCCTTGTTCGAGGTCGATGCCGGCATCCGGGGCTTCGCTCCACGCCAATTCGCAAGTTAATTATCATATTAAACGGCTTTACTCGCAAAAAGGTGCGTGATAGACCATGAAAAGGGAGAGATCATCATGAAGGCGAAGCTTGCGGCATCGCTCGCACTCGGGGCGGCCGGCTGGGCGCTGGCCCTTGCCCCCGCGGGCGCGGCGGAAATCCAGCGCAAGCCTTTTGGCGCCCTCCCTGACGGGCGGCAGGTCGAGGCGGTGACGCTGACCAACGCCAAAGGCGTTTCGGCGACGATCATCAACTGGGGCGCCGCGATCCAGTCGCTGATGATGCCCGACAAGCAGGGCAAGGTCGCCGACGTCCAGCTCGGTTATCCCTCGCTCGACGGTTATCTCGCCAAGTCCGAATATTTCGGTGCGACGGTCGGACGCTTTGCCAACCGCATCGCGAAGGGCAAGTTCAGCTTCGACGGCAAGCAATATCAGACCCCGGTCAACAATATCGGCAATTCGCTCCATGGCGGCACCGCCGGTTTCGACAAGGTGTTGTGGGAGGTTGTCGAGGTCAAGAAGGGCGACACGGCGTCGGTCACGCTGCGCTATGTCAGCCCCGACGGCGATCAGGGCTATCCGGGCAAGCTCACCGTGCTGGCGACCTATTCGCTCAACGAGAAGAACGAGCTCGGCATCGAATATCGCGCGACGACCGACAAGCCGACGATCGTCAACATCACCAACCACGGCTATTGGAATCTCGCGGGCGAGGGATCGGGGCAGGGGGCGATGGGGCATGTGCTGACCATTCCCGCAGCGGCTTATACCCCGGTCGATGAGACATTGATCCCGACCGGTGTGTTTCAGCCGGTCGCGGGCACGGTGTTCGATTTCAACACGGCCCATGCCGTCGGCGAACGCGTCCGCGACGCGAGCGATCCGCAGATCGTGATCGGAAAGGGCTACGACCATAATTTCGTCGTCGCCAAGACGGTGTCGAAGACGCTGCGCCAGCTCGCGCGGGTCGAAGAGCCCGTCTCGGGCCGCGGCTTCGAACTCTGGTCGAACCAGCCCGGGGTGCAATTTTATTCGGGCAATTTCCTCGACGGCACCGTCGTCGGCAAGGCGGGCAGGCTCTATCGTCAGGGCGATGCGATCGTACTCGAGCCGCAGATTTTTCCGGACACGCCGAACCAGCCTGCGCTTGGTTCGGCGCGGCTGGCCCCGGGCCAAACCTATATAAACAAGATGGTTTACCGTCTCTTTTTCGGAGAGTGAGATGCTTCGTACGCTGATGGCGCTGGTCTGCGCCGCGCTGTTCCTGATATCGCCCGCGCATGCCGCCGAACGCTGGACCAAGGCGCAGGCGCACAGCTGGTACGAGGCGCAGCCCTGGCTCGTCGGGGCCAATTACAATCCCGCCACCGCGATCAACCAGTTCGAGATGTGGCAGGCGGAGACCTTCGATCCCGCAACGATCGACAAGGAACTCGGCTGGGCGTCGGCGATGGGTATGAACACGATGCGCGTCTATCTGCACAATCTGCTCTGGGAAAATGATCCCGAGGGGCTGAAGCAGCGGATGGACCAGTTCCTTGCGATCGCGGCGAAGCACAAGATCAAGCCGATGTTCGTGCTGTTCGACAGCTGCTGGGACCCGAACCCCGTTGCGGGCCCGCAGCATCCGCCGATCCCCGGCGTTCATAACAGCGGCTGGATGCAAGCGCCGGGCGCCGCGCGGCTTGCCGACAAGTCGCAGCACGGCAAGCTCGAAGCCTATGTGAAGGATATCGTCGGCCGTTTCGCGAATGACGATCGCGTCCTCGCCTGGGACGTCTGGAACGAGCCGAACAACGAGGGCGGCGGTAATTACAAACCGACGCCGAACAAGAAGGCGATGGTCGCCGGACTGCTCGGTCAGGTCTTCGACTGGACGCGCAGTGCAAAGCCGAAACAGCCGCTGACCAGCGGGCTGTGGATCGGCGACGAATGGTCGGACGTGAAAAAGCTCGATGCGGTCGAGAAGATCCAGGTCGCGCAGTCGGACGTCATTTCCTTCCACGATTATAATTGGCCCGAGACGTTTGAACGCCGCGTCAAGCAGCTCCAGGTCTATGGCCGGCCGCTGCTGTGCACCGAATATATGGCGCGCGGCAATGGATCGACCTTCGACGGCTCGCTGCCGCTGGGAAAGAAATATGGCGTCGCGATGATCAACTGGGGCTTCGTCGACGGCAAGTCGCAGACGCGGCTCCCCTGGGACAGCTGGAAAAAGCCCTACACCGGCGATGAGCCGCCGATCTGGTTCCATGAGGTTCTACGCAGCGACGGCACGCCGTATCGCCAGGCCGAAGTCGACCTGATCAAGCGCCTGACCGCCGCGCCAAAGGGCGTCGTGCCGACGAAATAACGCCCTTTCCAATCCTTCAAATTTTTGTGCCTGAATAATTTGTATTACAAATAAGATATTTAAAATCAACAAGATCGGGTGAACACCACCTGGCAGCTCTATGGGGAGACGACCGATGAAGACCAGATTGTTCATGTTTACGAGTGCGTCGATGGCGGCCCTGCTCGCATCGGCGTCCGCCGCGGCGCAGACGGCGGACGAGCAGGTGGAAACCGGCAGCGTGGCCAGCGAAGGCACCCCGGCGACCGATCGCGAAATCGTCGTGACCGGCCAGCGCGCCAGCCTGCAGGCCGCACGCAACATCAAGCGCAATTCGGACCAGGTGGTCGAGGTCATCGTCGCCGACGACATCGGCAAATTCCCCGATTCGACGGTCGCCGCGGCGCTGCAGCGCGTGCCGGGCATCCAGACCGTCAACGGCTTCAACAACGAGGTCGTCAGCCCGTTGGTGCGCGGCATCGGCGATATTTTGACGACGCTTGACGGGCGTGAAATCTTCACCGGTGTCGGCCGCGGCTTCGCCTTTCAGGACCTGCCCGCCGAGGCGCTGGCGGGGGCCGAAGTCTATAAATCCAACTCGGCCAACCTGCTCGAGGGCGGGGTTGCCGGGGTCATCAACCTCAAGCTGCAAAAGCCGTTCAATTTCAAGGAGGGCGTCAGCGTCGCGCTCAACGGGCGCGGCACCTATGGCAAGGAAGTCGACAAGTTCAGCTATACGGTCGGCGGGTTGATCAGCGGCCGCTGGAACGTCGGCGACGGCGAATTCGGCGCGCTCCTCAACATTTCCTACTCGGATCAGAATTTCAACCGGCCGATCTCGTTCAACTGCGATCCGCGCTCGGGCTCCAACGGGCCTCCGGGCGCCGCGGGGATCGTGCTGCCGACGTGCGTCGGCGGGTTGACCGACACCGGCAGCTACAGCCGTCCGCAGGCCAATCTCGCGCTCCAGTGGAAACCGACCCCCGAACTCGAGCTGTATGTCGACGGTCTCTACAGCGGCTATCGCTCGCGCTTTGCCACCAATTTCATCTTTTCCGACATTTTCGCGGCGCAAAGCATCACCAATGCCGTGGCGGGCGACGAATGTTTCACGGCGCAGGTCGACGGCGGCGGCTTCCCGACCAGAAACGGCGGGACCACCCAGAATCTGTGCCTCGGCGAAAGCGCGACCTTCAACAACGTTCCCGGCCTCACCAGCACGCAGGCCAAGCGCGACAAGACCGACCAATGGCTGATCGCAGGCGGCATGCGGTACGATAATGACCGCATTCATTTCGAAAGTGATCTTTCCTATTTCGACACCACGTTCAAGGCGCGCAACATCATCGTCGATATCGGCAAGACGATCCCCGCGGTGAATGTCATCATCAACGACAACGGTCATGGGACGACCGTGATGACGGGCGATCCGCTGAGCGATCCCAATGATTTCCGCTTTGCGAACAGCCTGTTCCAGGACATCAACACATCGAAAAGCTCGCTGAAGGCGTGGCGGACCGACTTCAGCTACGACGTCGAAAGCTTCATCGACCAGATCCAGCTCGGCTTCCGCTATGCGGACCGCAAGGCGTCGTTCGAAGGCTTCGCCGGCGGCCCCGCCGCGCCCGGAGGCAACCGCGTCACGCAGGTCAATTCGGTCGGGCTGCCGTCGGATTTCCTGATCCTGTCGCCGGCGTCGATCCCGTTCATCAACAACGGGGCGAACTGGTACACCCCCGATCCCGATTTCCTGCGCGAAAACACCGACCTTCTGCGCCAGCTCTATGGCGCGCCGACGGGCGACCCGACGCCTGACCCGTCGCGTAGCTACCGTGCGAACGAAAAGACGATGTCGGGCTATGTGCAGGTCAAATATGCCGCCGATCTTGGCGGCGACATGCTGGTCGACGGCCTTGTCGGCGTGCGCTGGGTAACGAACGACCGTGACCTGCAAGGGACGGGCCGGGTGAGTGGCGTGCTGACGCCCGTCCGGCGGTCGAGCACCGAAACCGACTTCCTGCCGAACGCCAGCGTCCGGCTGAAGCTGACGCCCGAGCTCCAGCTGCGTGCCAGCTACGCCAAGACGCTGTCGCGCCCGGCGTTCGGCGACCTTAATCCCGGCCTTTTCTATCAAGTGCCGAACAACGCGAATATCCGCCCCAATGGCAATGGCGGCAATCCGGATTTGCGGTCGCAGAAATCGGAAGCATGGGATGCGACGGCGGAATATTATTTCGGCCCGTCGAGCTATGTGTCGGCCGCGGTCTATTATCGCGAGATCAAGGATCGCGTGGCGATCGGCGTCGAGCCCGAGGTTATCGACGGCATCACCTATAATATCTCGCGTCCGCGCAACCTGGGCGGCGCGCAGCTGAAGGGCGTCGAGGTCAGCGGCCAGATGTTCTTCGATTTCCTGCCCGAAGGGCTCGACGGTCTCGGCATGTTTGGAAACTTCACCTTCGCCGACAGCAAGATCAAGACCCCGACCGATCCGCTCGTCGGCGAACCGCTGCTCGGCGTGTCGAAATACAGCTATAATATCGGCGGGCTGTACGAGAAATACGGCTTCACCGCGCGCGTCGTCTACACATGGCGCGGCAAGTTCAACGAGGGTCTGTTCGGCGGCGGCCTGCTGGTGCCGGGTGACGGCGCGAAGTTCAATCGCGTCAAGGCGAACGGCCGGCTCGATTTCTCGGTCAGCTATGACATCAACGAGAATCTGGCGCTCAGCGTCGACGGCGTGAACGTCCTCAAGAGCAAATATTACAGCTATTTCCACACGCCCGCCTTCCCGCACGACATTCGCGTCGACGACAGCTTCTATGGGGCGAGCCTGCGCGCGCGCTTCTGATGATATCCTCCCGCCCTCGGTGGGCGTGGGCGGCCGCGGCAGCGATGATGCTGCCCGGCCCGATCACGCCCGCCGCGGTTTCCGGGACGGAATCGATTGTCGGGGCCGACCCGCATGCGATGGCGATCGGCGACGAACTATGGGTCTATCCGACTGGCGGCGGAGACCGGCTATCGGCCTGGACGACGCGCGATTTGCGGCACTGGCGGTTTCGCGGCGTCATCCTGCGTCGTGACGCGATCGGCTGGATCGACGATGACGGTGCTCCTCGCCACTATCTGTGGGCACCGGCGCTGATCGCGGCGAACGGTCGCTACTATCTTTTTTATTCGGTCGGTCCGCAAAATCCCACGCTCAGCCGGATCGGCGTCGCGGTCGCCGATCGGCCGCAGGGTCCGTTCACCGACTCCGGCCGCCCGCTGCTCACTGGCGGTGAGGGTTTCGAGGCAATCGACCCGATGGCATTTCGCGATCCCGCGAGCGGCCGTTTTTACCTCTACGCCGGTGGCAGCGCCGGATCGCGCCTTCGCATCTATCGGCTGGCGGATGATCTGCTGTCGATCGCCGACGAGGTCGCCACCGAACAGCCGCCCCATTTTACCGAGGGCGCCTTCGTGCACGAACGCGGCGGGGTCTATTATCTTTCCTACAGTCACGGCGCATGGAACAGCGCCGGTTATTCGGTTCATTATGCGACCGGCCCGTCGTCCGCCGGCCCCTGGCAATATCGCGGTGTACTGCTGCGGTCCGATGCGGCCCATCAGGGCCCGGGACATCACAGCTTTGTTCGCGACTCCGTCAGCGGCGACTGGCTGATCGTCTATCACCGCTGGCCGACACGCGACAAAAGCGCGCCGCTACAAGGCGAACGCCGCATAGCGGTCGAGCGCGTTCGCTACGCGCCCGACGGGGCGATCCTGCCGATCGCCATGACCGACTAGGCTTCGCTCGTTTCGATGAGGTCGAGGACGTCGCCGATGATCTTCTTCATCGCCTTGCGCGCGCGGTCGGGATTGCGGCGCGCGATCGCCTCGCTGACCGCGGCATGATCGGGAACGCTCGCCGACCGGCCCTTGATGCGGTTCGTGAAGCGGATCGAGCTGCGCAGCGCGGTCGTCACCACGTCGCGAAACTGGACGAAGAACGGGTTGCCCGACGCGCGCAGGATGGCGACGTGAAAGGCGATGTCGGCATCGAGCGGGTCGTCGAACCCGCGCTCGGCGGCTTCCATGCGCTTCAGGCCGGCGAAGATCGGTTCGAGATCGGCGTCGCTCGCATTGACGGCGGCGAGCGCGGCCGCCTCGGGCTCGATCGCGACGCGCAGTTGATTGAATTGGCGCAGCAGATCGACCGAGAATTTGCGCTCAAGCAGCCAGCGCAACACGTCGGTGTCGAACAGGTTCCAAGTGGTGGACGGCTGGACGATCGTCCCCTGGCGCGGACGCGCGCTGAGCAGCCCCTTGGCGGTCAGCATCTTCACCGCCTCGCGCGTCACCTGCCGGCTGACGCCATGCTGCTTCGCCAGCTCGGCCTCGGTCGGAAAGGGCTGGTCTTCATAAGCGCCGATGACGATCGCGCGGCCCAGCGAATCAAGGAGGCCATAGGTCAGGTTGCGCCCCAATCGGGTTCGCAGTTCCGCCGGATCACCTGGTTGCACGCTCTTCCCTCTCTTGTCCGCTATGCCAAATCGGGCATTTTACAGCATCCTGCCGCGCGCGGCTCCCTCGCGCTTCGTATCGCTCGCAGCTAGGCTCTAGACAAGTGGCATAGATCATATAAATATAAAGCCTATAAATCGTATAAATAGACGATCGCGCGTTTTTCGGCGCGGCGTTTGCGGGACACCGCGGGAAAGGGGATGCCGAATATGACGCTGACGACTCTCGATGTGGCGGTGATCGTCGCTTATGCGATCGGGATTTTCGGGCTCGCGCAGTGGGTCAGCCGCGAAAAGGGCGGCAAGGCCAAGGACAGCGCCGACTATTTCCTCGCGTCGAAGAATCTGCCCTGGTGGGCGATCGGCGCGTCGCTGATTGCCGCCAATATTTCGGCCGAGCAGATCGTCGGCATGTCGGGATCGGGCTATGCGATCGGTCTGGCGATCGCCTCCTACGAATGGATGGCGGCGCTCACGCTGCTGATCGTCGGCAAATTTTTCCTGCCGATCTTCATCCGCAACGAGATCTTCACGATGCCGCAGTTCCTCGAACAGCGCTACGGCACCAACATCCGCACGCTGATGGCGATCTTCTGGCTCGCGCTCTATATCTTCGTAAACCTCACCTCGATCGTGTGGCTCGGTTCGATCGCGGTCAACAAGGTCGCGGGGGTCGATCAGGATGTCGCGCTGTTCGCGCTCGGCGGCTTTGCGCTGCTCTACCAGCTTTACGGCGGGTTGAAGGCGGTCGCGCTCACCGACATCGTCCAAGTCACGTTGCTTGTTCTCGGCGGCCTTCTGATTTCCGGCATCACGCTCAGCGAAATCGGCGGTGACGCGGGGCTAATCGGCGGCTTCAGCCGCCTGACCAGCGAACTGCCCGGGCATTTCGACATGATCCTGACTGCCGACAACCCCTTCTACAAGGATCTGCCCGGCATCTCGGTGCTGATCGGCGGCATGTGGATCGCGAACCTGTCCTATTGGGGGTTCAACCAATATATCATCCAGCGTGCGCTCGCGGCGAAGAGCCTGGCCGAAGCGCAAAAGGGCATCGTGTTCGCCGCCTTCCTCAAGCTGCTGATGCCGGTGATTGTCGTGCTGCCGGGCATCGCCGCGGTGATGCTTGCGCCCAACCTCGCGAAACCCGACGAAGCCTATCCGACGATGATGCGGCTGCTGCCCGCGGGGATATTGGGCCTTGTCTTTGCCGCGTTGATGGCCGCGGTGGTGGCGTCGACCGCGTCGAAGATCAATTCGATCGCGACGATCTTCACGCTCGACCTCTATGCCAAATTCTCGCCCGCGCATGCCGGCGAACGGAGCGAGGCGGGCGAGAAGAAGCTGGTGCTCGTCGGGCGCATCGTCGCGGTGGTCGCGACTTTGCTCGCGCTGGTCACGGCGCGCCCCTTGCTCGGCGGTTCCGACCAGGCTTTCCAGTTCATCCAGGAATTTTCGGGCTTCTTCACGCCGGGTATCACGGTGATCTTCCTGCTCGGCCTGTTCTGGAAGCGCGCGAGCGAGGCGGGCGCGATTGCTGCGGCGGTAGCGTCGGTCGGTTTCTCCTATCTGTTCAAGGTGCTCGCGCCTTCGATCCCGTTCATGGACCGCATGGGGATTGTGTTCCTGATCGCGCTCGCGCTGGCGATCGGCCTGTCGCTGCTGATGCCCGCGACCGCCGACAAGGACCGCATCACCGCCGAAGGCGTCAGCTTTCGCACCACGACCGGTTTCAACGTGGCAAGCGGCGCGGTGATCGCGATACTGATCGCGCTCTATGCGACCTGGTGGTAGGTCGGACGGCGCATGGACGGACATTTTCTCGCCGTAGACTGGGGCACCACCAACCGCCGCGTGTACAGCATCGACGCGGGCGGTGCGGTGATCGAAACCGAACGTGACGACCGCGGCGTGCTGGCGATTGCGCCGGGCAGTTTCGATGCCGAGGCGGCGGGCATTCGTGCGCGCTTTGGCGATGCCCCGATGCTGTGCGCCGGCATGGTCGGGTCGAAGCGCGGCTGGCACGAAATTCCCTATGTGCCGGCGCCCGCCGATTTTGCCGCCATCGCGCGCGGCACGCAGTGGATCGAGGCGCGGCGCACCGCGATCGTCCCCGGCGTGTGCCGCCTCGACGACAGCCGCGCCGACGTGATGCGCGGCGAGGAAGTGCAGTTTCTCGGCGCGCTCGAGGCGGGGCTGGTGCCCGATGGGGCGATGCTCTGTCAGCCCGGCACTCATTGCAAATGGGCGCGGGTCGCGGACGGCCGGCTTGTCGATTTCACCACGACTATGACCGGTGAATTATTCGCGCTACTCAAGCAGCACAGCCTGCTCGCCGATCTGCTCGACGGCGATGTTGGACCGAACGAAGGGTTTCTGGCGGGCGTCCGCCAGGCGCAGGGGCAGGATCTGCTGTCGCTGCTCTTCTCTGTCCGCGCGGCCCGCCTGCTTGGTTCGCTGCCGCTCGAACAAAGCGCGTCCTTCACCAGCGGGTTGCTTATTGGCAGCGACGTCCGCGCGCGCCTCACCGATCCGTCGGAGCCGGTACATGTGCTTGCCGACGCCCATCTTGGCGGGCTTTACCGCTGCGCGATCGAGGAACTCGGCGGCTCGGCGATCCTTGTCGACAGCCATGCTGCCTTTGTCGCCGGCATCACCCGAATCTGGAAGGAGCTATGATGGATTTCGCTGCGGCGCTGGCGCAATGCCCGCTTATCGCCATTCTTCGGGGCATCCGGCCGGAAGAGGCGGCGGCGGCGGGCGAGGTGCTCGTCGATGCGGGGTTTACCCTCATCGAAGTCCCGCTGAATTCGCCCGACCCGCTGCGCAGCATCGCGATTCTGGCCGACGCGGTCGGCGATCGTGCGGTCGTCGGCGCGGGGACGGTGTTGTCGTGCAGCCAGGTGGCCGATGTCGCCGCGGCGGGCGGGCGGCTCGTCGTGTCACCCAACACCGACCCCGCCGTCATCGCCGCGACAGTGGAAGCGGGCCTCGCGTCGGTCCCGGGCTTCCTGACCCCGTCGGAGGCGTTCGCGGCGCATGCGGCCGGGGCGACGGCGCTGAAATATTTCCCCGCCGAAGCCTCGTCTCCGCCTATCTTGAAAGCGTTGAAAACGGTCTTGCCTTCCGGTGTCCCCGTGATCGTCACGGGGGGCATCACCCCCGATAAACTGGCGCTGTGGAGAGCGTCGGGCGCGTCCGGGTTCGGGCTGGGCGGCGCGCTCTATCGCCCCGGCATCGCGCTCGGCGAGCTGAAACGGCATGCCGGCGATTTCGTCTTGGCGAGCCGGTAAGCGCAGACTTCGACGACGCCCTGTCAATGGGCCGCGCCGAAACATCGATACCAATGATCGCGGCAAGCTCGTTCACTCTCCGCGTCACGCCGCAATATTGGCTATCGCGGCGTCTTCCTCGACGCAGAACAGGGCTCGCGCTTTCCCTCCGGCCTTCGCGCGATAGAGCGCGGCATCGGCGCACGAGAGGAGCCGTTCCAGTTCGACGCCGAGTTTCGGGGCGGTGGCGATCCCGACGCTGACCGATACCGACATCGATATATCGTCCACGAGATAGGGTTTGCTGATCTCGCGGATGATCCGGCGGGCCAGGAGTTCGGCTTCGCTTTCGTCGCTCAGGTCGACCTGCAGCACAACGAATTCGTCGCCGCCGAGCCGGGCGACGACATCGTCGCTGCGCACCATCCCTTCGAGCCGCCGCGCGACCTGTTCGAGCAGCGCATCGCCCGCCGGGTGGCCGTAGCGATCGTTGATCGCCTTGAAGCCGTCGAGATCGAGAAAATGCAGCGCGACGAGATTCTTCGCGCGCATCGCCGTCGCGGCGCGATCCTGGAAAAGTTCGCGCAGCAGCAGGCGGTTCGACAGGCCGGTGAGGGCATCGGTCCGGGCGAGCTTCGCCATGTCGTGCCGCGCCGTGTGGTGCTCGACCGCCGAGCGATAGAGGTGGGCAACGGTCTGGAGGCTGAGCCCGGTTATCATGGCGACGATGAAGGCCTCGATCAGAAACAGCTCGGCATGGAGGGGCATCGCATGCGGCTGCATCGGGTGCCAGGCCAGCGCGGCGACGGTCGGCACGGTCGCGATCAGCAGGCTGGTTACGCAGATTTTCGGCCGGATCGAGGTCCGCGAAACGATGCCCGCGCCAAAGCCGAAGACGAGGCTGACGGTGATGAGGTGGAGCAAGGGATAATGAGCGGCGATGGCTACCAGATTGAGGAGCGCAAGCAGCACGGCCGACGCATAATTGCCGATCGCATAGCGGCGCTCCCAGCGCCTCAGCTCGTCGAAATCGCGGACCGGACGAGCCCGGGAATAAGCGCGAAGCGTGGCGAGCCGCAGAAACGTCGTCAGCATCCCCAGCGCTCCGAGGGCGAGAAGAAAGTTGCTGCCTAGCTCGCGGCCGACAAGGATGCACACGCCGACGAACACCGCGCCGAGGCCGAATATGGGAAGCCGCATGCTGAACAGCATGTCGACGAAGTCGCGATAGACCGATAGCGGAAGAGTCGCCGGGCTTGGGAAAATCCGCAAGCGCCACGGCGACTCGATCGGTGTGGGGGTGTCCGATCGTTTCATGTCGAGATCATGTCCCAATATCGTTAACGTCTCGTAATTCGAGACTTCCTCATAGGTTGCGTTTGGCCGCCGAACGGCGGCGGGGCTTGCGGCGCTCGACTGGCTTTGCGACCGCCAGACGGGCGCGGGCGGATGGTTCCGCCCGGCGGGGTCCGAGGGTTTCGGTCTCGCCGGCGAAACCTTGCCCTTCGACCAGCAGCCGCTCGAGGCATGGGCGACGATTGTCGCTTGCGGCGAGGCTTTCGTCTCGACCGGGCTGCCGCGCTGGAGTGCGCGCGCCGATATGGCCTGGCGCTGGTTCCACGGTGACAACGACCGGTCGCTCGCGCTCGCGAACGCCGCGACCGGGCGCTGCTGCGACGGACTGACCCCGCGGGGCGTCAATACGACTGTCGGCGCCGAGTCGGTGCTGGCATTTCACCTTGCCTATCACGCGATGGACGACCTATTCTGGCAGGCAGGGATCAAAGAAAAGGCGGGCCTTATCGATGCTGATCTGCAGACCCGACCAGTCGCCGCTGCACATACTCAATGAAAAGCTCAGCGCCGATCCCGCGCGGGTCGTCTTGCGACCCTTCCACCTTGCATGGGCGTCGAATGTTTCCGAACCGCCGCGCGCCGCGCAACTCGTCGCCGACGTCGTCGCGCTCGACGAGGACCAGGCGGAGCTCGAGCTTGGGCTGATCTGGAAGGATTTTTCCGAGCGACACTGGCAGATCGGCCGCATTTTCGACGAACGCTTCGCCGAGATCGCCGAGGATCTGGCGCTTGCCGTCAGCAGCGTCTCGCCGGTCAAGCGGCGCCTGATTGGTGCCTATTTCTGTCACGAATATAGTTATGCCGCGGCGGCGCTGATGAACCCGAGCGTCGTGCCGCATCCCGACCAGACGGGGCTCGCCGCGCACCAGCAGCGCTTTCTGATGTCGATGCGCGCGGTGGGCGAGGGGCATATCAGCTCGGTCGCCTTTCGAGAGGGCATCATCGGCCCCGGCGGCGATTTCCATCTCTGGCCGCAATCGGGGCCGGCGATGGCGGCGGTTGCCGACGACCGCCATCATATCGGTCCCGACGATGCCGTGACCGTGCACCGCCAGCCCGACAGCGCGATCTCGAACAGCGTCCTCTTTCCCGTGACCGAGGCGCAGCGTAACGGGCTCGAGGATCTCCGCCTCGTGCGCTTCGTTCACGACGATGGCAGCACCGAATATATCGGAACCTACACCGCCTATTCGGGGCAGGCGATCCGCTCCGAACTGCTGCGCACCCGCGACTTCACAAGCTTCAGCCTCGCCCCGCTCACCGGACGGGCCGCGCGGCACAAGGGCATGGCGCTGTTCCCGCGCAAGATCGACGGACGCTATCTGATGATCGGGCGGCAGGACGGCAAGAATATCACCCTGCTCGCGTCCGATACGCTAACGCGCTGGGACGAGGAAGGGTCGATCCTGATGCGCCCGGAATTTCCCTGGGAATTCATCCAGATGGGAAATTGCGGCAGCCCGATCGAGTGCGATGCGGGTTGGCTCCTCCTCACCCATGGCGTCGGGGCGATGCGCAAATACAGCCTGGGGGCGGCGCTCCTCGATCGCGACGACCCATCGCGCATCCTCGGGCGCACGTCCTGCCCGATCCTCGCCGCCGCCGAGAGCGATCGCGAAGGCTATGTGCCCAATGTCGTCTATACCTGCGGCGCGATGCGCGTCGGCGACGAGCTTTTCATTCCGTTCGGCATATCGGACAGCGCGATCGGCTTCGCGACCGCCTCGATCGACGACCTACTTCGCCACCTCGCCTGAGGGGCGGGCATTCCCGGATCCGTAAGTTGCCGGCGGGTCGCTCGCCGGAAAGGACTCATCGATTGCCTGATCGATCGCCTCCCATGGCCGGCGGATCCCGTCGCGCATCGCGTCGGGGCCGGCCGATCGTGTCTGATCGAAATTTTCGGCATCGGTCTCGCGGTCGCGAAAAGCGGCCGAATGGCGGTCGGCCTTCGCCGGCCGGGCCCGCTGGCGTATCGCGCGTGCTGCGAACCACACGAGCGCGATGCCGCCGAGTATCCCGGCGAAGCCCGGGAGCCGGGGTGCGCCCGGATGCGATTCCGCCACCTTTGCCATATGTTTTTCCTCTCGAAGAAGGCAACGGCGCGACGCGGCGATAGTTGCAGGTCGGTGATGGTGTCCGGACTTTTTCGATGCCAGCCCGACCGTCGCACCTCAGGCGGCGAAAATCGCCTTCGGAATATGGGTAATGCGGCAGGCGAGGTCGGCTTCACCCGAGGCGACGACATAATGGTCGCCTCCGTCGGCGATCCCCGTCGTGAACACGACGTCGCGGACGTAGAGCCGGTCTTCCAGCGGGCGCGTGAGCTCGGCATTGGCTTCGATCAACGGCTGGTCGCCGGTTCGCAGGATTTTGGACGGATCGCGTCGGTCGAGCAGCGACCAATAGGTGCGGTAGATACCGACAATTTCCTTGGGTTCGACCCCGTGCCAGAGCGTCAGCCAGCCATCATCGGTGAGGATCGGCGGGGTGCCGCCGCCGATCCGCGCGGTTGCGAGCGTATCGGCATGCGGACGGATGCCCGGCGCGAGATGCGGTTTCCAGTAAAGGGCGTCGGGCGAGGTCGCCAGGTTGATCGACGGCCCCGCGCGCCACTCCGAGCCCGGCGGATAGGCGAAATAGAGGTCGCCCAGCGGGCGCGTCTGTGCCCAGTAGCGCCCGTCGATGCGGCCTTCGAAAATGAGCATGTCCTTGTTCTGGTGATCGAGGACGATGTCCTCGAAGCGCCAGTCGATCCCGTTCGTTGAGCTATAGAGCGTTGTCGAATGCCGTTCGGGGCTTACCGAGCAGGTTGTCATCAGCCAGCGGTCATCCACCCGCGAAATGCGGGCATCCTCGACGCCATAGCATTGGTAGCTGCCTTGCGGCGTCACCGCCTTGTCATAGTGGATCGCGACGCGCTCGAGCCCGTCGGGCGAAAGTTCGACGGGGAGGAGCCAGGAGAGCGAGGTCAGCGCCATCACCCGCCACGCGCCGCCGCGCACCATGAATTTGCGCGGGTCGGCGGTATCGCAAAGATCGAGCGGCCAGGCGTCGAGCCGATAGCCGCCCTCGGTCCAGCGGATGGCGCGCACATGGCCATCGGCGATCGGATCGCGCAATGCTTCGGCGACGCGCACCATCATCAGCAGATTGCCGTTTTCGAGCCGGGTAAGGCCGGGGTTGAAGGCGCCGAGCGCATAGGTTTCGGCATCGAACGCGCCGGCGAGCGGCGAGCGTCCGAGATCGACGTCGTCGGGGCCGAAGATGAGGTGATCTATCGCAAAGTCCATATGGCGGCGCTCCGGTCTGCTACACCGCGCGCTCCGGGGTCTGTGGCGCGCTGGCGCGGGTGACAATCTCGCTATGCTGCTGATGCCGGATGACCCAATAGTTGCCGGCGCCCAGGTTTTCGCGCCCGAGCAGGCAGATCGGCCGACCGTCCGCGCTGAGTTCCGCCCAGCGTCCCTCTGCCTCGCCTTGCGCGATCAACAACGCCTGCGCCGGCGTATCGGCCTCGAATTCGACCCGTTTTTCGATGCCGATCCCGTCGTCCTCGTAACGAAGCGCATAGGTAATCACGTCGACTCCTTTCGCGTCCCATCGTTCACGCAATGAGCAACGAACGGCGCGCCGCGAGGTTTCCGTGACGGCAGGTGGGGCCGGCAATTTTTATCGAGAATTGTGTCCGTCGGCGGTTGCAGGCGGCGGAACAAAGCAGTTTCGATTACGAACGGCGCCGACCTGCAACCCGGCGGCAATGCGGACGTTGAGCTCATGTCACGAAAAGGAGATCCACCATGTCGCACGGCAACCTCGACCATGCAGCGACCGCTCCCGTCGAGCGTGTCGCGCGCGCGCTCGCCGGTCATGCACTGAGCAAAAATGCTGAAGGCGAACTAACGTCGGCGGGTCCGGCGGTCGATGCATTATGGCCCGACTATACCGATGCCGCGCTCGCCGCGCTCCGTACACTGCGCGAGCCGAGCGGGCGGATGCTCGCGGTCGGCGACGCCGATGTCTGGGACCGGATGATCCGTGCGGCGATCGAGGATGAAACGATCTCGGAATTTTGATCGAATAGCGCCGCGGGCGCCAGTCTGTCCGGAAGATGGACTCCCCGCTCGATGGATCGTTTGTATTTACGATGCGTTGAACCGAAATGGCGAGCGTCCCCGAAGCCACGCCGCAGGAACGGCTGTTGCGCTATAATAATGGCGCGGTTCTCCTGCATTGGCTGATGGCGCTGATCATTGTGGCGCAGGTGGTCGTCGGCTTCACCTTTTCCGGCATGGACCGCGGCCCGGCGCGCGGCGACCTCTTCACCATGCACAAGACGCTCGGGGCAACAATCCTCTTGCTTGCGTTTGTCCGCCTTGCCTGGCGCCTTGCGCATCCGCCGCCGCCCTTTCCGGTCGAACTGCCGCGCTGGGAACGTCTGGCGAGCGTCTGGACGCATCGGGCATTTTACGTCCTTCTGATCGCCCTGCCGCTTACCGGCCTGATGGCCGTGTCGGGCGGTGCGAGCGCGGAGGGCAAATCGGTGACGCCGATGCTTGGCGGCATACCGCTCCCGCTGATCCCCGGAATTTCCGAAGAAGCCGGCGAACGGCTTGGCGGCGTTCACGAACTCTTGGTGTTCGTCACGCTCGCACTCCTCGTCCTGCATGTCGCGGCCGCGTTCAAGCACCATATCGCGCGCCATCGAGCGGCGGGCCGGATGCCGCCTTTTCAAGCGGCGGGCGAACACCCCGTCGCTTCGCCCTGACAATTTCTGTCGCGTCAGCGCGCGGGCGCGGCTTGCCCGACCGGTGCGGTCATTCGCGGCGCATGCAGACACTCCCCACGATATGGGCGCGCTCGAATCGTCGTTCGGGCACGGCGGCATCGAAACGAGCGAGCCGGCGCGAATTGCGATGAACGGTGGAACATGCGGTATCGCGCTCCGTTGATCGGGAAGTGGGAGGGCGCGGCCGATCCCGATCGGCCGTGTGCGCAGCCTCAATGGATCAAGGAGAGATTGTCATGGCCGACACCCTCGAAACAAACGAAAGGCATCGTCTCATCGCTTCGGACAAGGTCGAAGGGACGAAAGTCTATAACCCGGAAGGCGAGAAGCTGGGAACGGTGGCAAATGTCATGATCGATAAAAGATCGGGCAAAAGCGAATATGCGGTGCTGGAGTTCGGCGGCCTGTTCGGGCTCGGCAGCGACCATTATCCGCTGCCATGGGACATGCTGACCTATGATATCGACCAGGGCGGCTATGTGGTCGACGTCGCCAAGGAACAGCTCGTCGATGCGCCGCGCTATGGCACCGACAATGTGCCCGAATATACCGACGACTACGGCCGCGGCGTCTATGGCTATTATGGCGTGACCTATCCGTTTATTTGACAGCTGATAGGAATGAGGGCCGGGACCGGGCGAGGCGCTCGTTCCCGGCCTTCATCAGCATTCACCGGTCTAACCGGCGGTCAGCATCTGCTTTCGCTATCGGTGCCCAGAAGCGTTCACGCCGGATGCACCATCATTTGAGTTCGAAGAGCGTCGGTTCGTCGGGCGACGGTGTTTCGATGACCAGCAGGCCCAGGTGCATGGCCTGGGTTATCAGATGCGCGCGGTTGCGCGCATTGAGTTTCAGCCGCACATTTTCGATGTGCCGTTCGACGGTTCGTGGAGCGATGTTGATCTCGATCGCGATCTGCTTGGCCGAGCAGCCGACGGCGACCAGTTCGAGTATTTGATGCTCGCGAAAGGTCAAATGCGGTTCGACGTTCAAAGCGTTTTGATGCACGGCGCAATCCCCTGACACCCAAGGCGTAGACACAGTGCGACCGACGAGCATCTTTTGCGCGGCAATTGCCGCAACCCACCTGCTCTGCCTTCGATGATATATGTTTGTGCGCTGTTTATCAATTAACCGAAGCTAATTAAGCATATAACGGCACGGCGCATGCCAATATAGCTATGATACTGAAATTCAGCCTTAATATATCCTGAAATGCTAAGGAAATTTACGTAAGTGATTTTCCTAGGCTGTTCATACACACGAATTCCTTGGTTTTTATGCGGATGGATTCAGCACCCGCAAAGGCAGATGAGACTCGCAAACGGGGTCGCCGCAAATACCAATTCCAGATTGGAGACGTGGCGTGCAAGGTCTGTCGGCAGAATTTCAACGCGGGGCGATTCCGCAGGACACCATCCTAAAATTCCGGAAAGGCGAGATTATTTTCTCGCAGGGGGATCCCGGCGATTGCTGGTTCGAAGTCATCTCGGGCACCGTCAGGACCTGTCATTTCCATGTCGATGGGCACCGTCAGCTGACGGGGTTTTTCTATCAGGGCGATGTGTTCGGCGTCGGATATGGCGCGCGCGACGCGGCGGCCGAAGCGGTCACCAACACGATCCTGACCCGCCGCCCGGCGCTCAATGGCGATCCCGATTCGCTCGGGCAGAACCGGGCGCTCGAACGCGCGCTGGACAGCGCGAACCAATGTATATTCCTGCTCGGCCGCCGCAACGCCAATGAACGCGTCGCGGCGTTCCTGTTGATCGCGGCGAAGCGGCTGTCGGCGCTCGGCAGCATTCCCTTGCCGATGACGCGCGGCGATATTGCCGACCATCTGGGCCTGACGATCCATACGGTCAGCCGGACGATCTCGGGCTTTGTTCGCCAGGGCCTGATCGAGCTGGAGGGGCCACAATTGTGCCGGCTGGTCGACCTCGACGGGCTGCGCGCCATAGCCGGCGAAGAAATGGGCGTCGCGATCGACAATATGCGCGCGATGCAGCCGCGGCGAACCTTCACCGGGCAGGGGGCAGGCGCATGACCAATCTGTCAGCGCCGCCCGTGCTGCGCCATATGGGTGTGGCAGCTGTTGGCCTGTCGGCCGTTTTTGCGCCCTCGCAAGCGAAGGCGTATGAAGCGCCGCCGCTCGAATGCCTGTGCGATGCGCTTCCCTTTCTCGATACCGCGCCGACGTGGAACGCGGCGGCTGCGGCCCCGGACGGCGCCCCCGAAAACCCGCCCGCCGCGAGCGTCGAGAGCGAGATCGACGCGCAGCGCCGGATCATCGCCGAGCAGCGCGCGCTGATCGACCAGCAGAATGTGATGCTCGCCGAGCAGCGGCAGCATATCGTGAAGATGCAGGGACAGCTTATCACCCAGCAGGCGCAGATCGACCGGCTCTCTTCCTTCGCGCTCGCCGAAGCGCCGCTCGACATGTTCCGCGGGACCGGCATGGGGCAGGGCATTGCCGGCCCCGCGCTTCCGGGCCCCGGCAGCGACGCGGTCGCGCTGCCCGATGCGCCGGTCGGCGAGGCGCCGCCGCCGAGCGAGTCGACCGCCGAACGCGTCGCCGCAGTTCCCGAAGGACAGGGCGTGCTGACGCGCGCCGGCAACCTCATTTTCGAACCCTCGTTCGAATATACGCGTTCGTCGACCAATCGTCTCGTCTTTCGCGGGATCGAGCTGATCCCGGGGATCCAGATCGGGCTGATCGAGGCGACCGACGCCGACCGCGACACGCTCGTCGGCACGGCCTCGCTGCGCTACGGCATCAGCGACCGGCTCGAGGCCGAGGTGCGCATTCCCTATCTCTATCGCAACGACCGGATCGAGGTCGTCCAGCAGCGCGACGAAGGCATCGTCCGGTCGATCGCGCTGCGTGAGGACGGGGTCGGTGACGCCGAATTCTCGCTGCGCTATCAATTCAATCGCCCGGTCGGGCAAAAGCCGATCTTCGTCGGGACGCTGCGTGTAAAGTCGGACACGGGCAAGGGGCCGTTCGAGGTCGGCTACGACGAATTTGGTGTCGCGACGGGGCTCGCCACCGGGTCGGGTTTCTGGGCGGTGCAGCCGGGGCTCAATTTCCTGATGCCGTCGGATCCCGCGGTGATCTACGGGGGCGCGGCTTATCTCTATCATATCCCGCGCGACGTGAACAAACTGGTCGGCGAGGTGCTGATCGGGCGCGTCGATCCGGGCGATGCGGTTTCGGCCAATATCGGCTTCGGTTTCGCGCTCAACCCGCGCTTCTCCTTCTCGCTCGGTTACCGGCACAATTATATCTTCCCGACCAAGACCGAAATCGGCGATACGAACCAGAAATCCAACTATATCCACGTCGGTTCGCTCAATTTCGGCATGTCGTACCGCCTGACCGAACGCGACGTTCTGAACATGGGCTTCGAAATCGGCGTGACCGAGGATGCGCCCGACGTGTCGATCACGCTGCGCATGCCGTTCGGCGGGAAACTATGATCCGGGCGGCCGAGCCCAACCCGATAAGAACCACATAAAGAAGCCCCGCCAAAAGAGGCGGGGCGAGGTGAACCGTCCCTGTCGAAACAGGGGCGGGGGGTCGTTCAGTTGCCGAGCGCGCCGACCGTCTGCGCGCCCATCACAGCGCCGATCGCATCGCTCATCCGCGTCGACGCCAGCGCGTCGCGGAACCCTTCATAGCCGCTGATGTCGAGTACGGCGTCGACCTGCTGGTTCAGCGAGACGTTGCTGGCGGTGTTGATCAGAACATTCTGGATCGCGTCGGTGCGCTGGATCAGCGCGGTCTGGCCATTGTTCGCGAGGAATACCGGTTCATCGCCGACGCGCATGGTGATGCCGCCGCTGGTCAAGATGCCGCCCTGGATCTGCGCCGCGTCGACCGCGGTCAGCGCCGGCGACACAAAGCGTTCGATCGAGGATCCCTGGGGGGTCCAGCTGACGATCGTGCGGAGCGCAAGTTCGTCGTTCACGAAGCTGCGAATATCCGCGCCGAAGGCGATCACCATGCCCTGAAAGGCAAAACCGCCGCGCTGCGTCGCAAGCACCTCGTCCGATACCGTCTCGGCGTCCACAAGCGGATCGTCGGCCGCGGGCTCGCTCGCCGCGAGGAGCACGGGCGCGAAGGCGAGCAGGAGGATGCGGGGGGACATGGTCGGCCTCATTTCACGGTGCCGACGCGCACGTCGAGCAGGATCTGCGGCGTCAGCTGATATTGCGGGGGAAGGTTGGTCGTCAGATCGCTGATCGAAACGCGAAGCGCGCCCTCATCTTCGAGCGGCGCCTGCGACCAGGGGCCCCAGTCGCCGGCAAGGTTGAAGGACGGGCGCTTCTTGCCGCCCTCGACGATCGCCAGCGCGATGCCGTTCCAATGCTTCTCGAAATCGCTGAGCGAATATTCGTTGAGGCCGAGGACCGAATCGCCGGTGAGCACGCGGTCGCCGCGGACACCTTTGACGACCACGAAATGCTTGAAGCCCTTGAGGTCCATCAGGACGATCGTCGGGCGCTTCACCTGCTTCAATTGCTCGGCGGTGATCCGGAAGCCCTCGGCGCGAAAGCCACGCGAGGCGAGATAGTTTTTCATGTCGAGCATCGAGAAGCCGACCTTGCGGATCGCCTCGCGGTCGCCCGTTTTCCACATCGCGCGGAAAGGCATCGCCTCCGATGTCGGCGCGCCATAATGATAGGTGAGCAAGGTCGCGATCGCGGCGGAACCGCAGCTGAAATCATAGCGCTGGCGAACGACCGAGCGGAAAGGAATATCCCACCAGGTCATCACCTGAAGCTGGTAATTGCCGCCCGTTTCGGGTCCGGTCAGCCGGACCTCGGCGGCGGCGGGCGCCGCAGCAAGGGCGCAGAGCATGCCCGCGATCAAGGCGCGCATGGGCCGCATGGCGAATTCAATCGCCGAGGTTGATGGTCAGGTTCATGCCGCTCTGGGCACTGACCTGCGCACCGGTGTTGATCAGCAGATTGCCGACACCGTTGAAATTGGAAAGCGCGAAATCGCTCAGCGTGACGGCACCCGCGGTATAGTCGCCCTTGAGGACGTTGCCGCTGACGATCGAGTCCATCGTCTGATTGGTGATGACGAGCGACTGGCCGCCGCGCAGCGTGTCGAGCTCTTTGTCTTTCAGCATCGGCGATTTGCGTTCGGACCGCACCGCGATCGCCGGGGCTGCATAGGCTTCGGCCGGGACGGCCTCGACCACGCGCGGGGCCGCAGCTTCGGGCGGGGGCAGCTGCGCCGATACGGGCACGGACAGGCCTGCCAGGACCAGCAGGGCCGGGACGATCGGGGGTTTCATGACGCGGGCGCTCCTTGAAAGCGAAAATTTGGGAAATGGCCGGCCCGCCAGTGGTGCCGGGCCGGCCATCCGGGGGGGGACTCTTAGTCGCCGCCAGCGCCGCCGCCGGCACCACCGTTGCCGCCGCTGTCGCCGAAGCTGACAGTGCCGCTCGCCGCGATGTTGGTCGCTGCTTGGGTGTTGGCGTTGATGCCCGTGTTCCAGGCGGCGTTCAGAATGCCGGCATAGGCCGCGAAGGCGCTGCCGGTCACCGAGTTGTTGCCGCTCTGATAGCCGACATTCGTGTCGCTGTCGTCTTCACCATCCATGTCGACGACTTCGTCGAGATTCTGGTTGGTGTTGGTCGCGCTCAATGACTGGGTCGCAACAACGAAGCTGTTGCCGTTGAACGAACCATTGCCGTCATTGTCCTGATCGTCATCCGAGAAGGTGTCGGCGGCATTGTCCTGGACGAACAGGTCGATCAGGTCGTTGACGACGACGGTGTCGCTGTTGTTGCCAGAGGCACCGGTCGTGGTGTTGTCGTTGTCCTGGTCTTGACCCTGCGCGATCGCAGGTGCGGCCGAGACGGCAAGCGCCAGCGTCGACACCGCCAGCATGACTTTCTTGATCATGGCTACTCTCCTTACAAAAAGGGGACGGCGCGCGATGCCGATCGGCATGGCTGATGCGGATCCTCCCCGACTCCGTCCGCATCGGTGCGAACAAGGCGATCATGGTCCGCCGCGGCATGACCCGCTTTGCGAATTGGCAATGTCGGGGGCGGAGAAATACCCAGATGATCTCGGTGGGTGGATTTGCTTGGGCCGGGTCCCGCTATGCGACGTCGGCACGCATCGTCGTGCGTCCCGCCGCGTCGCGTGCCCACAATCGCGTCGCATCGCCATCGCGGGCGAGGCAGAGGTCGAAGGGCGCGCCGTCGATCAGCGGTGCCTCGGCGCGGAAGCTGAAACGGCGGGGGTTCGCACCGGGCGCGGTGCGCAGGAAGTGATCCATCAGCAAGGTTGCGATCAGCGGGCCGTGGACTACGAGCCCCGCATAGCCCTCGACACGCTGCGCATAGTCGCGGTCGTAGTGGATGCGGTGGGCGTTGAAGGTGAGCGCCGAATAGCGGAACAGGAGTACCGGATCGGGCGATAGGCTGCGCACCGTGTCGGCGGGCTCGGGTTCGATTGCTGCGGCCGGCGTGGGCGCGGGCGCTGTTGTCGCGGGTTCGCGAAAGACGATGTCCTGCTCCTCGCGGATCGCGGCGACGCCATCCGCCGCGATGTCGTGGCGCAGCGTCACGAAGAGCAGGTCGCCGCTCGCGCCGCGCTTGGGCTTGATCGCGTCGATCGTGGTGACGCGGGTCAGCGCCGCACCGACCGCGATCGGTGCGAGGAACTCGATGCGGCTGCCCGCCCACATGCGGCGCGGGAGCGGGACGGGCGGGAGCAGGCCCGCGCCGTCGCGGCGCGGGTGACCGTCGTCGCCGATCGCCGACTGGCGCGCGGTGGGCAGGAAATAGAGCCAATGGGCCAGCGGCGGCACGGTGCCGGGCGCCCAAGGTGAAATGTCATGGTCGAGCAATGCGGCAAGGCCGGCGAGCGGTGCCGCAGCCGCGACATCCTCGCGCGTTTCGCTGCGGCCGACCCAGGCGGAATAATCGTCCACCGGCTCAGAAGCTCTTGGGCAGGCCGAGCGCGTGTGTCGCGACATGGCTCAGGATCAAATTCGTGCTGATCGGCGCGACCTGATAGAGCCGCGTCTCGCGGAATTTGCGCTCGATGTCATATTCCTCGGCAAAGCCGAAGCCGCCGTGCGTCTGCACACACATGTCGGCGGCATACCAGCTCGCCTCGGACGCCAGCATCTTGGCCATATTCGCCTCGGTCCCGCCATCCTGCCCGGCGTCGAACAGGCGCGCGGCCTTGTCGACCATCTCGGCGGCGGCGGCGATCTGCACATAAGCGCGCGCGATCGGGAACTGGATGCCCTGATTGGTGCCAATCGCGCGGCCGAAGACCTCGCGGTCCTTGGCATAGGCGGTCGCGCGGTCGATGAAGAAGCGCCCGTCGCCGATGCATTCGGAGGCGATCAGGATGCGTTCGGCGTTCATGCCCGAGAGGATGTAGCGAAAGCCGTTGCCCTCCTCACCGATGAGGTTCGCGGCGGGGACCTCGAGGTCGTCGAAGAACAGCTCGGTCGTTGCATGGTTGAGCATCGTGCGCACCGGGCGGATCGTCAGGCCGTTACCCTCTGCCTCGCGCATGTCGACGAGGAGGACGCTCATCCCGTCGGAGGACTTGGCGCATTCCTCGCGCGGCGTGGTGCGGCAGAGCAGGACCATCAGGTCCGAATGTTCGGCGCGGCTGATCCAGATCTTCTGGCCGTTGACGATATATTTGTCGCCGACCCGCTTGGCGAAGGTGCGGATGCGCGTCGTGTCGGTGCCCGCGGTCGGCTCGGTGACCCCGAACGCCTGCAGGCGGAGCTCGCCGCGGGCGATCGCGGGCAGATAGGCCTGTTTCTGCGCCTCCGACCCGTGTTTCAGCAAGGTGCCCATCGTGTACATCTGCGCGTGGCAAGCGCCGCCGTTGCAGCCCGAACGATGGATTTCCTCGAGCACTGCGGTCGCCGCGCCGAGGCCGAGGCCCGACCCGCCATAGGCTTCGGGGATCAGGACCGACAGGAAACCCGCCTCGGTGAGCGTGCGGACGAACTCGGTCGGATAGATGCGGTCGCGGTCGAGCCTTTGCCAATATTCGCCGGGAAAATCGGCGCACAGGCGGCGCACCGCGTCGCGGATTTCGGGATGGCTCTGCGGCTGGGCTTCGGACATCGGCGTCTGGCTCTCCCCTGATCGTCGGGGAGAGCCTTAGGATGCGAAGCTGTTTCGGTGCAACTGAAACAAGCGCTAGATGCCCGGCAGGTCGAGACCCTTCTCGCGCGCGCAGTCGATCGCGATGTCGTAACCCGCGTCGGCGTGGCGCATCACGCCGGTGCCCGGGTCGTTCCACAGCACGCGCTCGAGGCGTTTCGCCGCTTCGGGGGTGCCGTCGGCGACGATTACCATGCCGCTATGCTGCGAATAGCCCATGCCGACGCCGCCGCCGTGGTGGAGCGACACCCACGTCGCGCCCGACGCGGTGTTGAGGAGGGCGTTGAGTAGCGGCCAGTCCGAAACTGCATCCGACCCGTCGCGCATCGCTTCGGTCTCGCGGTTGGGCGAGGCGACCGAGCCCGAGTCCAGATGGTCGCGGCCGATAACGACGGGGGCTTTGAGTTCGCCCGACGCAACCATCTCGTTGAAAGCAAGGCCGAGCCGGTGGCGGTCGCCGAGCCCGACCCAGCAGATGCGCGCGGGCAGGCCCTGAAACCGGATCTTCTCGCGCGCCATGTCGAGCCAGTTGTGGAGATGCTTGTTGTCGGGGAGCAGCTCCTTCACCTTGGCGTCGGTCTTGTAGATGTCCTCGGGATCGCCCGAGAGCGCGACCCAGCGGAAGGGGCCGATACCGCGGCAGAAGAGCGGGCGGACATAGGCGGGGACGAAGCCCGGGAAGTCGAACGCATTCTCGACGCCCTCGTCCTTCGCCACCTGGCGGATATTATTGCCATAGTCGGTGGTCGGCACGCCCGCGGCTTGCAGGTCGAGCATCGCCTGCACATGCACCGCCATCGATGCCTTCGCGGCCTTGGCGACCGCGGCCGGATCGCTCTCGCGCTTCGAAAACCACTCGTCGAGGGTCCAGCCCGCAGGGAGATAGCCGTTGACCGGGTCGTGCGCCGACGTCTGGTCGGTGAGCAGGTCGGGGCGGATGCCGCGGCGGACGATTTCGGGCAGGATTTCGGCGGCGTTGCCGAGCAGGCCGACCGATACGGGCTTGCCCTCGGCGTGGGCTGCCTCGATCATCGCGATCGCCTCGTCGATGCTCGAGGCCTGCTTGTCGAGGTAGCCAGTGCGCAGGCGCATCTCGATGCGGCTCGGCTGGCATTCGATCGCGAGGCAGCTGGCGCCCGCCATCACCGCCGCGAGCGGCTGCGCGCCGCCCATGCCGCCGAGCCCGGCGGTGAGCAGCCAGCGGCCGGCAAGGCTGCCGCCATAATGCTGGCGGCCCATTTCGACGAAGGTTTCGTAAGTGCCCTGAACGATGCCCTGGCTGCCGATGTAGATCCAGCTGCCCGCGGTCATCTGGCCGTACATCATCAGGCCCTTTTTATCGAGCTCGTGGAAATGGTCCCAGTTCGCCCATTCGGGGACGAGGTTCGAATTGGCGAGCAACACGCGCGGCGCATTCTCGTGCGTGCGGAAAACGCCGACGGGCTTGCCCGACTGGATGAGCAGGGTTTCGTCGCCTTCGAGCCGCTTCAGCGTCTCGACGATCCGGTCATAGCTTTCCCAATCGCGCGCGGCGCGGCCGATGCCGCCATAGACGACAAGTTCGTGCGGCGCCTCGGCGACGTCGGGGTGGAGATTGTTCATCAGCATCCGCATCGGTGCTTCGGTGAGCCAGCTCTTCGCGCTGATCTCGGTCCCGGTCGCCGGGCGGATCACACGGCTGTTGTCCAGCCTCTGGTTTAGGGGGCGGGTGGTCATGCTTTTCCTTTCGCAAAATCGAGGGTCGCGGCGATCACTTGCTCCAGAACGGGCCGGATCGCGGGATTGGGGTCGATGGGGGAGGGCCAGTTGGCATGCGTGATTTCGGCGGGCTCGGCCATGTAACCGCGCTGCGCCAGCTCCATCTGGATCGCGTGGATGCCGTCGTCGGAACGGCCATAGTGGCGCGTCGTCCAGCCGCCCTTGAAGCGGCCGTTGACGACATGGCTCTTGCCGCTCGCGGCGCAGATATTCGCGACGATGGTTTCGAGTTCGGGGGCTGAGGTCGCACCGCCGTTGGTGCCGATGCTGAACTGCGGCAGCTCGCCGTCGAACAGGCGGGGGACATGGCTACGGATCGAATGCGCGTCGTAGAGGACGACTTTACCGTGCGCCGATTTCAGGCGGTCGAGTTCTTCGGCCAGTGCCTCGTGATAGGGCCGGTGGTAAGAGTTCAGCCGTTGCAAGATCTCGGCCTCGTCCGGTACATCAAAGCGATAGAGCGGATCGCCGTCGAAGGTCGTCGTCGGGCACAGCTCGGTCGTCGCCTGCCCCGGATAGAGCGAGGCGCCCGACGGATCGCGGTTCATGTCGATCACGCTGCGTGAGATGTCGGTCGCGACCAGCGTCGCGCCCCGATCGGCGGCGAAGGCGTAAAGTTCGGCGATCCACCAGTCGGTGTCGATCTGCGCATGCCAGCGCGAGACATACTGTTCGTCGAGACCCGCAAGGTCGGTGCCGCCATGCGGGAAGGCGATGACGAGCGGCGCGTCGCCGCGATGGACGCGCAGCCAGTCCATCAGCCGATGCCCGGCAGGTCGGCGGGAACCGCCGCGACGAGGCTGCCCGAACGGACCAGCGCGGTCGCGGCCTCCATGTCGGGGTGGAAATGCCGGTCGTCTTCGAGCGTGGGAACCTCGGCGCGCAGATGCTTGTGCGCCGCCTCCAGCGCGTCGCTCGATGTCAGCGGCTTGTGGAAGTCGATGCCCTGACACGCGGCGAGCAGCTCGATGCCGATCACCGCGCTGACATTGTCGGCCATTTCGAGCAGGCGGCGCGCGCCATGCGCGGCCATCGAAACATGATCCTCCTGATTGGCCGAGGTCGGGATCGAATCGACGCTGGCGGGATAGGCGCGCTGCTTATTCTCGCTGACCAGCGCGGCGGCGGTGACCTGCGGGATCATGAAGCCCGAGTTGAGCCCGGGGCGCGGGGTCAGGAAGGCGGGGAGACCCGAGAGCGCGGGGTCGACGAGCATCGCGATGCGGCGCTCCGAAATCGATCCGATCTCGCACAAGGCCATCGCGATCATGTCGGCGGCGAAGGCGACGGGCTCGGCGTGGAAATTGCCCCCCGACAGCGCCTCGTCGGTGTCGGCGAAGATCAGCGGATTGTCCGAGACGCCGTTTGCCTCGATGCCGAGCGTCGTCGCGGCCTGACGCAGCAGGTCGAGCACGGCGCCCATCACCTGCGGCTGGCAGCGGAGGCAGTATGGGTCCTGCACGCGCGGATCGTCGACCGCGTGCGAGGCGCGGATCGCCGATCCCGCCATCAGATTGCGCAGCGTATCGCCGACCTCGCGCTGGCCCGCATGGCCGCGCAGCGCATGGATGCGCGCATCGAAGGGCGCGTCCGAGCCTTTGGCGGCTTCGGTCGAAAGCGCGCCGGTGATCAGCGCCGAGCGGAAGACGGTTTCGGCGCGGAACAGGCCCGCGAGGGCGTTGGCGGTGGAGAATTGCGTGCCGTTGAGGAGCGCGAGACCTTCCTTGGGGCCGAGATCGAGCGGGGTGAGGCCGGCCTCTGCGAGCGCGTCGGCTGCCGGAACCACCTTGCCGCCGACCTCGATCGCGCCGACGCCGATCATCGCGGCGGCCATATGCGAGAGCGGGGCGAGGTCGCCGCTGGCGCCGACCGAGCCCTGCGACGGGACGACCGGATTCAGCCCCTTCGCGAGCATCGCTTCGAGCATTGCGACGGTCTCGCGCTTCACGCCCGACGCGCCCATGCCGAAGCTCGCGAGCTTCAATGCCATCATCAACCGCACGATCGGGGCGGGCGACGGCGCGCCGGTGCCCGCGGCGTGGCTGAGCACGATATTGCGCTGGAGGATCGAAAGCTCGTCGTCGACAATGCGCACGCTTGCGAGCTTTCCGAAGCCGGTGTTGATGCCATAGACGGGCGCACCCTTGGCGACGATGCGCGCGACCGCGGCGGCGCTCGCGTCGATCGCACTCCATGCATCGGCACTCAGTTCGGCGCTCGCGCCCTCATAGATTTCGCGCCAGTCTGCGAGCGTCATGGCGCCTGGGGTGATGATCATTGTCCGTCCTTGATGCGTTGGTGAAGCGGGTTGAAGCCGATGCGGTAGACGAGCTCGGCGGGGTTGGTGACGTCCCAGATCGCGAGGTCGCACGCCTTCCCCGCTTCGAGTGTGCCGACCTCGGCGGACAGGCCGAGCGCCGCGGCGGCGTTCACCGTCACGCCGCGCAGCGCTTCGACCACCGTCAGCCCGAACAAAGTCGCGCCCATGTTGAGCATCAGCAGCAGCGAGGTGGTCGGCGAGGTGCCGGGGTTGTTGTCGGTCGCGAGCGCGATGCGCGTGCCGTGGCGGCGCATCGCCTCGACCGGCGGCAATTTGGTTTCGCGCATGAAATAATAGGCGCCGGGAAGCAGCACCGCAACGGTGCCCGCCGCGGCCATCGCGCGGACATCGTCGTCGGTCGCATGTTCGAGATGATCGGCCGAGAGCGCGCCGTGCAGCGCGGCGAGCGCGCTGCCGTGGAGCGCCGACAATTGTTCGGCGTGAAGCTTGACCGCGAGACCGTGCGCCTTCGCGGTTTCGATCACGCGCTCGCATTGCGCGGGCGAGAAACCGATGCCTTCGCAAAAGGCATCGACCGCGGTCGCGAGCGGCGCGGCGGCGGGGATCATCTCATTACAGACGAGGTCGATATAGGCGTCGCTGTCGCCCTTATATTCGGGGGGCAGCGCGTGCGCGCCGAGGAAGGTCGGCTCGACGCGGATGTTGCGGTGCTCAGCAAGTGCACGCGCGGCGCGCAGCATCTTGAGTTCGTCGTCGGTCGAGAGGCCGTAACCCGACTTGATCTCGATCGTCGTGACGCCCTCGGCGATCAGCGCGTCGAGACGAGGGAGGGCGCTCGCGACCAGCTCGGCCTTGCTCGCCTCGCGCGTCGCGCGCATCGTCGAGACGATGCCGCCGCCCGCGCGCGCGATTTCTTCATAGGTCGCGCCCGCCAGCCGCATCGCCCATTCGTTCGCGCGGTTGCCGCCGTGGACGAGGTGCGTGTGGCAATCGATCAGGCCGGGGGTGATCAGCCGGCCCTCGCAGTCGGCGACCTTCTGCGCGGTTGCCGGGGCGCCCTCGGCGGGGCCGGCATAGACGATCCGGCCGTCCTTCGCCGCCACGACGCCATCGTCGATCAGGCCGAGCGCGTCATCGGCCATCGTTGCGAGTCGGGCGTTCGTCCAGAGCTGCTCCATATAGACATTGTTGTCCGGATGCGTCATTATGTCTAGACATAATATGAGGACGAAAGATGACTTCTCTCTGGTTCGAACGCGCGTGGCTCGGCAGCGAATGGAAAAAGGACGTGCGCCTGCGCATCGCCGACGGCCGGATTTCGGCGGTCGAGGCCGGGGTCGACGCGGCAGAGGGCGATGATCGTCACCGCGTCGGCTTGCCGGGGCTTTGCAACGTCCACAGCCACGGATTCCAGCGCGGGATGGCGGGGCTTTCGGAACGCCGCAGCCGCCCCGACGATAATTTCTGGAGCTGGCGCGAAATCATGTACCGCTTCCTCGACCGGCTGACGCCCGAGGATGTCGCGGCGATCACCGCGCAGGCCTATGCCGAGATGCTCGAAACGGGTTTCACCCGCGTCGGCGAGTTTCACTATCTGCACCATGACCCGGCAGGCGCGGCCTATGCCGATCGCGCCGAGATGGCGGGTGCGATTGCGCAGGCGACTGCGGCGACCGGCATCGGTTTGACGCTGCTCCCGGTTTTCTATGCGCACGGCAATTTTGGTGCCGCTGCGCCGAGCCCGGGGCAGCGGCGCTTCCTCAACGACGTCGACGGCTTTGCGGCGCTGCTCGACGCATCGCTGCCCAAGCTCTCGGGCGACGCCAATATCGGCGTTGCGCCGCATTCGCTGCGCGCGGTGACGCCTGACGAACTCGCGGCGCTGCTGGCGCTCTCGTCGACGGGTCCGGTGCATATCCACGCCGCCGAACAGGTGAAGGAGGTTGCCGACTGCGTCGCGTGGAGCGGCGCAAGACCGGTCGAATGGCTGCTCGACAACGCCAATGTCGACGAACGCTGGTGCCTGATCCATTCGACCCACCTCGACGCGAAAGAAGTCCAGCGGCTCGCCGCGAGCGGCGCGGTCGCGGGGCTGTGCCCGATCACCGAGGGCAATCTGGGCGACGGCATTTTCCCCGCGGTCGGTTACCTCGCCGCGGGCGGTCGCTTCGGGATCGGCACCGACAGCAATATTCTCGTCGACGCGGCGCAGGAGCTCCGCGCGCTCGAATATTCGCAGCGTTTGGCGCAGCGGGCGCGGGCGTTGCTGGCGGACGAGGCCGCGCCCTTCGTCGGCGCGAATCTGTTTGCACGCGCGATGCAGGGCGGAGCGCAGGCGCTGGGTGTATCGGCGGGGCTGGCCGTCGGCCACGCCGCCGACATCGTCTCGCTCGACCTCGATCACCCTGCCTTTGCCGGAACTGACGATGCGACGCTGCTCGACCGCTGGATCTTCGCTGCACGCGCGGGCGCGATCGACAGCGTCTGGCGCGCCGGGGTCAAGCGCGTCGCGAACGGACGCCATGTCGACGCCGATGTCATTGGCGCCGCCTATCGCGCGTGCGTCGCGCGGCTGCTCGCGTGAACCCCGCACGGCGCATCCGCGAAGAAATCGCCGCCTCGATCCAGTCGGGCGAATGGCGTCCCGGCGACCGCGTACCGACCGAACAGGAACTCGCGGCACGCTACGGCTGCGCGCGCGCGACGGTGAGCAAGGCGCTCGGCGAACTTGCGGCGTCGGGGCTCGTCGAACGCCGCCGCAAGGCGGGGACGTTCGTCGCGCATCCGCCGGTTCATTCGGCGGTGATGACCGTGCCCGACCTTGCCGAACTGATCGCAGCGCGCGGCGAGGTCTATCGCTGGGAGCTGGCGTCGCTCGAAACCGCCGACGCGGGCGACGACCTTGCGGGACCGGCGCTGCGCATCGAGGGCGTGCATATGGCGGCAGGCGAAGCCTTTGCGCTCGAGCGCCGCTTCATCGCGCTCGGCGAGGTGCCCGAGGCGGCGGACGCGGACTTTGCCAGGGTGGCGCCGGGAACGTGGCTGCTCGGCCATATCCCGTGGACCCAGGCGCGCCATGTGATCCGCGCTGTGAACCCGACGCGCAAGGAGGCGGCGCTATTGACGACCGGTGTGGGCGCCGCCTGCCTCGAGCTTGACCGCACGACGTGGCGCGCGGGGCGCGTCGTGACGCATGTGCGGCAGCTGTTTCGCGGCGATCGCTTCGACCTGGTGGCGGAATTCAACGCCGCCCCGTGACCGTTACGCGGCGCGGGTTGAGGGGGCGCCGTCGTCCATCCACGGGGCGAGCCGCTGCCGTCGGACCTGATGCGCGGCCATGCGCTCGCTGACCGTTGCGTATCGATTGTCATCGACCAGCACTTCGGGCGCGATCGCGCGGCAGTTGTAGGTCGATGCCATCGACGCACCATAGGCGCCGGCGGCTTTGAAGAGGGCCAGGTCGCCCTCCTGCACCCTATCGATCTCGCGCTCTCGCGCAAAAGTGTCGCCGGTTTCGCAGATCGGGCCGACGATATTGGCGACGAAGGTCCCGCCCGTCGGGCGGACAGCGGCGAATTCGTGCCACGCGTCATACATCGCGGGACGGGCGAGGTCGTTCATCGCCGCATCGACGACGACAAAGGGGCGGCGGGAGCCTGGCTTCACCCACAACACGCGCGTCAGGAGGATGCCCGCCTCGGCCGCGATGAAGCGCCCGGGCTCGAACAGCAATGTCGCGTCCCAGTCGCGCGTGACCTCGGCGACCATCGCGCCATAGGCTTCGACATCCGCGCCGGGCAGGCCGGGGCGATAGGAGACGCCCAGCCCGCCGCCGAGGTCGACATGATAGACGCGATGCCCCTTCTGGCGCAGCGCGCGGATGAGATCGCCGATCTTGCGATAGGCGGCTTCCAGCGGCGCGAGGTCGATGATCTGGCTGCCGATATGAACCGCGAGGCCGTGGAGATCGAGGCCGGGAAGCGCCGCGAGCCGGTCATACATGGCCCGCGCGTCGTCGATCGGGATGCCGAATTTGCTGTCGAGACGGCCGGTCGTGATCTTGGCATGCGTGCTGGCATCGACGTCGGGGTTGATGCGCAGCAGGGCGGGCGCCCGTCGTCCGCGCTGCGACGCGAGCGCCGACAGCAGCTGTCCCTCGCGCTCGAGTTCCAGATTGAAGCGTCCGATCCCGGCATCGAGCGCCGCGATGAGTTCGGGCGCGGTCTTGCCGACCCCCGAATAGACGATGTGGTTCGCGGTAATCCCCGCGCCGAGCGCGCAATCGAGCTCGCCCCCCGATACGATGTCGGCGCCGAAATTCTGATCGGCGAGGACGCGAAGCACCGCGGGCGACGGGTTGGCCTTGACCGCGAACATCAGCTGCTTGCGCGGCACCTTGCCGAGCGCGGCGCGGAAGCGCTGCGCCGCGTGGCGCAGCGCGCCGGCCGAATAGACATAGGCGGGTGTGCCGACCGCTGCGGCGATCGAGGCGAGGGGAACCGCCTCGGCATGCATTTCGCCGCCGAGCAAATGGAAAGACGACATGAAGCTAATCCTTGGATGGTGAGGGGTCAGGGTTCTTCCCGACGAGCCCGGCGCGAGGCGCGGATCGCGCCCGGCAGTTCGCGGTGGCGGCTCCGCTCGACGCGCAGCGCGAGCACGGCCTTCTTTCCTGCGAGCACGAGAAGCAGGCCGGCTGCGGCGACGAGCAGGCCGGTGATGCCGACAAGGTCGGCGCCGGCCTCGGTGGCGAGACGCGTCAGGACATAGCCCGCGCCGATGAGGGCGGTCCCGGCGGTGCGCCAGAGGAGATCGCGCTGGGTCATGACCGTCCGCGCTCCTGTTTCGCCTTGCGGTCCCACAGGACGGTGTCGGCGGCGGTTCGTGCGAGCGCCGCGCGTTCGCGCGTGTCGGCATCGGACGCCGGGCAGAGCAGCAGGTCGGCCGGATATTCGGCCTCTTCGCGCATCGCGTCGTCCGGGTCGCCCTGTTCGAAGACGAGGCCGATGGCCGGATCGCTCTGCCGCGCGGCGGCGCGGCGCGCGCTGGCGATCAGGCGCGGATCGGCGTCGATGCCGCGGCCTTCGATCGCGACGAAACCCATCGCGCGCGCGCGCCGGACGGCGTGGATCAGCAGCTCGCCGGCGCCGCAATCGGCATCGACGATGCGGATGCTGCGGCGCCCGCGCTTGCGCAGACCCCTGAGCTTGCGCAGCATCGCGGGCCAGCGGCGATCCTTCTCGGCGCGGTCTTGCGCGCCTTGCACCAGCGCTCCCCACCCGCTTGTGGCGGGTGCCATCCAGACGATGCCGGCAGGGGCGATATAGGGATAATGCATGACGAGCCTCCTCAAGCCGCGCGGTCGATCGCGCATTCGTCGGGCCGCAAAGGCTCGAACGAAACGGCGGGAATCAGCGGACGCAGCGCGGCGACGATCCGCGCCCCCGGGAGGCCGCGGCACTCGGCGCGGGCAAAGGCCCAGGCGGCGGTGTGCGAAATGAACCGGCCTTCGAGCTGTCCTTTACAGCCTTGAACGAGCCAGTGTCCGGCCGCATCGCGGCCGACGAATAATATCGACCCGGCTGGGTCGGGCTCCGCGGAAATCGCAGAAATCATGGTGAGATGCTCCTTGGCTACTCAAATCGATGCCCCGAAGACCGGGACTCGATGCCCGCAATCTATTGAGCTGCGCATAGGGATTCGAGATCGAGGAATGGCGCGGGCCATTGTATTTTCATTTGTTTTCGCGGCGCGCACTCGCCTGCCCGAAAATCGGCAAAATCATATGAAAATACTATGCGAGCCGCACTTTGGGTCTCTCGCAATCAAACGCGTGCCTCACCTATTTGGGAGTCCGCAGACGACTCGTGCCACCTCCCGTGGCCGACGCCTTGCTGGAGCAAACCCATGCAGGATCTAATCTGGGTCGGCATCATCCTCGCCCTGCTCGCCGCGAGCCTCGGCTACGCGCGCCTGTGCGACGACGCATAAGGAATGATGTCCATGACTCTCGACCTCTGGCTCGCGGGCGCCACCGCGCTCGGCCTTCTTTTCTATCTCGTCGCCGTGCTCGCACGGCCCGAACGCTTCTAAGGGAGGCGAACCCATGACCTTTCAGGGATGGTTTCTCATCATCGCGTTCGTCGCAATCCTGCTCCTGCTCTGCAAGCCGATGGGCCAATGGCTCTTCGCGCTCTACGAAGGGCGGCGGACGCCGCTCCATCGCATACTCGGCCCGGTCGAGGCCGGCTTTTACCGCCTGTCGGGGATCGACCCGACCGAAGAGCAGGGCTGGCGCCGTTACGCGGTCCACATGCTGATCTTCAACGCGGCGCTCGCGCTCTTCACCTATGCGATCCTGCGCCTGCAGGGCGTGCTGCCGCTCAATCCGCTCGGTTATGACGGGGTCAGCGAGCATCTCGCGTTCAACACGACGATCAGCTTCACCGCCAACACCAACTGGCAAAGCTATGGCGGCGAATCGACGATGTCGAACCTCAGCCAGATGCTTGGCCTCACCATTCACAATTTCCTCTCGGCGGCGACGGGCATCGCGCTCGCTTTCGCACTGTTCCGCGGCTTTGCGCGCCGCAGCGCGAAGACGCTCGGCAATTTCTGGGCCGACATGACGCGCGTGACGCTCTATCTGCTGCTCCCGCTCTGCGTCGCCATCGCGATCTTCTATATCGCGAGCGGCGTGCCGCAGACGCTGGCGGGATCGGTCGACGTGACGACGCTCGAGGGGGTCAAGCAGACGCTGGCATTGGGTCCGGTTGCTTCGCAGGAAGCGATCAAGCTGCTCGGCACCAACGGCGGCGGCTTCTTCAACGCGAACAGCGCGCATCCGTTCGAAAATCCGACCGCGCTCACCAACCTCGTCCAGATGCTGTCGATCTTCGCGATCGGCGTCGGACTCACCTGGACCTTCGGCAAGGCCGTCGGAAATCAGCGCCAGGGCTGGGCGATCCTTGCCGCGATGATGACGCTGTTCGTTGCGGGCACCGCCATCACCTATTGGCAGGAAGCTGCGGGCAATCCGATCCTCCACAACCTTGGCGCCATGGGCGGCAATATGGAAGGCAAGGAGGTCCGCTTCGGCATCGCGCAGACGGCGCTGTTCGCGGTCGTCACCACCGCCGCCTCGTGCGGGGCGGTCAACGGCATGCACGACAGCTTTACCGCGCTTGGCGGGATGATCCCGCTGTTCAACATGCAGCTCGGCGAAGTCGTGATCGGCGGCGTCGGCGCGGGCATCTATGGCTTCCTGCTCTTCGCGATCCTCGCGATCTTCGTCGCGGGGCTGATGGTCGGGCGCACCCCCGAATATGTCGGCAAGAAGATCGAGGCGCGCGAGGTCAAGCTCGCGGTGCTCGCGATCGCGGTCTTGCCGCTGATCATCCTCGGCTTCACGGCGATCGCGTCGGTCACCGAGGCGGGGTTGGCGGGGCCGCTGAACAAGGGGCCGCATGGTTTCTCGGAAATCCTCTACGCCTTCACCAGCGCCGTCGCGAACAACGGGTCGGCCTTTGCGGGCCTCACCGCCAACACGCCTTTCTACAATGGCATGCTGGGCGCCGCGATGTGGATCGGCCGTTTCTTCATCATCATCCCCATGCTGGCCATCGCGGGCGGCCTGGCGGCGAAGAAATATACGCCGGAGTCGGCGGGCAGCTTCCCGACGACGGGGCCGCTGTGGACGGGCTTGCTTGTCGGCATCGTGCTGATCGTCGGCGGCCTGACCTTCCTGCCCAGCCTCGCGCTCGGTCCCATCGCCGATCATCTCGCGATGATCAACGGCCAGCTCTTTTAAGGAACCTAAGCACATGGCTCGGTCCGAAACCAAGTCCCTGTTCACCGCAGAGCTGATCGTTCCGGCGATCGGCGACGCCTTCCGCAAACTCAACCCCAGGGAGCTGATCCGTAACCCGGTGATGTTCACCACCGCGGTCGTCGCGACCTTGCTGACGGTGCTTCTCGTCGTCGGTCAGGACAGCCTCGCGACGGGCTTCAAGCTGCAGCTGGTGATCTGGCTCTGGCTGACGGTGCTTTTCGGCACCTTCGCCGAAGCGCTCGCCGAAGGGCGCGGCAAGGCGCAAGCCGCCTCGCTGCGCGCCACCAAGGCCGAACTGACCGCCAAGAAGCTGAAGGGCGAAGGGAAGGCGTATGAAAGCGTTCCCGCCAGCGCGCTACGGGTCGGCGACATCGTGCTCGTCGAGACGGGCGACCTGATCCCGTCCGACGGCGAAGTCGTCGGCGGCGTCGCGTCGGTCAACGAAGCGGCGATCACCGGCGAAAGCGCGCCCGTGATCCGCGAGGCCGGCGGCGACCGCTCGGCGGTCACTGCGGGCACGCGCGTCATCTCCGACGAGATCCGCGTCCAGGTGACGGTGGGTCCGGGACAGGGCTTCCTCGACCGGATGATCGCGCTTGTCGAGGGCGCCGAGCGGCAGAAGACGCCGAACGAAATCGCGCTGACCCTGCTGCTCGTCGGGCTGACGATCATCTTCCTGATCGCGGTCGGCACGATCCCCAGCTTTGCAAGCTATGCGGGCGGCAGCATTCCCGTTGCGATCCTCGCGGCGCTGCTGATCACGCTGATCCCGACGACGATCGCGGCTTTGCTCTCCGCCATCGGTATCGCGGGCATGGACCGCCTCGTCCGCTTCAACGTGCTCGCCAAGTCGGGGCGCGCGGTCGAGGCGGCGGGCGACGTCGATGTCCTGCTGCTCGACAAGACCGGCACGATCACCGTCGGCGACCGTCAGGCGACCGAGTTCCGCCCGGTCGGCGGCCAGTCGATGACGGTGCTTTCGGAGGCCGCGTTGCTGGCGAGCCTCGCCGACGAAACCCCCGAGGGCCGCTCGATCGTCGCACTGGCGCGCGAGAAGTTCGGCCAGACGATGACCGATCTGCCTGCCGGGGCCGAGATCATTCCCTTCACCGCGCAGACCCGCATCTCGGGCATCAAGCTCGCGGGCAGCGTGATCCAGAAGGGCGCGGTGGACTCGGTGCTCAAGGCCAATCCGGGTGCGGAGGCGACCGCCGCCGCGACCGAACTGCGCCGCATCACCGACGAAATCGCGCGCGCCGGCGGCACGCCGCTCGCAGTGGCGAAGGATGGCCATCTCCTCGGCGCGATCTTCCTCAAGGATATCGTCAAGGCGGGTATCCGCGAACGGTTCGGCGAGCTGCGCGCGATGGGCATCCGCACGGTGATGATCACCGGCGACAATCCGCTCACCGCGGCGGCGATCGCCGCCGAGGCGGGGGTCGACGATTTCCTCGCGCAGGCGACGCCCGAGGACAAGCTCGAGCTGATCCGCAAGGAACAGCAGGGCGGACGTCTCGTCGCGATGTGCGGCGACGGCACCAACGACGCGCCGGCGCTCGCGCAGGCCGACGTCGGCGTTGCGATGAACACCGGGACGCAGGCGGCGCGCGAGGCGGGCAATATGGTCGATCTCGACAGCGACCCGACCAAGCTGATCGAGGTCGTCGGCCTCGGCAAGCAGCTGCTGATGACGCGCGGCGCGCTCACGACCTTCTCGGTCGCCAACGACGTCGCCAAATATTTCGCGATCATCCCCGCGATGTTCATCGTGCTGTATCCCGGATTGGGCGTGCTCAACGTGATGGGGCTGACCAGCCCCGAGAGCGCGATCCTGTCGGCGATCATCTTCAACGCGCTGATCATCCCGGTGCTCGTTCCGCTCGCCTTGAAGGGCGTGACCTATCGCCCGATGGGCGCGGGGCCGCTGCTCGCACGCAATCTTGCCGTCTATGGCCTTGGCGGCCTGGTGGCACCTTTTGTCGGCATCAAGCTGATCGACCTCGCGGTCGGCGGCCTGGGTCTCGTCTGAGGATATGACAATGAACAAGGATTTCATCACCTCGCTGCGTCCGGCGCTCGTCATGACGCTGCTCTTCGCGCTGCTCCTCGGGCTCGCTTACCCGCTGGCGCTCACCGGCATCGGGCAGGCGCTCTTTCCGAACCAGGCGAACGGCAGCCTCGTCGAGGAGAATGGCCGGGTTATCGGTTCGACCGTGGTCGGCCAGGCCTTCGCGTCGGAACGCTATTTCAACACGCGCCCCTCGGCGGCGGGCGACGGCTATGACGGGCTCGCCTCGTCGGGCTCGAACCTCGGGCCGACGTCGCAGGCGCTCGTCGACCGGGTGCAGGGCGATGTCGGGAAATTGAAGACCGCCGAACCCGGCAAGGCCGTGCCGTCGGACATGGTGACCGCCTCGGGTTCGGGGCTCGACCCCGATATCACGCCGGAGGCCGCGCTCTATCAGGTCGACCGCGTCGCAAAGGCGCGCGGGCTCGATGCGGCGGCGGTTCGCGGGCTCGTCGAACAGAGCGTCGACCAGCCGCTGCTCGGCTTTCTTGGCGAGCCGCGCGTCAATGTGTTCAAGCTCAATCGACGGCTCGATGCTTTTGGGGCTAAACCCGCCGCGTGACAGGAAATGATCGACCATCTCCCGAAGCCTTCCTGCGTCAGGCGGCGCAGGAAGGCCGCGGCCGTCTGAAAGTGTTTCTCGGCGCGGCGCCCGGTGTCGGCAAGACGTGGGAGATGCTCACCGACGGACGGCAACGGCGCGAGGCGGGCGTCGATGTCGTGATCGGAGTGGTCGAGACGCACGGCCGGCGCGAGACCGAGGCGCTGGTCCACGGCCACGAGATCATCCCGCGCCGCGACGTCGACCACCAGGGCCATAGTCTGGGCGAAATGGACATCGACGCGATTCTCGAACGCCGCCCCGCGCTCGTGCTCGTCGACGAGCTTGCGCATAGCAACGCGCCCGGCAGCCGTCACCCCAAGCGGTATCAGGATGTCGAGGAACTGCTCGATGCGGGGATCGACGTCTATTCGACAATCAATATCCAGCATGTCGAGAGCCTCAACGACGTCGTCGCCTCCTTCACCCGCGTCCGCGTCCGCGAAACGGTGCCCGACTCGATCCTCGAAAATGCCGAGATCGAGGTCGTCGACATTCCGCCCGACGAGCTGATCGAGCGGCTGCGCGACGGCAAGGTCTATATCCCGCAGGAAGCGACGCGCGCGCTTACCCATTTCTTCTCGAAATCGAACCTGACCGCGCTGCGCGAACTCGCGCTGCGCCGCGCGGCGCAGGCGGTCGACGCGCAGATGCTCGAGCATCTGCGCAGCCATGCGCTTGCGGGCAGCTTCGCGGTCGGCGAACGGATCGTCGTCGCGGTCAGCGAGCTGCCCGTCGCCGCCGAGCTTGTCCGCGCGGGCAAGCGGCTCGCCGACGCGCTCAGGGCGCCGTGGAGCGCGGTCTATATCGAGACGCGGCGGAGCCAGAGCATGACCGACGACGACCGCCGTCAGCTCGCTGACACGCTCGCGCTCGCCTCGCGGCTCGGCGCCTCGACCGCGACCGTGCCCGCGGCGAGTGTCGTCGAAGGGCTCCGCGCTTTTGCCGGCGACGCGCGCGCGACGCAGATCGTCATCGGCAAGTCGAGCCGTCCCTGGTGGTTCGAGCTGCGCCACGGCTCGGTCGTCGACCAGCTCGTGCGGACGATCGACGATGTCGCGGTCCATGTGCTGCCCGGCGAGCCCGCCGCAAAGCCCGGCGGGCCGCGCAACCGGATCGTCGCCCCCGGACGCTGGGGCCGCCCGGCCGACTATATCTGGTCGCTGGCGATGGTCGCCGCGATAACGATACTCGCGCGCCTGCTCCTCGTCGCGATCGACCTTGGCAATATCGCCTTGCTCTATCTTGTGCCGGTGATGTTCGCCGCGGCGACCTTCGGGCTGCGCGCTGGGCTGTTCGCGGGCCTTGCGTCGAGCCTCGCCTATAATTTCTTCTTCCTGCCGCCGACGGGCACGCTGACCGTCAACAATCCCGAAAATGTCGTCAGCATCCTCGTGCTGCTCGGCGTCGCCGTGGTGACCAGCCAGTTTGCCGCGCGGGTGCGCGCGCAGGCCGACCTGGCCCAGACGAGCGCGCGCCAGAATGCGGCGCTCGCCAGCTTCTCGCGGCAGCTGACCGCGGCGCCCGATCAGGACACGCTGATGCACGCGATCTGCGCCGAGGTGGGGCGGCTTCTCGACGTCCGCACCGCGCTGCTGCTGCCGACGGCCGACGGCCCGATGCTGCGCGCCGCGGTTCCGCCCGAAGACCGGCTCGAGCAAATCGAGCGCGCGGCGGCGCAGTGGGCGATGGACAATGAACAGCCGGCCGGGCGCGGCTCGTCGACTCTCACCGCGTCGGACTGGCTGTTCCATCCCTTGCGCACGACGCGCGGGGTGCTCGGCGTGCTCGGCATGACGCGCGACGACGCGCGCGAGCCGGTCCGTTCGGATCAGGTGCCGCTGTTAATGAGCCTTCTCGATCAGGCGTCGATCGCGCTCGACCGCATGGAACTGGAGGAAGAATCGCTTCGCACGCGGCAGGTCGACGAACGCGACCGGCTGCGCTCGGCGTTGCTCTCGTCGGTCAGCCACGACCTTCGGACCCCGCTCACGACGATCCTCTCGGCCGCGCAGGAAATCCGGCGCAATCCCTCGGCGCTGTTGGCCGAGACGATCGAGACCGAGGCGCTGCGGCTCAACCGCTTTGTGTCGAACCTGCTCGACATGGTGCGGGTTGAGGCGGGGGCGCTGCCGATGAAGGTCGAGGCGACCGACCTGTTCGATGCCGCCGCCAGCGCGGCGCACGATACGCGGGCGTCGCTGCTGGGGCATGAGGTAAAGGTCGATATTTCGCCCAATATCCCGCTGGTGCGCGTCGATCCGGTGCTGCTCCACCACTGCCTGATCAATCTGCTCGACAATGCCGGGCGCTATGCCGACCCCGGCACGCCGATCACTATTCGCGCGCGGCGCGCAGCCGATGCCATATCGATGTCGATCATCGATCAGGGGCCGGGGATCGCGCACGGGAACGAGAAGCGCGTCTTCGAAACTTTCACCCGTCTCGAAGGCAGCGATCGCGCGAAGCACGGCACCGGCCTCGGGCTCGCCATCGTCAAGGGGTTTGCCGAGGCGATGGGCCTGTCGGTCGAGGCGAGCAACAATGACGATCCGCACGGCGCCTGCTTCACCATTCGGATCCCCGAGCGGCTGATCATCACGCATCTGGACGACAAGGAACAACCATGAAAGTGCGTCACAAGGTATTGGTCGTGGACGACGAGCTGCACATCCGCCGCCTGATCCATGCCGCGCTGGCGCGCGCCGAATATGCGATCGTCGAAGCCGAGAGCGCCCGCGAAGCGCTCGAAATGCTTCGCGACGAGCGCCCCGATATCGTGCTGCTCGATCTGGGGCTGCCCGATCGCGACGGACTGGAACTCGTGCCGCTCGTCAAGCAACAGTCGGACACGACCTTGATCGTCGTCTCGGCGCGCGACGCGACCGACCAGAAGGTTGCCGCGCTCGATCTGGGCGCCGACGACTATCTGACTAAACCCTTCGACACCGACGAATTACTGGCACGCGTGCGCGTCGCGCTGCGCAACCGCATGACCCGCGACGGCGGGATGCTGGCGGTGACCGCGGGCGATGTGACGATCGACCTCATCGCCCGCACCGTCGCCAAGGCGGGCCGCGAGGTCCATCTGACGCCCAAGGAATATGCGGTGCTGGCGCAGCTCGCGCGGCACCCGGGACGCGTCATCACGCACAACCAGATCATGGCCGAAGTCTGGCCGCGCGAGGTCGACCATCATGTCGAATATCTGCGCGTCCTCGTCCGCACCCTGCGCCAGAAGCTGGAGACCGACCCGCAACAGCCGCAGATCATCAGCAACGAGCTCGGGATCGGCTATCGCCTGCGGTCGGTCAGCGATACGCCCGGCGAGGAAGCCGGGCGGGAGCATTAAATCGCGCAGATTCTATGCCAATCATATGAAGTTGGGATGGACCTGCTCTCGATTTAAAACGTTGTGAACGCCTATCTAGTCGCGATGACAGGCGACGATTTCAAGAACCATCCGGGAGCCGCGCGGCCGTCGCGGCACGACCGGGTCATCGACTGGCTGGGCGCGCAAGGGCCCTCGGCGCTCACAATCTATATGTGCGCCATAGTGGCTCTGGTCGCCTTTGTTGTCGACAAGATGAGCTGAACCCGGCTCGCCAAAATTATACGCAATCTCAATGCGCCGCGCCATTCCCCGATCTCGAATTCCTACGCGATGATGCGTAATTGGTCGGCCTCCCTGCTGGAGGTTGCACGATGAAGAAATGGCATGAAAACCGCGCCGCCGATATCGGCCTGCGCGCCGCGGGCGCGGCTCTGCTCGGTATCGGCTGGCTGCTTGCCCTGAGGCTCCATCACATGGCCCAGACGATCGGCCCGCGCGATGCGAATTCGCTGATGATCCTGTTGTCGGCGGTGACCTTCCTCTGCGCGAGCGCCGGAAGCGCCCTGCTGTTTCTCGGCGCGGGCCTTTGGGAGAGTGTCGAGGTTTCGGCGCGATGGAAACGCGTGCCTCCGCTCGCTTCCAATGCGTCGTTTTCCGTCGAACGTGATCCGGGGAATGACGTCGAGCCGGCGATGCACAGTCGATCCGCCGCATAACGAAAACACTATGCAATTGATCGCCCGCCACTCTCGATTTCCAATGCCGCGCTGATCTAGTTGGGCGTCCTCGCCAGCCTCCCCACTCCGGAAAGAGGCCAGTTCAAGAGGACAATATGAAGACCATTATCTCAGCCGCCGCGCTTCTCGCGGGACTTTCTCCGGCCGCCGCTTTCGCACAAGATGAAGAAGCAAAATCCGTCACGATCACGGGATCCGCGACCATCGCGTCCGATTACCGTTTCCGCGGTGTGTCGCAGTCCGACGAGGAAATGGCCGTTCAGGGCGGCCTGACGCTGACCCATCAAAGCGGCCTTTATGCGGGCGTCTGGGCGTCCAACCTCGCCGGCTGGGGCACTTTCGGCGGCGCGAACATGGAACTCGACCTGATCGGCGGTTATAAATTGCCGCTGAGCGACAAGGCCGCGCTCGATGTCGGGCTCGTCTGGTATATGTATCCCGGCGGCGCCGATGAATCGGATTTCGCCGAGCCTTATGTGAAGCTGTCGGGAACGGCCGGACCGGCGACTTTGACCGCCGGGGCCGCCTATGCGCCCAAGCAACATGCGCTCGCCAATGTTTCGAACGCGCCGAACAGCCGCGGGCAGAGCGACGATAACCTCTATCTGTGGGGCGACGGCGCGGTCGCGATTCCCGGCACGCCCTTCACCGCAAAGGCGCATATCGGCCATTCGGACGGCAATCCCGGACTCGGCCCCAACGGCACCAGCGTCGCCCCGACGGGGAGCTACTGGGACTGGTCGCTCGGCATGGACGCCAGCTGGCGCAACCTGACGCTGGGCGTGTCTTATATCGATACGAACATCAGCAAGTCCGAAGCGGCGCGCCTGCAGCCCAATTTCAGCAAGGGCGGTGACGGGACCGGTTCGATTGCCGACGCCGCGGTGGTGGCCAGCCTGACCGCAGCCTTCTGATAAAGACACGGCCCGGGCGGTTCGCGCCGCCCGGGCCGTTTCGTCCGCATTGCGGCGTACCTATTGGTATCCACACGGATCATCCTGTATCCGGCACGTGCCCGCGCGGCCCGCTTGTATTCCCTGGCGTCCAAGACATGTTGCATTGCAACAATATAGCCAACCCCAGGGAGCTCCCCATCCCATGACCAAGATCGACTTGGCGCTCCAAGGCGCACCCATTCGAACGCCGCTCGCGAAGGCGGCGCGGCGCGATGCCAAGATATGGCTCTGTTTGGGACTGATCGCCTTGGACGCGGCGGCGCTCGCGGTGGGCTTCGCCGTGACGTTGATGATCGAGCAGCCCCGGATCATTTCGGAAGGATTGTTGACTGCGATGCTGGGCGCACTGTTCGTCCATTTCGCGATCGCCTTTCAGAATCAGGCCTATAATCCGCGCTGTCTGACCCGTCCGGTCAAAAGCGTTCGCCAGACATTGCTGTCGTTCGCGACGACCCTGTTCGTCTTCCTGCTCGTCGCTTTCTCGCTGCGGATCACCGGCAAGGTGCCGCGTTTGGCGATCGGCATGGGCATGGTGACCGCGGTGACGCTATTGGTGGCGCAGCGGCTTTTGATCTGCCGCATCGTGCGCCGGGCTTTCGGCGATATGACCGCCGAACTGGTCATTGTCGATGATGCGAACCTGCCCGCGTCCTACCTCGATCGCGAGATCATCGACGCGCGCGAGTCGGGGCTCCGTACCGATCTCGACGACCCCTATATGCTCGATCGCCTCGGCACCGTGCTGCAGGATTACGACCGGGTGACGATCGTTTGCGCGCCCGGGCGTAAGGTCGAATGGGCCCGCGCGCTGAAAGGCGTCAACATCGTCGGCGAGATCGTGATGCCCGAGATTGCCGAGCTGGGGCCGCTCACCACGCGCCAGCGCGGCGGGGTGACGACGCTGGTTGTGTCCTGGGGGCCGCTCAACCGCGCCAACCGGGTGAAGAAGCGTGCGCTCGACCTCGCGGTGACGATTCCGGCGCTGATCCTGCTGTCGCCGCTGCTGTTGATTGTGGCGCTGGCGATCAAGCTCGATTCGCCGGGCCCGGTCTTTTTCCGTCAGGAGCGGATGGGGCGCGGCAACCGCATCTTCCGCATCCTGAAATTCCGCAGCATGCGCGCCGAGACGACCGACGCGAACGGCGCGCGCTCGGCGAGCCGCGACGACGACCGGATCACGCGCGTCGGACGCTTCATCCGCGCGACGAGCATCGACGAGCTGCCACAGCTGATCAACGTGCTGTCGGGCGAGATGAGCCTCGTCGGGCCGCGCCCGCATGCGCTGGGCTCGACCGCCGGGAACGAGCTGTTCTGGCGGGTCGACCGGCAATATTGGCACCGTCACGCGCTGAAGCCCGGAATTACCGGGCTCGCCCAGATCCGCGGCTTTCGCGGCGCGACCAATACCCGGCGCGATATTCTGGACCGGCTCGAATCCGATCTGGAATATCAGCACGGCTGGTCGCTGCTGCGCGACGTTTCGATCCTCGCGCGCACCGCGCAGGTGCTGGTACACCGCAACGCCTATTGAGCGGCGCCCCGTGGACGGCGCTCAGCCGTCCACGATTTGCGGGGCGCGGCAGGCCAGCGCGGTGTCGAAAGCTTCGGCGCGATTTGTCGCGCGCATCAGCCCCGCATAATCGCCCGTCCATTGATCGGCGAAGCCCGCGACCTTGCCATAGCTGTTGTCGAGCAGCACGTGCGGGATGTCGAGCAGCAGCGAGAGAATGTGCGCGTGCAGCCGGTCGGTGACGACCAGCTCGCCGGTGGACAGCATCGCAAGGCCGCGCTGGAAGCGCCAGTCGGCCAGACGCTGCTGCCGCGCGGCGCGCTGCACCATTGGATCGCGGGTGAGGAGGCGGCCGAGTCCCAGCGACAGGCGCAGGCGGCGTTTCTGGCCGGCATCCTCTTCGAGCCAGTCGTCGGCAACGACGCCCGCGGGCAACGCGGCATCGCCGGGGGCGCGTTCATGGTCGGTGCGCAGCAGCGCGAAGACCGGCGCGGTGGCGGGGTCGCGCCGCTGGCGGCCGAGCATCAGCGCGGCATCGGGGCAAAGCCGGATATCGCAATCGAAATGCTGCTCGGCAAAGGCGAGCGAGCGCGCATCGCGGACGAGCAGGGTGAATTGCCCGTGCGCGCGGATCGCCTCGGCCATTTCGGCCGCGGCGGCGGGATCGGCATAGTGGAGCGACTGCGGCATCTGGACGATCGGGTGGCCGCGGTGCGTGCGGAGAAGGTGAAGCCGGAACGCTTCATGTTTGGGCCAGAGCGTCCCCATATTGCCGCCGCCGTGGATCAGGATCGGCCCGTCACCGATCGCCGCGCGGCACGCCGCGTCGTCGAAATCGGCGATCGCCGAATAATAGGCGGGAAGGCGGCCGGACTTGCGCAGATACGCCATTTCGCCGAGCCAGATCGCCGAATCGCCGACATTGGAGTGGTCGGGGAAGTCGACCAGCGCGAGCGGGCCCGCGGGGATGACGGCATCGAGCGTGCGCGTGAAACGCTGGGCGAGTTCGCCGACGAGCTGGTCGGCGGTCTTCTTGGTCATATCGGGCTCTTTCTGAAGCGTTTGAACAGGAACAGGAAACGGCCGCGCCACGCGCCGGAGATGGCGAGCAGCGCAATTGCGTAGAAGAGCGCGCCGATCGCGGTGAGCAGCAGCAGCGATTGCCAGCCCGCCAGATGCGTATCGAGCAGCCGCATCGCGATCGCGAGCGCGACGCCCATCACCGATGAGGCGATGAGCGGCGCGCCGACCGCGCGCAAACTGTCGACCGGACGGATGCCCGAGGCGCGGCGGAGCAGCCAGATCTGCAATGGCAAGGTGAGATAGGCGCGCCCGACGTAAGAGACGGCGACCGCGAAAAGCCCGTAAGGGAGCGCCGCGAGCGTCAGGATCACGCCGAGGACCAGCTGCGTCGTCGAGAGCGAAATCAGGCTGCGCGACGCGCCGAGGACGCTGAGCGAGGGCGAGGCGAAGAAGTTGAGCGTGAAGGGCACCGCCATGAAGGCGAATATTTGCGCGAGCTGGCCGGCTTCGGCCCATTTGGCGCCGAACACGGTGGGGATCGCGATCGGCGCGAGCGCGCCGAAACCGACGAGCGCGGGAAAGGAGAGCGCCGACGCGCGCGCAATCATCCAGCGATAGGCTTTGCGCAGTTCGGCGGGGTCGTCCTTGACCCGCGCGAGCGTCTGCACCGCGACCTGCGTGAAGGGCTGGATCGCGCCGCGGCCGATCAGCTCGACGGTGCGCCAAGCGGTGCGATAGACGCCCACCGCGGCGAGCCCGATCCCGGCGCCGATCGCCATCTCCTGCACGCGCACCGTAGCGAGAAAAGCGAGCTGGACATAAATCAGGCTGGCGTTGAGCATGATGTTGCCGCGCAGGATAACCCAGTCGAATTGCCAGCCCGGTTTCCAGTCATAGGAGGCGCGCGAGAGCACGACCCCGACGATCTCGGTCACGAGGCGCTGGATGACGAGGCTCCAGAGGCCGAGCCCGGCAAAGGCCGCGGCGACCGCGCAGGTGCCGCCGATCAGCCCGCCGACCACCGAGCGCAGCGCGGTGGTGCGATGCCCGAACTCGCGCAGGCGCAGCGCCATATGCGTGGCGCCGAAGGAGGAGATCGGCAGCGCGAGGCTCATAACCGCGAGCGGCAGCGCGATATCGGGCGCGCCCATCCAGTTCGCGATCGGCTGCGCGAGCGCCATGATCAAGAGGGCGGAGAGAAAGGAGAAGGCCTGCTGCGAGCGATAGATGGTGTCGAGAAAGGCCGGGGTGATCTCGCGCTTGCGGGCGATCGTCTGCACAAGGCCGGCGGTGGCGATGATGCGGAAGGCTTCGGCGGTCACCGCCATCACTGCAAAGGCGCCGATATCCGCGCGCGTCAGCAGGCGCGCGAGGATCACGAAGACGACGAACGAGAAGATCTGGTCCGACAGGAAACGCGTGATCGTCCAGCCGATCGAGCTGCGACTGCGCGCGCGTAACCCGTCGTCGAAGCGGGCGGGGAGGTCAGCGCTCAAGCAGGCGTCTCGCTTTCAGCATCCGCATGCGTGCGCGTTCGAGAGCGCGCCAGGCCTTTTGCCTTATCGAATGATAGAGCGGATCGGCCTTGGGGCCGAAGCGCGAATTTCCAATGTCCGACACGATCGCGGCTTCGAGGATCGGCGCGGGATAGAGCGCGAGATTGGGCAGGCCGTGCGCCCACGACCGATCCATTTCGTCATCGATCGGGCGGCGGACGATGCGGCAATGATTGGCGAGGCGCCGCGCCCCTTCGAGCGTGATCGCATAGCCCTGCGTGCCATAGGCGAGGCCGACCAGCTCGACGATCGCGCGCGAATGCTGGAGGAAGTCGCGCCGCACGACGCGCTGCCACGTCGGCCGTTTGGCGTAGAGGCGCAGATAGTCGATGCCCTCGGCGTGAAGATCGGTGCGTGCGAGCGGTTCGAGATAGGCCCAGTCGACCACCGTATCATCCTCGAGGACGATCGCCTGCCGCACGCCGCGCGCGACCATGTCCTGCCAGATCGAGAAATGGCTGGCGTAGCAGCCGATCTCGCCCTTGCTCATTGGCCGGCCCTTGTTGCTGCGGATCGCAGGCTCGTCGATCGTCATCCCCGGCGCCGGGCCGGTGCAGGCATCGAAGAAACGCCACGCAAGCGAGGTGCCTGCCGCGCGCGCGGCAAAGGCCGCGCGGCGCGCCGAGGCTGATTCGAGGGACACCACCAGGACTTCGGTGGTTTTGCCCGATTCGGGTAGGGAATCACCCACTTGGATCGCCTTTTTGCTTGCGGTTGCGCATGGCTGCGCGGTTCAGAACCAACGACGGGCCGACGCGATCCTTGGTAGCGGGCAATTATTTGAGAGCGAAGGCACCGGCGCTCCGGTCGTCCGGTCAACGGGGCAACTCGTCTTCGCAGGTGCAGCATATTGTTGACCGGCATGCCGTCGGCAGCCGATTGGACCGTCGCGGGGGCACTGGACAGGCGTATCTATGTTTCAAGTCGCAGTCGTCATACCCGTATGGAACGGCGAAGCCGTGCTGGGCCGTTGTCTCGCCGCGCTCGCGCGCCAGACGCTCCCACGCGCGGCCTATCAGGTCATCGTCGTCGACAACGGATCGAGTGACGCAACGCGCGAGATTGCGCGCAGCTATCTGGGTGTCGAGCTGCTCGAAGAGCGCCGCCCGGGCTCTTATGCGGCGCGCAACCTCGCGATCGGGCGCGTCCGCGCGCCGATCATCGCGTTTACCGACGCCGATTGCGAACCCGCGCCCGACTGGCTCGAGCAAGTGCTGCGCGCGGCGGCAGCGAATCCAGGGTTCGGCGTGCTCGCCGGCAAGATCGAGCTGTTCGACGAAATCGCGCAGGAGCGCGAGGTGTTCGGCGATTACGAGCGGCTGTTCAGCTTTCCGCAGGCGCACGCCGCGCGCGGCAATTGCGCGACCGCCAATTGGGCGAGCGAGACGGCGTTGCTGAAGGCGCTCGGCGGGTTCGACGCGGCGCTCAAATCGGGCGGCGACCGCCAGATGGCGCTGCGCATTCGCGAAAGCGGTCATCCGCTTGTCTATGTGCCGGCGATGGTGGTGCGCCATCCGGTGCGCGCGAGCCGCGCCGAGCTGGTGCGCAAGCGGCAGCGATTGAGCGGTGGGCGCTGGGATCGCACCCGGCGGCGCCCGCGCCTTGCCCATGTGCTCGGGATTACGGCGGTCGATACAATCCGGCGGCTGCGCCGCGCGGCGATCTCACGCGAATTGTCGTTCCGGCGCCGGCTGGCCGTGATGTGGCTGACATTGGAACTCGCCGGGGTGGCGGTGAGCGAATATCTCAATCTGGCGGGGGGACGAAAGGCAGCACGCGACTGATGACTCCTCCCCATGACGCTCCACGATTTTCCGTGGTGATGCCGCTCTATAATAAGGCCGCGCACGTGCGCGCCGCGATCGAAAGCGTATTTGCCCAAACGTTTCCGCCGCACGAAATATTGGTGGTCGACAATCGTTCGACCGACAGCGGGCGCGAGATCGTCGCCGCGATCGGCGACGCGCGGATCCAGCTGCTCGACCTCTCGACGCCGGGGCCGGGCGGCTATGCCGGGCGCAACATCGGGATCCGTGCGGCGCGCGGCGACTGGATCGCCTTTCTCGATGCCGACGACCTGTGGCAGCCCGATCATCTCGCGGCGCTCGCCGAAGGCATAAGCGCTGATCCGAGCGTGCGTGCGGCGGCGACGCGGTTCGACCATGTGTTCGAGGATCGCTCGCAGCCACAGCGGATCGCGCCGGAGCTGGAGCAGCCGCAAAGCCTCGACCTCGCGGGCTTTCTTGCGGCGTGGCTGACGGTGCGCGAATGTCCGATGTGGACCGGCGCGATCGCGATCCGGCGCGATACGCTGTTCGAGGCGGGGCTGTTTCCCGAAGGGCGCGCGGTGCGCGGCGGCGACAAGGACCTGTGGTTGCGGGTGCTCGGCAAAGGGGCGCTGCGTTATGATCCGCGCGTCACTGCGGTCTTTCACCGCGACAGCGACAACAAAGTGAGCAAGTCGACGACGACGCTCGACGTGCCATGCCTGGTCGAGACCGCGCGCGGGATGCTTGCCGGGGCAGGCGCGCGCGAGACGGCGTTGCTGCGGCGGCTCGTGAATCAGGAAATCGCGCATTACGCCCGTTATGCGATGAAATATCCGGGCCGCACGGCGATCCGGGTCGGCGATCTGTATCTGCCCGAGGGGGCGGGCACCGCGGCGCTGCTGCTTGCGGCGAAGCTGATCCCCGCATCGGTCCGGCAATCGAGCTATGCCCTGCGCAACCGGCTGCGCGCCCGCGCGTGAAGCTGGTACGCATCTTTGGCACCCTGCTGGCCGGCGGGGCGAGCCTCGCCGCGTGGCTGTCGCTCGCTGGCGGGTTGCTACCGATGCTCGATGTGCTGGCGTCGTTCCTGCCGCTATTTGGCGTGGCGGTGCTGGTAGGATTGCTGCTCGCCCGGCCGCGCCTGCGCAGGGCTGTCGTCGCAGCCCTGGTTGGCCTCACGCCGGTCGCGATTGGCGTGATGCCCGAACTGACGCGCGCGATTCCGGCCGCGCAAAAGAGCACGACCCGGATCCGGCTGCTCACCCACAATGTATGGCAGAGCAATCGCGACCCCGCCGATACCGCGCAGGCGATCATCGACGCCAAGCCCGATGTCGTGATGCTGCAGGAGGTGGATGGCAGTTTCCGCCCGATGCTAGCGGCGCTGGATCAGCATTTCGCTTTTTCCACCAAATGCCCGCCGGGCTGCGACCTCGCGATCTTCTCGCGCTGGCCGATCGTGGACAGCGATTATTTCCTGAAGGATCCGGGGGGGCGCAAATTCGGTCCCGCGATGCTCTGGGCGCGGGTAGCGGAGCCCGGCGGCGATCCGTTCACCGTGGTGACGCTCCACTATCCCCGCCCGACATCGCGCGATCAGACGGTGCGCAGGCGCGATGTAGCGCGTGCATTGGCACGGATCGAACGCGGGTCCTTGATCGTTGGAGGCGACATGAACCTGACCCCCTGGGCCGCGGCGATGCGTGAGCAGGACCGCGCCTTCGCTCCGCTCACCCGCATGACGCGCGCGCTGCCTAGCTGGCCGCGCGCCTTTCCCGTGCTGCCGATCGACCAGCTTTATGCCGGACCCGACTGGGGACTGGTGTCGGCGCGGCGGTTTCCCGCCACCGGATCAGACCATCTGCCGCTGCTCGTAACGCTGGCCCGCCGATGAAGCGCGCGATCACCTTTGCGCTGCTCGGCAGCTGCGGTTTCGCGGTGCCTGCGCTCGCCCAGCAATCGGATGCGACCGACGGGCTGGGATCGGTTTCGAGCGAGAACAGCTTCGGGCGCGACCGCAATATCGGCGTGCTCGAACGCCGCCGGCCCGATTATACGCCCGAGCCGATCCAGCTCGGCGTCCTCGAACTGATGCCGCGCATGGCGATCGGCGCGGGCTATGACGACAATCTCTATGCGCAGGAGGACGACCGGATCGGCGACGCCTATCTGCGCATTCGCCCGCGCGTCTCGCTGGTGCGGCCCTCGCCGACGCTCAAGCTGTCACTCGATGGCGAGCTCGACCTCTTGCGCTACGCCGACCGGGCAAGCGAGAACGCCACGCAATATTCGGTGAATGCGGGCGCGCTCTATACGATCAGCAAGTCGGACACGCTGAACCTGACGCTGCGCAACGGGCGCTACAGCCAGGAACGCGTCTCGCCCGATAGTCCGACGCAGGCGTCGCGGCCGGTCCGCTTCACGCTGAGCGGAGCGACCGCGACCTATACGCATGTCTTCAACCGGCTGCGCGTGCGCGGCGTGGTCGATGTCGAGAACCGCAATTACAGCAACAGCGTGACGCCGCTCGGCGATCCGATCGACCAGGATTTTCGCGACCACACGACTTACACCGGCACGGCGGTCGGCGAATATGCACTGAGCCCGAGTATCGCGCTGTTCGTCGCGGGCTCGCTCAACAAGCGCGATTATCGCGAGCGCATCGGGCCGGTGGCGGCGCGCGATTCCAAGGGTTTCGAGCTTGCCGGCGGCGCGAGTTTCGAACTGGGCCGCAAGGCGCGCGGGGCGCTGCGGCTCGGCTATTTCCAGCAGGATTACCGGCCGGTCGAGTTCGAGGACGTCTCGGGCCTCCTCGTGCGCGGCGAGCTGGCCTATTTCCTCACCCCGCTGGTGACGATCACCGGCACGGTCGACCGCGGCATCAAGGAAACCGGCGTCAATGGCGCGACGGGCTATCTCGCGACCAATATGACGCTGCGCGCCGATTACGAGCTGCTGCGCAACCTGATCATCAGCGCGGGCGGCGAACTCGAGAAGCGCGACTTCAACAATATCGACCGCAAGGACGACCGCTGGACCTGGCGCGGCAGCGCGTCGTATCTGGTGAGCAAGCGGATGGCGCTGCGCTTCGACGTCCAGCGGCGCACCCAGTCGAGCTGGGGCGCGACGGCGGGCCGCGAATTCACGGACAATCGCGTTTCGGTGGGGCTGACCTTCTCGGGCCTGTAAGGCCCGGTCAGCCGGGCTTTGTCCGAGATCCGTAAAGCGCACCCTCGCACGCTGCGAGCAGTTCGGGCGGCGCGAGGCGGTTGATATAGCCGTCGGACCCCTGATCGGAGAGCAGCTTCGCGGGGATGCCGCCGACGACGCCGCGCTCGGGCACGTCCTTGGTCACCACGGCGTTGGCGCCGATCGCGGCCTCGGCGCCGACATGAATGCCGCCGATTACCTTGGCGCCCGACCCCAGAAAGGTGCGATCGCCGATCACCGGCGCACCGCGCCGGTGGCCGCGGTTCATATAGCCGAGCACGACGCCGTGGGTGATGTTGACGTTGCTGCCGAGCACCGTGTCGCCGTGAAAATAGAAACCGCCGAAGCGATTGAGGAACAGGCCGGGCCCGATCTCCATATATTCGGGGATCGCGAAGCCATATTTATAGCGCGCGCGCAGCAGCAGCCATTTGGCAAAGGGATAGAGGCCGAACGCCTTGGCGGGCTTGAGTTTGAGCCAGCCCGTCGTGCGCATCAGCACCGTATATTTATAGCCCGGGGTGAAGGCATAATGCTTCGCGAAGGCGCCGAAGCTGACGCGTCCCGCATAGCGATAAAGATCGGCGGCGAGCAGTGCCTTGAGCTTAGCGAAGCTCACCGGACAGCCGCGAAGATGCGGCTTTCCCGTCTCGTCGGACACGGGTTCTTCGAACGCCGGAACGGGCGTCAGCGATGCGGTCGCCATATCCATCAGAAATAGCGTTCGCCGAAGCGGATCGTATCGCCGGGAAGCACCGCGAAATCGGCGCTCATCGGATATTCCTGCTCGCCGGCTTCGCCCGCGCGCTTCAGGAAGACGCGCTTTTCGTTGGCGCGATAGGTGAAGCCGTCGGCCTTCGCGACCGCGCCGCGGATGGTGAGGCCCTGCGTATAGGGATATTCGCCGGGCTTGTTCACTTCGCCGAGGATGTAGACGGGGCGGAAATTGGCGACCTGGACCGAAACCTGCGGTTCGAGCAGATAGCCGTCGCCGAGCTTTGCCTCGATCGCTTTGGATAGTTCTTCGGTCTGGAGCCCCGCCGCCTTGACCTCGCCGATCAGTGGGAAGGCGATCGTGCCGGCGGGCGAAACCTCGAAATCGCCGGTGAGTTTCTCTTCGCCATAGGTCGCGACCTTGATCTTGTCGCCCGGCGAAAGGACGAAAGCGGTGGCGGGAGGCGGCGCGGCGCCGCTGCCCGCGAGCGGGGTTTGCCCGGCGCATCCGCCAAGAGCGATCAGCGCCCCCGCCAGTGCGATCTGCATGTGCCATTTCATGAACTTACTCCCGGACGATAGGCTGATATGTCTTCGATTTCGGACGCGGCGGACAGCGCGCGCAGCGCCGCCTCGATCCGCGCCCAGTAATTTGCGGCCGCCTGCTCGACGCCATAAGCCAGCGAGCGCTCGCGCGCCTTCGCGCCGCAGGCGCTGCGGCGCGGCTCGGCGAGCACGTCGACCAATGCCGCGGCAAAGGCTTCCACGTCATCGGTCGGCACCAACGCACCGGAATCGACATCGATCCGGCCGCCGATCGCATCGCGCGACCGGCCGGCCAGAATTTCGGATGGACCCGACGCGCAATTCGTCGCGACGACGGGGATGCCACACGCCATCGCCTCGACCAGCCCGTTGGGGAAGCCCTCGGCGTTGGAGGGCATCGCGTAAGCTTGCGCGCGCGCAACCACTGCGAAGGGGTTGGCGACGAAGCCGGGCATGTCGACCCGGTCGGCGATTCCAAGCGAGGCGGCGAGTGCTTGAAGCGCGCCGCGCTCGGGCCCTTCGCCGAGGATGACGAGGCGTTCGCGCGGCGAAGCCTGCGCATAGGCGCGCAGAAGGAGCGGAAAATTCTTGTTCGGCATGAGCCGCCCGGCCGAGACGATATAGGGATCGGCAGGCACGAAGGCAGGCGGCTCGGCGGCAAGCTCGGCGATGCGCCGATGGTCGACCGGGTTGGCGATCGCCGACATGCGCGCGCGCTCGACGCGGAAATTAGCGGCAAGATCGTCGACGACGCCGTCGGACACCGCGATGACATGCGCGGCGCGCGGATAGACGATGCGGACCATCGCCTTGGCGGCGCGCGCATCGCCCAGATGGGCGCTGGTGTTGACCCGCTCGCTGATCAGCCACGGCCGGCGCCGCCCCGCCATCGCCCAGGCGTTGGCGATATTGGCGCGCGTCAGGAAGCTGAGCGTCGCATCGGGCGACACGCGTCCGACGAGCGCGCGCAGCTGGGTCAGGCTCGGCAGCAATTTATGCCGGGCACCCAGCTGATGAACCTCGACCCATTCGGGTACGTCATAGGCGCGCGGCTCGTCGTCGAGCAGCGCGAGATGGATGTCGTAGCGAGCGCGCCAGGGCACCGATCCGGCCAGCAGAGTGGCCAGAACGCGCTCGGCGCCGCCCCCCGCGAGCGAGTTGATCGCGAATAAAATCCGCTTTCGATGCAGCATGGTTCCTCGTTGGAGTCTCGGGCGGAATTCGCCTCTGGAGAACGCTTACCACGGGCATTTGTTGCAGTGCACACAGGTCCGCCCGCTTCATCGTCCCGCAGGGGCAACTGGCCGATTTAAAGGGGTTTCACGCCGCGAGGCGTCTATCAGAGCGAACATCGACGGACGATTTTGCGGAGGTATTTAATGGACATTCGGCGAGTCGAGTGTCTGGACGGCCTGCGCGGCGTCGCGGCCCTCTGGGTGCTCATCGGGCATATGATGATCCTGACCGGTTTCCGCTTGCCGCTGATCGGCAAGCCGGATCTGGGGGTGGACCTGTTCATCCTGCTCTCGGGCTTCCTGATGATGTACCAGTACCGGCTGCGCGCGGGCAGCGAAGACTGGGATGCGCCCGGCACCTGGGCGGCTTTCTGGACGCGCCGCTTTTTCCGGCTGGCACCGCTCTTTTATGTAACGCTCGCGGCGGCGCTGATCGCGGGGCCGTCGATCTATGCCGACCGCGTCGCGATCGACAGCTTCCTCGGCCAGGCGCTCCAGCCGGCCGAGCGCTATACCGATGCGAGCCTCACCAATATCGTGATGCACTTGACCTTCCTGTTCGGATTGCTGCCCGAATATGCCTTTCGCACGCCGCTGCCCGACTGGAGCCTCGGGCTCGAAATGCAGTTCTACCTGCTCTTTCCCTTCCTCATCCTGCTCGGACGGCGGATCGGCTGGGTGCCCGCGGCGCTGGTCGCGGCGGGCGGCGGTGTGGCCATCGCCTTGCTCGCCGGAGCGGCGGGGCTCGACTATCCGATGCCGTCGTTCCTGCCATTGAAGCTCCAGCTTTTCCTCGCCGGCATGCTGATCGCGACCGGTCCGGGGGAGAGCCGCGCGCGGCTATGGTCGCGGCTTGGCGCGGCGATGCTGCTTGCCGCGATCCCGATCGGGGGCGATCAGGATCTGCTCCATTTCGCGGTGCGCGAACTGCTCGTGGTCGGATTTTTCGCGCTGGTTCATTGGCATTCGCTCGGTGTGATCGGCTGGGTTTCGCGCCTGCTCGGCAGCCGGCCCTTTTATTGGCTGGGCGAGCTTTCCTATGGCACCTATCTGATCCATCTGCTGATCCTGCAGCCGGTCGCGGCGGCGGTGATTGGACAGTTTGGTATCGGGCTCGGCGCCGCCGGGCGGTTCGCGCTGACCGGAGCGGTCGTGGTGCCGGTGACCTACGCGCTTGCCTTTGTGACTTACAAGCTGGTCGAGCTGCCCGGACAGCGGCTGGGCAAGGCGATGATCAAGCGCGTGGCCGGGGGCAGCACGCCGCGCGCGCTTCAGACCGTTCCCGAAAAGATCGCCGCGCCCTAGCAACAGGATATGGAAATGGATCGACGAACGCTTCTGACTTCGATCGCGGCCGCGGCGGCCGGCAGTGCATGCACCGCAAAGGACGCGGGATCCGAAAAGACGGGACGGCCGACGCTGGCGATCGATTCCGACGGGCCAGGGCGCTGGCGGATCCGCAGCTGGGAGCTGCGGGAAAATGCGTGGCACCCGCGGATCGCGCGGGCGACGCGGACCGGTGCGGGTGTCGAAGTCAGTGGGCCGATCGATGCGGCGGACCGGGCGAAAGTCGTCGCCCGGCTCGGCGCCTAAGCTTCCACCGCGTCGGTATAGGTCGAAGTGCGCGGCGCCGTGCGGCCCGGCGCGAGCGTCGCGCGATAGACGTCGAGCGTGTCCTCCGCCGCCTTGTCCCAGCTGAAGCGCGCGCGTACGGCGTCGCGGTCGACCTGAAAATCGGCACAATCGGCGTTCAGCCGCTCGGTGAGCGCCGCGACATCGCCAACCGGGAAATAATTCGGCGCGTCGAGCCCGATGTCGAGATTGGCCGAGATGTCACTCAGCAGCATCGGCGCGCCGCAGCTCGCCGCCTCGAGCGCCGCGATCGGAAGACCCTCGTGATAGGAAGGCATCACGAACAGCGTGCAATGCTCGTAGAGGCACTTCAGCGTCGCGCGTGACTGGACGCCGGCAAAGATAACGCGATCGCTGGCGCGTGCGAGCAGTTCGCGGGCATATTCGCTCTCGTGATCGGCCGAGCCGGCGATCACCAGCTTGGCGGTGCAATTCGACCGCTCATAGGCGTCGATCAGGTCGTGCAGGCCTTTTTCGGGAACGAGGCGGGCGACGGCGAGGAGGAAGTCGCCGTCCTTGAGGCCCAACCGTTCGAGCACGAGCGCCGGGTCGGCATCGCCGGGCAGGTCCGATGTGCCGTTGGGAATATAGGAGATCGCGTGCGCGCGTTTCGGAAAGCTCTGCCGCAGCTGCGCGGCGAGCGAGGGCGAAACGGCGATGACGCGGTTGGCGAAGCTCAGCGCCAGCCATTCGCCGGCGCGCAGCGCGGTGCGTGCGAAGAGGCCCCATTTCGCGCGGTGATAATCGGTGCCATGGTGCGTCACGACCACCTTCAAACCGAGCATCCGGGCCAGCGGCGCGAGCAAGCCGGGGCCGATCGCATGGATATGGATCAGCCCGGCACCGCGCTTGCGGGCGGAAAGGACCGCGAGCAGGGTCGACACCACCGCCTCGAGATTTTGCGAGCGCGGGCAGGGGATGCCGATAATCTCGACGCCGCGATGCTCGCCCACCGGCTCGGGCAGATAGGGTGCGCGGCCGAGCACGACCGAACGGTGATCGGGCCAGATCGCCTTGATGCGCGGGAGAAGCTCCTCGCAATGGCTTTCGATCCCGCCCATCACATGCGGGAAGCCGCGAAGGCCGGTCACGCAGATGACGGGCGCGCCCGCGGGGGCGCTGGAAGACAGACTTGTCCGTTGCAGCATTGTTAAACTCCATTAGCGCCCGGCCGGATTTCCCGGCTCAGGCCACCGCTGCCATCGGCCCTCTTCCACCATTTTCTATTTCGCCCAGATACCAGTCGACGAACCGCTCGATCCCCCGCGCAAGCGGGACCTTGGGGCTGTATCCGGTGAGCGCGTTGATCGCCGAGATGTCGGCGTAGGTCGCGGTCACGTCGCCCGGCTGCATCGGCCGCATCAGCTTGATCGCTGGCCGGCCGAGCGCGCGTTCGAGCACCGCGATCATGTCCATCAGCCCGACGGGATTGCAGTCGCCGATGTTGAGCAGCCGGTTTTCACCGCCCGCCGGCGGCCGGTCGAGCACACCGACCACGCCGTCGACGATGTCGTCGATATAGGTGAAATCGCGCGCCATCCGGCCTTCGCCGTAGACCTCGATCGGCTGGCCGAGCAGGATCTTCTGCGCGAAACCATAATAGGCCATATCGGGCCGGCCCCAGGGGCCATAGACGGTGAAGAAGCGCAGCCCACTGAGCGGCAGGTGATAGAGCTTGGCATAGCTTTCGCTCATCAGCTCGCAGCTGCGCTTGGTCGCGGCATAGAGCGAGACCGGCGCGGTGCAGGGCTCGTCCTCGCGAAAGCCGGTGCCGCCGAGCGGGCGGTCGCCATAGACCGAACTCGACGAGGCATAGACAAGATGTTCGATATTGCCCGCGTGGCGCGCCGCCTCGAGCACCGCGAGATGCCCTTTGAGGTTGCTGTGCTCATAAGCGAAGGGGTTTTCGAGGCTGTAGCGCACGCCCGCCTGCGCGGCGAGATGGACGATCCGGCGGATGCCGTTCGCCTCGACCAGTTCGCTGATTAGCCCGGGGCTCGCGATGTCGCCGTCGATCAGCCGGAAGTTGAAATTGTCCGTCAGCCGCGCGATGCGCGCCTTCTTGAGCGCGACGTCGTAATAGTCGGTGAAATTGTCGAGCCCGAGCACGCGTTCGCCGCGCGCGAGGAGCCGTTCGGACACCGCATGGCCGATGAAGCCCGCGGCGCCGGTTACCAGGATGGGGCTCTCGTCGGTCACGCGGCGTGCCTTTCGTTCGCGGCTGCGGCATCGTCGGCGGGCTGGCCCGGCCGACCGATGCCGACGTAGCGCAGGCCCGCTTCCTCGGCCCGCGCGGGCGGATAGATGTTGCGGAGGTCCACGAGCACCGGGTCGGCCATAGCGGCCTTGAGGCGCTTAAGGTCGAGCGCGCGGAACGCGTCCCATTCGGTGACGATCACCGTCGCCGCCGCGCCTTCGGCGGCGGCATAGGCGGAGGATGCATATTCGACGTCGCTCAGCACCGCCTTGGCTGCGTCCATGCCCTCGGGGTCATAGGCGCGGACCTTGGCGCCGGCATCCTGCAGCGTCTGGATGATCGCGATCGACGGCGCGTCGCGCATGTCGTCGGTATTGGGTTTGAAGGTCAGGCCGAGCACCGCGACGGTGCGGCCGCGCACCTGTCCGTCCATCGCGGCGATGACCTTGCGGCCCATCGCGCGCTTGCGCTGATCGTTCACCGCGACGGTCGCCTCGATCAGCCGCAGCGGCGCATCATGATCCTGCGCCGTCTTCATCAGCGCGAGCGTGTCCTTGGGGAAGCAGGAGCCGCCATAGCCGGGGCCGGCGTTCAGGAATTTGGCCCCGATCCGGTTGTCGAGCCCGATGCCGCTGGCGACCTCCTGGACGTCGGCACCGACCTGTTCGCACAGGTCCGCCATTTCGTTGATGTAAGTGATCTTCATCGCGAGGAAGGCGTTGGCGGCATATTTGATCAGCTCGCTGGTGCGACGGCTGGTGAAGACGATCGGCGCCTTGTTGAGCGAAAGCGGGCGATAAACCTCTTTCATCGGCGCCCGCGCGCGTTCGTCCTCAATGCCGATCACGACGCGGTCGGGGCGCTTGAAATCCTCGATCGCGGCGCCTTCGCGCAGGAATTCGGGGTTGGAGGCGACGGCGAATTCGGCGGCGGGGTTGCACTCGCGGACGATGCGCTCGACCTCGTCGCCGGTGCCGACGGGCACGGTCGATTTGGTGACGATCACGGTGAAGCCGGAGAGTGCTCCGGCGATCTCGCGCGCCGCGTCATGGACATAGGAGAGGTCGGCATGGCCGTCGCCGCGGCGGCTGGGGGTGCCGACCGCGATGAACACGACATCGGCCGCGCCGACCGCCTCGGACAGCTCGGTGGTGAAGGCGAGATTGCCCGCGGCGACGTTGCGCGCGACCAGGTCGTCGAGACCGGGCTCATAGATGGGGATGCCGCCGGCCTGAAGACGGGCGATCTTGTTCGCGTCCTTGTCGACGCAGGTCACATGATGGCCGAAATCGGCAAAACACGCGCCCGAAACGAGACCGACATAGCCGGACCCGATCATTACGATACGCATTACGCGTTGCTCCCTTTTTATATGAAGTCGGCCTTTTGCTGCACATGCGAACAATCGCGTCGCAACGGTTAACGGTCAACTTGCCAGCTTTGAGCGGAGGCAATTGAAAGGCGAAATGATCGTTCCCAAAATCCCGACCCAGAACGGGACAGGGTGAAAAAATGCGATATATTAGAAGCGGATAATTCGGGGCTTTGCCTAAACGACGGCCAGGCGAATTGGCTGCAATGCGACGAAACGCTTCGACTTGAACTTGCCACGGCTCGGCGTCGGAGTAGAAGCTGGACAGGATAAAATGCGGGGAAGGGTGAGATGCTGGAAGCGCAACGTGGGGCATTTTTCGCCGACTTGCCGGTGTCGTTGGCCATTCGCCGCGACCGGCTGCGGCGCGCGGTGCTGATGATCGAAAAAAACGCCGACGCGCTCTGCAACGCGCTCGCCGCCGACCAGCCGAATCAGGATTCGGACTCCGCCAGGCTTATCGAAGTGGTGCCGGCGCTGGCGGCGCTGCGGGCGTCGATCGGCGGGGTGGGGCGCTGGATGCGCGCCGAAAGCAGGGGCGGACTGCTCGCGCGGCTGCGCGGGGATAGCGACTATGTGGAATATCAGCCGGTCGGGGTGATCGGCATAGCAGCGCCGGCGTCGCTGCCGCTGCTCCGGACGGCGGGCATCCTCGCGGGTGCACTCGCCGCGGGCAACCGGGTGACGCTGAAATTCGACGCGGCCTCGGTGCAGCTGGGCCGGCTGATCGGCGAACTCGCACCCGACTTTTTCGATCCGCTCGAACTGGCGGTGGCGTCCGACGGTGACTTTGCACAGCAGGCGTTCGACCTGCTGGTGACCAGCGAACCGCAGGAAGGCGATGCGGCGATGCTTGCGCGTTCGGACAAGTCGCCGGTCATCCTGGGGCGCTCGGCCGATTTTGCCAAGGCCGCCGACAATGTGATCGCACGCAAGCGCCTCAAGGGCGGACGCGCACCGCTCGCGCCCGACTATCTTCTCGTGCCCGAAGAGCAGGAAGAGGCGATCGCTTCCTGGCTGTGGCGCGCGGCGATGCAGCCCGGAGCGAACGAAGCGGCGCTGCCCGACGCCGAACAGCAACGGCTGACGCGGCTATTGAATGACGCGCGCGCGCGCGGAGGCGAGGTGATAACGGCGGAGCCGCGCGGGACGCTAGTGCCGATCCACATCATTCGACACGCCAGCGAGGACATGCTGGTGATGCAGGAAGAGTTTCGGGGGCCGATCCTGCCGCTGCGCAATTATGCGCGGATCGAGGATGCGATCGCCACGATCCACCGGCGCCCGCCGCCGCTCGCCATCACTTATTTCGGCCGCGATGCTGCCGAGCGCCGCCACGTGCTCGAACATACGCTGTCTGCGGCGATCGCGATCGACGGGCGCATTCCGTCCGCGGCGAAGGCCGATGCGGGCATGACGCTCAACATCGACCATGGCGAAGCCGGCTTCCGCCGGCTCAGCCGGACGAGGCACGTCTGTCGTCAGCCTTTGGCCGGCTTCGCGCGGGCATCCGCGCGCGACGGTGGCGACGATTTGGGGGGAGCTGCGCCCGCGCTGCACTGACCCCGGACGCGCCACGCCGCGCCGCATCGCGCTGGCCTTGATCGCTGCGCGCCGATTAGCGCGGCCGCATGGACGATCCATCCTCTCGCTTCGCCGCCAAGCCGGTTCAGATCAATGCAGGGGGCGAGCCGGTCTATTTCGTGGAGTCGGGCGCCGTTTATCGCGGCGTGCGCGCGCGCGATGTCGGCAACGGCCTGTTCGTGATTCGCGAGCCGGTTCGCAATGTGCAGATCGCCAATATCCGGGTGGAGGGCGGCTACCGGGTGATCGAGAACAAGGCGGCACCCGAACTGGCGGGGGCGGGCAGCGTCGGGCTCCGCGTGCGCGGGGCCAACGCGACCAATCTCGAACGCAGCTTCGCCCGCATCCGGTATGACAGCCATGACGGGGTGATCGAGGATGTCAGCGCGAGCGGCATACTGACTACAGGCGCGACCGACCTGCCGGTCGGCATCGCCTTCGACGGCACCGCGCACGACTTTCGGATCGAGCGCTGCTCGATGCGCGGCTTTCAATGGCAGCGCAAGGCCAGGCAATATTGGAACGGCGACGGTTTTTCGACCGAGCGGGGCAATGCGCGGATGCTGTTTCGCCAGTGCGCCGCGTGGGACAATAGCGACGGCGGATTCGACCTGAAGTCGACCGAGACTTTGCTCGACGATTGCATCAGCGGCCGCAACGCGCGCAACTTCCGGCTGTGGTCGAGCATCCGCGCGACGCGGCTCACCAGCCTCGATCCGGTCAAGATCGGCGGGATCGGCGACACCAACCATTTCACGATCATGGCGGCGAAAGGCGCAAGTGAGCCGGTGGTCATCCATATCGAGCATCTGACGGTAAAGAGCGACCGGGGCTGGCCGATCTTCGACGTGCATCACGGGCCGGCGAAAATCATCATCGGTTCGCACGATATCCAGGTGCCGCCGGGCACACCGCTGGTCCGCTCGCGTGGCGGCGGATCGGTGCCGGGCGGAGTGTCCTTTGCCGGGACACCGCCCAAGCTCTGAATGGCTTGGCGCACTTTGGACACGTTTCGACGCCGGGCTCTTGCTGCAATGCAGCGTAAAGGCGCAGGTCGCTCCTCGGCAGCACGCGGCGATCGTGCCCGCCGATCCAATGCTGGTTAATTGGGGGGGAACCCAGCGACCAGAAAAGGGTGAAAAGATGCGAAAAATACGCAAGGCCGTGTTCCCCATCGGCGGCCTTGGAACCCGGTTCCTTCCGGCGACCAAGTCGATGCCCAAGGAAATGCTGCCGGTCGTCGATCGGCCGCTCATCCAATATGCGGTCGATGAGGCCCGCGAGGCGGGCATCGAGCAGTTCATTTTCGTGACCAGCCGCGGCAAGAGCCTGATCGAGGATCATTTCGATCATGCCTTCGAGCTTGAGGAAGCGATGGCCCGGCGCGGCAAGTCGCTCGCCGCGCTCGACGGCACCCGTCCTCCGCCGGGCGACATCAACATCGTGCGGCAGCAGGAGCCCCTCGGGCTGGGCCATGCCGTGTGGTGCGCCCGCCGCCTGGTTGGCGACGAGCCCTTCGCGGTGCTGCTGCCCGACGATCTGATGGTCGGCGAACCCGGCTGCCTTAAGCAGATGGTCGAGGCCTATGCCGACCTCGGCGGCAATCTGATCTGCACCGAGGAAGTCGCGGCGGAGGATACGCATAAATATGGCATCGTCACGCCGGGCACGAGCGCCGGCGCGATTACCGAAGTCAGGGGACTGGTCGAAAAGCCGGCTCCGGACGTCGCACCGTCCCGGCTTGCTGTCATCGGCCGATACATCCTCCAGCCCGAGGTGATGAACATCCTCAGCAATCAGGAGGAAGGAGCGGGCGGCGAGATCCAGCTCACCGATGCGCTGGCGCGGATGATTGGCCAGCAGCCTTTCCACGGCGTCACCTTCCAGGGAAAACGCTATGATTGCGGCGACAAGAGCGGCTTTGTGACCGCGACGCTCGCGCTGGCGCTCGCCCGTCCCGACATCGCGCCCGCGGTGCGCGCGTTCCTGGCTGCCGCATAATATGGACGCAGTGTCACGGCACATACCGCGCGGCCGGGAAGCGGACCCTGAGGTCGATCGCGGCGCACTGATCGACCTGCGCCGGGTCGGCGGCGTGCTGCGCCGGCGATGGATGATCTTATGTGCGGCGATGGCCGCAGCGATCGTCATCGCCGCGGCCGCCTATCTCGCTGCCGAACCGCGCTACCTCGCCACCGCGCAGGTCGCGCTTGAGCGGACGGCCGAGCAGGTGATCAAGGTCGATTCGGTGATCCCGACGACCGATCCCGATTCGGCGGCGGTCGACACCGAGGTGCAGGTCTTGCGCTCGCCCGAACTCATCGGGCGGGTGGTCGATCGGCTGAAGCTCGAACGCGACCCGGCGTTCAACGAGGCGGCCGGACAGGGCCAGCCGACGGCGCAGCCCGACCTGATCGGGCGCCAGCGCGCGATCGGTACGCTGCTGAACGGGCTGACGGTGAAGCGCGACGGGCTCTCCTATGCGATCAGCGTCTCGTTCGAGGGCGCCACGCCGGTGCAGTCGGCGCAGATCGCCAATGCGCTGGTCGACGATTATGTATCGGGGCAAGTCGGATCGAAGACCGAGGCGACGCATCGGGCGCGCGGGTTTCTTGAGCAACGGCTTCAGGATCTTCGCGCGCAAGTGGTCGGTGCCGAGCGCGCAGTCGCTGATTATCGCGCCGCGCACAATCTTTTCGCGGTCTCCGAAGCGAGCAGCGTGACGCAGCAAGAGCTGTCGGGGCTGTCGACCCAGCTTGCCCAAGCCAAGGCCGAGAATGCCGCGGCGCAGGCGCGCCTTTCGGCCGCGCGCGCGCAGCTGAGCGGCGGCCGGACCGGCGAGGAGCTTGGCGATTCGCTCGATTCACCGGTGGTCAGCCAGCTGCGCGCCCAGCGCGCCGAGGTGGCGCGCGAGGTTGGGGCGCTGGAAAAACGCTATGGCCCACGGCATCCCGATCTCGTCCGCGCGCAGAGCCAGCTCCGCGTCGCCGATCAGCAAATCGCGGCCGAGGTGCAGCGCATCGTCTCCAACGTTGCGATCCAGGCGAGCATCGCCAACCAGCGCGCGGGATCGCTCGCGGGTTCGGTGGCGCAGTCCGAGGGCAAGCTCGCCAGCGACAATGCGGCGTCGGTGCGGCTGAACGAGCTGGAGCGTAACGCCGAATCGGCGCGGACGCTCTATCAGGCGTTCCTCGATCGCTATCGCCAGACGGTCGCGCAATCGGGGCTGGAGCGCAGCGATGCCTATATCGTCAGCCGCGCGCGCGTTCCCGGCGCGCCGAGTTCGCCCAACATGCTGATCTATGCGGCGATGGCCGTGGTCGGCGGGCTGGGTATCGGCGTGCTGCTCGTTGTCCTGCTCCAGCTGCTCGAACGCGGCATCGAGACGAGCGATGCGATCGAGGAGTCGCTGGGGCTGTCGACGCTGGCGTCGATCCCCGACGCGAACACGCTGCCCGGCTATCGCAAGCTGGGCCCGCCGGCGCCGCCGGCGGAACTCCTGCTCAAGCGGCCGCAATCGACCTATGCCGAAGCCTTCCGCACGCTCCGCACCTCGATCCAGTTCGCCGAGGCGGCGGGCCCGATCCGCGTCGTCGCGATCACCTCGGCGGTGCCGGGCGAAGGCAAGACCACGACCGCGATGGGGCTGGCCCGTGCGGTCGCGGCGGCGGGCGGCAAGGTGCTGCTGATCGACGCCGACGCACGGCGGCGCGCGTCCAGCCGGCAGTTCGCCGACAATGTGACGCTGGGACTGGACGAAGTGCTGGCGGGGCAGGCGACGCTGGAGCAGGCGATCGTCAAGGACAGCATGTCGGGCGCCTTCCTGTTGCCGCAGCGGCTCGATTCCAAGGGTGTCGGGCTGACCGAGAGTCCGCGGCTCGCCGAGCTGATCGAGGAAGTGCGCGGGCGTTACGACCTCGTGATCCTCGATACGCCGCCGGTGCTGCCGGTCGACGAGGCGCGCGTGATCGCGAGCATGGCCGACGGTGTGGTGTTCCTCGTGCGCTGGCGCAAGACGCCGACCAAGGCGGCGTCGGTCGCGCTGCGGCGGCTGTACGATGTCCACGCCGAGATGCTGGGCGCGGTGCTGACGCTGGTCGACGTGGGCGAGCAGGAGCGGGCCGGCTATGAAGATGGCGGCACCTTCCTGAAGGCATACCGTCCTTATTATGCGGATTGATCAGGCGGCGCCGTGACCGCGCAGGCGTTACCTTACGGCCCGGCGTTCGGGCTCGGCATCCTGCTGCCGGTGACGGCGGTGCTGCTCGTTGCGCTCGTCATTGCGGCGCGGCGGGCGGGCAGCGTCGCGGGCGCGTTCGTCGTCGTGGCGCTGTGGATGCGCTACACCGCCGGCGCCTATCATCTCTATATGTTCCAGCCGCTCGCGGGCGGGCTTTCGGGCAATGCCCTGCTGTCGATCGGGGTGACCGGGTTCGGGCTGCTCTTTGTGGTGCGGCCGGCCAATCTGGCGCTCAAATGGCTGCTGCCCGTCTACGCGCTGGTCGTGCTCGCGCTGTTCAGCGCCGCGCTCAATGGCGATGCGGCCGGCGGGATCAACGTCGCAGTCAAATATGCTTATATGATCGTGATCATGATCGCGGTGTTCCAGGCGCTGCGCAGCGATCCCGACGCGCGGTTCCTGAGCTGGGCGATGGTTTCGTTCCTGCCCTTGCTCGTCTTTCAGGCGCTGTCGCTGGCGCTCAACCTGCCCAAGGGGTCGGAGGATGGCGACGGGCTGGTTTGGATCGGCGGCTATAATCACGAGGCGGCCTTCTCGGTCGCGATGATGACGGGGTTCCTGGTCGGTTGCTTTGCCAAATCGGCGCCGCGTGCGGTGCGCGTGGCCTTCCTGCTCGCGACATTGATCGGCATCCTGCTCGCGGGTTATCGCACGACGATCCTCGCGTTCGCACCGCTTGCGCTGGCCGCCTTCCTGAGCGGGCTGACGCTGAGCGTGCGGCGCGACCAGCGCGCATCGATGGCGGTGACCGCGATGGTTGCGGGCGTGCTGCTCGTCTCGGTCGCGGCCTTGTCGTACAGCGCGAGTTTCGCGGACCTCGCCGCCTTCCTCGCGGACCCCGCCGGGCTGATCAAACCACCGCGCGACTTCGACCTGCTCGAACGGCAGGTGATGTCCGGCCGGCCGCTGATCTGGAGCAGCTATATCTATGCCTGGGCCGCGGGCACGCCGCTCCAGCATCTGTTCGGCCTCGGGCCGGAGAGCTGGGAGGGCGTGTTCAAAGTCTATCCGCACAACACGCTGATCGCGACGCTCTACGAACTCGGCTGGTTCGGCGTGGCGGCGATGATCGCGCTGTGGACGGTGATGTTCGCCGCGGCGGCTTCGGCGCACGGCGAGCGCTTCAAGCTGCTCGCGGCGCATTTCGCCTTCTTCCTGCTCAACATGGCGACGATGCCGTTCTGGCAGGTCGAGGGGCTGGCGCTCTATGGGCTGCTCTGCGGCTACACCATCCATGCCGCCCGCGCGGCGCCGCGACCCTGGCCGCTGCGCGCCGCCGAGGCGCGGCGGCGGCTGCCGGCCGGCCCATAAAGGCAGCGTAACCGCCGCTACATCAGCGACGTCGGGCGACCTTTATCGGCCGAACCTCGTCCGCCGGGTTTCGGAGGTTCGCTGCGCTCTTCGGGCCTTCAGCAGATCCTGCCGCGAGAGGATGCCGACGACCTTGTGCGTTTCGGGATCGACGATCGGCACGCGCGCGACGCCCGTTTCGACGATAAGGTCGGCGATCGCGCCGCAGGGGGTTTCGGGGTAGGCGACGGTCTGGGACGCGTCGGAAAGGGTTTCGGCAAGCGTGACCTCTTCGTCGAATGCGCCGATCTTCCATCGCAGCGCGTCCGACCGCGATGCCAGCCCGACCATCCGTCCATCGGCGTCAACGACCGGATAACTGCGGTGGATCGCCTTTTCGGTGAAGAAGCGCAGCGCCGCCTCGACCGTCATATCCGCGGGCAAGGTTGCCGGTTCGGGCGTCATGAGCTCGCGCGCCTGCTGCGAATCGAGCGGATCGACCGTATATTCCTGCAATATATGCCGGCCGCGGCGGGCGATCTTTTCGGTGAGGATCGAACGCCGCATGCAGAGGACGCTGACCGCATAAGCCAATCCCGACGCCGCGATCACGGCGGGAAGCGCGTCGAACCGTCCGGTCAGTTCGGCCGCGAACAATGCGCCGGTAATCGGCGCGCGCATCGCGCCGCTCATGATCCCCGCCATGCCGATCATCGCCCAGAATCCGGCCGGGCCCGGCAGCCAGAAGCCCGCGATATAGCCCGTGGCGCCGCCGAGGATGAGAAGCGGGGCAAGGACCCCGCCCGATGTTCCGGAACCCAGCGCGACGAGCCAGACGGCCGCCTTGACGACCAGCAATATGATCGCGGCACGCATGACCATCGCGCCATCGACGAGCGACTGGATGTTGGAATAGCCCGCGCCCAGAACCCGCGCATCGATCAGTCCGCCGACGCCAACGACGACCGCGCCGATCGCCGGCCACCACATCCAGTGGACGGGAAGGCGATGAAACAGATCCTCGATCCGGTAGAGGAGGCTGGACAGGAGCGCCGCCTGCAATCCCACGACCACGCCGACTCCGGCGGCGGCTGCGACGGTCCAGCCGGTCGCGGGCAGCGGCCAGCTGGCCGGAAACATCGGGCCGTCGCCGATCAGCTCGGGCCTCCATGCCGCGGCGACAAGCACGCTGACGACGACCGGTACAAAGCTTCTCGGCTTCCATTCAAACAGCAGAATCTCGACCGCCAGCAGGATCGCCGCCATCGGCGTGCCAAAAATGGCGGTCATCCCGGCGGCCGCCCCGGCCACCAGCAGCGTCTTGCGTTCCGCCGCGCTCAGCCGGAAGCATTGCGCAAACAGCGACCCGATGGCGCCGCCCGTCATGATGATCGGCCCCTCTGCCCCGAACGGCCCGCCGCTTCCGATCGAGATCGCCGCCGATACCGGTTTGAGGACCGCGACCTTCGGCGACAGCCGGCTGTCGCCGAACAGGATCGTCTCGATCGCTTCGGGAATGCCGTGCCCCCGGATCTTTTCGGATCCGAAGCGCGCCATCACGCCGATGATCAGACTGCCGATCACGGGAATCAGCACGATCGCCAAGCCGACCGTCGAATCCGATATTTCGGTTTCCTGCGCCGAAAGGCGGCCGAACCAGAAGGCGTTCGTGGCGATCGCAATCGACTTCAGCAAAAGCCATGCGCCGAACGCGCCGCCCGTCCCGACGACCGGCGCCATGCAGGATAGAAGGATCATTCGGCGATCGACGCTGTGGTCGGCCAGTTGATGGCCGGCGATCGCTCGTGCAGGGTGAAGGTTCACGCAATGCCTCATTCGATTGGGGATGGCCAATTATATCGCAACACGATATAATTCAACCCGAGGATTTCATGGTTTCCGACTTGACCGACACCGACTATGCGGCGCTCGCCGAATTCCGGTTTGCGCTACGACGCTTCCAGGTTTTCAGCGAAGCGAAAGCAGCGGACGCGGGGCTGACGCCGCAGCAGCATCAGGCATTGCTGGCGATCCGCGCGGCCGATCCCGATGATACGACGGTGGGATATGTGGCGCAGCGCCTGATCGTGAAGCCGCATACGGCGTCAGGACTGATCGATCGGCTCGAAACGCTCGGGCTGGTTCGGCGCGAGGCCGCGCAGTCGGATCGGCGGCGCGCGCTGCTCAGGCTCACGGCGCACGCAACCGGAATATTGTCCGAGCTGTCCACCGTGCACCGGGAAGAGATTCGCCGGCTCCAGCCCTTGCTCGTCGAGCATCTCACGCGACTGACATGAGCATGAGAACGCCCGCCGATTAATGATATCGGCAGGCGTCCGGCGAATGTCTGTTCGTCAGTGCCGCCCGAGTTCGTCGCGGCCGACCACCATATAATGAACCTCGTCGGGACCGTCGGCGAAGCGCAGGTGACGCACGTCGGCATAAAGGTCGGCGAGCGGGGTCCATTGCGAGATGCCCGTCGCGCCGTGGATCTGGATCGCCTGATCGATGATCTGGCAGGTGCGTTCGGGCACCATCGCCTTCGCCATGCTGACCCAGACGCGCGCCTCGCGATTGCCGAGCAGGTCCATCGCCTTCGCCGCCTTGAGCACGATCAGGCGCATCGCCTCGATCTCGATCCGCGCGCGCGCGATCACTTCCAGATTCTTGCCGAGCTGCGAGATCTGGCGGCCAAAGGCGGTGCGTGAATTGCCGCGCTTGACCATCAGATCGAGCGCGCGTTCGGCCTTGCCGATCGTGCGCATGCAGTGATGGATACGACCCGGCCCGAGGCGCATCTGCGAAATCTCGAACCCGCGCCCCTCGCCGAGCAGGATATTGTCCTTGGGCACGCGGACATTGTCGAAGCGCATGTGCATATGCCCCTGCGGCGCATGGTCGGCGCCGAAGACGTGCATCGGGCCGAGCACCTGCACGCCGGGCGTGTCCATCGGCACGAGAATCTGCGAATGCTGCGCCTTCCGCGCCGCTTCGGGGTTGGTGTTCACCATGCAGATCAATATCTTGCAGCGCGGATCGCCGGCACCGCTGATGAAATATTTCTCGCCGTTGATCACCCACTCATCGCCTTCGAGGCGCGCGCGCGTTTCGAGGTTGCTGGCGTCCGACGAGGCGACGCCGGGCTCGGTCATCACATAGGCCGAACGGATTTCGCCGTTGAGCAGCGGTTTCAGCCAGCGCTCCTTCTGCTCGGGCGTGCCGACCATTTCGAGCACTTCCATATTGCCCGTGTCGGGTGCCGAGCAGTTCAATGATTCCGATGCGAGCGGCGACTTGCCGAGTTCGGCGGCGATATAGGCATAGTCGAGGTTGCTGAGCGGGGTGCCGGTGTCGCCGTGCGGGAGGAAGAAGTTCCACAGGCCCGCGGCCTTCGCCTTGTCCTTCGCGCCTTCGAGCAGTTCGAGCTGGCCCGGCGCCCAGCTCCAGCGATCGGCGCGGCCTTCGCCGAGGCGGAAGAATTCCTCGGTGATCGGATCGACATTCTCGGCGATATGGCGCTTGACCGCGTCGAACAGCGGCTGCGCTTCCTTCGACATTCTGAGGTCGTTGAGTTCGGCTTCGAGTTCGATCTCGGTCATGGCAATCCTCCGCTGGGTTTCGCCCGCAGTCTAGCCGCGCCATGTCATCAAGGAAAATGATAGGATCGAATATGGGATATTCGCAAGGCGAATGACTATGCGGGCTGCGCGAGCTCGTCGGCGATGATCGTGCGCAGCCAGCCAAGCCCCGGATCGGCCTGCGCCGCCTGATGCCAGTAAAGATAACTTCCGCCTTGCTCGACCGGCAGCGGCAGGTCGACGAGCTGCATCGGCCACATCGCGCCCAGCACTTCGGCGTGCGAGCGCGGCAGCGAAAACAGCATGTCGGATGTGGCGACGATCTGCCACGCGGTGATCGCGTGCTGGCAGCGCACCGCGACGCGCCGGGCGAGGCCCATGCGGCCGAGCGCGATGTCCTCGATCCCCGGGCCGTAGGGCCGCGAGGTCGCGATGATATGTTCGAGCGCGAGATAGGTATCGAGATCGATCGCGCCGTCGACGCGCGGATGCCCCTTGCGCGCCACGACGACGATCGGCTCGGTGCCAAGATAATGGCGTTGGAGCCGGTCGTCGGCGGGCAGCGCGACATCGAGCGCAAGGTCGAGGTCTCCGCTCGCGAGCATCATGACGAGATCGCGGCGGCGGAAGGTCACGCTGGCGAGTGCGACATGCGGGGCTTCGCGCCGCACGCGCGCGACGAGCGAGGAGAAGCGCGGCATCTCGCCCGACAGGCGCACCCCGATGCGGAACTCGCGCGTCGCCTCGGCGGGGTCGAACGACGCGGCGGCATCGAGCGCGGCGTCGAGCCCGCGCAACGCCTCGCGCACCGGTCCCGCGATCGCACGCGCCGCCGGGGTTGGCACCAGCCCATTGCCCTGCCGCACGAACAGCGGGTCGTCGAACTGTGCTCGCAGGCGTGTCAGGGCATGGCTGATCGCCGGCTGCGACAGGTTCAAGTGGCGCGCCGCCGCCGACACGCCGCCCTTGACGAAAATTGCGTCGAATATCCGCAGCAGGTTGAGATCGAATCTGGCGAGCTGCCGCAAGACGTCCTCCTCTGCGAAATCGGCGTGTGACGGATTATCGGCCTAATCGCTAATGATGCGGAAGTGAACCCGCGGGTGCGGCCGCCCTCCCGCTCAGGATGATGCGACCGTGATGCCTATCCGGACGCCTTCCAGGCCCAGCCATGCCGCCATCCGGTCGAGTTCGAGCCCGAGACGCTCGAGGGTTTCGGCGGGAGCGCCCGGTTCGAGGGTGATCCGGTGCGCGAGCAGGACGCCGGCCTGACGGTCGGCCTTGAGATCGACGCGGGCCACCAGCGCGTCGTCCATCAGGAAGGGCAGGACGTAATAGCCGTGGGTGCGCTTGTCCTGCGGGACATAGATTTCGATGCGGTAGCGGAACCCGAACAGACGTTCGGTGCGGCTGCGCTCCCAGATCAGGGGGTCGAACGGGGCGAGCAGCGCCGCACCGTTGATGCGGCGGGGCACGCGGGCGTCGCGGTGCATCCAGACCTTCTGGCTCCAGCCTTCGATCCGCGCGGGGATGAGGGTGCCCTCCTCAGCCTCGGCAGCGATCGCATGATCGGCTTCGTCGGGCTTCAGGCGATAATAGTCGCGCAAATCCGAAGCGGTCGCGACGCCGAGCGCGCGGGCGCTCCGTTCGATCAATGCGCGCTGCGCGCTTGCGGCATCGGGGGTGGGCAGGTCGAGAACCGCCTTGGGCAACACGCGCTCGGACAGGTCATAGACCCGCGCAAAGCTGCCGCGGCGCGTCGCGGTGGTGATGCTGCCCGACCAGAACAGAAATTCGAGGGCGTGCTTGGTGTGGCTCCATTCCCACCAGCCACTTTTGCTCGACCCATTCTCGAAATCGGCGGCCGCCAGCGGCCCTTCGGCGGTGATCCGGTCGAGCACGGCCTGTGCTTCGGGGCGGTGCTCGGTCGCAAAACGCTTCAAGGCCTGATAGCCGATCTCGCCCCGCTCGGCGCGCGCCATCCGCCAACGCAGCAGCGGATGAAGGTCGAGCGGAAGCAGCGAGGCCTCATGCGCCCAATATTCGAACAGGCGCCGCTGGCGGGTGGGGGCCCAGGCATCGCGCTCGAGCAAAGTCCGATCATAGCCGCCGAGCCGCGAGAAGGCGGGAAGATAGTGCGCGCGCGCCAGAACGTTGACGCTATCGATCTGGAAGAGCCCCAGGCGGCCCAGCGATTTGCGCAAATGGAGGGCCGTCGGCTGTTCGGGGCGACGGACGCCGAAACCCTGCGCGGCGAGCGCGATCCGGCGCGCTTCCTTGAGAGAGAAGGTGATCGTCACTTGCGGAGGCTTGGCGCCAGCTGCGGGGAGCGTCAACTGTCATGGATGCACAGCCGGGATGGCGACCCGACTCAGATGCCCCGACTGCGAAGCGGCTTGTGAAAGCCGGCCGTCGGGCGTTAGGGGTGCGCTATGGCTCAGCGCATCGATTCTCGCCATCCGTCACCATGCGATGCTGCGGGTGAGTAAAGGAAAGCCCAACGACGGCGCGCGGCCGACGATGGCGGATGTGGCTCGCGAGCTGGGCGTCGCGAAAATCACCGTTTCGCGTGCGCTGTCGGACCATTCGACGGTGAAGGACAGCACGCGCACGCTGATCCGCGAGACCGCCGAGCGCATGGGTTACCGGCTCAATGTGTCGGCGCGCAACCTGCGGCAACAGCGCACGCGGACGATCGCGGTCGTGATCGAAATGACGCCCTCGCACGAGCGTCTGATGAGCGAGCCCTATCCGTTGCTGCTGCTTGGCGGCATCCTGCAAGAATTGACCGCGGCCGGGCAGAATATGGTGCTCACCACCATCGACCTCTTTTCCCAGGCGCCGCCCTCGGCCGACGGCGTGATCCTGCTGGGGCAGGGGGTGCATGACGATGCCGCGGCCGTGATCGAGGCGACCGGGCTGCCCTATGTCGTGTGGGGCGCTGAACATGGGCCGCTCGAACGGATCGTCGTCGGCAGCGACAATCGCGAGGGCGGGCGCCTTGCGGCCGAATATCTGCTGGGCCGCGGATGCCGCCGCCTTCTGTTCCTCGGCGATGCCGAACATGGCGAGGCCGAGGATCGGCTGAGAGGGTTCGAAGCGGGGCTCGCGAGTTCGGACGCGATCATCGCCGGCAATATTCCCTGCGCCTTCACGCTCACGGCCGGCCGCGAGGCGGTGGCGCCGCTGCTGGACGGGCAAAGCCTCGATTTCGACGGCATCTTTGCGAGCAGCGACGCGATTGCGATGGGCGCGATCGAGGCGTTGCAGGCGCGGGGCCATGCGGTTCCCGGCGATGTGTCGGTCGTCGGATTCGACGATTCGCCGGGGGCGGCTCTTTTTTCGCCGCGCCTCACGAGCATCCGACAGGACTGGGGCGTCGGGGGCGAATTGCTGGCGCAAAAGGTTCTCGACAAAGTGGCCGGGAAGGCCGTTGCGTCGCGCGCGATGCCCGTCGCGCTGATCATCCGCGAAAGCTAGGATAACCGCGCTTCCATTGCGATACGCCGTCGGTTTCCCTCAAAATGGTATCGATATCTTGACATCGATACCATTTTGAGGGAAACCGACGATCGAGAGCGAGGGCCGAGGAGTCTTCGCCATGGGTGAGGACGGCGTGGCGACTATCGAACATTCCCCCGAAGCGATGCGGCTCGTCCGGCGCGGTGCGTCGGCGACCGGTGCGCAGGCGCATGCGCTCTTCGCGCTCGCCAACGGGCTGGTCGGCGTCGAAGGGGTGATCGACGAATGCGCGGCGATGCCCTGCGCCTATCTTCCGGACGCCTATGTCCGCCGGCCGATCGCCTATCATGAAAGCTTTCCCGGTTACGCGACCGCGACCGATACGCGGATCGCATGCCCCAGCCCGGTGCTGCTGCGCCTCCATATCGATGGCGCGCCGGTCGATTTCGGTACGGCCGAACTCGTCGACACCGAAAGCGCACTTGATTTCGCTTCGGGCCAGCTGCGCCGCGCGTCGCGCTGGCGGCTTGAAAATGGCCGAACCCTCGAAATCGCGGCCGATCGCATCGTCCCGCTCGCCGGCGCCGCCGCCGTCGCCTCGCGCATCCGCATCCGGCCGCTCGATTTCGGCGGCGCGTTCGAACTGTCGCTGACCTACGGTATCGAAAGCGCGGGAACGGGCGGCGCCGAAGCCGACGACCCGCGCATTTCGGCGCGGCTGCGGCCGGCTTGGCGCACTATGCCTTCGCTGCCGGGCGACCCGCCCACGGTCACGCGGTTCGCGCAGGATGCCGTCGAACTCGCCTATCGCCAGCATGTCGCTTGTCCCGCCGCCGACGTTGCGGCGGTCGATATCGGGCATGAAGTGCGCGGCGCGCTGGTCGCTGGCGGCACCCTGACCATCGACCGGGTGGTTGCCCTCGCTTCGGCGCGCGGCCGCTCGGTCGATCTGGCCGCGTTGGACAGCACGAAGGCCGATTTCGACACGATCGCCAAAGCGCAGCGCGATGCTGTTCGCGTGCTGTGGGACGGCGCTGCGTTGGCGATCGACGGCGACGAGGCGATGACCGCGGCGCTGCGGTTCGACCTGTTCCAGCTCCATCAGTCGGCGAGCCGCGATCCGGGCCATAGCATCGGCGCCAAGGGGCTGACCGGCGAGGGCTATGAGGGCCATTATTTTTGGGACGCCGAAACCTTCATGCTGCCGGTGCTCGCGCTGCAGGCGCCGGGCAAGGCGCGGACCTTGCTCGCCTATCGCATCGGCAAGCTCGACCGCGCGCGGGCGCATGCAAAGGCGCTCGGCCATGCGCGCGGCGCGCTCTATCCGTGGCGGACGATTGCGGGTGACGAATGTTCGTCGCACTATCCGACGGGATCGGCGCAATATCATATCAATGGCGACATCGCCTATGCGCTCGCGCTCTATGTCGCGGCGACGGGCGATGAGGAATTTCGCGCGCGCGCGGCCGAAATGCTGTTCGAAACCGCGCGCATGTGGATCGAGATCGGCGCGTTCGATGCGCGGCGCGGCGGCGCCTTCTGCATCCATGGCGTGACCGGGCCCGACGAATATTCGGCGCTCGTCGACAATGATTTCTACACCAACGCGATCGCGCGCCGGCACCTCGGCTATGCCGCCGAAACGGCGGACTGGCTGCGTGCGCGGAACGATCTCGCGGCGCTGGCGGGCGCGATCGGTCTCGACGACGACGAGATCGCGACGTGGCGCAAGGCGGCGGACGCGATGTGGCTGCCGGTCGACGCGATGCTCGGGATCAATCCGCAGGACGACGCCTTTCTGGGGCGCCCCGAATTGCCCGGGCTGAAAACGCGCGGTCACGACGGACCGCTGCTGATGCGATATCATCCGATGATCCTGTTCCGGCATCAGGTGGCGAAGCAGGGCAATGTCGTCCAGGCGATGGCGATGGACCTCGTGTCGATGCCGGTGTCGCGGCAGCGGCGCAACCTCGACTATTATGGCCGCGTCACGACGCATGATTCGACGCTCTCGTCGGTGTCTTTCGCGATCAGCGCGGCACGGCTCGGCGAAGAGGCGGCGGCGCTCGATTTCATGCGCGAATGCGCGTTCGTCGATCTCGAGGATCGCCACGGCAACACCTCGCACGGCCTCCATATGGCCGCGCTGGCGGGAAGCTGGCTGGTCTTGGCGCAGGGGTGGGGCGGATTGCGGCTCGACGGACCGGTGCCGGCCTTCGCTCCAACGCTTCCGTCGGCCTGGAAAGGATACCGCTTCCGCCTGCAATGGCGCGGCAGCGTGATCGAGCTTGCGGTCGACGCTGTGGGCTGCACCTATCGTCTGTTGTCGGGGGGGCCGCTCGACATTCTCGATCATGGGCGCCCGCTGCGCGTCGGCGCGGCCCCCTCGACGCTGGCGCGGCCGACGGTGAAAGGTGCGATCTTCGACCTCGATGGCGTGCTGACCGACACCGCCGAGGATCATTATCAGGCGTGGCAGGCGCTCGCCGACACATATGGCTTTGCTTTCGATCGTACGGTGAACGAGCGATTGAAAGGGGTCGACCGCGCGGGGTCGCTGCGGCTGATCCTCGATCAGGCCGGCGCCGCGGTCGACGCCGGGGCGTTCGACGCGATGCTGGCGGAAAAGAATGCGCTCTATCGTGCGCGGCTGGCCGATTATTCTCCCGCGAATCTCTTCGCGGGCGTCACCGGCCTGTTCGCCGAGCTGCGCGGCGCCGGGCTGAAAATCGGCCTTGCGTCGGCGAGCCGCAACGCCGGTGACGTCGTGCGACTGCTTGGCATTGCCGACCAGTTCGATTTTATCGCCGACGCGGGTGCGGTCGCGCACGGCAAGCCGGCGCCCGACATCTTTCTGGCCTGCGCCGACGGCATGGGCCTCGCCGCGAACCAATGCGTCGGGATCGAAGACGCCCAAGCGGGAATTTCGGCCATCCATGCGGCGGGCATGGTGGCCATTGGCATCGGGTCGGAAGAGGCGCTGCCCGATGCCGAGATCAACGTCACCGCCATAGGCGATCTGACGCCCGGCCGGATCCTGTCAGCAGAACAGGAAGCGGCGGCGCGCGGACGCCTTTCAATCAGAACAGGTAAAGTGGAGGATATGCCATGTTGAAACGAACCTATTTGCTATCGTCGATTGCGCTGATCGCGCTGCCGGCCACGGCTTTCGCCCAGGAAGCGCCTCAACCCGACGACGCGGCTGCGGCCAATGAAGAGATCATCGTCACCGGCACCGCCGGCGGCGGGGTCAACCGCCAGGATGCGGCGTTCGCGATCACCAGCATCAATTCGGACGCGATCGATCGCGCCGCGCCGAACAGCACGGCCGACCTGTTCAAGGTCATCCCCGGCGTGTCGGCCGAAAGCTCGGGCGGCCAGAATGGCGCCAACATCTTCGTGCGCGGCTATCCGTCGGGTGGCGACGCCGAATTCGTCACGCTGATGGTGCAGGGCGTTCCCTTCTTCTCGCCCCCGACCTTGTCGTTCCTCGAAAACACCCAGCTGATCCGCATCGACGAGACGATCGAGCGCGTCGAGGCGGTTCGCGGCGGCACCGGCGCGCTGTTCGGCAGCGGCCAGCCCGGCCTCACCGTCAACTTCGTCCAGAAGGAAGGCGGGCGCGATTTCGAGGGGCTCGTGAAGGCGAGCATCACCGACTATGGCGACCTGCGCGGCGACATGTTGCTGTCGGGACCGCTCGGCGAAAATACCAGCTTCATGGTCGGCGGCTATTATTCGAGTGGCGAGGGTATTCGCAGCCCGGGCTTCACCGCCGAAAAGGGCGGCCAGATCACCGGCAATATCCGCCACGATCTCGACAAGGGTTCGATCCTCGTCTTCGCGCGCTACCTCAATGATCGCGGCCAATGGCTGCTGCCGATCCCGGTGATCCGCGACGGCAACAAGGTGCGCCAGTTCGGCAATATCGATCCCGGCACCGGCGTGCTCGCGGGTCCCGAAACGCGGCTCAGCACGCTTCCCGACGGGACGCGCGCGGACCTTGCCGACGGCCGCGGCGCAAAGCTGATCAACCTCGGCACCAATTTCGATTACGAGATCGGTGAGGGTTTCCAGCTGCGCTACCGCGCGAGCTATCTGAAGGGCGATGCCGACACGACCGGCCTCGTCCCCGCCAGCACCGCGACGACGGCGAACGCCTATGCCGCCTCGCTCGGCAGCACGGTGGGCAGCCTGACCTATGTCAACGGCGGGCAGGCGGTCGCCGGCACGCAGCAGGTGATCCGCGCAGGCACGTGGATCGTGCGCAAGCAGATCGAGGATTTCACCAACGACCTCGCGGTCGAATGGGAAAGCGGCAACAACAAGTTCACCGTTGGCGCCTATTATTCGGACTTCTCGTCGGACGATCAGTGGAACCTCGGCAACGTCCACCTGCTGACCGCCGAAAATCACGGCCGTCTGCTCAACCTGACGCTCGCCAACGGCCAGGTAGCGTCGAGCAACGGCTTTACCCAAGGGTCGTTCTTCAACGTCAACGCCGCCTATGACGGCCGCGAATATGCCTTTTATGCGGTCGACGAATTCCAGATCACGCCCGAACTGCGCTTCGACGCCGGGCTGCGCTACCAGAATTACAAGGCGACGGGCACGATCGAGAACAACAGCTCGGTCGACACCGATAACAACCCCAATACGCTGTATAACAATGGCACGGCGGTGCTCAACGGCACCTTCCGCAACATCGCGTACAAGAAGGGCGCCTGGTCGTGGACCGCGGGACTCAACTATGACGTCTCGTCGTCGGTCGGCGTCTATGCCCGCTACAACCGCGGCAACACGAACCCCTTCTTCGACAATCTGCGCGACGGGATTTTCGTGTCGCCGCGCGTCGATAATTTCGAGGGCGGGGTAAAGGTCCGCACCGACCTCGTGTCGCTCTATGCCACGCTGTTCCATACCAAGTTCAAGGGGCTGGTGACGACGGTGATCCAGAATGGCGCGCCGGTTGCCGACATCGGCGGCGCGCGCAGCACCGGGATCGAACTCGAAGGGCAGATCCGTCCGATCGACAATTTCGCCATCGCCTTCTCGGGCACCTGGCTCGATGCGAAATACCGCGATTTCTTCGCGGGCGGCGGGACGATCGACCTCAGCGGCAATCGCGTGCAACGCCAGCCGAAGTGGCAGTGGCGCGTGACGCCGTCGTACGACATCGAATTCGGCGATAATAGCAAGGTCTCGCTCTATTCGACCTTCAGCTATGTCGGCGACCGCTTCTCCGACACCGCGAACACCCAGTCGCTGCCGCATTATTTCAAGATCGATGCGGGGGTGACGGTCGACGTCAACGAGGCGTTGCAGTTCGCCGTGACCGCCGACAATCTGACCGACAAGGTCGGGCTGACCGAAGGCGATCCGCGCACGCTGGGGCAGGCGGGGGGCGAAGTCGTCAACGCGCGCCCGATCCTCGGCCGGTCGTTCCGCTTCAGCGCCGCCTATAAATTCTAAAAGGATCATCCCTCCCTGGGTGGCCGCGGCCTCTTCGCGGCCACCCCCCTTTTTTCTGCTAAGGACGGCTGATGGCGCGCACTCGATTGATCGCAGCACTGATCCTGACTTACGTCGCCTTTGCGATGCTGCTCAACAGCGTCGGGACCGTGATCCTTCAGTCGATTTCCAGTTTCGATGTCACCAAGCCGCAGGCGAGCACGCTGGAGGGGTTCAAGGACATCACGATCGCGGTCGTGTCGTTCGTGACCGCGAGCTATCTGCCGCGTCTTGGCCTTCGCAACGCGCTGATCGGCGCGCTCATCCTCGCGATCGCCGGCTGTATCGTCATGCCGCTGGTCGGCAGCTTCGGCGCCGCGCAGCTCCACTTTGCGATGGTCGGCGCGGCCTTTGCGGTTGCCAAGGTCGTCGTCTACTCGATGATCGGCCTCGTCACCGACAGCCCGCGAAAGCATGCCAGCCTGACCAGCCTGATCGAAGGCATGTTCATGGTCGGCGTTCTCTCCTCCTATTGGGTGTTCAGCGCCTTCATCGACCCGACCGGCCTCCGCTGGCTGAACGCCTATTGGGTGCTCGGCGCGATTACGGCACTGGCGCTCGCGCTGTTACTCACAGCGCGGGTCGACGAACATCGCACGCACGAGGGCGAAGAAGCGGCCGCAAGCGAGGGGCCACCGTTCGTCGCGATGCTCAAGCTCGCGGCGCTGCCGCTGGTGCTGGTCTTCGTCGCCTGCGCCTTTCTGTTCGTGCTGATCGAACAGGGAATCCAGAGCTGGCTGCCGACCTTCAACAACGAGGTGCTGCACTTGCCCGCGCAGATGAGCGTGCAGGCGGCCAGCCTGTTCGCTGCGTGCCTTGCGATCGGGCGCTTCGGCGCGGGCGCGGTCATGGCGCGCTTCGACTGGTATCCGGTACTGAATGTCTGCCTCGCATCGCTTGCGGCGCTGATCATCCTCGTGCTGCCGCTTGCCGACGGCCTCGCCCCCGGGGCGATCCATAGGTGGGGCGACGCGCCGATCGCGGCCTTCCTCTTTCCGCTGATCGGCATCGCGCTGGCGCCGGTCTATCCAACGATCATCTCGGTGATGCTGAGCGCCATGCCCAATCGCCAGCACCCGTCGCTGATGGGGCTCGTCGTCGTCTTCTCGGCGCTCGGCGGGACGACCGGATCGGTCATTACCGGCGCCATCTTCGCGCATCTCGACGGGCGCACCGCGTTCACGCTGATGCTTGTCCCGACGGCGATGCTTGCTGGCGGGCTCTTTTTGCTCCGCCGCAGGATCCAGGTCATAGAAGCCTGATTCCAGAGGAAGGCGAGCCATGGTCGCCAACCGATTGGGTACACCGAGAGGGGCGGCCTGAGTTTTCCTGCGAGCGATTCCGATGTCCGCTATGCGCTCCCGGAAGTCCGGTTCGCCGGCGATCGGACCCTCCTAAAGCAGCTCGAACACATCGTAGCGTACCGCGCCGCCGATGCTGGCGCCGAGCCCGACGGCGACGATGTCGTTGAGCCATAGATAGCGCTCGTCCCCGGTCTCGAACATCGGGGTGGTGCGGAAATAGACTTCGGCCTTTTCCTCCGGCGTCCGCGGGCCGCCGTTCCGCGCATGTTTGTGCGCGGCCGAAAGCGGGCGCAGCACGCCGCGATAGGAGACATAGATCAAGGCGCCATCGTGCGTTTCCATCGTGATGCGCGCGTCGAGCCGCAGCGTGTCATTGTCGTCGATCGTCGCCCAGTCGCCGCCGCTTGGCATCACGCGGCCGTGCAGCCGCTCGCCCTCGACTTCGCCGCCGGTCAGCGCGGCGATCATCCGGCGCCCGAAATGCGCCTTGCCGATCATCTGCTGCGGCTCGGTGAAGCTGGCCTTGTAGGAGCAGAGATAGCGGAAACGGGGTTCTTCCATCGGTCATCCTCTCTCTAGTGCAGGGGAGCGGGCGCGGCGGCGAAAGGGGTGCCGCCGCGCCCGCGGGTCAGATCTTGAATGCGACCGTTACGCCATAGGTGCGCGGCGGCGCGTAAGGCGTCAGAATCTGGCGGAAGGGGCCGAAATAGGTGACGTAAGTCGGCGTCAGCTCGTCGGTCAGATTCTTGCCCCACAGCGAGACTTCCCAGCGATCGCCCGGCCCCGAAAGCGAAAGGCGCGCATCCAGATTGTCGTGCGAAGGCCAGAGCTGCTGCGGAATATTCGATGCCTCGAAAAACGCGTCGTCGACCCAGCTGTAATCGACGCGCAGCTTCGCCGACAGGTCGCCGACAGGGGTTTCGAACTGGCCGCCGATGTTGAACTTGTTCTTCGGCGAGCGCGGCAGCTGGTTGCCGGTATAGTTCAGACCCGGAATCGTATATTCGGTGAACTTCGCATCGAGATACGCATAGCTGCCGTCGATTTGGAATCCCTCGAACGGCCGCGCGACGGCTTCGACCTCGATCCCCTTGATCCGCGCCTTCGCCGCGTTGCTGACGACGACGCAGCACAGCGGGACGAGCTGCGAGACCTGGAGGTCCGAATAGTCGGTACGGAACGCCGCGACGTTGAGCCGCAGGCGCCGGTCGAGCCAATCGGTCTTTGCGCCGACCTCATAGCCCCAGGCGAATTCGGGATCATAAGGAGTCGAGGCGCCCGCGGCGGTGCCCGACAGCCCCTGGAAGCCGCCGCTCTTGTAGCCGCGCGCGACCGAGGCATAGAGCAGCACGTCGTCGGTCGCCTTCCAGTTGAGCGCGAAACGCGGCGTGAAAGCTTTCCAGCTCTTCTTGCCGGTCACGTCATAGCCGGCGAGCGAGCCGAGCGGCGGCGGCAGGCCGGGGCCGCTGTCGGCCTTGAAACCCGCGAAACGGCCGCTCTTGCGCTCCCATGTCATGCGCGCGCCGACCGTTGCGGTCAGCGAGGGGACGATCTCGACATCGACCTGCCCGAAGATCGCGACGCTGCGCGCATTGACCGACTGCGGATAGATGCCGATCCCCGAATTGGCGGGGCTCGGGAAGTCCTGAATCTGCCCTTCCACGCGGTCGTTATTCTCCTTCAGGAAATAGACGCCCGTCTGGCCCTTCAGGCGCCCGCCCCATGCGTCGAAGGACAGGCGCAGTTCCTGGCTGAACTGGCTGTTGTCCTCCTCGCCGAAGCTCGTCGATTCGATCTGTGCCGGCGGGTTGACCGGGTTGCTGAAGAAGGGGGTGACGAAATTGAACTTCACCTTGCGGAGCGCAGTGAGCGAGGTCAGCGTCCCGAACGGCAGGTCGAGGTTAGCTTCGGCCGAATAGGTCTGGATCGTCCGTTTGACCTCGCCGTCGATATAGGCGTTCACGACGCGTGGATCGGGGTTGATGCCGACGCAATGGATGCCGCCCTGAAAGCTGGTGTCGCAATTATTGTGGCGTGGATTGCCCTTCTGGTCCTGACGCGCGATGTCGGCGCGCAGGATGATGTCGAGCGTGTCGGTGGGCACGAAACGCAGCGCAACGCGGCCCGTCGTCAGGTTGAGGTCGTTGACGTCATTGCCCGTCGTCTCATTATATTCGAAGCCGTCGCGCTGCTTGTGCGACAGCCCTGCCGACAGATACACCTTATCGGTCAGCGCCATATTGCCGCGAGCGATCACGCCGACGCGGTCGTAATTGCCGTAGGTGCCCTCGAAAAAGAAGCTTTCCTCATCGGTCGGCTTGCGGCTGATGAACTGGACGAGGCCGCCGATCGCATTCTTGCCGAACAAGGTGCCCTGCGGTCCGCGCAGCACCTCGACGCGTTCGAGGTCGAGCGCGTCGAGGTCGGGGGTGCCGCCGCGTCCCGCATAGACGCCGTCGATGAAGACGACGACCGAGGGATCGCCGCCGGCGTTCTGGCTGATGCCCGGCGCGCTGCCGATGCCGCGCATCGCGAAGTTGGTGTTGATCGGGTCGACCGCGCTGACCGCAAGGCCCGGGGTGCGGATCGCGATGTCCTGCACCGTTTCGATGCTGTTGTCGCGAAGCTGCTCGGCGCCGAACGCGGTGACCGAGACCGGGACGTCCTGAAGCCGCTGTTCCTGTCGCTGCGCGGTGACGATGATGTCGCCGCTCGTGTCGTCGGTGGCGTCCTGCGCCGCAGCGGCCGCGGGCAGCGCGGCGATCGCCGCGCCGGCCAAGAAGAGGATGGACTGCTTCCTTCCGAAATTTGTCATATCGCGTCTCCCAACACGTTGTTTTTTCGTGCGTCCCGATCATGCTTGACTCGGTCGGCAATTTACTTAGTTTGCTAAGTAACTGTTTCTATATAACAGGCCGGCTTGCGGTGCAAGAGCGAGCGGCGATCGGGAGGACAGGATCGATGGCGACGGAGATCGCGACAGGCGCGCCGCAAGGCGAACTGGGCGGGGAAGCGGATGCAGAGCCGGGCTGGCCGCGCCCCGCCTATAGCTGGTACGTCGTCGGCGTCCTGCTGCTCGCCTATACGCTATCCTTCGTCGACCGGATGATCCTCAGCCTGCTCGTCGCGCCGATCCGTGCCGCGCTGAATATTTCGGATACCGAAGTCAGCCTGCTCATCGGGCTCGCCTTCGCGCTCTTCTATACCGTGCTAGGCCTTCCGATCGCGTGGATCGCCGACCGGTGGAACCGCCGGAACCTGATTGTGTCGGGCGTGGCGCTGTGGAGCGTTATGACCGCAGCGTGCGGCTTCGCCGGAAGCTATGCGACCTTGTTTCTCACGCGCATGGGGGTCGGGGTCGGCGAAGCGGCGCTTTCGCCCGCCGCCTATTCGATGCTCAGCGACACCTTCCCGCGCGACCGGCTCGCTCGCGCGATGGCCGTCTATTCGATTGGTGTGCCGCTCGGCTCGGGAGTCGCGATGATCCTCGGCGCCTTTGTCGTCCAGGCGGTGCTCGCGGAGCCGATGATAGAGCTGCCGCTGTTCGGCCCGGTCGAGGCGTGGCGGACGATCTTCATGTGGGTCGCGGCGCCGGGACTGCTGATCTGCCTGCTGCTCCTGACGATCCGCGAGCCGCTGCGGCGGGGGCTGGTGCAGGCCGGATCGCAGGGTGCCGCGGCGCCCGGCTTCCTCGCGCATCTGAAGGCACACCGCGCCGCGCTCGGGGCGCTGTTTGCGGGCATGTCGCTGATCGGGCTCGTCATGTACGGTGTGATCGCATGGGTGCCGACCTTCTTCGCCCGCACCTATGGCATGGACGTGGCGCAAGCCGGCCTGTGGTTTGGTATCATCATGGCAACAGGCGGCGCGGCGGGGCTGGTGGCGGGTGGGACGCTCGCCGACCGGCTGTTCGCAAAAGGGGTCGCCGATGCGCATCTGCGCGTGATGCGGCTGTCGATCCTGCTTGGCGGGCCGCCCTTGCTCGCGGCGACGCTGATGCCGGATGCGACGCTTGCCTTCGTCATGCTCGCGCTCGCCTTTCCGATGCTGACGATGCACGGCGTCGGAACGGTGGCGTTGCAGTTCATCACGCCGAACGAATATCGCGCGCGCGTCACCGCGCTCTATTTCTTTGTCGTCAACCTTGTCGGGCTCGGTTTCGGGCCGATGCTGATGGCTTTGCTCACCGATCATCTGTTCGGCGACGACGGCGCACTGCGCTATTCGATTGCGCTGGTGACGGGCATCGCGCTGCCGCTCGCGGCGATCATCCTCACTGCGGGCTTTTCGGCTTTCGCGCGCGATCTCGCCAAAATGACGGACGCCGGTTGACCCTGACCGGACCGGGCTCCATGCCACTGCGGATTGCGCGGAGGTCGTGGCGGACCTTATGACAGGCCCGCCCCGCGGCCAAAAGGAAGACGACGATGGATAGCCCGTTCCTGATGATGAACCTGCTGAGCGCCGTCTACTGGTTTGACGAGGCGCTGCAGGCGGCGCTCAAGGAGGCCGGCATTCCCAACGTCAGCCGCGCGCAGTCGATGTTGATCGCGAACATATCGGCGGGCGAACATCGCGCGACGCGCATCGCCCGCAATCTCGGCGTCACACGGCAGGCGATCAGCCTGATGCTCAGCGAGCTTGAGGCGCGCGGCATCGTCGAACTCGTCCCCGATCCCGCCGACCGGCGCGCGCGGATCGTCCGTTTCGCCGAACAGGCGAACGACACCCGCCGCGCCGCCGCGAAGGCGTTGCAATATCTCGAAGTCAAACTCGTCGAACGGATCGGCCTGCCGGCCTATCACGGCCTTCGCGATGCGATGCGCATGGACTGGGGCGATCCACCGCGCGTGCCGCCCGAAGCGCTCGAAGGGCCCGAGGCGGCGACGGCCCGGCCCTCGTCAATTTAGTTAAGTTTCTTGACATTATTTCCGGGCGGCCTAATCTGGCCGCATAAGCCGATTCCGGCTGCCGGGAGAAAGGATGTCATGAATATCGCCGTTCAAACGCGCCGGGCGGAGGATGCCGCCGAGCCTTTCGCCGATCGCCGGATTCCGAAAGGCGGCGACTGGCTGTCGCGCGAAGAGCTCGCGGCGCTGACGCCCGAGGAGCTGGTGCGCCGCACCACCGCGCTCAAGCCGCTCGTCGCCGCGCACGCGCTCGAATGCGAGCAGCTGCGCCGTCCGGTCGATGCCGTGTGGGACGCGATCCGCAAGACCGGCGTCTTCTATCATTTCGTTCCCAAGCGCTATGGCGGGCTGGAATTCGATATCGACAGTTTCATCGACGCGATGCTGCCGATCGCCGAAGGCTGCGGTTCGACCGGCTGGGTCACCGCTTTCTGCGTCGAGCATAATTGGATGCTCGCGCAATTCCCCGAAAAGCTGCAGGACGAGACCTTCGGCGGCGACTTTCCCTATGTCATCGCGCCGGGCGCGACCAACCCGCCGGGTATCGCCGAGCCCGCCGACGGCGGCTATCGCCTGACGGGCCGTTGGAAATGGGGCACGGGCGTCATGCACGCCGACTGGGTGATGGTGACCGGCATGATTCCTGGCGAAAACCCGCCGCGCCAGCTTTTCCTGGCGTTGCCGGCGGACGAGGTGGAGGTGCTCGACACCTGGCATGTCGACGGGATGATCGGCACGGGCAGCAACGACATCCGCTGCGACGACATTTTCGTCCCCGAACATCGCGTGATGGACATGGGCGAAATGCGCATGGGCTGCGCGCCCGGCGCGAAGATCCACGCGCACAATCCGGTTTACCGGATGCCGATGACGCCCTTCCTCGCGATTACCGCGGCGATCGGCGCGGTCGGCGTCGCCCGGACGGCGGTCGATCATTTTCGCGAACGCATCGGGGTTCGCACCATGCTCGGCACCACGGTCAAGCAGAACGAAAAGGCCTCGGCGCATATGCGGCTCGGCGAAGCCGCAGCGAAGACGCAGACCGCCGAAATGATCCTGCGCGAGGTCGGGCGGCGCAATGTCGCACTGACCGAAGCGGCCGGAGACGGGCTGGTGAGCAACGAGGACCGTATCGCGCTCCGCGCACAGGTCGCGCTCGCGATGGATCTGTGCCGCGACGCGATCCGGATGCTGGTCGAAGGCGCGGGGTCGAGCGCGCATATGACGAGCAGCCCGCTCCAGCGCGCGCTGCGCGACGTCAACGTGATGGCCAGCCACGTCGTCTACGACTTCGACGGCGCGACCGAACTGCTCGGACGGTCCCTGATCGGCTTGCCGCCCAACACCCCGGTTTTTTGAGATCGGCGAAAATTTGCGCAAGCAACTTGACAAATATTTTTCGCCTGCCATGATCTTAGTATACTAAGAAACTTCGGCACGACCGGCTTTGGGAGGTACGGGATGCGCGATATGGGAGAGATCGACCGGCGGACATTGCTCGCCGGAGGCGCTGCGGCCCTGGCGGCGGTGCAGGGCGCAAGCGCGACGGGGGCTGCCGCCGCCGAACGCGCCGCGCCGGTGCGGGCGGACCCAAAGCGGCGCGGCGGCCGCCCGAACATCCTCTTGGTGGTCAACGACCAGGAACGGGCGCTCGCCGACATTCCCGCCGGTTTGCCGCTGCCCGCGCACGACTGGTTGCGCGAACGCGGCATTCTCTTCGATCGCTTCCATGTGAACACGACGCCGTGCGGCCCGTCGCGCTCGAACATCTATACCGGGCTGCACACGCAGCATAGCGGCGTCTATGCCAACCCCAACTCGCCGCCGCACCCAGAGCTCAGCCCGCAGATTCCGACGGTCGGGACGATGTTGCGCCGCGCCGGTTATCGCACGACCTACAAGGGCAAATGGCATCTTTCGAACATCAACGAGGGACTGAACCTGCGCGGCGTCGCCGGCGGGATTTTTCCCAACACGCGCGACATTCTCGAGCCCTTCGGTTTTTCGGGCTATAATTTCAACGGCGAGCGCGAGGGGCTTTCGTGGGAAGGCTTTATGAGCGACGGGGTGACCGCCGCCGAGGCCGCCAGCCAGCTCCGTGCCTTTGCCGACGATGACGATACGGCACCGTGGTTCATGGCGGTCAATTTCGTCAATCCGCACGACATCATGTTCTATGACCCGAGCGGCGAGGGCGAGGCGACGCGCGCGCGGCCGAACCTTGTCGCGCCGCTGCTCGCCGCGCCGGGCGACCCGGTTTACGGCCGCGACTGGAATTTCCCGCTGCCACGCAGCTTTTATGCCGACGACCTGTCGCGCAAACCGCGCGCCCACGCCGCGATCAACGCCAGTTCGGGCGCCTTCTACGGCCGGATGCGGCACGCGGATGAGGCGGTCTGGCGTCGCAACCAGAATTATTATTTTAACTGCATCCGCGACGTCGACCGGCACATGCAGACGGTGTTCGACGCGCTCGTCGCCTCGGGGCAATTCGACAATACGATCATCCTCTTCACCTCCGACCATGGCGAACGCGCCGGCGCGCACGGGATGCGGCAGAAGGGCGGCACGATCTATAAGGAGGATGTCGGCGTCCCGCTGATCGTCGTCCACCCCGACCTTCCGGGCGGGCGCACGACCCACGCGCTCGGCAGCGCGGTCGACCTGGTCCCGACGATGCTGGCGCTCGCCGGCGTCGAAGAAGCGGCGGGTCGCGAAATGCAGCCGAAGCTGGCCGGTCACGACCTGTCGGCGGCGATCGCTGCGTCCACCGCGCGGACAAGACGTGACGAGGCCGGGATCCTCTTCAACTATGCGGTGCGCTACGGGTGGAACGCCCCCGATGTGCCGAAGGGCGTCGCCGAAACGAAGCCGCTGCCCGAAAACGACCTGATGTTGCGCCGCCTGCACCGCGGCGTCCACGACGGCCGCTACAAATTCGCACGCTATTTCGCGCCCGCGCAGCATCATTTGCCTGCGCGCTGGGACGACCTCGTCGCCCATAACGACCTCGAACTCTATGACACGGCGGCCGACCCCGACGAGATCGACAATCTCGCCTGGCGACCGGACGCCCACAAATCGCTGATCGAACGCCTTAATGCCAAGACCAACAAGCTGATCGAAGCCGAGGTTGGCGAGGACAAGGGCGCCGAATATCCGGGTCCGGCCACACAATATGAGACGCTGAAACTCGCCTGACCGTCACCTTGGGAGAGGGACTATGAAAATGGAAACACTGCTTTGCGGCGGCGCGATGGCGCTCGCCCTCGGAACACCGGCCTTTGCGCAGGAGGCGGCGGCAGACGGCGCCAGCGCGCGCGATGATCAGACGATCATCGTCACCGCGACCCGCCGCGAGCAGACGCTGCAGGAAGTGCCGATATCGGTCGCGGTGGTCGGTGGTAAACAGCTCGAGGAAAAGGGCACGCTGTTGTTCGACGATGTCGCCGATAGCGTCCCCAACCTCCAGATCGACCGCACCAATGGCAATTTCGCGATCACGATGCGCGGCCTTGGCGCCGGGACGGGCAATCTGTCGTTCGAGCAGTCGGTCGGGCTGTTCATCGACGGGGTCTATCTCAGCCGTTCGCGCGCCTTCCAAAACCCGCTGCTCGATATCCAGCGCGTCGAGATCGTGCGCGGGCCGCAAGGCGCGCTGTTCGGCAAGAATACCAACGCGGGTGCGATCAGCGTCGTCACGCGCCGCCCGACGCGCGAGTTCGAGGGCTTCGCCCGCGCGAGCGGTGAGGTCGAGCATGGCGGCTGGAACCTCGACGGCGCGGTGTCGGGACCCGTATCGGACACGATCAGTGTTCGCCTGACCGGACGCGCCGGCGCGATCGGCGACTATATGAAAAATACGCTGACCGGCCGCGACGAATTCGGATCCCGCTATGAAGCGGTGCGCGGCCAGATCCTGTGGGAGCCGAGCGACGATTTCGAGGCGCTGGTCAAGGTCGAGCATTCGTCGAACCGCGTCGATGGCGGCGCGCTGGTGTTCAATTATATCGGCGATGCGAGCTGCTTCCTTTGCAACAAGGTGCGCAATTCGGGTGCCAACGTCCCCGAATATCCGTCGTTCCGCCGCGCGTCCGCGGGGACCAATCCCGAATATGACGACACCAAAACGACGATGGCGCAGCTGACGATGAACCTCGATGCCGGCGACTGGCGCTTTACGTCGGTTACCGCCTGGCAGGAGCTGAAGGGCGGCGTGAATATGGACTATGACGGTCCGCTGACCTTTTTGGAATCGGACATCACCGAACAGTCCAATTCGCTGTTTCAGGAAGTGCGCGCGCAGCACCCGATCGGCGACGATGGCGCCTTTATCGCCGGGCTGACCTATATCGACACCGATTTGCACATCCAGCAGGCGTCGACCTTCAACGCAGCAAGCGCGGGATTTCCCGCCCCGCTCAACGGCCTGTCGCTCCGTCAGTTCAACCAGACCGGCGAATCCTGGTCGCCCTTTGTGTCGGTCGAGGTGCCGGTCAGCGAGCGGATCATGCTCAGCGGCAGCCTGCGCTATTCGAAGGAACGCCGCGTGGGCAACGCGATCTCGAGCAATATCGGCGTCTTTCCGCCGACCTATCTGCCCTATGATCTGACCGAAACGCGCAAGGAGAGCCTGTGGGATTATTCGGCGCGCATCCGGTACGAATTTTCGCGCGATGCCTATGTGTACCTCAGCTATGCGACGGGCACCAAGGGCGGCGGTTTCGTGTCGAACGATGCGCTACTCCTTTTCAACATCCAAAGCGGCGTCGCGACCTTCCAATATGATTCCGAACGGGCGAGGTCATGGGAGCTCGGCGGGAAATTCCGTTTCCTGGGCGGCAAAGGGCAATTCAACGTCGCGCTGTTCCGCACCAATTTCGCCGACCTGCAGGTGTCCGAATATAATGGCACCGCCTTCATCACCGGCAACGCCGCGTCGGCGATCGCCCAAGGGGTCGAGATGGACGCGAATATCGGCCTCGGCGACCATTGGCGCGTCGGCGGCAGTTTTGGGTATCTGGATGCCCACTACAAGGATTATCCGGGCGGCGCCTGCCTCTATAATGCACCGGCGACGTGTAACCCGCGAACCAATAATCTGGCGGGGGTTCGCCTTGTCCGCGCGCCCGAATGGACGGGCAATGCGTTCATCGAGGCCAAATATCCGGTGTCCGGCAGCCTATATGTGCTCGGCAATGTCTCGGCGAACTATCAGTCGCGTTCCTTCTTCCAGCCTGACATGAGTCCGCTCAACTCGCAGCCCGCTTTCACCAAATATGACGCTCGGCTGGCGGTGGGCCGCGAAGACGGCCGATGGGAACTCGCGCTGGTGGGCCGCAACCTCACCAACAAGGTCACCACCAGCCAGGGATTCAATACTCCGGTATTTGGCGGCAACAGCCACATGGCGCTCGTCGGATCGCCGCGGACGGTGACCCTGCAATTGTCGCTCGACTTCTGATTGCGCGGACGAGGCAGGATGGAGCGGCCCGAACTTTTGCTGCTCGCCGGGGGCATTCGCCCGGGCTCGCTCAACGAGAAGCTGATCGGCTGCGCGGTGCAGGCGGCGCGCGATCGCGGGCTGCCCGCGACGCGCCTGTCGCTGGCGGACTATCGCCTGCCGTTGTTCGGCGCCGAAGCGCTGTCGATCGACGAGGTGCCCGAGGCGTTGGCGCTCAAGGCGATGTTCCGGCGCCATGACGCCGTGATCATCGCGAGCCCCGAGCATAATGGCTCGGTCACCGCGATGCTGAAGAACGCGCTCGACTGGATTTCCTGTCCGGGGGAAGGCGAGGCGGCGCAGGCCTATGGCGCCTTTCGCCGCAAGCCTTTCGCGCTGCTGTCGGCATCGTCGAGCCCGTTCGGAGGGTTGCGCGGCCTGTCCCAGCTTCGCCAGATTCTGACCACCGTGAACGCCTGGGTGGTGCCCGAACAGCTCAGCGTGCCGCACGCCCATCGCGCGTTCGACGCGACCGGCAAGCTCGCCGATCCCCTCCTTCGGACCCTGCTGGATGAACTGGTCGACACGGTGGCAGGTGCGGTCCGCCACGAAGCGGTCGAAGGGAAATGATGAGCGAGCGGCTGCCTGCCGGGAATTACTGGGCTTTTGATGACAGCCTCGGCTATCTCGCTCGCCTGATCTTCCGCTCCTTTTCCCGGCTACGCGAGCAGCACACCCGCGAATATGATATATCCTCGGGTCAATGGACGTTCCTCCGCCAACTTTGGAGCGACGACGGGATCAGTCAGCGCGAACTCAGCCGCCGGCTCGCGATGCGCGATGCGACGACTGCGGTTACGCTCCGCGCGCTGGAACGGGCGGGTTTGGTGCGCCGCGCCGTCAACCGCCGCGACCGGCGTGAAATACTGGTTCATCTGACTCCGCATGCCAGGCGTCTGGAAAAGCTGCTCATGCCGAGGACCGCCGAAATCCAGGCGCTTGCCACCCAAAATTTATCGGATACCGAAGTCGAGACCCTCAGGCGACTGCTGTTCCATGTGATCGACAATCTCGCTTCCGCCGATCCCGAGCTTCAAGACAGTCGGCGAATCGTTCCTCACCCCAAGCAGATCGACAGAGGGCAATCGCGAAGTGCGCACGAAGTGATAACTTCGCGGGAAGCGCTGCCGAGTTAATCTTATTTGGCGGAACGCCCGTGCGGTGGAGGGATCGGCTTGCCGATCAATCGCTGACCTAAGCCGACAACGTCGCGCGATAGTCGTCGACGGCAAGCAATAGCCCTTCGATCTCGGCCGGAACGATCCGGATCCGGAGGTCGTCTCGGCCATTCGGCCGCCCCTTGAATTTGAGATCCCAGCCTTCCGCGCGGGTCATGGCGGCCCTGAGCTGGGTCTCGTCGACCGAGAAGACCAGCTTCATCGTCAGCGCGCAATCGCCGTTGAAGTCGCTGTTCGGGCACATGGTGTCGTCGCCGCGCCGCGCGTGATCGAGCCGCTGTGCCACGAGGTTGCCATCGCGATCCGCGAAGTGGACCGTATCATAGAGACGCTGCGAGCCCCAATAGCGCAGGGACTGGTGCACTTCGAACCGGGTTTCGCCGGTGCGTTTGTCGACATGGGCTTCGACATGGCTGTCGAACGAGGTCGAGCCATTCAAGCGCCGTTCTTTGCGAAAACCGTTACGGGTCGAGATAATTGTTGCGAACTCCAGATCGTCGTCGTCGATCGTGGCTTTGGAGCGGAACGCTTCCGCATCCATCTTCGCGAGCTGTCTCGGCACCGCGGGCGCGTTCGCCACCGCGGGCGAAGCCAGGACAACTGCGACCACGCCAAGGGTCAGGCTGGAAAAACGCACGAGTGAAACTCCTTGAAAACCATGAAACCGGCGGGGGGACGCCGCCATGGCTCGAGCAAATACCGGCCGAACAATGCACTCAGGTGTCGCCAACGTAAGGAAACATTGCTGAACTGCGCGGATGGTCTCAGCCATCAAGCAGCTCGATCGGATTTTTCCGCAACCTCTGCTCTCCCGCTGCCGACCGTCTGTCTTGTCAGCAGGCCCAAATCTCGTTGTCGCGAAGCACGGGCGCGTGCCGGGTATGTTGTAAGAAAATGTTTCTGCGCCCACGCGCGCACTGGAAGGGCGGCGCGTCGTCCCTATCTGGAGCTGGCGGGTCGCCTGACCATTTGCCCTCCGGGCTTTCATCACCAGAGACTACGAACGAACGGCATATATTCCCCAATGACTGCCTCCACAATTTTGATCGTTGAGGACGATCCCGCCTTGCGCACGCTTACGGCTCGCGCGCTTCAGCAAAATGGCTATCAAGTCCGGCCTGCAGCTTCCGCTCCCGAAATGTGGCTGGCGCTGGATGTCGGGGCCGTCGATCTTGTGCTGCTCGACGTCATGCTGCCCGGGACCAGCGGCCTCGATCTCTGCCGTCAGCTTCGCCAGCAGAGCGAAGTGCCTATCATCTTCGTGAGCGCCAAAGGCGGCGAGACCGATCGAATCGTCGGGCTCGAACTGGGTGCCGACGATTATCTCGCCAAGCCATTCAGCACCCGCGAGCTGACCGCTCGCGTGCGTGCCGTGCTTCGCCGTGGGCGTCTGGACCGTCAGCATGGAAAAGGCGGACAGCAGGTCGCTGAATTTGCTGGCTGGATAGTCAATTTTTCGAGGCGCGAGCTGCATTCTCCGACGGGCGCGATCGTCGAGTTGACGGGTGCAGAGTTTGATCTGTTGTCTAGCTTTCTGGAGAACCCTCAACGTGTGATTGCCCGTGAACGGTTGATCGAACTGTCGCGAACGCGGCTCGGCGACGCTTCGGATCGCAGCGTCGATGTGCTGGTCAGCCGCTTGCGGCGCAAGCTTTCGCACAAGGATGCGAGCGCGCCGATCATCACTGTTCGCGGCGTCGGCTATATGTTCAACGTCGAAGTGTCGCGTCGGTGACCGACGCCATGCGGCCGTCGCTCGGGCTGGTCGGGCGGATCTTTCTGATCCTGCTATTGGCGATGACGATCGAATTCACCGTCAGCACCTTCCTTCACGAGCGCGCGGGACAGTTGCGCGTCGAAGAGGACGAGGCGCACCGCGTGGCCGAGCATCTCGCCGCTGCCAGCCGTTTGCTGAACGCGAGTCCGCGCAGCGAACGCCCGGCCCTCGCGGCCCGCCTGTCGAGCGAAACCTTCATCGTCGAATGGCACCCTACCAGCCTCCCGCTCATGCCAATGGCGGCGCCGCTGAACGAAATGCGCATGCAGATCATCGGATGGGAGCCAGCTCTGGGGCATGAGAATTTGCGCCTGCATCTGAAGGAGCCGGGACGTAACGGCAAGGTTACCGGCCAACTGTCGCTTGCCGACGGAAGCTCGCTGGAGTTCAAGGCGACGCAGCTCGTCGATCCCTCGCGGCTGCGGATCAACCGGTTCCTGTTGGCGCTGGTGCCCGCGATCGCACTGATCCTTATCGGCGGACTGCTCATGCGCCGCGTGCTCTCCCCGATGCGAATGCTCGCGCGCGCCGCGGTACGGATCGGCGAAGGCGACGCCGTGGTTCTTCCCGAGGTCGGCGTATCGGAAATCCGGCGTGTGATCGCCGCCTTCAACGAAATGCAGGCGCGCATCCATCAGCTGATCACCGATCGCACGGAGGCGCTTGCCTCTGTCGGCCACGACTTGCGCACGCCGCTCGCAAGGTTGCAGCTTCGCACCGAGGCAATCGACGATCCGTTTTTGCGCCTTTCGATCGAGAAGGACGTCGGCGAAATGGAAGCGATGGTGGCTTCGCTCCTCGCTTTCTATGGCGGCGACAGCGATCCTGAAAAGCCCGTACAGACGGACATAGCGGTCTTGGCGGCGACAATCGTCGACGATGCTTCGGACATGGGCGATCTGGCGGCCTATCAAGGACCGGACCATCTCGAGATCGTCGTGCGTCCGTTGGCGCTCAAACGCGCTCTGTCCAATCTCGTTGAGAATGCGATCAAATATGCCGGCGGGGCGCAGGTCAGTATTCGAACGGAGGATGGCCGGGTCGTCCTCTGCGTCGAGGACGACGGCCCGGGCATTCCTGAAGATGAACTGGAGCATGTGCTCGAACCCTTCGTCCGGCTGGACCTTGCGCGGAGCCGCGATACGCTCGGGTTGGGATTGGGAATCCCGATCGCGCGGCGCGTTGCGCACCGGGAGGGCGGCATGCTGCGTCTGTCGAACCGGCCAACAGGCGGGCTGCGCGCCGAGATTGATATTCCGCTAGGCTGAGCGGGCGGAAACACTTCCTTACAAGCGGAAACATTTGCTTACACAATTGCTGCGTCGCAGCAAAGTTCGGGGCCTAACTCCGGGTTCGCGCCGCCTCTCCCTTCGGCGCCAATCAAGGAGTCCCCTCGGTGAACGAGCTGATCGGTCGCGTCTTTTCTTTCGAAAAGCAAACTTTTCCCAATCAAAGCACACTCTATGGACGTCTCGCCAGCGACGGACAAAGTCCGAAGGCGCTGATGATATCTTGCGCGGACTCGCGCATCGTCCCGGAGCATATCATGCAGGCCGAGCCTGGCGATCTGTTCGTGTGCCGCAACGCGGGCAACATCGTGCCGCCCTTCGCCACGCAAAATGGCGGTGTCTCTTCGACCGTCGAATATGCGGTCGCCGCGCTTGGCGTTCGAGACATCATCGTGTGCGGGCACTCGGATTGCGGCGCGATGAAGGCGCTGGCCGTCAATCAGGACCTGAGTAGCATGCCGAATGTCGCGGCATGGCTGCGTCATTCGCACGCCGCGCACAAGGTTGTGACCGATAGTTATCCGGCGATGAACGACATCCAGCGGATCCGCGCGGTCTCGCTCGAAAATGTGGTCATTCAGCTTGCCCATCTGCGCACGCATCCCGCGGTGGCGGCGGGTCTCGCGCGCGGGGAAATCGCGCTGCACGGCTGGTTCGTCGATATTCATGCCGGCTGCATACTCGGCCTGGACGGAGCGACCGGCCGCTTCATGTCGCTGCGCGAGGACGCTCCGCTGCCCGTCGCTCTGCCGCATGCCTCGCGGCGCGCCGCCGATTTCGCGGAAGCGGTGTGATGAACGTCGCCGTGCCGTCACTCGGCAAGACCTTTTCGCGCGATTTGACCGCGTCGATCGTCGTCTTTCTGGTTGCGATGCCATTGTGCATGGGGATCGCGATCGCCTCGGGAGTGCCGCCCGAGAAAGGGCTGATAACCGGAATTATCGGCGGTATTGTCGTCGGTGCGCTTGCCGGATCTCCGCTTCAGGTGAGCGGGCCGGCAGCCGGACTGGCCGTCATCGTCTTCGAAATCGTGCGCGACCAGGGGCTTTCGGCCCTTGGTCCTATCCTCGTTCTTGCCGGGCTCATCCAGATTGCGGCCGGCGTTTTCCGGCTCGGCGGCTGGTTTCGCGCAATCTCGCCCGCCGTCGTTCACGGAATGCTCGCGGGCATTGGCCTGTTGATCGTGCTCGGCCAATTCCATGTGCTGTTCGATGCCAAGCCGCTTCCAGGTGGGATCGACAATCTCGTGGCGATGCCCGGCCGCATCCTTGGGCTCACGCCCGGTGGCGGAGCGCTGGCCGCTTTCGCTGTTGGCGTGCTGACGATAGCGGCGATGCTGGGGTGGGAACGCGTGCGTCCGCAGAGCCTGCGCCTCGTGCCCGGCGCACTCATTGGTGTGGTGGCTGCCACCCTGGTCGCCTATGGTTTCGGGCTCGAGGTTATCCGCGTCGATGTTCCGCAATCGATCGTCGGCGCGATTGCTCTACCCGATGCGGGCATGCTGCAGCGTTTTGCCGAGCCCACGCTGATCGCCACGGCGGTTGCGATCGCCTTTATCGCAAGCGCCGAGACGTTGCTCTCCGCAGCGGCGGTGGACCGGATGCACGACGGCGTGCGGACAAACTATAATAAGGAACTGCGCGCGCAAGGTATCGGCAATCTGCTCTGCGGCGTCGCTGGCGCGCTTCCGATGACCGGCGTGATCGTGCGCAGCTCGGCCAATGTGCAGGCTGGCGGCGTCACGCGGCTTTCGACGATCCTGCACGGTGTGTGGATCCTCGGGTTCGTCGCGCTGCTGCCCTGGCTTCTGCGCGAAATCCCGATGGCGGCGCTTGCCGGTGTCCTCGTCGTCACCGGCGTCAAGCTCGTCAGCCTCGATCATGTAAGGCATCTGTTCGACCGCTATGGCCCGCTTCCCGCGCTGATCTGGGCGGGCACGTTCCTGATGGTTGTGACGACCGATCTGCTGACCGGCGTGCTCGTGGGTCTGGCGCTGTCGACGCTCGAACTCGCGCCGCACGTCCGGAGGTTGCGGCTGCGCACCGATCAGCGGCAAGAGGGTGAGACGCGGGAGATCGTGCTCGACGGCACAGCGACCTTCGTTGCGCTGCCCAAGCTGACCGCGCTCCTCGATGACCTCCCGGCGGCGGGACGACTGAAACTCAATGTCGAACGGCTGAAGCACATCGACCATACCTGCGCCGAAATGCTCGAAGAGTGGATCAAGCGGCGGCGTAGCTCGGGCCTCATTGTCGAACTCCAGGGTGCAACGGGAAGGCTCGAACGACTGGCGGCCGCGGCATGATCGGTGCCTCGCCAGCGCGTGCCGTACCGGAGCGAGGAGGCGAGGCACCCCCTGGAAAATGGGTCGCATGCGGGAACGGGGAGGATTCGTTGCTGACTCTCCCGGTTAATATCCGCGGCGTCGAAACGAGAGCGGTTCTTGACAGCGGCGCCACCCGCTCCGCGGTGGATGCTGGCTTTGCGGCTCGTCATCGGCTGCATGGCGTGCGGGATCATCGCGTTACGGCGCTCACACGAGAGACCGTAGCCAGAGTGACCGGACCGTTACGCATCGAGGCTGGCGCCGAGCATTTGCTCACGACGTCAGCCTTGATACTCGATCTGGCACCGATGGCGCGCGCGGCACGAATGTCGATCGAACTGGTGCTCGGGCAAGAATTCTTTGTACGCAACATGGTCGAGATAGACCCCGATCGGGCCGCGCTCCGGTTTTGGACCAATGGCGGCGATAACATAAATCACTGGCTGCCGGTGATGCAGACGGCCGACGGGCTGTTCTGCACCACCATCTCGCCGAAGGAGGGTTTGGAGGCCGCAGCGATCATCGATCTGGGCTGCTCGACGCCGCTCTACGTCGACCCCGAGTATGCCGAGGCAAATGATCTGTTCGGCGGCATGAGGCGAGGTTCCAGCGCAAGCCTCGGGGTCGAAGGCGTCGCTATCAGCCAGCTCGGCCGTTTGGAAAGCTTGCGTGTGGGCGACGTCGTTCTTCATGACGTGCCCTTCGCGGTTCCACCCGTCTGGCGTTTCGCTGCGCCCATGATAATGGGCCTTCCGCTTCTCATGCGCTTTCGTTGTCGTCTGGCTTTCGGGCGCGCCCGGATGCAGCTGGTTCGGGCAAGCCGATCGAAGAGGCCATTTGTGCGAGACGCGTCCGGGCTCAACGTGCTTCACGCGGGCGATCACCTGCAAGTCATCCACGTGGCCAAAGACAGCCCGGCAGCAAAAGCAGGCCTCCATGAAGGAGACAGCATTGTCGCAATCAACGACGAGCAGGTCGGCCCGGGCAACGTCCAGAGCCACCGCAATCTCGGCAAGCGGCCGCCAGGGACACGCTATGCGCTCTCGATGCTTGCCAAAGACGACGTGGAATTGGTTCTCGAGGACTATTATTGATTGGCCGCGCCGCTTTTTTCCCGGCGGGCCGAAATCGCAGGCGCGCTGGCGGTTATGCGAAGTCGATTTTCCCTTACGGTGCGGGGGCGACCTACGATATTTTGCTCTGCGATAAGAGTTGAGGCTCTTTTCATCGCTGCCCCGGAGTACGGGGGCTGTCGGCGAACGTCGCGCAAAGCTAGGGTGCTTTGGCGTAAGCTTTCGTGCGTCTGGAAAGAAATGGCTCCCCGGGTAGGATTCGAACCTACGACCGATCGATTAACAGTCGATTGCTCTACCGCTGAGCTACCGAGGAACACGCCGCCGAAGCGGACAAGGCGGCCCCTTTGCCGCCAACCGACAACTTTATCAAGGGGCTTTTATGGCCTTTTGTGACTCTCAGACGATAAATTGTTCCATCGCGATGCGTTCGTCGAGGCCCTGGTCGGGATCGAACAGCAAAGTCAGTGGCCGGCTGCGGTCGGTGGTGACCAAAACGGTCTTCACATCGCGGATCTCGCGCTGGTCGGCGACCGCGCTGACCGGACGCTTCGCGGCTTCGCGGACGTTGAAGCGGATGCTCGTCGATTCGGGGACCAGCGCACCGCGCCAGCGCCGCGGACGGAAGGGGCTGATCGGGGTCAGCGCCAGCATTTCGGATTCGAGCGGCAGGATGGGGCCGTTGGCGCTGAGGTTATAGGCAGTCGATCCCGCCGGGGTCGCCACGAGCACGCCGTCGCACGCCAGTTCCTCCAGCATCGTCTTTTCGTTGATCATCACCTCGAGCTTCGCCGCCTGGCGCGTTTCGCGCAGCAGCGAAATCTCGTTGATCGCGGGCAATATGTGGCGCTCGCCGCTGATCGTCGTGATGTCGCCCGACAAGGGATGGATCAGGAAGGGGCGCGCCGCGGCGAGCCGGTCGACCAGCCCCTCGATCCGGAACTCGTTCATCAGGAATCCGATCGTGCCGCGGTTCATGCCGAAAACGGGCATGCTGCGGCGCTGGTCGAGCAGCTGGTGCAGCATGTGGAGCAGGAAGCCGTCGCCGCCGAGCGCGATCAGCAGGTCGGCCTCGGCTAGCTCCACAAAGTCGTAGAGCGGACGCAGCTCGGCTTCCGCTTCCATGGCGGCGGGCGCGTTCGATGCGACGAGCGCAATCTTGCGATGCATATTGGTCCGGTTCCCCCGTGTCTTCAGAAAACGGGGCTGCCTGTCAGCCGCCCGTTGCACTCATATGACGCGCGACCGCCGGTTTGGACTTTCCATCGATATGGAAGTCATGCGCGCGGGGTTTGCCAGCCAATGCCGCATCAATCAACCCATCGACGTCGCCGCCGTCGCGCAAGGCGGCGCGCAGGTCGACATGATCGTCCTGGCCAAGGCACATATAGACGCGGCCCTCAACGGTCAGGCGGATGCGGTTGCACGTCGCGCAGAAATTGTCGCTGAGCGGCGTGATCAGCCCGAGGGTCACGGGACTGTTCTCGACCGCGAAATAGCGCGCGGGACCGCCGGTGCGCTTGTCGACCGGATAGATGGCGCGCGCTTCGCGAAGCGGCGCGATGAACTGGTGGAGCGGGATATAATGATCGCTGCGGTCGCCCTCGACCTCGCCGAGCGGCATCGTTTCGATCAGCGTCAGGTCGCAGCCGGTCGCGGCGCAATAATCGAGCATGGGGACGAGCTGATCTTCGTTGAGCCCGGCGAGCGCGACCATGTTGATCTTGACCGCCAGCCCCGCGGCGCGCGCCGCATCGATCCCGCCGAGCGCGACGGCAAGGTCGCCGACGCGGGTAATATGGCGAAAGGCCCCGGCGTCGAGTGTGTCTAGGCTGACATTGATGCGGCGCACCCCCGCCGCGGCCAGCATCGGCGCATGCTCGGCGAGCCGCATCGCGTTGGTGGTGAGCGTCAGTTCGTCGAGGCCGTGGCCGATCATCGCCCCCAATCGCATCGCGAGCGTATCGATCCCGCGCCGAACCAGCGGCTCGCCGCCGGTCAGGCGGATGCGGCGGATGCCCCGCGCAACGAAGCGCTCGGCGATTTCGCCCATTTCCTCTATGCTGAGCACCGCCGATTTGGGCAGGAAGGTCATGTCCTCGGCCATGCAATAACGGCAGCGCAGGTCGCAGCGATCGGTGACCGAAAGCCGTAAATAGCTGATCCGACGGCCATGTCCGTCGATGAGCGGCGCCGCGGGCGCAGCGCTATGGGAAAATGTGGCAGCCACGCACCTATATTGATGCAAAAGGCAGGAACTTGGCAAGCAAAGCCTGCTAGAGGAATGCGATGAATCGCCTGTCCGACTCCCTTTCCGCCTGCGCCCGCAAACTCGAAGCCCTGCACGCGCGCTATGATGCCGACGCGGGCGTCATCCTGGTCCAGGTCGACCAGATGGCGCGCATCAACAACAGTGCGGGCACGGCAACGGGCGATTCGGTGCTCGACGAGATCGGGCGGCGGCTCGAAAATTTCGCGAGCGACGAATTCGGGCAGGGTTCGTGCGTCGACCGGCTCGACGGCCCGCGCTTCCTGATCGTCCCGTCGACACCGATGTCGCTCGGCGCCCTCCGCGCGCAGGAGCGCGCGCTCCACGTCGCGCTGGCCGAACCGATCGTCGGCGATCCGAACGGCCGCCTGTCGATCCGCATCGCGGCGGCGCTGATCACGCGCGATGATTCGGTCGCCGAACAATTGCGTGCGGCCTGCGATCAGCTGGCGCGGCCGGCGTCTGCCCGCGACGGCGTGATGGTCCACGCCGCGCTGTCGCAGAATGAGGTCGTGATCCATTACCAGCCGCAATATGACGTCGCGACCGGGGAGATGACCGGGGTCGAGGCGTTGCTGCGCTGGCAGCATCCCGAACTCGGCCTGCTCGGCGCCGGGCCGCTGGTGACCGCGGCGCGCGCGGCACGGCTCGAATGCGAGCTTACCGAACATGCGCACCGCGTTGCGCTCGCCGAAATGGCGGCGTGGCCCAAGGCGCTCGCGAAGCTGCGCGTGTCGCTCAACATCACCGCCGCCGATCTCGGCGACCCCGAATTTGCCGGCCGCTTCGCTGCGATGGCAAAGGCGGCGAAGATAGATCCCGACCGGCTGACGCTCGAACTGACCGAACAGGCGATGCTGAGCGACCCCGCGAGCGCCGCCGACCAGCTGGCGCAGATCCGTGCGCTGGGCGTCGCGGTCGCGATCGACGATTTCGGCACCGGCTATTCCAGCCTGTCGCTGCTCGCGCGGTTGCCGATCGATTATCTGAAGATCGACAGCGGTTTTACCCGCACGATCGACGGCAGCGACCGCGACCGCATCGTCGTGCGCGCGATCGTCGACCTCGCGCGCGCGCTGGGGCTGCTCGTGGTCGCCGAGGGGATCGAGAATGAGCGCCAGCTCGCCCGATTGACCGAGTTGGGGGTTGCGACCTGGCAGGGATTTTTGAAGTCGGGGCCGGTGCCGGCGGATCAGTTGCTGGCGTTGATGGAAGCATAGAAACACGTCGCCCCTGCGAAGGCAGGGGCCGCTACCGGCTTGGCGCAAGGTTGCCAGCGGCCCCTGCCTCCGCAGGGGCGACGATCAAGCCACTTGTCTCGCCAGTTTCCCCAAACCCTTCGATAGCTGCAACGCGCCGTTGAGGCGTGCGCCGGTGCTCACCCAGTCGCCGCTGATCGACAGCTTGTTGTCGGGGCGGATGCGCGCACGGCCCTTCAGCCGCTCGACATAGGCGATCAGCCCCGGGACGTTGGCGAACTGGTCGCCGTGGAAGCTGACGAGCGCGCCCTTGGTGCCCACGTCGAGCTTGGCGATGCCCGCGAGCTTGGCGTTCGCCTTGATCTCCATCAGCTGGACGAGGTTCGCGGTCTCGGGCGGCAGCGGGCCGAAGCGGTCAATCATCTCGGCCGCGAACGCATCGAGCGCCGGACGGTCCTGCGCATCGTTCAGGCGGCGGTAGAGCGCCATGCGCAGCGGCAGGTCGGGAACATAATCCTCGGGGATGAGGATCGGCGCGTCGACGGTGATCGTCGGCGACAACGCCTCGCGCGGCGGCAGCTTTCCGGCGCCCTCGGCCTTGGCGACGAGGATCGCCTCTTCGAGCATCGACTGGTACAGTTCGAAGCCGACCTCGCGAATATGCCCCGACTGTTCGTCGCCGACGAGATTGCCCGCGCCGCGAATGTCGAGATCGTGGCTCGCGAGTTGGAAGCCCGCGCCGAGGGTGTCGAGATCGCCGAGCAGCTTGAGCCGCTTTTCGGCGGTGTCGGTGATCGCGCCATGCTCGGGGGTTGTGAGATACGCATAGGCGCGTGTCTTCGCGCGTCCGACGCGCCCGCGCAGCTGATACAGCTGCGCGAGGCCGAAGCGGTCGGCGCGGTGGATGATCAGCGTGTTGGCGCTCGGAATGTCGAGCCCGCTTTCGACGATCGTCGTCGACAGCAGCACATCATATTTGCGGTCGTAGAACGCACTCATCCGGTCCTCGACCTCGGTCGGGGTCATCTGGCCGTGCGCGACGACATATTTGATTTCGGGCACGCGGTTGCGCAGGAACTCCTCGATATCGGGCAGATCCTTGATCCGCGGGACGACGAAGAAGCTCTGCCCGCCGCGGTCATGCTCGCGCAGCAACGCTTCGCGAAGCACGACGGGATCCCACGGCGCGACGTAAGTGCGCACCGCGAGGCGGTCGACCGGCGGGGTCTGGATGACGCTGAGTTCGCGCAGACCCGACATCGCCATCTGCAACGTGCGCGGGATCGGGGTCGCGGTGAGGGTCAGGACATGGACGTCGGTCTTGAGCTGCTTCAGCCGTTCCTTGTGAACGACGCCGAAGCGCTGTTCCTCGTCGACGATGACGAGGCCGAGATTCTTGAACTCGACCGATTTGGCGATCACCGCATGGGTGCCGACGACGATGTCGATATGACCGCTTTCGAGCCCGTCGCGCGTCTTCTGCGCTTCACCCGCCGGAACGAGGCGCGAGAGGCGGCCGATGTTGACCGGGAAGCCTTTGAAGCGCTCGGAGAAATTGGTGTAATGCTGGCGCGCGAGCAACGTCGTCGGCACGACCACCGCGACCTGCACCCCCGCCATCGCCGCGACGAACGCGGCGCGGAGCGCAACCTCGGTCTTGCCGAACCCGACATCGCCGCAGACGAGCCGGTCCATCGGGCGGCCCGACGCCATGTCGGCGAGCACGTCGCCGATCGCGCGGTCCTGATCGTCGGTTTCCTGATAGGGGAAGCGGTCGGCGAAGGCGGGATAGGCGGCGTCCTGCGCGAGCAATTCGCCCGAGCGTAGCGCGCGCTGCGCCGCGGTCGCGAGCAGTTCGCCCGCGATCTCGCGGATACGCTCCTTCATCCGCGCCTTGCGGCGCTGCCACGCCTCGCCGCCGAGCTTGTCGAGGCCGACGCCGTCGCTCTCGCCGCCGTAGCGCGAGAGGACGTCGAGATTTTCTACCGGGACGTAGAGCTTGTCGCCGCCCGAATAAGTGAGCGCGACGCAATCGTGCGGGCTGCTCCCGACGGGGATCTGGGTCAGTCCCTCGTAGCGCCCGATGCCGTGGTCGAGGTGGACGACAAGGTCGCCCACGCTGAGCGTCGCGAGTTCGGCGAGGAAGGCGTCGGCGCTCTTGCGGCGTTTCTGACGGCGGACGAGGCGTTCGCCGAGAATGTCCTGTTCGGTGAGCAGGCTAATCGCGTCGGACGCGAAACCGTGATCGAGGGGGAGGACGACCATCGCGACACTTGTTCCCCTCCCGCTTGCGGGAGGGGCTAGGGGAGGGCTTGTTTCGTCGGCGCGCTTCGCAACAGGCCCTCCCCCGACCCCTCCCGCAAGCGGGAGGGGAGAAGATACGCCCAGCGCCTCCTGCCACGTTTCGACCTGGACCAGCGAAGTGACGCCATGGTCGCGCAGCAACCCCGACAGGCGTTCGCGCGCGCCGCCCGAATAGCTCGCGATGATCGTGCGCCGCCCCTTGCGGCGCTCGTCCGACAGATGATCGGCGACCTTGTCGTAGACGTTGAGATCGGCGGTGCGCTCGGGGGTGAAATCGCGCGCGGCAAAGGTTTCGAGATCGACGACCGTCGCGGCGGGCGGGACATCGAAGGGGGTGACGATATGGATCGGGCGATCCGAAGAGACCCCGGCCCATTCCTCCTCGGTCAGATACAGCGTCTCGGGCGCCAGCGGGCGATAGCTGCCCGGCGACTCGCGTTCGGCGGCGACGCGGTTCGCATGATAGTCGGCGATCGCCGCGAAGCGTGTCTCGGCGGTCGCCTCGGTGCGGTGGCCGCGAAGGACGGGGGTCGCGGGATCGATATGGTCGAACAGGGTCGCGAGCCGTTCCTCGAACAGCGGCAGCCAATGGTCCATCCCCGCCTGCCGCCGCCCGTCGCTGACCGCCTGATAGAGCGGATCGCCCGTCGACTGCCCGCCGAACAGGTCGCGATACGCCGAGCGGAAACGCTTGATCGTCGCCTCGTCGAGCAAGGTTTCGGATGCCGGGAGCAGCTGCAGCGCCTTGGCGGGACCAAGGCTGCGCTGGTCGGCGGGGTCGAAGCGGCGGATGCTCTCGATCTCGTCGCCAAAGAAATCGACGCGCAGCCCTGTCTCTTCGCCCGCGGGGAACAGGTCGAGGATGCCGCCGCGCACCGCGAACTCGCCTTGGTCGGCGACGGTGTCGACGCGGCTGAAGCCGTTCGACACGAGCAGTTCGGCGAGCGCATCGCGGTCGATCCGCTGCCCGGCCGCGAGCGTCGTCGCGAGCTGGCGGATGCGGAACGGCGTCAGCGTGCGCTGGGTGATCGCGGCGATGGTGGTGAGGATCAGTTCGCCGCGCTTGGCTGGCAGTTGCAGCGCCGAAAGCGTGGCAAGCCGGTCGGCGCTGACGCGCATCGACGGGCCCGCGCGGTCGTAGGGTAGGCAATCCCACGCCGGGAAGCGGTGGACGATGAGGTCAGGTGCAAAGAAGGGCGCCGCGTCGGCAATTGCCTGCATCGCCGTATCGTCGGTGGCGACATAGACGAGGCGCTTGTCGCTTGCGCGCGCCAGATCGGCGAGCAGCAGCGGCAGGAAGCCGTCGGCCGCGCGCGCCAGCGTCAGCGGCGCCGACGCCGATCCGATCGCGGCAAAAATGTCGGCGGCGGGCATCGTCATGGCAGCGGGATATAGTCCAGGCGGCGCATCGCGGCGATCATCTCCGGTCGGTCGAGATGCGCGGGCGGCTGACCCGTGCCGAGCGCCCACGCCATGATGTCGACGTCGTCTTCCTCGACAACGGCTTCGTACCAGCTGAGTTCCGCTTCGCTCCATTCGCTCGCATAGCGGTCGAAAAAGCCGCCGATCATATAATCGGCCTCGCGCGTGCCACGGTGCCAGGCACGGAATTTCAGGCGTTTGAGGCGGTCGTCCATCTGGTTCTCTTTTCCCTTCTCCCTTGACGGGAGAAGGATACGGAGCCTTGTCGCGATAGCGGCTAGGCGAAGTTGGAAGAGGGTGAAGTGCTCGCATGGCGAGCGCGCGCTTGCTTTGCAAGCGCATACCCCTCTCCGGCTGCGACTAAGCCCCGGACAGGTCCGGGGCAAGTCTCGCTTTCCTCTCCCGCAAGGGGAGAGGAGAGGTGCAAGTTGGAAAGGCTCGCGCTAGATACCCTGCACGATCATGCGACCCGAGATACTCAATCCGCTCTTTGCCGCGCTCACCGACCTGAAAGGCGTCGGGCCGCAGCTTGCCAAGCCGCTGACGCGGCTGGGGCTGGAGCGCGTCGTCGATGTGCTGTTCCATTTGCCGACCGGATTGATCTCGCGCTTTCCGGTCGATCGGCTCGATCAGGCGCAGGCGGGGCAGACGATCATCGTCGATCTGACCGCGCAGGATTACCGCCCGGGACGCAGCCCGCGCGCGCCGTTCGGGGTCGAGGCGTTCGACGATGCGGGCGACCATGTCCGGCTCGTCTATTTCGGGCGCACGTCGGGGCTCGCGCGTAAATTGTTCCCGCTCGGCGAGAAGCGCCGCGTGTCGGGGCGGCTCGATCTCTATGGCGACATGCGCCAGATCGTGCATCCTGATCAGGTCGTCGAGCCCGGCGACGAGGCGGGCATCGCCGAGCACGAGCCCGTCTATCCATTGACAGAGGGCCTCACCAACGCGCGGCTGTCGCAGCTGGGGCAGGTCGCGCTCGAACGACGGCCCGAACTCGCCGAATGGATCGACACGCCCTTGCTTGCCAGCCGGAATTGGCCCGCGTGGCGAGAAGCGATGGGGCGTGCGCACGCCAGCCCGCGCGACGAAGCGGCGCGCGACCGGCTCGCCTATGACGAGATTTTCGCAAGCCAGGTCGCGCTGATGCTGATCCGCCAGGGCCTCAGGACGCGCAAGGGCCGCCCGATCGTCGGCGATGGCAGGCTGACCGATGCGCTGAAGCTGCCCTTTGGGCTCACCGGCGCGCAGGAGCGCGTCGGGCGCGAGATCGCCGGCGACATGGCGCAGGACACGCCGATGCTGCGCATGCTGCAGGGCGATGTCGGGTCGGGCAAGACGCTCGTCGCGCTGCGCGCGATGCTCGCGGCGGTCGAGGCGGGGACGCAGGCGGCGCTGCTCGCCCCGACCGAGATTTTGGCGCGCCAGCATTTTGCGACCTTGCAGCGGATGCTTGGCGGCCTGCCGGTGAATCTTGCGATCCTCACCGGGCGGGACAAGGGCAAGGCGCGCGAATCGACTTTGATGGGGCTGGCCGACGGCAGCATCGATATCCTCGTCGGCACCCACGCGATCTTCCAGCAGGCGGTGACCTACAAGGATCTCGCGCTCGTCGTCGTCGACGAACAGCATCGCTTCGGCGTCGCGCAGCGGCTGATGCTCACGCAAAAGGCGGCGCGTCCGCCGCATCTGCTGGTGATGACCGCGACGCCGATCCCGCGCACGCTGCAGCTCGCAAATCATGGCGAGATGGACGTGTCACAGATCGACGAGATGCCGCCGGGGCGCACCCCGGTCGATACGCGCGTCATTTCGCTCGACCGGCTCGACGACGTCGTCGACGGCCTCGACCGCCATCTCGCGAGCGGCGCGCAAGCCTATTGGGTGTGTCCGCTCGTCGCCGAGAGCGAGGTCAGCGAACTCGCGGCGGCCGAGGAGCGCGCCGCCCTGCTGCGCGCGCGGCTCGGCGAGCATCGCGTCGGACTCGTCCATGGGAGGATGAAGGGGCCCGAAAAGGATGCCGTCATGGCGCGTTTCCAGGCGGGCGAGATCGGGGTGCTCGTCGCGACGACGGTGATCGAGGTGGGGGTCGATGTGCCCGCCGCCAGCCTGATGATCGTCGAGCATGCCGAGAATTTCGGGCTCGCGCAGCTCCATCAGCTGCGTGGCCGCGTCGGGCGCGGCACCGCGAAATCGGTGTGCCTGTTGCTGCGCTCGCAAAATCTGTCCGAAACCGCGCGCGAGCGGCTCGCGTTGATGCGCGATACGAACGACGGTTTCGTGATTGCCGAAAAGGATCTCGAGCTGCGCGGCGGCGGCGAACTGCTCGGGCTCAAACAGTCGGGCGATGCCGACTACCGGCTGGCAACCCCCGAACAGCTGGTGCGGCTGCTGCCCGTCGCGCACGACGACGCGCGGCTGTTCGTCGAACGCGACGGCGGGATGGATGGCGCGCGCGCGGAAGCGGTGCGGCTCTGCCTCTATCTGTTCGAGCGCGACGCGGCGGTGCCGCTGCTGCGGAGTGGTTGATAGTCCCCCTCCCGCTTGCGGGAGGGGTTAGGGGAGGGCATGTCCTTCCACCGTCGGCAGTTTGCATAGACAGACCCTCCCCCCCCCCCTCCCGCAAGCGGGAGGGGGGGGAAGAACGTGCCGCTGCTTGCAATGTTCTTAGTTGACGTCGCCCCGTGCACCCATGGCGCGGATCATCGGCAGATAATCTTCGACCGAGATCGACTTGTCGAACTGCACACCCGTCTTACCGGCGAGCGACCAGACGACCTTCGCCGAGGTGCGGCCGATGATCGGCATGCGGAAAACGACGAGATCGCCGATCTCCAGTCCGCGTTCGAAGCGCATCAGCATACCGTCGGCGCTGATGTTGACGCAGGTGCACATTTCCTGCCGTCCGTCGGGCATGACGAAGGGGAGGCGGCAATAGACGTCGCTACGCGGAGCGATCCGCTGGTCGAGGCCGACATAATGGGCCTTGCTCGTGTCAATCTTGCGCATATTCGTGGACCTTGTTGATTTGGCCATGACGATCCATCCGATTGCTGAAGAAGTCGTAAACGCTTCCCTGCGCCCTAGCGGGTCACAAGGCCATGTCTTTTTGATCCGAGGCTCAGCGGAACGGGGTCCGCGCTGGGCACGATCAGGTGCTGGGGGTCGCGAATGACGACGCCATCGACCTTCACCGCGCCTTCGTCGAGCTTGCGGCGCGCTTCCTTGTTCGAGCCCGCGAAGCCCAGTTCGCGCAGCGCATCGACGACGCTGATCCCCTCGGCGGGCGCGACGGCTTGCGGAAGGTCGCCGCCGATCTGCCCCTTTTCAAAGGTTTGCGTCGCTGTCTCGGCGGCGGCCTTTGCGGCGTCGGCGCCGCGGCACATCGCGGTCGCTTCGTTCGCGAGGATTTTCTTCGCCTCGTTGATCTCCGCGCCCTCGAGCGCTTCGAGCCGCGCGATCTCATCGAGCGGCAGGTCGGTGAAGAGCTTGAGGAACTTGCCGACGTCGCGGTCGTCGCAGTTGCGCCAATATTGCCAATAGTCAAAATGGGACAGCTGTTCGGGATTAAGCCACACCGCGCCGGCGGCGGTTTTGCCCATTTTGGCGCCCGCCGCGGTGGTCAGCAGCGGAGTCGTCAGGCCGTAAAGGTCGGCGCCGTCCATGCGGCGGCCCAGCTCCATGCCGTTGACGATATTGCCCCACTGGTCGGATCCGCCCATCTGCAGCCGCACGCCCCTGTCCTTCGACAGATGACGGAAATCATAGCCCTGCAGGATCATGTAATTGAATTCGAGGAAGGTCATCGGCTGTTCGCGCTCGAGCCGCAGCTTGACCGAATCGAAGGTCATCATGCGGTTGATCGTGAAGTGTGTGCCGACTTCCTGCAGCAGCTCGATATAGCCGAGCTGGCCGAGCCAGTCCTGATTGTCGACCATCACCGCGTCGGTCGGCCCGTCGCCGAAGCTGAGGAATTGCTGAAAGATGCTGAAGATCGACGCGATGTTCGCCGCGATCGTTTCGTCCGACAGCATCTTGCGGCTTTCGTCGCGGCCCGTGGGGTCGCCGATCCGCGTCGTCCCGCCGCCCATCAGCACGACGGGCTTGTGCCCCGTCTGTTGCAGGCGGCGCAGCATCATGATCTGGACGAGGCTGCCGACATGCAGGCTGGGCGCCGTCGCGTCGAAGCCGATATATCCCGGGACGACTTGTTTGGCGGCGAGCGCATCGAGCCCTTCCGCGTCGGTCGTCTGATGGATATAGCCTCGCTCGTCGAGCAGGCGCAGCAGGTCGGATTTGTAACTGGTCATAGCGGGCGGGCGCTTAGCATGGGGTTTGATATTTGGATAGCATGCGCAGGGAATTGATCTGTCACCCCGGCACCCCGGGAAAGGCCGTGCGCGCCGTCGCGGTCGAGGTCTCGCTGTCGTTCGAGGACGGTTTTGCGCTGCGCTTCATCGTCGATGGCGCGATCGCCGCGCTGGTGCTGCCCGACGGGCAGGGCGAACTCGTCATCGCCGACAGCGCGACCGATGGCCTGTGGGAAAGCACTTGCTTCGAGGCATTCCTGACCGAAGAGGGCGAGCCCGATTATACCGAGTTCAACTATTCGCCCGACGGCCGCTGGGCCTGCTACCAGTTCGACGATTATCGCTCGCTGCTCCGCACCGACGACCTTGCGCCCTGGGAAATGGCGGCGGAGAAGGGCGATCAAAGCTATGCGCTGCGCGTCGAGCCCGGCATTTTTCCCGATAATGGCGCAAAATTGGCGCTGTCGGCGGTGATCGAGGAGCTCGACGGCACCAAAAGCTATTGGGCGCTCGCGCACCCGCCGGGCAAGCCCGACTTCCATCATCCCGATTGCTTTGCGCTCACGCTTGGGGCACCCGACGCGGCATGACAGTAAACTTCGGCATCGACCGCCTGCTCGCCGACCCGGCGCTTCGCAAACCGCTCGAAGGAAAGCGCGTCGCGCTGCTCGCGCACCCCGCCTCGGTCACCGCCGACCTGACGCACAGCGTCGATGCGCTCGTCGCTTCGGGGCTCGACATCACGGCGGTGTTCGGGCCGCAGCATGGCGTTCGCGGCGACCTTCAGGACAATATGATGGAGTCGCCCGACTTCACCGATCCGACCTATGGCATGCCGGTGTTCAGCCTCTATGGCGAGGTGCGCCGGCCGTCGGGCCAGTCGATGCACACCTTCGACGTGATGCTGGTCGACCTGCAGGATCTCGGCTGCCGCATCTACACCTATGTCACGACCCTGCTCTACATCCTCGAGGCCGCGGCGCAGCATGGCAAGGCGGTGTGGGTGCTCGACCGGCCGAACCCCGCGGGGCGCCCGGTCGAAGGCACGCGGCTTTTGCCCGGCTGGGAAAGTTTCGTCGGCGCGGGGCCGATGGTGATGCGTCATGGCCTCACGATGGGCGAGATCGGACATTGGTTCATCCGCCACTTCGGGCTCGATGTCGATTATCGCGTCATCGAGATGGAGGGGTGGGACCCGAAAGGCCCCGGCTTCGGCTGGCCCACCGACCGCGTGTGGATCAACCCCAGCCCGAACGCCGCGAACGTCAATATGGCGCGCGCCTATGCTGGCACGGTGATGGTCGAGGGCGCGACCTTGAGCGAGGGCAGGGGCACGACGCGTCCGCTCGAACTGTTCGGCGCGCCCGACATCGACGCCAAGGCGGTGATCGCCGAAATGCAGCGCCTCGCGCCGCAATGGCTCGGCGGGTGCAAGCTGCGCGATATCTGGTTCCAGCCGACCTTTCACAAGCATGTCGGCCAGCTGAGCAGCGGCGTGCATATCCATGCCGACGGGCCGTGGTACGACGACGATGCCTTCCAGCCGTGGCGCGTGCAGGCATTGGGCTTCAAGGCGATCCGCAGCCTCTATCCGGACTATCCGATCTGGCGCGGCAAGGATTTCAAATATGAGTATACCGACGATGTGCTCGCGATCGACGTGATCAACGGCGGACCGGGCCTGCGCGAGTGGGTCGACGATGCGGGTGCAGATGCGGGCGATCTCGACGCGCTGGCGCTGCCCGACGAGGCGGCGTGGCGCGCGGAAATCGCGGATTTGCTGATTTATTGAGGGGCGAACAAATGCTGACGATCTGGCGGCAAAGCTTGACGGCTGCGATCAGCATTGCCCTTGCGTTCCCGATCGCAAGCTGCGCGGCCGAGCCGTCAGCAGCATCCTTTGTCGAGCGTGAGGTCGTTACGCTGCCGTTCCCCGGCGGGACCGATATCGAGCGTCTGAAGCAGTCCCATCGTGATGTCGTCGGCCTGCTGCGGAAACGGGCAGCAGAAGAAGCGCGCGACTCAAAATATCAGCCTCAGGTCAGCGTTTATTCTGTTTTTCCCAGCGACTCATCGCGCCCGCGGATCATCATTGGCGCGGTGACACCCCGCAAGGGCGTGTTCTACGTCATGCCTTTAGGCCATTATGCATCGCTCGACGATTACAACAATGGCCGGATCGAGCGGAAGGACAAGGTCGACCTGTGCCGGATGGAAATGCGATGGGACCGGCTTCCGGGCGGGCCGATCGCGCCCGGGCTCAACTGGGCGGGCATGTATATGTCGGACCTCGGTTGCAAGCCGCCGCCGGCCGACCAATTGGCCATGCTGGATGAGTGGAAAGGCCGCAAAGCAAAGCCGGACTATATCGTCGAAGACAAGGTCTCGGCAGGCGAGGTCAGCGTTACGCTGATCCGGGAAGTTCGGCCGAAAGCTTGGGCGATACCGTTGATCGACGATAACTGGACCGCATCGGTCGTTGCGACGCGGCGCGGACGATTGTTTGCCTATTTTTCCGACAGAATTTACGCGGGGGACTTCCAAGACCTGATGTGCGTTGCCGATGGACTGTCATGGGCCGATATCGTGGCAGAGCCGGGCCTACTCGGGACGGAGACCGCCCGGCGGTTCTGCCAAGACCTGATGAGGCAATATAGTGATCGCCGCAGCGAAGAGATGCAGCGCATCAATGAAAAATTGCCGCCGCCCTTAAGTATACCCATGACGCCCCGAAACTGACGGAGAGAAAGCAATGATGCAGCGACGGCAATTTCTGGGCACCGCGGCGATCGGCGGACTGGCGGCGACTTTGCCCGCGCCTGCGTTCGCCGCCGATACCGCCGGTCTCCCCAATCTCGCCGCCAAGGCGGTGCCGATCGGCAAGGCCGAGCGCATGGCACGGATCGCCAAGGCGAAAGAGCTGATGCGCGCGAACGATATCGGCGCGCTGCTGATCGAGCCGGGGTCGAGCCTCATCTATTTCACCGGGGTCGAATGGTGGCGCAGTGAGCGGCTGACCGCCGCGGTGCTGACGCGCGAGGGTGACGTCGCGATCGTCACACCCTTCTTCGAGGAACCCTCGGTGCGCGAAAGCCTTGGGATCGATGCCGAGGTGCTGACGTGGAATGAGGATGAAAATCCGCTCGCCGCAGTCGCGGCGTGGCTCGGCAAGCGCGGGCTGAGCAAGGGCCGGATCGCGGTTGAGGAGACGGTGCGTTATTTCGCGGTCGACGGGCTCGAAAAAGCGATGCCGCAGGCGACTGTCGTCAACGGCGCGCCGGTCGTGCGCGGCTGCCGGATGCATAAATCGCCCGCCGAAATCGCGCTGATGCAGATCGCCGCCGACATCACGCTCGCCGCCTATCGCCACACCGCGCCGCGGGTCGAGGCGGGGATGACCCCCGCCGACATTGGCGCGATCATGAAGGGGACGACCGAAGCACTTGGCGGCAAGAGCGAGTTCGAGCTGATCCTGCTTGGCGAGGCGAGTGCCTATCCGCACGGGTCGGGCAAGCCGCAAGCGGTGAAGAGCGGCGAGGTCGTGCTGATGGACTGCGGCGCGACGGTGCACGGTTATCAATCCGACATCTCGCGGACCTTCGTCCATGGCAAGGCGACGGCACGCCAGCGGCAGGTCTGGGACCAGATGCGCAAGGGACAGGACGTCGCCTTCGCCGCGGCAAAGCTCGGCACGCCCGCGGGCCAGGTCGACGACGCGGTGCGTGCCTATTACCAAAGCCTCGGGTGGGGACCCGGTTACAAGCTTCCCGGCACCTCGCACCGCACCGGCCACGGCATCGGCCTCGACGGGCACGAGCCGGTCAATCTGGTGCACGGCGAAACGACGAAGCTCGCGCCCGGCATGTGTTTCTCGAACGAACCGGGCATCTATATCCCCGGCGAGTTCGGCATCCGGCTCGAGGATTGTTTCTATATGACCGACAGCGGACCCAAGTGGTTCAGCGAGCCGCCGCCGTCGATCGACAAGCCGTTCGGTTAATCGGGCGCCCTCGGCCGCTGGACGAGGCTGACGAGCACGAACGAAATGATCATCAGCAGATACCAGCTGCCGAGCTTTTCGACGCCGACCATGTGCCAGCCGTCGTTCTGGCTCGGATAGGTCCAGGCGCGCGCGAAGGTGCCGATATTTTCGGCGAACCAGATGAACAGCGCGACGAGCCCCCAGCCGACGAGCAGCGGCATGCGGCGGTGGGTGTGGAGCGGGCGGAACCACACCTGACAGCGCCAGAATAGCAGCGCGGTCGCGGCGAAAAGGAACCAGCGGATGTCGTATACCCAATGGTGCGCGAAGAAATTGACGTAGATCGCCGCCGCCAGCGCATAGCTCGCCCAAACGGGCGGATAGCCGGTGTAGCGGAAATCGAAGATGCGCCAGACGCGCGCGATATAGCTGCCGACCGCGGCATACATGAAGCCCGAAAAGAGCGGTACGGCGCCGATGTGGAGCAGGCTCGCCTCGGGATATTGCCACGACCCCGCGGCGGTCTTGAACAATTCCATCACCGTGCCGACGATGTGGAAGATCAGGATGACGAGCGCTTCCTTCGGCGTCTCGAGCCGGAAGGCGAGCATGCCGAGCTGGATCAGCACGGCGCCGATCGTGATCGCGTCATAGCGGTGGAGCGGCGCATCGTCGGGCCAGAAGAGATGCGTGCCGAGCAGCAGCGCGAGCATCAGCGCGCCGAACAGGCACGCCCATCCCTGCTTGAAGCCGAAGACGAGAAATTCGAGAAACCAGCCGCGCGGCCCCGGTGTGACCGCCAACGCCTCCAGCCGCGCTCGGACGGCAAGGAAGCGGCTGTGGCCGCGCTGCGTGTCAGACATGCACGGCGACGTATGCGATCAGCAGCGCGGCGGGCAGCAGCAGCGCCTGCGCCAGGACCGTGCCCGCGAGGCGGCTCAGCGAGATCAGCGTGATCGCGCGGCGGAAATCGGCCTCGTCGACTTTGCCCTCGACCGCATCGTCGGTCATCACCGACAATTGCGGGTCGATGAAGGCAAACAGGAGGATCGTCGCAAAGCCGTTGATCAGCGCCGAGAGCTGCGACGCGGTGACGCGAAATTCGGGGGCGAGATAGCCGGCATAGAGCGACGCGACGACGCCGACCGCGAGCAAGGATTGCGCGAGGCAGTTGGCGATGAGGACGCCCCAGCCAATCCCCTTGGGCATCCGCCAGCTCTTGAGGTGCGACAGGCTGGGGAGGGTCAGCGAGCGGCCCAATGTGCGCAGGCCACTCGGGCTCGCGGCCTTGAGCGCAAGCTTCGTCGTCGATCGGTTGTTCTGATACCAGCCGATCGCCGCGGCGAACATCCGCTGCCCGGTGGGCACCAGCAATATGCCGATCAACGTCGCGACGCTCGCCGCCGCGAGCACGAGCTGCATGTCGATGAAGAGCTGGGCTCCGCTGCCGTCGTGGATGCGCGTCTCGATGCGCTTGGCGAGGAAAGGGCCGAGGAAGCTGTTCGAGGTGCGCGAGAAGAGCACGAGGATGTTGAACAGCGCGAACGACATCGCGATGCGCCGCGTGCGGACCCCGGCAATGCGCGCGGCATAGGCAAGCGCGCCGATGAGGTTGATGAAGCCGGTGAGGAGCAGGATGGTGACGAGGGGGAGATCGATCATCTTCGCGCCCCTACACCCCGCCCACGCCGCGTCAATGCTTTCGCGTCAGCTCGCGCATCGCATCGTCCAGCCCGGCGAGGCTGAGCGGGTACATGCGGTCGTTCATCAGCTGTTTGATCAGCTTCACCGACTGGGTGTAGCCCCAATGCGCCTCGGGCACCGGGTTCAGCCACACCGCGGCCGGATAGACATGGGTGATCCGCTGGAGCCAGACCGCGCCCGATTCCTCGTTGAAATGTTCGACGCTGCCGCCCGGATGGGTGATCTCGTACGCGCTCATCGACGCGTCGCCGACGAAGATCACTTTATAATCATGGCCATATTTGTGGAGGATATCCCACATCTGATGGCGTTCGGACCAGCGGCGCTTGTTATCCTTCCACACGCCTTCGTACGGGCAGTTGTGGAAATAGAAGAATTCGAGATTCTTGAATTCGGTCGTCGCCGCGCTGAACAATTCTTCGCAGAGCTTGATGAACGGGTCCATCGATCCGCCGACGTCGAGGAAGAGCAGCAGCTTGACCGCATTGCGCCGTTCGGGGCGCATCTTGATGTCGAGCCAGCCCTGCCGCGCGGTGCCGTCGATCGTGCCCGGAATGTCGAGCTCGTCGGCCGCGCCCTCGCGCGCGAACTTGCGCAGGCGGCGAAGCGCGATCTTGATGTTGCGGGTGCCGAGCTCCTTGGTGTTGTCGAGATTCTGGAACTCGCGCTTTTCCCAGACTTTGAGCGCGCGCTTGTGCTTGCTCTCGCCGCCGATCCGCACGCCCTCGGGGTTGTAACCCGAATTGCCGAAGGGCGAGGTGCCGCCGGTGCCGATCCACTTGCTGCCGCCCTCATGGCGCTTCTGCTGTTCCTCGAGCCGCTCCTTCAGCGTCTCCATGATCTTGTCCCAGTCGCCGAGCGACTCGATCGCGGCCATTTCCTCGGGGGTCAGGAATTTCTCGGCGACCGCCTTCAGCCAGTCGGCGGGGACGTCGACCGGGTTCTGGCCATAGTCCGAAATGATGCCCTTGAAGACCTTGTTGAACACCTGATCAAAACGGTCGAGCAGGCCCTCGTCCTTCACATAGATCGCGCGGCTCAGGTAATAGAATTGCTCGGGGCTGCGATCGATCACCTCGCGGTCGAGCGCCTCCAGCAGCATCAGATGCTCTTTCAGGCTCGCGGGAATGCCCGCGGCGCGAAGCTCGTCGAGAAAGCCGAAAAACATGGGGTAGGCGTATCGCGTTCGCGCGGCGCGTGCAATCACTTTACGTGAACGTAAAGCTGTCCCCGCCGATGAATATCGGCCCGAACCTCAATCGGGCGCGTAGGCGGCCGCATCGGCCGGCGAGATGAAGGCCGATGTCTCGGGATGCGCGACGAGGCCGTCGACCGTCGCGGCGAATGCTTCTTCGTTGGGTTTGCCAGCAAAGAAGCGGACGACGCCGCTTTCCTTCTTCGCCGACCACGACAGGCTATAAAGCGGCGCGCGCGCGGAAATCCGGCCGAATGCCTCCGCGAACAACGGCGCTATCTTTTCGTCGAGCGGATAGAGCGTCCAGCGTTTACCGCCCGCTTCGCGCGCATAAATGGGCTCCGCCGCATCGCCCAGCAACGCCTTGCCCTGACCGCTCGCGACGATTTTCGTCAGGAACATCTCTGCCATATGGTTGTTGAAGGGCATTGCCTGCTCACCGTCGCAGGCCGAACCGTTGCAGGCGCCGTTCGCGGCGAGGATCGATGCCCAGGGAAGCGCGCGGACGAAGGCGTCGATCTGGCCCTCCTCGGCGGGTTCCTTCGATGCCGGGAGCGTCGCTCGCACTTTCGCGGTCCATTTCCCCAATTCGATGAAATAGAGATATTCGAGCAGGGTGTCGCCGCCGATGCCGACCTTGTAGGTGGCCTTGAAGCCCCGCAGCTTCTGCGGTGCTTCGATATCGAAGGGGCCATCGGCCCACAGAAATGTCATCACGTCGCGGCCATGGCCGAGCGAGGCAATCGCCCCCTTCAGCCGATGCTCGGCAAGATCGCCACGCTGGAACAGGAACGCCGAAATCTCGGTCGAGGCCGCTTCGCGCTTCAGCCGATAATGCAGCATGACGTCATTGCCATTGTCGACCGCCATAAGGCTGGTGCGCTGAAAGCCGTCGATGCTTTCGGAAAAGACGGTGCCCGTCGCGATATGGGTGATCGGCCCGCTCGTTTCGCTGCCCGACCAGATTGCGGGGTCCGCGGTACGGATGATGCGATGTCCGCCGACCATTTCCTGCGCCCCTGCGGGCAGCGCGGATATTGCGGCGACCGCCGCCAGAACCGGCCAAAGACGCATGATATTCCCCCCGTATTCCCCAACAGCCCGTCCGAAGGCGTAACGCGTCGCCGGGCGGTGTGCAATGCGCCTTCGATCCCGCGATCGGGCCGCGAAATTGACGCCGCGTTAACCATTGTCCGCCATATCTCCTCGATCATTCAGGGACGTGGGCAAGCCAATGAAATATGATCCGATCAACCCGGCGGCGCAGATACTCGACCAGTCGGTCGCAAGCGACTGCGGCGAGCTTGCCGTCGGGTGCAGCGACGCGGCGGGGCGCATCGAGCGGGCGACCGACCAGATGGATCGCCAGATCGCCGAACTCGGCCGGCTCGAGGAATATGTCGTCAGCCTCGAGGCCGACCAGCGCCAGATCGCCGATTCGACCGACGAGGCTAAATTGCTCTCGGCGCGCGCGTGCGAACAGCTCGACACCGGCGCCGAGCGCGTCAACGCCGCGGTCTCCGAATTCCGTTCGGTGATCGACCTTGTCGCGCGGCTTGGCACACATGTCACCAATTTCGCCGCGGTGATGGAACAGGTGCAGCAGGTCAGCCAGTCGATCGAACAGATCGCCAAGACCACGAACATGCTCGCTTTGAACGCCGCGATCGAGGCCGAACGCGCAGGCGATGCGGGCCGCACCTTTGCGGTCGTTGCCGCCGAGGTGAAGAAGTTGGCGCAGAACACGCGCGGCGCGACCGACGAGATCCGCCGCAGCATCGGCAGCCTCGCCGCCGAGGCGAGCGGGCTCGTGACCGAAATCCAGTCGGGGGTCGAACAGTCGAGCCGCGCCGAGGCCCAGTTCGAAACGATCACCGACGCGCTCCACGACGCGACGCACCTCGTCGCGCTGCTCGACGACCAGAGCGACCGTATCGCGCAATCGAGCGCGATGGTGCATGCGAATGGCGCGAAGGTGCGCGAGGCGCTCGACGGTGTCGTCACCTCGGTGCGCGATAACAGTTCGACTTTGGTTGGCACGCGCGATTCGATCCTGTCGATGGAGCATGTGTCGAACCGCATGTTCAACGCGGTGATCTCGGCGGGGGTATCCCCTCAGGATTCGGCGATCGTCGCCCTGGCGGCGAAGGTGCGCGACGAATTCGTCGGACTGGCCGAACGCGCGGTCGCGCACGGCGAGCTGTCGATGGAGCAGCTGTTCGACACCGATTATGTGCGCGTGCCGAATTCGAACCCCGAACGTTTTCGCACGTCACTCTGCGACTGGGCCGACGCGCACTGGCGCCCGCTGTTCGACCGCATCGTGGCGCAGCATCCCGAGATCAAGATGTCGTCGGCGGGTGACATGAACGGCTTTCTGCCGACGCATATCACCGAATGCTCGCGCGCGCCGACCGGCGAACTTGAGCATGACACCGCGCATTGCCGCAACGGCCGCATCCTCTATGACGGGGTCGACGCCGCGGCGAAGCGCAGCACCGCGCCCTTTTTCATGACGGTCTATCGGCAGGAAGGCGACGGCATCAATTATGTGACCGTGCGCAACGTCTATATGCCCGCGATGATCAACGGCCGCCGCTGGGGCGACGTCGAGGTGGCGTATCAGCTTTAATTAGATCCTCCCTGTCGCGAAGCGATGGGGAGGGGGACCGTCCGCGAAGCGGATGGTGGAGGGGCCGCGACGGTGCGCCATTGGCCCCTCCGTCAGCGCTTCGCGCTGCCACCTCCCCATGGCTTCGCCACAGGGAGGACAAGAATCAGCTACCCTGACGCCGCGCCATAAACGCCAGTTTTTCGAACAGCATCACATCCTGCTCATTCTTGAGCAGCGCGCCATGGAGCGGCGGGATCGCCTTGCCGACGTCGCGGTTCTGCAGGACCTCGAGCGGCATATCCTCGTTGAGCAGCAGCTTCAGCCAGTCGATCAGCTCGCTCGTCGACGGCTTTTTCTTGAGGCCCGGGACTTCGCGGACTTCGTAGAAGATGTCCATCGCGCGGCTGACCAGCGTCTTCTGGATGCCCGGGAAATGGACGTCGACGATTTCGGCCATCGTGTCGCGGTCGGGGAATTTGATATAGTGGAAGAAACAGCGGCGCAGGAAGGCGTCGGGCAGTTCCTTTTCATTGTTCGAGGTGATGACGACGATCGGGCGTTCCTTCGCGGTCACCGTCTCGTCGGTCTCATAGACATGGAAGGCCATGCGATCGAGTTCCTGGAGCAGGTCGTTCGGGAATTCGATATCGGCCTTGTCGATCTCGTCGATCAGCAGCACGGGGAGCTTGGGCGACGTGAATGCCTCCCACAATTTGCCCTTGCGGATATAGTTGCGGATGTCGTGGACGCGCTCTTCGCCGAGCTGGCCGTCGCGCAGGCGCGCGACTGCGTCATATTCATAGAGGCCCTGCTGCGCCTTGGTGGTCGACTTGATGTTCCAGGTGATCAGCGGCGCGTCGAAGGCCTTGGCGATTTCCTCGGCGAGCACGGTCTTGCCGGTGCCGGGTTCGCCCTTCACGAGCAAGGGGCGGCGCAGCAAGGTCGCGGCGTTGACCGCGACCTTCAGGTCGTCGGTGGCGATATAGGCGCTGGTGCCTTCGAAACGCATCGGCTCTTTCCCTTAACGTGAACGTCAAGCTGGCATAGCGGGGGTGGCGGAGCGGTGCAAGCGGACGCTTCTTCTCCCCTCCCGCTTGCGGGAGGGGGACTTATCGCGTCGAGTTGCTCGTTATTTACGGATGCGCCCGGCTTGCCGCCCGCGCGGCCATCAGGTCCCACAGGCCGCTGTGCTGGGTGATCAGCTGCTGCGCACCGAACACCATTGCGCGCTCGACCGCTGGGGTATCGGCGACCGTGGCCGCGAGCCGCGCGGTGTCGCGGAGGTCGGGGAGGGTGCAGGTCGGCGGGCTGAGGTCGAGCCGCAGCGCGCTGATGTCGAGCAGGACGCGGATCGTCCGCCAGTCGAGCGTCAGCGCGATCGCGGCGCCCAGCGCGCAGCCGTGGCGGTCCGACTCGGCGAGCATGTCGATCGCCTTGCGCTGCGCGGCGACCGCGGCCTCGCACTGCGCCTGCCCCTGGGTGCTCGGCACCGGGCCGACCGCCGAGGCGATCTTGGTCAGGAAGGCGCGTTCCTGGACGAAAGCGTCGGCCGCTTCGCCCATCCACCGGCGCGACGCGGGGTCGACCGCCTTGCGCGCGGCATTGTCGATCACGCCCGGATAACGGCCGTGGAGCAGGCAGAGAAAATGCACCGCGTCGGCGAGGTTGCGCATCGCTTCGGGCCCGCTCGACAGTGCGCCCGAGCGGACGTGCGGATGCGCGCCGGTGCCGTCGCTGGCGACCAGCGCATCGAGCAATTCGGCGACGCCGCGCGTCTGTGCTTTGGGCTGGGGCGACTGGCTCAAGGCTTGATCCTCGCTGTGGCGGGGCGCCGGAGCCCAAGCCAATGGAATTACAGCGATCGGTCATAGATCAACGTCGTAAACGACGCGTTTATGCGCGGCGATTGATTTGCCCCCGATTTGCCCATGTTTGTTCCAGCCGGGGACAAAAAGCGCTCGGGGATCAAGGCAATCGGGAACAAAAAAGCAAAGGGACCGGCAAGCCCCGGGGAGAAGCTTGCCGGTCCCATCTATGGCGCCAGTGGACGCCATAAAGGACGGGGTTGGCCGGACTTGGAGGGAGAGAGCGTCCGGCCGTTCCGCTTAAGCTGCGAGGGCGAGTTCCCCGGCTTTTTCAGTCTGCGGCGCGGCGACGTCGATCGCGTTCGGCGCGGGCTGGACCACCGCTTTGGCCGGGAAGATCAGGCGCGATGCAAGGACGACCAGGCCAAGGGCGAAATAGCCGATGAAGGTCTGGACCGGGAAGAAGAAGAGCGGCGCGACGAAGGCGAGGCGCAGCCACAGCGGGTTGAAGCCAAAATCCTGGCCAACGGCCTCGCAGATACCGAAGAAGGTATCGCGGCGGCGGAAGAGGTTGGTGGTTTCGTTTTCCATCTTTTTTGTCTTTCCCTTTGGCTGCAGGCACTGCCCCGCGCCGATGCCGAATGCATCGCAAAGGTCGTGCCAATTTTTGCGAGCCCCAGATTTCCGAGCTTTTTTATATCAGCCGCGTTGGGCGGCCTGCTCTGGATCGTGAATCAATCCCATCTTGTGGGAATGATTGCCATTTGATGGGTGGCGCCTGAACGGCTGATGAAGCCCCCGCATCGCGTAACGAGCGCTATCTGGTGGGCAAATATGAAGATTTAAAGATCAAGGAGCAAAAAAATTGTGCAGCGCAGCATTTGGGCATGGCTGGTCGCACCCTGAAGGGACTTATCAATCATCGTCACCCCGGACTTGATCCGGGGTCCAGCTTGAAGTCGAAGCCAGTCGGTGGCTCAAAAAGCGGGATCCCGGATCAAGTCCGGAATGACGAAGGAGGTGAAGCAGCGACGGCTTCCAATCTCGCAAAGGCATGGAAAAGGGGCGGCCCGTTACCGGACCGCCCCTCAAATTTCGCCGTCTTCGGCCTTACTGGTCGAGGAAGCTGCGCATCTTGCGGCTGCGCGACGGGTGCTTCAGCTTGCGGAGCGCCTTCGCCTCGATCTGGCGGATGCGTTCGCGCGTCACGCTGAACTGCTGGCCGACTTCCTCCAGCGTGTGATCGGTGTTCATCCCGATGCCGAAGCGCATGCGAAGCACGCGCTCCTCACGCGGCGTAAGCGACGCCAGAACTCGCGTGACCGTTTCCTTGAGGTTCGACTGCACCGCGGCGTCGACGGGGATGACCGCATTCTTGTCTTCGATGAAATCGCCGAGGTGGCTGTCTTCCTCGTCGCCGATCGGCGTCTCGAGGCTGATCGGCTCCTTGGCGATCTTCATCACCTTGCGGACCTTTTCGAGCGGCATCGACAGACGCTCGGCCATTTCCTCCGGGGTCGGCTCGCGGCCGCTCTCATGGAGGAACTGGCGGCTGCACCGGACCAGCTTGTTGATCGTCTCGATCATATGGACCGGGATGCGGATCGTGCGCGCCTGATCGGCGATCGAGCGGGTGATCGCCTGACGAATCCACCAGGTCGCATAGGTTGAGAATTTGTAGCCGCGGCGATACTCGAACTTATCGACCGCCTTCATCAGGCCGATATTGCCTTCCTGGATCAGGTCGAGGAATTGCAGGCCGCGGTTCGTGTACTTCTTCGCGATCGAAATCACGAGGCGCAAATTCGCCTCGACCATTTCCTTCTTGGCGATGCGCGCTTCGCGCTCGCCCTTCTGGACCATGTTCACGACGCGGCGGAATTCGGTCAGGCTCATGCCCGCGGCTTGCGCGATTTCGCTGATCTCGATGCGGATGCGGTCGACCGCGCCGGCTTCATTCTCGGCGAAGGCGGCCCATTTCTTGTCGAGCCCGCTGACGCTCTCGATCCAGTTTTCTTCGAGCTCGCGCCCGACATAATTGTCGAGGAACGACTTGCGCGGCACCTTGTGGCGCTCGGCAAGGCGCAGCATCTGGCCGCCGAGTGCGGTCAGGCGGCGGTTATAGCTGTAGAGCTGGTCGACGAGATATTCGATCTTGGTGCCGTGGAACTGCACGCTCTCGACCTGCGCGGTGAGTTCCTCGCGCAGCTTGTGGTACTTCTTTTCCGACGCCGCGGGGAATTCCTCGCCGCCCGAGAGTGCTTCGAGGCGCGCTTCCTGCAGCTTCGAGAAGGCCTTGAAGCTCTTGGTGATGTTCGCGAACTTTTCGAGCGCGTCGGGCTTCAGCAGCTCTTCCATCGCCGCGAGGCTGAGGGTGTTGTCTTCCTCATCCTCTTCGAAGCTTTCGCGCTTGCCCGACGAGCCTTCGCCATCCTCGTCGTCGCCGTCGGCCGCGGGTTCTTCCTCGACCTCGTCCTCGTCCTTGAACGAAACGCCGGCGGTCTTCTCACTGATTTCGCCGTTGTCGTCGGCGCCTTCTTCCTCAAGATTCTCGGGCGCCGGGTCCTTCGACAGCATCGCTTCGAGGTCGACGATCTCGCGCAGCTGCATGTCGCCATTGTTCAGCGCGGTCGACCAGTCGATGATCGCGTTGAAGGTCAGCGGGCTTTCGCAAAGCCCGAGGATCATCGTGTCGCGGCCCGCCTCGATGCGCTTCGCGATCGCGATTTCGCCTTCGCGGCTGAGCAGCTCGACCGCGCCCATTTCGCGCAGGTACATGCGAACGGGATCGTCGGTGCGATCGACCGTTTCCTTCTTCTTTTCGATCGCGGGGTTCGAAACCGAACCGGTGCCGGCGCTGACGTCGACTTCGTCGTCGGGCTCCTGGTCGGCCTCTTCCTGCACATCCTCGTCGCTTTCGACGATGTTGATGCCCATGTCGGAGATCGCCGACATGATGTCCTCGATCTGCTCGGACGACATCTCGTCCTGCGGCAGCGCCGCATTCAGCTCGTCATAGGTCAGGTAACCGCGCTTCTTGCCGCGCGCGATCAGCTTTTTGACGTCGGCCTCGTTGAGGTCGATCAGCGGGCTGTCGGTGTCGGTATCGGTGTCGGCGGTGCTTTTGGTGGCCATTCGTGGTTCCTGCCTAAGGGCGTAATCGTTCAGCTCTGGTTGCTGTCTTCGGACAGCGCAGCCAGGCGGCGGGTCAATTCTTTATCCATGGCGGACAGCTTCTGCTGCCGCGCGAATCCTTCGTCGTCCATCGTGCGCTGGAAATCCGCGGTGGCTTCGGCAAGCCGCTCCCGGATTTCGGGCTGGGTCACCAGCACGCCGATATATTCGTCAAGGTCGCGAAGCGCCGTTTCCCGCGCCGCTGCGGCCTCTTCCTTGCTTTCCAGCCTGCGATTGAACGAGAAGTGCATTCCGTCGGCTCTGAGCAATGTCATCGCCCTATTATACACTTTCATTGGCTCCAATATGGCAAGCAACCCCTCGCAATCAAGCCCTTCCTGACGCATTGCGCTGTCAAGCATTACGCCGAGCAGTTCGGCGTCGCCTGAATCGCTCACTGGCAGCCGCGTCAGCGCCTCCTCGTTGCGCCTGAGCGCTTCGGGGTAACGCAGCAATCCGCCGATCAACGCCGCGACATAAGGCGCCGAAATCCCGGCCTGCCCGATGGAACGCGTCTCGTCGGCCGGAGGTTGCAATCGCGGGTCGGGACCAAAGCGGCGATTGCCGCCCCCGCGCGGCGGATTCGGCGTCCATGGCTGGCGCTGCGCGCGCTCGGGCTGCTTGCGCGCGAACAGCATATCGAGCCGCTCGCGGAACGCCTCGCGATAATGGTGGCGGACGTCGGCGTCCTCGATCGCATCGGCGTGCGCGAGGAGGCGCGTCTTGAGCGCGGCGCGTTCCTCGGGGGTCGCGAGCGGCCCCGCCGCGACCTCGTGCGCCCACAGGCGCTCGACGAGCGGCTGCGTTTCGCTCAGGATCGCGTTGAACCCCTCCGCACCGCGCGCACGCACAATATCATCGGGATCCTGCCCCGCCGGCAGCGTTGCGAAGGCAAGGCTGAAGCCGGGACGGAGCAGGGGCAGCGCGCGCATCGCGGCGCGCATCGCCGCCTTCTGCCCCGCGGCATCGCCGTCGAAACACAGCACCGGCACCGGCACCATCCGCCAGATCAGCCCAAGCTGCGCCTCGGTCAGCGCGGTGCCGAGCGGTGCGACGGCGTCGGCGATCCCCGCCTCGGCGAGCGCGATCACGTCCATATAGCCTTCGACGACGATGATCCGGTTCGTTTGCCGCGACGCCGGGCTCGCCTTGTCGAGATTATAGAGGACGCGGCCCTTGTCGAACAAAGGCGTGTCGGGCGAGTTCAGATATTTGGGCTCGCCATCGCCCAAAATGCGTCCGCCGAACGCGATCACGCGCCCGCGGGCGTCGCGGATCGGGATCATCAGGCGGCCGCGGAAACGGTCGTAGGGTTCCTTCTCCTCGACCGCGATCAGCATCCCCGATTCGACGAGTATCGCGGTCGGAAATTTCTTGAGCGCCTCTTTCAGCGCGCTGCGGCTGTCGGGCGCGAGGCCGAAACCGAAGGCTTTGCGCGTCGCTTCCGAAATGCCGCGCTTGGCCAGATATTCGCGCGCCGGGGCGCCGTTGCTGCTGCCAAGCTGCTGCGTGAACCAATCGGCCGCGCCCTGCACGACATCGCGCAGGCTCGCCGCCTCCTCGGCCTTTTTCGCGGCGCGCGGGTCGGCGGCGGGGACCTCCATCCCGGCTTCGGCGGCGAGTTCCTTTACCGCGTCCATAAACGACAGCCCGCGCTGGTCGGTCATCCAGCGGATCGCGTCGCCATGCGCGCTGCAACCGAAGCAGTGGTAGAAGCCCTTCTCGTCGTTGATCGTGAAGCTGGGCGTCTTCTCGTTATGGAAGGGGCAGCAGGCTTTGTATTCGCGGCCCGCACGCGTGACCTTCACCGTCCGCCCGATGAGGGTCGACAGCGTGATCCGCGATCGCAATTCGTCCAGCCATTGCGGGGTGAGGGTCACTTAGCTCCCCTCCCATTTATGGGAGGGGTCGGGGGAGGGCATGTTTCCAGAGCAGCCTCGATCTCGCTCACGACGCCCTCGATCCGGTCCAGCACATCATTGTTCCAGAACCGGATCACTCGATATCCCTGTGCTTCCAAATAGGCCGTGCGGGCTTGGTCTTTTTCTACATCAACCGCATGTTGCCCGCCATCGACTTCGATGACGAGTTTGACCGACCGCGAGACGAAATCGCAAATGAACGGGCCGATCGGAAATTGGCGATTGAAGCGGACACCGGCTATCTTGCGAGCGCTGAGCTGGGCCCAAAGCTTCCGTTCCGCGTCAGTGGCGTTCAGCCTCAGCTCGCGGGAGCGCATCGTCGGTCGTTTGTAGCCCTTGTCCAAACAGGCCCTCCCCCGACCCCTCCCGCAAGCGGGAGGGGAGAATATACGCTCGCGGCCGACCAGTCCCCCTCCCGCTTACGGGAGGGGTTAGGGGAGGGCGTGTCTCAGGAGAGCGCCGCCTTAACCCACCCGCTCGCCTTGCTCATGTCGAGCTGGCTCCCGAGCCGGTCCTTCACCGCGGCCATCACCTTGCCCATATCTTTCAGGCTCTCGGCGCCGAGTTCAACCACGATCGCCTTGATCGCGGCCATTGCTTCGTCGTCGGAGAGCTGCGCGGGCAGGAAATCCTCGATCACGGCGACCTCGGCCGCCTCGATGTCGGCGAGCTCCTGACGGCCGCCCTGTTCGAACATGGTGATCGATTCGCGGCGCTGCTTGACCATTTTCTGGAGCACGTCGGTGACGAGCACATCGTCGTCGGCCGGCGCGGTGCCGGTGCGTAGCTCGATGTCCTTGTCCTTGATCTTGGCCAGCATCAGCCGGATGGTGCCGAGCCGCGCCTTGTCGCCGCTTTTCATCGCGGCGACCTGCGCAGCCTTGATGTCGTCACGAATCATGCGTGTCCCCATGCGCTGCAAATTTCGGAAAGGCCCTCTCTAGCGAGAAGTTTCCTAATCCGATAGCTTGTGAATCACTTTTTTGGCGCCTACTTGGTCGGCCGTTTAGCCCCCCGTCCGGAGCATGTTGAATGGCACCAGCCAACCCCTCTGCCGCGCCCAAAAGCCAGCCATCTGGCGCGACTGGCGTCCTCGTCCTTGCCGATGGCACGATCCTGTGGGGCGTCGGCTATGGCGCGAGCGGTGCCGCCGTGGGCGAGATTTGTTTCAATACGTCGATGACGGGCTATCAGGAAATCCTGACCGATCCCTCTTATGCGGGTCAGATCGTCACCTTCACCTTCCCGCATATCGGCAATGTTGGTGCGAACCCCGAGGATATGGAACGCGGCGTGCATGGCGCGCTCGGCGCCATCACGCGCGAACTGCCGACGCAGCCCAGCAACTTCCGCAGTGTGCAGACCTTGCCCGAGTGGATGATCGAACAGGGCGTCATCGGGCTTGCGGGCATCGACACGCGCGCGCTGACGCGCCGCATCCGCGACGCGGGCGCGCCGAACGGCGTGATCGCGCACAGCCCCGACGGCAAGTTCGACATCGACGAGCTGCTCGCCATGGCGCGCGGCTGGGCAGGGCTCGAGGGCATGGACCTTGCGAAAACGGTCAGCCGCACCGACACCGGCGACTGGACCGGCGGCGCGTGGACGCTGGGGCATGGCTATGCGACCGAGGACGACGGCGAACGCCCGCATGTCGTCGCGATCGACTATGGCGCGAAGGACAATATATTCCGCAATCTCGTCAAAGCCGGCGCGCGCGTCACCGTGGTCCCCGCGACCGCGAGCCTCGACGAGGTGCTGGGGCACAAGCCCGCGGGCGTGTTCCTGTCGAACGGCCCCGGCGACCCCGCGGCGACGGGCGATTATGCGGTGCCGGTGATCCAGGGGCTGCTCGAGCGCGACGTGCCGATCTTCGGTATCTGCCTCGGCCACCAGATGCTGGGCATCGCGGCGGGCGCCAAGACCGTTAAGATGCATCAGGGCCACCGCGGCGCGAACCATCCGGTGCAGCGTGCCGAAGACGGCGTGGTCGAGATCACCAGCATGAACCACGGCTTCGCGGTCGACGCCTCGACGCTGCCCGCCGGCGTGGTCGAGACGCACAAGAGCCTGTTCGACGGATCGAACTGCGGCATCGCGATCACGGGCAAGAACGCATTCTCGGTGCAGTATCATCCCGAGGCGAGTCCGGGGCCGCAGGACAGCTTTTACCTGTTTGAGAAGTTCGTGGGCGGGCTGAAGTGAGGCTTATTGCTCCACTTTGCTTGCTTTTTCTCGCGGGGTGCGGGCCTGGAAGCACTTTTTCTTCCGAAGAAGAACTGCAAGCTCAGCTTGATCGAATTGAAGTCCAATGTGGCGGTCTCGATGGCTATCATTTGAAGGCTCTAAGCCCGACCGCCGCAAAAATCACCGTCGTCGGCCCAGTGCTGCTGCCACCACTCGACGAAGCAAAAGAAAAATGCGTCCGCGACGCGATAACGAAATTTGGAATTGAGCTCGTATAATGCCCAAAAGAACCGACATCCAATCCATCCTCGTCATCGGCGCCGGCCCGATCGTTATCGGTCAGGCGTGCGAGTTCGACTATTCGGGGACGCAGGCGATCAAGGCGTTGAAGGAGGAGGGCTATCGCATCGTCCTCGTCAACTCCAACCCCGCGACGATCATGACCGATCCCGACCTCGCCGACGCGACTTATGTGGAGCCGATCACGCCCGAGATCGTCGCGAAGATCATCGCGAAGGAGCGCCCCGACGCGGTGCTGCCGACGATGGGCGGACAGACCGCGCTCAACACCGCGCTGGCGTTGTTCAACGACGGGACGCTGGAGAAATATGGCGTCGAAATGATCGGCGCCGATGCGGAGGCGATCGACAAGGCCGAGGACCGGATCAAGTTCCGCGACGCGATGGACAAGATCGGGCTCGAAAGCGCGCGCTCGGGCATCGCGCACACGCTCGACGAGGCATTCGCGGTGCTCGAACGCACCGGCCTGCCGTCGATCATCCGCCCCAGCTTTACCATGGGCGGCACCGGCGGCGGCATCGCGTATAACCGCGAGGAGTTCGAGCATATCGTCCGCGGCGGCCTGATCGCCTCGCCGACCACCGAAGTCCTGATCGAGGAATCGCTCCTCGGCTGGAAAGAATATGAGATGGAGGTGGTGCGCGACCGCAAGGACAATTGCATCATCATCTGTTCGATCGAAAATGTCGATCCGATGGGCGTGCATACGGGCGATTCCATCACGGTCGCGCCGGCGCTGACGCTGACCGACAAGGAATATCAGATCATGCGCAACGCGAGCATCGCGGTGCTGCGCGAGATCGGGGTCGAGACGGGCGGGTCGAACGTCCAGTTCGCGGTGAATCCCAAGGACGGCCGCCTGATCGTGATCGAGATGAACCCGCGCGTGTCGCGCTCGTCGGCGCTCGCGTCGAAGGCGACGGGTTTCCCGATCGCCAAGGTCGCGGCGAAGCTCGCGGTCGGATACACGCTCGACGAAATCATGAACGACATCACCGGGGTCACCCCCGCGTCGTTCGAACCGACGATCGACTATGTCGTCACCAAGATCCCGCGCTTCGCCTTTGAAAAGTTCAAGGGCGCCGAGGCGACGCTGTCGACCGCGATGAAGTCGGTCGGCGAGGTGATGGCGATCGGCCGCACGATCCATGAGTCTTTGCAAAAGGCGCTGCGCGGGCTGGAGACGGGGCTTAGCGGCTTCAACTTCGTCGACCGCCTCAAGGGCGCGACGCACGACCAGCTCCGCAGCGAACTCGCGAAGCGCACCCCCGACCGGCTGCTCAACGCCGCGCAGGCGATCCGCGAAGGCCTGCCGCTCACCGAGATCAACCGCGTCGCGGGTTACGACATGTGGTTCCTCGAACGCATCGCCGAGATCGTCGCGGCCGAGGTGGACGTCTGCACCAACGGCCTGCCGCGCGATGCCGAAGCGCTGCGTAAATTGAAGGCGATGGGCTTCTCCGACAAGCGCCTGGCCTATCTCGCGCTCCAGTCGGCGAACCTCCATCCCGGCACGCGCCGCGCGACCGCGCGCGGCAGCGGGCTGATCCACGACGCGGTGAAGGCGATGACCGGCGGCGTTACCGAGGCCGAAGTGCGCGCGCTGCGCCACAAGCTCGGCGTGCGTCCGGTGTTCAAGACGATCGACACCTGCGCCGCCGAATTCGCTGCAAAGACGCCCTATCTTTATTCGACCTACGAAGCCCCGACCTTCGGCGAGCCCGAGTGCGAGGCGAACCCGAGCGACCGCAAAAAGGTCGTCATTCTCGGCGGTGGTCCGAACCGGATCGGGCAGGGGATCGAGTTCGACTATTGCTGCTGCCACGCCTGCTTCGCGCTCGAAGAGGCGGGTTACGAGACGATCATGATCAACTGCAACCCGGAGACGGTGTCGACCGACTATGACACATCGGACCGCCTCTATTTCGAGCCGCTGACCGCCGAGGACGTCCTCGAAATCCTCCACGTCGAAATGTCGAAGGGCGAACTCGTCGGGGTGATCGTCCAGTTCGGCGGGCAGACCCCGCTGAAGCTCGCGCAGGCGCTTTCGGACGCAGGTATCCCGATCCTCGGCACCTCGCCCGACGCGATCGACCTCGCCGAAGATCGCGAACGCTTCGCCGCGCTGGTCAACAAGCTCGGCCTGAAACAGCCCGAAAACGGCATCGCGCGCAGCCGCGAGGAAGCCGTCGCGGTCGCGGCGCGCATCGGTTATCCGGTGCTGACGCGCCCGAGCTATGTGCTTGGCGGCCGCGCGATGGAGATCGTCGACGATCAGGCGCAGCTCGAAAATTATATCGAGACCGCGGTGCAGGTGTCGGGCGACAGCCCCGTTCTGATCGACCGCTATCTGCGCGACGCGATCGAGGTCGACGTCGATGCTTTGTGCGACGGCACTGACGTCGTCGTCGCGGGCGTACTCCAGCATATCGAGGAAGCCGGCGTCCATTCGGGCGACAGCGCCTGCTCGATCCCGCCGTACAGCCTGTCGGCCGAAATCGTCGCCGAAATCGAGCGCCAGACCGAGGCGCTGGCGCGCGCGCTCGAAGTTCGCGGGCTGATGAACATCCAGTTCGCGGTCAAGGGCGACGAGGTTTATCTGATCGAGGTCAACCCGCGCGCCAGCCGCACGGTGCCCTTCGTTGCCAAGGCCGTCGGTTCGCCGATCGCGAAGATCGCGGCGCGCGTGATGGCGGGCGAAAAACTCGCCGACCTGCCGAAGATCAACCGCGACATCGCGCATGTCGCGGTGAAGGAAGCGGTCTTCCCCTTCGCGCGCTTCCCCGGCACCGATCCGGTGCTGTCGCCCGAAATGAAGTCCACCGGCGAAGTCATGGGAATCGACAGCAATTTCAACCTTGCCTTTGCCAAGGCGCAGCTCGGCGCGGGCGACCGCCTGCCGACCGAGGGCCGCGTCTTCGTGTCGGTCAAGGACAGCGACAAGCCGCGCATCATCGGCGCGGTGAAGCAGCTGACCGACTGGGGCTGGAAGGTGATCGCGACCGGCGGCACCGCCGACTATCTGATCGAGCAGGGCATCGAGGTCGAGCGCGTCAACAAGGTTGCCGAAGGCCGCCCGCATATCGTCGACCGGATCAAGGATGGCGACGTCCAGCTGATCTTCAACACGACCGAAGGCTGGCAGAGCCTGCAGGACTCGCAATCGATCCGCGCGTCGGCGTTGGCGGCCGATATCGCCTACTACACGACGGCTGCTGCGAGTGATGCATCGACGCAGGCGATCGGGGCGCTCCGCTCGCACTCTCTTGAAGTGAAGCCGCTTCAGGACTATTATTGAACCACCGCTCCACCCCCCGACATTGACGGATCAGCGGCGCAGCCGCCCGGCGAAACTTCGCTGGCGCTGGATTATTGACGAAGGACAACAGGATAATGGCAAGCGTTGAAAAGGTGCCGATGCTGGCAGAAGGCTATGAGAAGCTGAGCACGCAGCTCACCGCGCTCAAAGCCGAGCGACCGCTGATCGTCGATGCGATCGAGGAAGCGCGCGCGCATGGCGACCTTTCGGAAAATGCCGAATATCACGCCGCGAAGGAGCGTCAGGGCCAGGTCGAAGCGACGATCGGCGACCTCGAAGACAAGCTCTCGCGTGCGCAGGTGATCGACCCGACGATGCTGTCGGGCGACCGCATCGTGTTCGGCGCGACCGTCACGCTCGCCGACGAGGACGACAAGCCGGTGAAGTATCAGATCGTCGGTCAGGCCGAGGCGGACGCCAAGGATGGCAAGATCAGCTATAATTCGCCGCTCGGCCGTGCGCTGATCGGCCGCCGCGTCGACGACGAGATCGAAGTCACCGTGCCCGCGGGCGATAAATATTATCTGGTGAAGAAAATCGAATTCATCTGATGGGTTTTTGACGATGAAGCCGCACGAAGCGCCGCTGGTCACGGGCTACGCGCTCGTCTGTGTCATCGTCTTTGTCCTGCTGTCGATCACGGGATTTCAGGTCGACGCGATCGTGCGCGCGGGGTTTATCCCTGCGCGTTTCGGTAACGAGCTGATCCTTCCGCCGGGGACGATGGTGCCCTTCATCCTGACTCCGCTGACGTCGGCCCTGCTGCACGGCGGGGTGCTGCACATTGTCTTCAATGTCATCGTGCTGCTGTTCATCGGGCGCCAGCTCGAAGCGCCGCTCGGGGCGAAGGCGATGGCGGTGGTGCTGCTCGCCGGCGCTTATGGCGGCGCGCTCGCGCAATTTCTTTCCGACCCGCAGTCGGCGGTGCCGATGATCGGCGCCAGCGGCGCGATCTCGGCGCTGATCGCGGTGTACGCGCTGATCTTCAGCCGCTCGCAGGCGCCCGCGATCGGACCGATCCCGGGGCATTGGGTGCGCGCTTTATGGCTCGCCGCGGCGTGGATCGGGCTTCAGTTGCTGCTTGGTTTCGCCGGCGGCGGCGGTTTTGGCGCGGTCGCGATATGGGCGCATGTCGGCGGGTTCCTTGCCGGATTGCTGCTTGCGCGCCCGCTGCTCCGCTGGCGTTTCGGGGCGAGATAGCGGGTCCTAAAATTCCGCTCGCATCGAGCGAAGTCGAGATGCCTCTCGCTTGCGCTCGACCTCACGGTGTCTCGACTTCGCTCGACACGAACGGGTTAGAGGTTCCCCAGCAATCCGCCCGCCAGCAGCATCGCGACGCGTACATCGATCCCGCAGCCTTCGGCGCGCTTTGCCGCGACGAAATCGGCGACACTGTCCAGCGGGACACGGTGGACGATGATATCCTCCCCATCGACCCCGCCGCCTTCGCTTATCTTCGTCAATCCGGTCGCGATCAGCAAGGTGAAGCTTTCGCTGACCATGCCCGGCGAGCTGTAGAATTCGCCGACGACACGCCAATGGTCGGCGCGATAGCCGGTCTCTTCTTCGAGTTCGCGCTGCGCCGCGATCTCCGATGCCTCGCCGGCGGTGTCGTCGCCGACCAGCCCCGCGGGTAGCTCAAGGCAATTCACCTTCAGCGGCACGCGATATTGTTCGACCAATATGACGTGACGCCCGTCGCTATCCTCGTCGATCGCGAGGATCACCGCGGCGTGGATGCCGCGGGCGCGCGAGACATATTCCCACGTCCCCTGCTGCTTGACGGAGATAAAGCGGCCTTCCCATCGCGTCTCGATGGGGGCGTCGGGGGAGGGGCGGGTCATATCTGTCCTTATCGTCATTGTGACCCCGGCGAAGGCCGGGGGAAGCAATCCAGAGCGGCCTTGCACTGCTCTGGATTGCCACGGGCCTTCGGCCCTCGCAATGACGATGGGCTTAAATCTCGATCAGGCGGTCGGGAAGTTCGTTGGGATTTTCATCGCCCTTGGGGAAATGCTGCGCGAGCACGATGCCCATCTGGCGCACCGCCTCGGCCATGCCTTCGCCGGGCTTGCCGACGCGCACGCGCTCGATCAGCGCGGCCATCGCATTGCCCCAGATTTCGGGCGTGACCTTGGCGTCGATCGCTTCGTCGGCGACGATGTCGGCGCGATGCTCTTTCAGGCTGAGGTAGAGGAGGACGCCGGTGCGGCCGAGCGTCTTGGCCTCGGTCCCGACCTTGAACAGGTCGATCGCGCGGGCGCGGACGCGCTGCGCCTTGATCGCGCGCGGGGTCAGCGCCATCCGGAGCGGGCGCCACAGCAATATCAGCCACATGCCGATCCATTTGAGCACGCCCACGGCAATCACCGTTCCAAGCCACTGATTGGCGGTGAGATCGTGCCCCCAGCCGCCGGTCAGGCGGTCGTACACGCCGCGGTAGAATTCGGGGAACAGCGCGATCACCGACATCGCGATGAACGCGATGACGCTCGCCCAGACGAGCGCGACATCGTCATAATCGTTCGACTTCGCCGCAACGACAGTGACGATCTCGCCGCTGGTGTGCGCCTCGGCCGCGGCGACCGCCGCGGTCACGATGTCGTGATCGGCCTCGCTCACATGGCTGACTTTATGTGGCATATCCTGCGTCCCCTACCAGCCGCCCGAGGCGCCGCCGCCCCCGAAGGAGCCGCCGCCGCCCGAGAAGCCGCCAAAGCCGCCGCCCCCGCCGCCCCATGACGAACCGCCGCCACCGCCCCAGCCGCCGCCGCCCCAATGGTCGTCGTCGCCGCCGCCCCAGATGATGATCGGCGCATCCCATGGCCGGCCCTTGCCCCGCTTCTTGCCCCGCCGCCCGAGGCGCGAGAGCATCGGCAGGACGAAGAAGATCAGGATGATGAAGCCGACGAAGAAAAGTCCGCCGAAATTGCCGTCGTTGGCGCGGTCGCGTTCGGCGGAATCCGCTGCTTTCGCCCGTGCCGCGGCCTCCTCGGGCGGCAGCTGGATCTGCTGCGCGATCGCATTGACGCCGTCCTGGATGCCGCCGGGCATGTCGCCCGCCTTGAACTTGGGCGTCACAACGTCGCGGATGATCCGCCCCGACAGCGCGTCGGTCAGCACCGGTTCGAGCCCGAGGCCGACCGCGATATTCATCCGCCGCTCGTTCGGCGCGATCAGGAAAACGACGCCGTCGTCCTTCGCTTCGTCGCCGATCCCCCAGGCGCGGCCCAGCTTGTAGCCATATTCCGAAACATCATTGCCTTCGAGGTCGCTGACCGTCGCGACGACAAGCTGGTGCCCGGTCGTCTTCTCGAGTTCGAGGAGCTGCGTGTTGAGCGCCGCTTCCTTGCCGGCGGGGATGATGTCGGCTTGGTCGACGACCGGATTGCCCGCGAGCTTGGGAAAGGTCTGCGCAGCGGCGGGTCCCGCCAGTACCAGCAGCCCGGTCAGGGCCGCTGTTACCAGTGGACGCAAAAGGGCGGTCAGGGCCACCTTATTTGCCGAAATCGACCTTCGGCGCCTGGTTGGCGTTCGGCGTGATCGCCTTATAGGGGGTCATCGGCTGCGCGCCATGGACGATCTTGGCGCCGATGATGTCGGGGAAGGTGCGGATCGTCGTGTTATAATCCTGCACCGCGCCATTATAATCCTGAACCGACACGTTGATCCGGTTTTCGGTGCCCTCAAGCTGGGTCATCAGGTCGGCGAAGCGCGCCTGGCTCTTGAGGTCGGGGTAGGCTTCGACCGTGGCAAGAAGGCGGCCAAGCGCGCCGGACACATTGCCCTGCGCTTGCTGGAACGCCTGCACCTTCGCGGGATCTTCGAGGTCGTCGGTGCTGAGCTTGACCTGCGTCGCCGAGGCGCGCGCCTGGATCACGCCTTCGAGCGTCGACTGCTCGATCTGCGAGGCACCCTTGGCGGTTTCGACGAGATTGGGGATCAGGTCGGCGCGGCGCTGGTACGCGGCTTCGACATTCGCCCACTTGGCTTTGGCGGCTTCTTCCTTGGTGGGAACGCTGTTGATGCCGCAAGCGGACAGCGACATCGCGGCAACGGGCACGATCAACCAACGGGCGGAACGCAAAGTCATGGTCGGACACTCCCTCCGCGCGGCAGGGCGCCGCGCCAACTGGTTTAATATAGTAAGACGCTTCGCACCCCGCAATCATTGACGCGGATAATCGTGTCATGCAGTCTGGAATGACAGGCGCAGCGACCAAAGGGGTTGGTACATGATCAAGGATTTCAAGGCATTCCTGAACCAGGGCAATGTGATGGGGCTGGCCGTCGGTGTGATCATCGGCGCGGCGTTCGGGACGATCGTCAAGTCGCTGACCGACGATGTACTGATGCCCTTCATCGGCTTCGTCACCGGCGGCGGGGTCGATTTCACCAACCAGTATCTGGTGCTGTCGGGCGGCGACAAGGTGGCCGCGGGCATGACGCTGGCCGCGGCGAAGGCGACGGGCGCGAATGTGATGGCGCTCGGCAGCTTCGTCACCGCGGTGATCAATTTCATCCTGCTCGCCTTCGTGGTGTTCCTGCTGGTGCGGCAGGCGGCCAAATTCATCAAGCCGGCCGAGGAGGCGCCTGCCGGCCCGACCGAGATTGATATCCTTACCGAAATCCGCGACGAGCTGAGAAAGAAGGCGTGACCTATCCACGATGAATTGCACGCGCGCCCTTTCCATCGGCGCGCGGGCACCCTATATCACTCGTGCCGGTTTCGGCCGGCTATGGTGATAAATGGTGTCGTGGAATAGACACAGCGGACCCGGGGGCAGTACCCGGCGGCTCCACCACAAACCCGCGTTTCTTTGATGGGCGCGCGGGTTTCTGACGGGGCCGAACCAGGATCGACGTGTGTTCAAAGACGATATTTTTGCCCGGGCTGAGTAACCCGTTCAAGGCTCAAAACCAATAGGTGCTAACGATAACGAAGCACTCGCTCTGGCTGCCTAACCGATAAGCCTCACGGCCTAAGGTTAGACAAATAGAACGCGGTTCGGACCGAACCGGGCAACAGAATCGGATACCAGCGGCTGGGGACGAGCCGGGCAACAGAATCGTCCCACCTTATTCCCCAAATCAGTGCGCGCTTTCGCAGTGGTATGGTCGCCGAGCGCCTCGATCACGCGGCAATCGGCGGCAACACCCCCGCGGCAGCGCCCGACGATGCGCGTGAGCTCATCGCGAAGCAGCGTAAGCTGCGCGATCTTTTCCTCGACCTGTTCCAGATGCCGCGTAGCGATCCGGTCGGCCTCGCTGCAGTCGCGCGCCGGATCGTCCGACAGGTCGAGCAGCGACCGGATCTCCTCGATCGTGAATCCCAAATCGCGCGAATGGCGCACGAAGCTGAGCCGCGACCGGTGCGCATCGCCATAGCTGCGGTAATTCGCCGCGGTGCGATCCGGCGCGGGAAGCAGCCCGATGCGCTCGTAATAGCGGATGGTTTCGATATTGGTCCCGGTCGCCCGCGACAGTTCGCCGATTTTCATCGCTTGACCCTGTAGTTGCTACGGGGTGCATATAGGGTGCCGACTCGAAGATAACAGGAGCTTTCGACGTGGCCGATCAATGCTGTGCCGGCAAAAGCGGCAAGACCGCCCTCAATGACCCCACATGGCGGCGTATCCTTTGGATCGCGCTCATCATCAACGCCGCGATGTTCGGCGTCGAAATCGTCGCGGGCGTCGCGGCGGATTCGCGCGCGCTGCAGGCCGACGCGCTCGATTTCCTCGGCGACAGTGCCAATTATGCGATCAGCCTCGGCGTCGCGGGCATGGCGCTCGCGTGGCGCGCGCGCGCCGCGTTGCTGAAGGCGGGGACGATGCTCGTCTTTGGCCTGTGGGTGCTCGGGTCGGCGGTCTGGGGGTTCATTACCGGATCGGCGCCGCATGCCGAGACGATGGGGCTGATCGGCGCGCTCGCGCTCGCCGCCAATGTCGCGGTGGCGCTGATGCTCTATCGCTATCGCACCGGCGACGCGAACATGCGCTCGGTGTGGATCTGTTCGCGCAACGATGCGATCGGCAATATCGCGGTGATGGGCGCCGCGCTCGGCGTCTTCGGCACGGGGCGCAGCTGGCCCGACCTCGCCGTCGCCGCGATCATGGCCGTGCTCGCGATCTGGGGCAGCGTCGAGGTGTTCCGGCAGGCGCGCGGCGAACTCGCCACCACGCCTGCCTAGAACGCTACGCGAGGCTGTTGCCGAGGCCGATCACGACGGTCGAGGCCATGAGCACCGCGATCCCCAGCCACACCAGCGCGCGCGTGCGCTGGCCCGCGGGCGCCCATTCCTTGAGCGCGAAACCCCAGAGCGTCGAGAAAAGGATGATGCTCGCCATGTGCAGCGTCCAGCTCGAAAAGCCGAAGCGCCCCATCTGGCTTTCGCCCATCGTGTAGAAGAAGAACTGGAAATACCAGAGCGTGCCGCCGAGCGCGGCGAGGCCATAGTTGAGCGCGAGCGGCGGCCTTTCGGTCGCGCCGGGCGCGGCCTCGCCGGCGAACTGGCGCACGCTGCGGTTGCGCGCGATCAGGATCGCGCACCAGATGAGGTTGGTCGTCAGCCCGCCGAGCAGCACGACGCAGAGCACGGGCAGCCCCTGCCATAGCGGATCGGTCCCGGCCTTGAGCGTCAGCTCGCGGATCGGCGCGCCGGCGTCGAGTCCCCAAGCGAAACAGCCCGACATGATGCCCGAGAAGACCGCGATCGCGAGGCCTTTGCGCAGGTTGAACTCGGACTTGTCGGCCTCGGCGATCGTCGCGCCCATCTCGCGTTCCTTGCGCCGCCCCGCCTGCGCGACAATGACAATCCCTACAAGCGTGATCGCAATGCCGAGGAACACCGTCTGCCCGCTTCTCGTCGCGAACAGTTCGCCCAAGGTGCCGCGAAAGATCGGCGGCCCCATCGTGCCGATCACCGTCGTCAGTCCGAGCGCCACAGCCATGCCGAGCGAGAGGCCGAGGTAGCGCATCGTGAGCCCGAAGGTCAGCCCGCCAAGCCCCCACATCGCGCCCCAGAACCAGCACCAGAACCAGATATCGCCGGGCGTGCGGCTGAGCACGCCGATCAGGTCATGCGTCTGGATCGACGCGAACAGCCAGGGCGCGATGAGCCACGAAAAGATGCCGCCGGTGATCCAGAAAATCTCCCACGACCAGGCACGGATGCGCTTGTACGGCACATAGAAGCTCGCCGACGACAGCCCACCCAGCCAGTGAAAAAACACGCCAAGCAGCGGGTTCGCATCCATCCTTCTTCTCCCCTCATAACCGTCAGGCGGCTAATGTCTCCGGCCCGATCCTGTCCACCCCGGTCACCCCGGTAAGCGCCATCGCGACGCGCATTTCGGCCTCGATCAGGTCGAGCACATGACGCACGCCGCGTTCGCCGTCCGCGGCCAGCGCAAACGCCCATGCGCGGCCGAGCAGCGCGCCCTTCGCGCCGAGCGCGAGCATGCGCACGACGTCGAGCCCCGATCGTACCCCGCCGTCGGCCAGCACCGTCAGCCGGTCGCCGACCGCATCGGCGATCGCGGGCAGCGCACGCGCGACCGACGGCACCCCGTCGAGTTGGCGCCCGCCATGGTTCGACACGATGATCCCGTCGACCCCGGCCTCCGCAGCGCGGCGTGCGTCGTCGGCGTCGAGAATGCCCTTGACGACGATCGGCCCTTTCCAGTGCGAGCGCACGAAATCGAGGTCGGCCCACGTCACGCGCGGATCGAAGTTATCCTTCATCCAGCCGAGGAAATCCTCGAGCCCCGATTTCGGCCCGAGAAGCGGCGCGACATTGCCGAGCTGGTGCGGCCGGCCGTGGATGCCGACGTCCCATGCCCAGCCGGGGCGGGCCATGGCCTGACCGACGCGCCGCGCCTGTCCGCGCCAGTTCGCGGCGCCCGAAAGCCCCGAACGGACATCGCGATAGCGCGCGCCGGGCAGCGGCATGTCGACCGTGAACACCAGCACCGGGCAGTGCGCGGCGCTCGCCTCGTCAAGCAGCGCCCGCATGAAGCCGCGGTCGCGCACCATATAGAGCTGGAACCAGAAGGGCGCCGGCGAGCCCCGCGCGACCTCGGCGAGCGAGCAGGCCGATACGGTCGACAGCGTAAACGGCACGCCCTTCGATGCCGCCGCGCGCGCTGCCTGTACCTCGCCGCGCCGCGCCGCCATGCCGGCGAGGCCGATCGGGCCGAGCGCAACCGGCATCGCGAGTTGCTGGCCGAACAGGCTGGTCGACAGGTCGATCGCCGAGACGTCGTTCAGCACCCGCTGGCGGAGCGAAATATCCTGCAGATCCTCGATATTCGCGCGCAATGTGCGCTCGGCATAGGAGCCGCCGTCGAAATATTCGAACAGGAAGTGCGGCAGGCGCCGCCGCGCGGCTTCGCGATAATCGCCGATCGATGCAGGTCTCACGCGGCTTCTTCCACCCGTTCGGCTTCGCGCCGCCAACGATCGCGATACGGCGCGAGGTCGACGTCGAGCGGCGCCACCAGTTCGAGCGGTTCGGCCGGCGGCAGCGCGGCATCGATCAGGCGGAGCGCGCCATAGGACACATCGTTGTGCGCCTTGCCGATATAGATGCGCAGGTCAGGTCGCAGCGCCGCGAGCGCGCGCACGAAAACCTGACCCTCGGCAAAGCGCCCTTCGATCAGCAGCCGTTCGCGGGTGCCGATCAGGCCCAGCGACGCGTCGGTGACCAGCGCGGCATAGAGCGACACCGCGGCGCGGCGCGCGGCATGATCGTCGGGCCTCGCGATCCATCGCCCGCGTCCGTGCGCGAAGGGGCCGAAGCCCGGCGCGAAGGTCGGCAACACCATCGCGCCGCTTGCCAGCACATCGGGAAGCGCCGCGAGCAGCGCGGGCTGGTCGGGCGCGATATCGATCTGCCGCGTGTCGAGCCCGATCAGCGTCTCGATCTCGCGCCCGCCCATGAAGCGCGCCGACGGGATCGGTTTGCCGAACGCATCGACATTGATCAGGCAGTCGCGCGCCTCGTCGAGGCCGCTTGTATCGATCGACGCCGCGTCCTTGGGCGATCGCATCGCAACGAACCAGGTGCCCGTCGATAGCACCGTCGATTCCCTGTCGGCAATCTCGGCAAAGCCGCGCGCCGCGAGCAGCGCGGCGTTCGAATCGTGCAGCCCGCAATGGACTTCGGTGTCGGCGGGAAGGCCGGTGCGCCGGACCCATGCGGGTGTCAGCGTGCCGAGCACCTCGCCCGCTCCGCGCAGTGGCGCGAGCCGCGCGGCCCAGCCGCGCCGTTCGGCTAGCGCCGAAGCCGTGCCGGTCAGCGGGTTCCAGAGGTCGGTGTGACAGCCGAGGCTGGTTACCTCCGACGCCGCGACGCCGCAGAGCAGCCAGCTCCAATATTGCGCCCACGGCAGGATCTGCGTCCCGTGCGCAAGATCGGGATCGAGCGCCTCGAGCCGGAAGATCTGCGCGCCGAGGTTCAGGCCATCGGGAAGGCAAGGCGAGCCGCTGTCCGAAAAGGCGTCGCGCTCGGCGTCATAGCGCGCGCGCAGGTCCGCGGGCATTGCATCTTCATAATCGACCGGCGGGCAGGCGAGGCGGTCGCCGCGGATGATCGCCGCCGCGGCGCCATGCCCGACGGGGATGACCGCGCCGACATCGGCCAGCCTGGCAAAGTCGCGCAGCACCTCGGCGACCCAGGCTTCGATCCCCGCGGCGTCGAGCGCGAGATAGGCGCTCGTTTCGATGCGCGCATTGGCGCGGACGCGGCGTTCGATCATCACGCCATCGGCGGACCAAAGGCTCAGCTTTGCCAAGGTTTTCCCGCTATCGAGGACTATGGTTGCGCGACCCTTCATCCCTCTCCCTTTGCTTCGTTGCGACCGAATTTGATCGAACTTTATCGAAACTGATTGCAGAGCGCCAGCGATTTCGATACACATCCTCGCATAGTCGAAACAACGAGTTTCCTTCATGCCCGATCTTATGGACGTCACGCCCCGATCCAATGCCGCCGCGCTGCTGTTCGCCATCCCGGCGAATCGCTGGTCGGACGAAGAGGCGCGGGGGAAGGCGCCCGAAGATCTGCTCCTCTATCGCTCGAACCGCCTTGGCTCGGACCTCACCGTCACCAATTTCGGCGGCGGCAACACCTCGGCCAAGCTCGAAGCGCGCGATCCGCTGACCGGCGAAACCGTCCCCGTCCTGTGGGTCAAGGGTTCGGGCGGCGATATCGGTTCGATGAAGCTCGACGGGTTTTCGACGCTCTATCAGGACAAGCTGCTCGGCCTCGAAAAACTCTATCGCGGGCTCGACCATGAGGACGAGATGGTCGGCTATCTGCCGCACTGCACCTTCGCGCTCAATCCGCGCGCGGCGTCGATCGATACGCCGCTCCACTCTTATCTGCCCTTCGCGCATGTCGACCATGTCCATCCCGACGCGATCATCGCGCTCGCCGCATCGAGCGAAGGCGAAGCCGCGACGCAGGCGATCTGGGGCGGCGCGGTGGGCTGGCTGCCGTGGCAGCGGCCGGGCTTCGACCTTGGGCTGAAGCTGCGCGATTACGTCGCCGCCCATCCGGGGCTGCGCGGCGTGATGCTCGCGGGGCACGGTATCATCTGCTGGGGCGACAGCGCCAAGACCTGCTATGACAATACCATCGCGCTGATCACCGATGCGGCGAACTATCTGAACGCGAAGCTCGCCGGTGCGCCGGCGTTCGGTGGCGAAATCGTCGCGCCGCGTCCGGCTGTCGACCGCGCATCCGCCGCGGCAAAGCAGATGCCGCTGCTGCGCGGCTTGATGGGCGGGAGGCGCGTCGGGCATTTCGCCGATGATGCCGAAACGCTCGAATTCACCTGCAGCCGCGACTTTGCGAAGCTCGCCGCGATCGGCACCTCGTGCCCCGACCATTTCCTGCGCACCAAGATCGCGCCGCTCGTGCTCGACCCGGCGCGGATCGACGACAGCGCCTATCTCGCCGAACGGATCGAGGCATATCGCGCCGACTATGCCGCCTATTACCAGCGCTGCGCGCGTCCCAATTCGCCCGCGATGCGCGATCCCAATCCCGTGGTCGTGCTCGTCCCCGGCATCGGCCGCATGACCTTTGCCGGCGACAAGACGACCGCGCGGCTCGCGGGCGAATTCTACGCGAACGCGATCAATGTGATGCGCGGCGCCGAGGCGATCGGCGCTTATGTCGGGCTCGACGAACAGGAAGCGTTCGACATCGAATATTGGCTGCTCGAGGAAGCGAAGCTTCAGCGTATGCCGAAACCCAAGCCGCTTGCGGGGCGCATCGCGCTCGTCACCGGCGGCGCGGGCGGCATCGGCGCAGCGACCGCCGAGCGGCTTGCCACCGACGATGCGTGCGTGCTGCTCGTCGACCGCGACGCCGCTGCGCTGGCGAAGGCGGCGCACGAACTCGAAGGCCGCTTTGGCCGCGACCGCATCCGCTCGGCGGTGTGCGACGTGACCGATGAGGCGCAGGTGGCGGCGGCGTTCGCGGCGTGCGCGCGCGAATTTGGCGGGCTCGATATTCTCGTCGCCAATGCCGGGATCGCCTCGTCGGCGCCGATCGAGGATACGACGCTCGAGCTGTGGCAGCGCAATTACGACGTGCTCGCGCAGGGCTATTTCCTAACCGCGCGCGCGGCCTTCCCGCTGATGAAGGCGCAAGGCAGCGGGTCGATCGTCTTCATCGGGTCGAAGAACGGCATTGCTGCGGCGACCAATGCGTCGGCCTATGCGTCGGCGAAGGCGGCGGCGCTGCACCTCGCGCGCTGCCTCGCGCTCGAAGGCGCGCCGTTCGGCATCCGCGTCAACACGGTCAATCCCGACGCGGTGATCAAAGGGTCGCGCATCTGGGACGGCGACTGGCGCCGCGAGCGCGCGGGCGCGCACGGGATTGATTCGGGCAGCGAGCTTGAGGAACATTATCGCAACCGATCGATGCTGAAACGCGACGTGCTGCCCGAGGATGTCGCCGAAGCGGTCTATTTCCTCAGCAGCGATATGTCGGCAAAGTCGACCGGCAACATGATCAACGTCGACGCGGGCAACGCGCAAGCATTCACACGTTAAGGTACGGAGAGTTTTATGGCTGGCGACCTGCCGCTCGCACAGGATGACATCGAGCGGCTGAACGCCGGTCTGACCGACGCGCTCGACGATGATTATGGCAGCCTCGGCCGCCAGCTCGGCCGCCGCGGGATCGACATCGATGGCGTGAAGGCGAAGGTCGCGGGCTTCTCGGTCGCGGTGCCGAGCTGGGGCGCGGGGCGCGGCGGCACGCGCTTCGCCAAATTCCCGATCGCGGGCGAGCCGACGAACATCCACGAAAAGCTCGAGGATTGCGCGGTGATCCAGCAGCTCGGCCGCACCACCCCGCGCGTCAGCCCGCATTTTCCGTGGGACAAGGTCGGCGACTATCGCGCCTTGCGCGAAGAAGCCGCGGCGCTTGGCCTCGGTTTCGACGCGGTGAACAGCAATACATTCCAGGACCAGCCGGGACAGGCGGTGAGCTATGCCACGGGCTCGCTCTCCTCGACGCGCTCCGAGGTGCGCGATCAGGCGGTCGCGCATAACATCGAATGTATCGAGATCGGCAAGCAGCTCGGCGTCACCGACCTGACGGTGTGGGTCGGCGATGGCACCAATTTTCCGGGGCAACAGGACCTCGGGCGCTCGCTCGACCGCTATCTCGATGCCGCGGCGGAAGTCTATGCCGCGCTGCCCGCCGACTGGCGGATGCTGATCGAGCACAAGATGTTCGAGCCCGCTTTCTATTCGACCGTCATTTCCGACTGGGGCAGCTCGATCCTCGTCGCGCAGGAGCTTGGCGACAAGGCGAAATGCCTCGTCGATCTGGGCCATCATGCGCCGAACGTGAACATCGAACAGATCGTCGCGCGGCTGCATCGCTTCGGCAAGCTCGGCGGATTCCACTTCAACGACAGCAAATATGGTGACGACGATCTCGACAGCGGCTCGATCAATCCGCACCAGCTGTTCCTCGTCTTCAACGAGCTGATCGAGGCCGAGATGAACCCGCGCGGCGATTTTCGCCCCGCTTACATGATCGACCAGTCGCACAATGTCACCGACCCGATTGAGAGCATGCTCTCGTCGGCCGAAGCGATCGTCGCGGCCTATGCCAAGGCGCTGCTCGTCGACCGCGAGGCTTTGCTCGCCGCGCAGGAAGCGAATGACACGATGATGGCGTTTCAGGCGCTGCGCACGGCGTACCGCACCGACGTCACCCCGATCCTCGCGGCGGCGCGCGCCGAAGCGGGCGGGGCGATCGACACGATCGCGGCTTATCGTGCGAGCGGCTGGCGGGATCGCAAGGCGCAGGAACGGCGGGCAGCGGGGACCACGGCGGGGATTGTCTAATCATTCGATTGCAACTCGGCGCAGCTCCCGTCAAATAGAGGCATAGAGACAGGGGCCCAAATGCACGCAGCCGAACGCGAAAAAATGATCCTCGACAGCCTGGGCGAGAGCGGTTTCGTCTCGTTCCGCGATCTCGAAAGCCGCGTTGCCGCGTCACCCGCGACCATTCGCCGCGATCTCGACCGGCTCGAAGAAGCGGGTGTGATCACGCGCGTGCGCGGCGGGGCGAAGCGCATCGGAGGAGGGAGCGCTTCGCCGACTGGGTCCGAAGACGGCCTGTCGGGCATTCCCTTTCACGAAAATATCGGCCGCAATCGCGCCGCGAAGGAAGCGATCGGACGCGCGGCAGCGGGGCTCTGCATCCCCGGCGAGGGCGTGATGATCGACGGCGGCTCGACGACGCTCCAGATGTGCCCGCACCTCGACGGCCTCGCGCTGCAGGTGCTGACCAACTCGCTCCATATCGTCAGCGCGCTGCTGCCGCAGCCGACAACGCGCATCCTCGTTCCCTCGGGGCAGGTGTTTCGCGAACAGAATATCGTGCTCTCGGCGGCCGGCGACGACGGCATGCCGCGCTTTCACGCGCCCAAGCTGTTCATGGGCGCGGCGTCGATGGGCCCCGCCGGGCTGATGCAGGCCGATGTCATTCTCGTCGCCGCCGAGCGCCGCCTGATCGAGCGCGCCGACGAGATTATCGTGCTCGTCGACAGTTCCAAATTTTCGGGCCCCTCGGGCAATGTCGTGTGCTCGCTCGACGAGATCGACGTCGTCGTCACCGACGCCGGAATCGAACCGCACCATGTCGCGATGATGGAAGCCGCCGGTATCCGCGTCATCATCGCCTGAAATTCCCAAAGCCTTCGAACCAAAACCGCGGCCCGCCGTGGCGTTCGGGTTCGAATGATTGAATTTGATCGTTGACGTGATTGATAAAGACAAATAATGAGCAGTGATGCAGAAACGCTCACCGAAGCGTGGCATCGGAGGAACAAGATGGCCGGACAGGCACCTCCGTCAAAAGGGACAACTCGCGAGGGCGAGTGCAGGGAGGATGCGATGAAGGCGATGACGACGGCGGGTCTGGGTTTTGCGGCGCGGCGGAACGCGTGGCGGCGGGGCATTTCGGTACTGGCGTGCGCGGGTACGCTGTTCGGCGCAGCGAGCGCCCATGCGCAGGAGGCCGATTCCGACGCTCCGGCCGATACCGACATTGTCGTCACCGGCACCCTGCTGCGCGGCGTCGCGCCGGTCGGCACCAATGTTGTTGCGGTCAGCGAGGCCGATGTTGTCGCCTCGGGCGCCGCGTCGGCAAACGACCTGCTCGCCTCGATCCCGCAGGTCGGCAATTTCGGGACGATCCCGGCGGGGCTCGGCAATTTCGGCAATCCGATCGTGCGCCCCAATATCCGCAACCTCGGCAACAGCGGCGGCTCGACGACGCTGGTGCTCGTCGACGGCCACCGCATGGTCGGTGCGGGCATCCTGCAGACGAGCTTCGATCCTTCGGTCATCCCGCCCGACGTGATCAAGCGCGTCGACGTCATCCCCGACGGCGGTTCGTCGATCTATGGTTCCGACGCGATCGGCGGCGTGATCAACTTCATCACGCGCGATCGTTATGACGGCATCGGCGTCAACGCGCGCTATGGCTTTGCCAAAAATTACCAGACGATCGACGCCAGCGTCATTGCGGGCAAGGATTGGGGCTCGGGTTCGGCCTATATTTCCTATTCCTATGCGTGGCACGACGATCTGATCGGGCTCGACCGCGACTATGCGACCGCGAACCAGACCGACCGCGGCGGCGGCGATTTCCGCAGCACCGCCTGCGCGCTCGCCAACATCACCGTCGGCACGACGACCTATGCGCTTCCGGGGCGGGCGCCGGGGGTCAATCGCTGCGACCAGACCGATTATGCCGCCATCTATCCGCGCGAGGAACGCCACAGCGTCTTCGCCGGACTGACGCAGGATCTCAGCGATTCGGTCGCGTTCAAGCTGTCGGCCTATTGGTCGAAGCGCGACACGCTGCACCGCAGCGCGCAGAGCAGCATGAGCGGGACGATCACCGCCGCGAACCCCTTCTTCCGCCCGATCGGCACCGAACTCGCGCACAGCGTCGCCTTCGCATTCGACGATGTCTTCGGGCCGAGCAACGACAGCCCGTCGAGCTTCACCTCCTATGGAATAACGCCCAGCTTCGACTTCGAACTCGGCGGCGGCTGGCAGCTGCGCACGATGGCCAATTTCGGGCGCAGCGAGAATGAATCGACCGAGCGGTCGTTCAATTCGACCGCGGCGACGATCGCGCTCGCAGGCCGGACGACGGCAACCGCGCTCAACCCCTATAATCTCTCGGCGACGTCGCCCGCGGTGCTCGCGGCGATCGACGATTTCGCCAACTATGGCGAAGCGACGCAGGAGCTCGCCGAAGGGCACGTCGTGCTCGACGGCCCGCTGTTCGCGATGCCCGGCGGCGACGTGCGTCTCGCGGTCGGCGGCGAATATCATTATGAGAATATCCGCTCGTTCACCGGCAGCGGCCCCGAAGCGGCGGTCACCGGTTCGAACGCCTATGCCGCGCGCAATGTGAAGTCGCTGTTCGGCGAATTGCTGATCCCGATCTTCGGCGCCGACAACCGCACGCCGGGTTTCTACAGCCTCGAGCTGTCGGGATCGGTCCGCTACGACGATTACAGCGACGTCGGCGGCACGACCAATCCCAAGATCGGCGTGACCTGGCGCCCGTTCGAGGCGCTGACGATCCGCGGCAATTACGGCACGTCGTTCCACGCGCCGAGCCTTGCCGACCTCGGCAATTCGGTCGACGCGCGCGTTCAGGTGCTGCCGTTCAGCCCCTTCCGCGCTCCCGGCAGCTCCCCCTTCGACGCGCTACGCCCGACGATCGCGATCGCCGGCGGCAACGCCAATCTGAAGCCCGAGACCGCCGATACCTGGTCGCTCGGCTTCGATCTCAAGCCCGCGGGGCTCGAAGGCTTCGTCGCCAGCGCGACCTATTTCAACGTGAAGTTCAAGGACGCGATCGCGGTCCCGCCGTTCACGTCGCCCTTGCTGTTCACGACGCCCGCCTATGCGGACTTCTTCATCCTCAACCCGACGCTCGCGCAGGCGCAGGCGGCGGCGGGGAACCTCCGCGTCGACGGCGTGCCGAACCTCGCGACCCTGTTCGCGATCAGCTCGCCCTATGTGCTCTTCCTCGCGCAGCGTGCGAACCTCGGCGCGGTGAATGTCGATGGGATCGACTTCAACCTCGCCTATAATCGCCCTACCGGCTTCGGCTCGATCCATGCGAATTTCACCGGCAGCTATCTGCTCAATCGCGAGACGCAGGTGGTGCAGGGCGGCCCGGTCAACGACGATCTCAAGAACGGGACGGGCCGCTTCCTCTTCACCGCGGGGCTCGGCGCGACGGTCGGCGATTTCACCGCGCGCGCGTCGCTCAACCATCGCAGCGGCTATCCGATCATTGGCCTTCCGCCGCAGACGCGCATCTCGGCGTTCGACACGGTCGATCTCTTCTTCAGCTATGATCTGGGCGACATGCTCGCAAACACGCTGCTGACGCTGAACGTCGACAATGTCTTTGACCAGGATCCGCCTTACTTCAACAATGCGGCGGGCTATACCAATGGCAGCACGCTGGGCCGGCTCGTGTCGTTCGGTATCCGTACCAAATTTTAAGGGAGTAGGGTGTTGCCGCTGATCGGAAGTCTGCGAAGCCTGCTATTGGGCGTGCTCGCGGCGGCAGGTCTGGTGGCGACACCGCTCTATGCCGCCGATCAGGCGCCGGCGGAGCTGCGGACCGAATATGCCGCGGCGCCGCTGGGCCTCGACACTGCCGCGCCGCGTCTCGCGTGGCGGTCGCCGGTGGCGCGGCAGAGCGCATACCGCATCCGCGTCGCGACGTCGGAAGCCGATCTCGAGCGCGCGCCGCTCTGGGACAGCGGCAAGGTCACCTCGGCGGACAATGTCCAGATCGCCTATGCCGGGCCGGCGCTCGCATCGCGCCAACGCTATTGGTGGCAGGTGCAGGTGTGGGACGCCGATGGGAAGGTCACCGGATGGAGCGCGCCCGCCTGGTGGGAAATGGGACTGCTCGGCGCATCCGACTGGCAGGCCCAATGGATTTCGGGACCCGCGCGCCGCGACCATGACTGGGGCGACCTGACGCTCGATGCCGATCTGACGCTGACCGGCAAGAGCGTCGACATATTGTTCCGCGCACTGCCGAACGGCAAGACCTATGGCGACGCCTATGTCTGGACGCTCGCCGACGACAAGAACGGGCCCGAACTGATCCAGACTATCCGCCGCTATCCCGGCGGCACCAGTTCGGCGATCAAGATGGAGCGGCTGGGGCAGGTCAAGCTCACGGCGCCCCTGAAAGGACGACGCATCGCGCTGTCGATCCGCGCCGAGGGCGGGCATATCGTCACACGCATCGACGGCGCGGTTGTCGCGACGGTCGACAATGACGCGCACAAGCATGGCACGATAGGCTTTGCGGGCAAGGAGGCCAGCGCCGCTACAATTCACACCGTCCGGGTATCGGGCACCCAAAGCCCCGCAGTCGCCTATGATTTCGCGGGCGGCGACAATCCCTTTTCCGGCGGCAGCGTGTCGAGGGACGGGCTCGTCGTCGCCAGCGGCGTTCCGGGGGTCGATCTCGTGCTTCCGATCGAAGCGCCCGCACCGCTCGTCCGTCGGGCCTTCCGTCTCGCCAAGCCGGTGGCCAGTGCACGGCTCTATTATGCGGGCGCGGGCATGCCGCGTCTGTCGGTCAACGGCAGTGTCGTCGGCTCGTCGCTCGGTGCGGGGTTCACCGCCTATGACAAGCGCGTCCTCGGCTATGCCCTCGACGTCACCAGCCTGCTGCGCCGCGGCGAGAATGTGCTCGGCGCCGAACTCGGGCGCGGCTGGTACGGGCTGACCGATCCGAACGAATGGTATTTCCACGCGGCGCCCTGGCACGCCGAACCCGCGCTCAAGGCGCAGCTTGAAGTCACCTACACCGATGGAACACGCGAAACCGTCGTGACCGACGGCAATTGGCGCACCGTTTCGGGTCCGACGCTGGGTGACTCGATCCATCGCGGCGAACGCTATGACGCGCGGCTGGCGCCCGCGGGTTGGGATCGTGCGGGTTTCCGCGACCGCAAATGGCAGGCTGCGCCGGTTGTTGCAGGACCGGCGGGGCAGCTTGTCGCCGCCAACTCCGAAGCGATTGAGCCGGTCGAGAATATCGCCCCCGTGGCCGTCAAGGAAGTCGCCCCCGGCGTCCATGTCTATGATTTCGGGCGTATTGTTGCCGGCTGGCCGGTGCTGAAGGTCAGCGGTCCGCGCGGGCTCACCGTCTCGATGGTCGCGAGCGAACGCGTCGCCGAGGACGGCAGGGTCGTCCCCGCGGCGGGCCTGATCGATGCGCAGCTCCAGACCGACCGCTACACGCTCGCGGGCAAGGGTGCCGAGCAATGGGAACCGCGCTTCGGCTACCGCGGCTTCCGCTATGTCCAGGTCGATGGTTTCCCGGGCACACCGGGCGAGGGCGCGCTGACCGCCCGTATCGTCCATTCGGCGGTCGCGCGCACCGGCAGCTTTGCGAGCGCCGATCCGCTGCTGAACCAGATCGATTTTGCTGCGATCGCGTCGATCCTCAACAATCTCCACGGGTTCCAGACCGACACGCCGACTTACGAGAAGAACGGCTGGAGCGGCGATGCACAGGCGTCGGCGGGCGCCGCGGCGCGCAGCCTCGACATCGCGCGCGTCTGGACGAAGTGGCTTGCCGACTTCCGCGATGCGCAATCGGAAAAGGGCGAGGTGCCCGAGATCGCACCGACGACGCCCTTCTACGGCTATGAGAATACCCCGGGGTGGAATGTGATCTGGGGGCCGACGACACCGTGGGATGCCGCAGCCATGATCCTGCCGTGGGAACTTTACACCACCTATGGCGACACGCGCATCCTCGCCGACAATCAGGACATGCAGCGCCGTCTCGTCGATTATACCGCGACCTTCATCAAGGCGCCCGATTTCCAGCGTTCGGCGGGGCTCTCCGAATGGGCGTCGGCGGGCGGGATGGATTACAGCAACGCGCGCGGCGGCGGGATCGACGCGGTGACCACGGCCTATTTTTTCCATCAGGCCGACCTGCTCGCCAAATCGTCGGCGATCGTCGGCAAGGCCGACGATGCAGCGCGTTACGCGAAGCTCGCCGAGGATATCCGGACCGCGTACAACACGCGTTATTGGGATGCGACGAACGGCTGGTATCGCACCGTCGATACCAAGGGCGTCGCGGGTCTGCCGACGCAGGTGCAGAATATCCTGCCGCTCGCGTTCGGCATGGTGCCGCCGGGCCGCGAGCAGGGCGTCGCCGACACTATCGCGCGCGACGTCGATAAGCAGGGGTTGCGCACCGGCGTCTATGGCGCGCGCTACCTGCTCGAAATCCTCAGCGACTATGGCCATGCGAACCTCGCCTACCGCGTCGCGACGCGGACCGATGAGCCGAGCTGGGGCTGGTGGATCAAGAACGGCCATTCGACGATGTTCGAGACGTGGAGCCTCAACAGCCGCTCGCGCGACCATCATTATTTCGCCTCGATCGCCGACTGGATGCGCCAGCGGCTTGCCGGGCTGCGGCCGGGCGAGCCGGGGTATAAGCTCGTGCTCGTCAAACCTGCGATTCCCGACGGCCTCGCAAGCGCCGAGGCGGCGATGGAGACAGTGCAAGGACGCGCCTTTTCGGGCTGGAGGGTCGATGCCGGCAGGCTGACGCTCACCGCCGAAGTGCCCGCGAACACCACGGGCGAAATCTGGGTGCCGACGCGCTTTGGCGCCGTGACCCCGCCGGCGGGCACCAGCTCGATCCGCGAAGACAAGGGTTATTCGATTTATCGTACCGGCCCCGGCCGTTTCATCTTCACCACCGGAGGCAAATGATGATCCGTGGCATATTGGTGTCGGCTGCCCTCCTGGCGTCGCCGGTCGCTGCGCAGCAGGTGGCGATCGACAGCGGCACCGTTGCCGGCGCGACCATCGAGGGCGTTGCGGCATTCAAGGGCATCCCCTACGCCGCGCCGCCCGTCGGCGCGCTGCGCTGGAGCGCACCCGCGCCCGCCCAACCGTGGAGCGCACCGCGCGACGCGACGGCTTACGGCCCCGACTGCATGCAGAACCCGCTGCCGGGCATCCAGCCCGGGTCGCGGCCGATGAGCGAGGATTGCCTGACGCTCAATGTCTGGACCCCGAAACCCGTCAAGGGCGCGAAGCTGCCGGTGATGGTCTGGATTCATGGCGGCGGCTTCGTCGGCGGATCGGGCACGCTGCCCGAAACCGACGGCAGCCTGCTCGCGAAGCGCGACGTCGTGATCGTCAGCTTCAACTACCGCCTCGGCCGCTTCGGCTTTTTTGCGCATCCCGCGCTGGGGCAGGACGGAAACTGGGGGCTGATGGACCAGATCGCTGCGCTCAAATGGGTTCAGCGCAACATCGCGGCATTCGGCGGCGATCCGGCGAAGGTCACGATCTTCGGTGAAAGCGCGGGCGGGGAGTCGGTGTCGCGCCTGATGGCGTCGCCCGCTGCAAAGGGGCTGTTCGCGCGCGCGATCGTCGCGTCGGGAGGCGGCCGCGACGACTGGCCGACGCTGGTTGATGCACAAGCGAAAGGGCAGGCATTCGGCACGCGGGCGGGCGCCGTGGACGCTGCAGCGTTACGCGCGCTGCCCGCCGACAAGGTTCTCGGCAGCCTCGCTCTGATGAGCAAGGAAGAGGATCGCTATTCGGGGCCGATGACCGACGGGACGATCGTTCCCGCAGGTGCCGAGACGATCTTTGCCGAGGGCAAGCAGGCGCGCATCCCCTATATCATCGGCAGCAACGACGACGAACTCGGCTTCATCCCCGCGCCGTTCCGCGCAATGGTCAACGGCCCGGTCGAAAAGGCGCTGGGTGCTGCTGCCGCAACCGTAAAGGCGGCTTATGCGAGCGAAGACGAGGCGAACCGGCGGCTGGGCGGCGACGCGATCTTTGCCGAACCCGCGCTCGCCTTTGGTCTGCTGCAGGCCCGCGCCGGGGTGCCGACCTTCCTCTATCGTTTCGGCTATGTCGCCGAGGGCCAGCGCAAACCCGATGTCGGCGCGGTGCATGCGTCGGATGTCGCGTTCCAGTTCGGCAACCTGCCCGCCGATGCGACCGCCGCCGACCGTGCGGCGGCGAAACAGCTTGGCGATTACTGGACCAATTTCGCCAAGACCGGCGATCCGAATGGCAGCGGACTGCCCGCGTGGTCGCGGCTCGACCCCGCGACGCCGCGGCTGCTGTCGATGGGGATCGAGACAACCGCAATGGCGCCGGCAACCACGCCCGCGCTGACCGCCATCGCCGCCGCACGGGACGGAAAATAATGAAAGTCATGACCATGCGCCTCTCCGCCGCCATCGCCGGTGCGCTTGCCATCGTCGCAATCCCCGCCTGCGCGTGGGAGGTGATCCGTCTGTCGTCGGACCCGGTGCCCGCGACCTCGAAGGAGGTGCGCGAAACAGGGCCGTTCGGCACGATCGTGCGCAATGTGTCCGACGCGACGCTCACCCCCTATGTCGCCGAAAAGCCCAACGGCACCGCGGTGATCGTCGCGCCCGGCGGCGGCTTTCACATGCTGTCGATCGACAATGAGGGCGAGGCGGTTGCGAAGTGGCTAAACAGCCAGGGCGTCACCGCCTTCGTGCTCAAATATCGCCTGCTCGAAACCGGCGCCGATTTTCCGCTCCAGATGATGCGTTACCTCGCCAATCTCCCCTCCTTGCGCACCGCGGTCGAGCCGCTGCGCCCGCTCGCGACCGCCGACGGCGAGAATGCGGTGAAGTGGGTGCGCAAGAATGCGGCCCGTTACAGCATCAAACCGAATCGCGTCGGGCTGATGGGGTTTTCGGCGGGCGGCGCGGTGACGGTGTGGACGCTGGCGGCGAACAAGCCCGCGAGCCGCCCCGATTTCGCGATCGCCATCTATCCCGGCCTGCTGCCCGACGCGATCGCGGTGCCGAAGAAGGCGCCGCCGCTGTTCGTCGCGGCGGCGAAGGACGACAAGCTGGCATATACTGACAGCGTTCGCCTCGCCGCAGCGTGGAAGAGCGCCGGCGCGAACAGCACAATCGTCACATACGAGAGCGGAGGCCATGGTTTCGGCATGAAGAAGAGCGGCAAACCGAGCGACGCGTGGACCGACGCGATGGCGACGTGGATGCGCGGCCAGGGGCTCGTCGGCAAATGAGGACCGCATCATTCCTCCTGCTCGCTGGCGGATCGCTGCTCGCGGGCTGCACCGCGAACGAACCTGCACCGGCCCCCACGCCGGTCGCCCAAAAGGTCGGAAGCTGCGAAGCGCTGAACGGTCTTGCGCTGAAGGACGGCAAGGTCGATGCCGCGACCTCGCTTGCGGGCGGCGCGATGGTCAATTTGGAGGCCGGCAAACCCGGCCTTCCTGCACCCGCCGCCTTCTGCCGCGTGCAGGCGACGCTTTCGCCGGTGCCCGGATCGTCGATCAAGGTCGAGGTCTGGCTGCCCGAACGCGCGGGGTGGAACGGCAAGCTGCTCGGTGCGGGCAATGGCGGGTTCGGCGCGAACATGCTGCTGCCCTCGCTGTTGATGCGCGGCGCGGTGCAGAAAGGCTATGCGTCGGTCGGCACCGACATGGGGCATGTCAGCGAGGCCGATGTCGACGCGAGCTGGGCGCTGAACGCGCCCGAAAAGATCCGCGACTATGGCTGGCGCGCCAATCATGTCGGCGCCGAGACCGCGAAACAGGTGATCGCGGCCTTTTATGAAAACCCGCTTGCGGCGAGCTATTTTCACGGCTGTTCGGACGGCGGGCGGCAGGCGCTGACCCTCGCGCAACGTTACCCCGCCGATTATGACGCGATCATTGCCGGCGCGCCGGCGATGCCGTGGACGCGCATGGCAAGCGCCTTTGCGAACAATGCCGTCGCGGCGAACAAACCCGGCGGCGACCTGTCCATGGCCAAGCTCAAGCTGCTCCAGTCGGCATCGCTCGGGCAGTGCGACGGTCTCGACGGCGTGAAGGACGGCGTGATCGACGATCCGCGCGCCTGCCATTTCGATCCCGCGAAGCTCGCGTGCAAGGGCGGCGAGGACGCCGATTGCCTGACGCCGGGCGAAGTCGCGACCGCGAAGCTGTTCTACGAGGGTGCGAAAAGCGCCGACGGCAAAAGCTTCTACCCGGGCTTCGCGCCGGGCGCCGAGGCTGAGGCGGGAACCTGGTCGCAATGGCTGACCGGCAAGACGTCGCAGCATGTCAAGTTCGGCACCGCCTTCTTCCGCTATTTCGTGCACGCCAATCCCGAGTGGCAGCTCTCCGACTTCAACCTCGAGCGCGACTATGCGCTGGCGAAGACACGCGTCGGCGGCGATCTTGACGCCGACCGCACCGACCTCGGCGCCTTCTACAAGCGCGGCGGCAAGCTGATCCTGTACCACGGCTGGAACGACGCCGGGATTCCGGCGCAGAATACGGTCGATTATTATGAGCGTCTGGTCGCGGCGAACCCGAAGGCTGCATCGACCTCGGTACGCCTGTTCATGGTCCCCGGCATGTCGCATTGTCTCGCGGGTCCGGGACCGAACAACTTCGATCCGCTGGCGGCGCTCGACGGCTGGCGGCAGGGCGGACCCGCGCCCGAACGCATCATCGCGACCAAATATGACAACGACCTGTTCGCCTATATCGGCCTCCCCGCCAAGGCCGGGCGGACGCGGCCGCTCTGTGCATTCCCCAAGGTCGCGAAATGGGACAGTAAGGGTTCGACCGACGATGCGGCGAGCTTTACATGCGAGGCACCCGGAAAATGACGAGCCATGTTCACGGAGCAACCGAACCCCCGCTCATCGAACACACAATCGGCGACGCGCTCGCGCTCGCCGCGGCGCGCTGGGGGACAAGCGACGCGCTCGTTTCGGTCGGGCAGGGCATTCGCTGGAATTTCGCCGAACTGCTCGAACGATCCGACGCCTTCGCGGCGGGGCTGCTCGCGCTCGGTCTCAATCCCGGCGACCGGATCGGCATCTGGGCGCCCAATTGCGTCGAATGGACGCTGACCCAGTTCGCTGCCGCGCGCGCCGGGCTGATCCTCGTCACGATCAACCCCGCCTATCGCCTCTCCGAAGTCGAATATACGATCAACAAGGTCGGGCTGTCGGCGCTGGTCGCGGCTACCAGCTTCAAGACGAGCGACTATCCGGCGATGATCGAAGAGCTCGCGCCCGAAGTTGCCGCGAGCACGCCGGGCGAGCTTCGCGCCGAACGCCTGCCGACGCTGCGCTCGCTGATCCTGATCGGTGCGGACGCGCGTGCGGGCTGGCTGCGCTTCGACGATGCGGCGGGGCTGGCGACCGAAGCCGACCGCCAGCGCCTCGCCGCGATCGGGCCGACGCTCGACCCCAACGACGCGATCAACATCCAGTTCACCAGCGGCACCACCGGCCTGCCCAAGGGCGCGACGCTCAGCCATCGCAACATCCTCAACAACGGCTATTTCGTCGGCCGCACGCAGGGGCTGGGGCAGGGCGACCGCATCTGCATCCCGGTGCCGCTCTATCATTGCTTCGGCATGGTGATGGGCAACCTCGCCAGCATCACCCACGGCGCCGCGATGATCTATCCGTCCGAGGGTTTCGATCCCGATGCAGTACTCCGCGCGGTCGAGGCCGAGCGCTGTACCTCGCTCTATGGCGTGCCGACGATGTTCATCGCGGTGCTCGCGCATCCGGATTTTGACCGCTTCGACGTCTCGTCGTTGCGCACCGGCTGCATGGCGGGCGCGATCTGCCCCGAACCGTTGATGCGGCAGGTGGTCGAACGGCTCAACATGCGCGACGTGACGATCGCCTATGGCATGACCGAAACCAGCCCGGTGAGCTTCCAGACCGCGCCCGACGATCCGTTCGAGCGCCGCGTCGGCTCGATCGGCCGGGTGCAGCCGCATCTCGAATGCAAGATCGTCGATGCGGGCGGCAACATCGTCCCCTCGGGCGAACCCGGCGAGCTCTGCACGCGCGGCTATTCGGTGATGATCGGCTATTGGGACGAGCCCGAACGCACCGCGGATTCGATCGACGCCGACGGCTGGATGCATTCGGGCGACCTCGCGACGATCGATGCCGAAGGTTACGGCAATATCGTCGGCCGCCTCAAGGATATGGTGATCCGCGGCGGCGAGAATATCTACCCGCGCGAGGTCGAGGATTATCTCTATCGCCACCCCGCGGTCGAGGATGTCGCGGTGGTCGGCATTCCCGACGAGCGCATGGGCGAGGAACTGTGCGCGTGGGTGCGTTTGAAGCCCGGCGCGGATGTCAGCCCGGACGATATGCGCGAGTTCTGCCGCGGCCAGATCGCCCACTATAAAGTCCCGCGCTACGTGCGTATCGTCGGTGAATTCCCCACCACGGTGACGGGAAAAGTCCAGAAATATCTGATCAGAGAGGCGATGGTCGCCGATCTCGGAAAGGAAGAAGCACAATGAAAACTGCCATATTTGTTGCGGCGCTGATGGCCGCCGCCCCCGCTTTTGCCCAGGCGACCCCCGCGCCTGCGCCCGCAGCGCCCGCACCGGCTGCGCCAGCAAGCGACGCGAAATTCAACCTCGACACCCCGCTGCAGGACATCGTCGCCGACGAAAAGGGCAAGGCGGTGATCGAAAAGCATTTCCCCGGTATGATCGCATTGCCCGAATATGAGATGTTCAAGGCGATCAGCCTGACGCAGCTCCAGCCCTATTCGAACGGCAAGATCACCGACGAGATGCTCGCCGCGACCGCCAAGGATCTGGCGGAGATCAAGTGATGAAGAGCCGGACAGCCTATCTGGCGGCAAGTTTGCTGTCCTCCACGGTGGCGCTGTCCGGCGCACAGGCGCAGGATATGATCTACAAGGACAAATCGGCGCCGCTCGAAGCGCGCGTCGACGACCTGATGGCGCGGCTGACGCAGGACGAGAAAATCCTGCTGCTCGCGGGCGAATCGTCGATGACGCTGAACCCGATTCCACGGCTCGGCATCCCCTCGATCCGCATGACCGACGGGCCGACCGGCGTTCGCTCGCCCGAGGGCAAGCCCGCGACGGTCTTCCCCGTCGGCGTCGCGATGGCGGCGACGTGGAACCCCGATCTTACGGCGAAGGTCGGCGCGGCGATCGGCAAGGAAACGCTCGCGCATGGCGCCGACGTGCTGCTCGCGCCGACGGTCAATATCGTGCGCACCCCGCGCTGGGGCCGCAATTTCGAAACTTATTCCGAAGACCCGTATCTCGCGGGCCAGATCGGGCTCGGTTATGTGAAGGGCGCGCAGGGCGCGGGCATCGGCGTTTCGCTCAAGCATTTCGCCGCGAACAATCAGGAAACCAACCGCTTCATCGTCGATTCGGTGGTCGACCCGCGGACGCTGCGCGAAATCTACCTCCCGGCGTTCGAGACCGTGATCAAACAGGGCGATCCCTGGTCGGTGATGGCGGCGTACAACAAGATCAACGGCACCCATGCGGCCGAGAACCGCTGGCTGCTAACCGACCTGCTCAAGACCGAATGGGGCTATAAGGGCTTTGTCGTGTCGGACTGGGGCGCAGTCCATTCGACCGCGACCACGGTCAACGCCGGCATGGATCTCGAGATGCCGGGACCGCCGAACCATTTCGGGCCGAAGCTCAAGAAGGCGGTCGAGGAGGGCAAGGTCACGGCGGCGCAACTCGACGACAATGCGCGCCGTATGGTGCGGCTGATCGTGCGCAGCGGCGCGATCGAACGCGGTGTCGCGCGTCCGGTCGCCGAACAGATGCCGCGCAATGCCGCGCTGGCGCAAAGCGCCGCCGAAGAGGCGATCGTCCTGCTCAAGAACAGCGGCGTCCTCCCTCTGCCGGCGTCGATCGAGTCGCTCGCTGTGATCGGCCCGAACGCCGACGTCGTGCGCATCCAGGGCGGCGGCAGTTCGGCGGTGGTGCCATTCGAGACGAGCACGCCGCTCGCGGCGCTCAAGGCGGCGCTGCCGGGCGTCCGGATCGATTACGCGCGCGGAGTCGACAATGAAGAGACCCCGCCGGGTGCCAATTCCAAATTGTTCAGCCCCGGAACCGACCGCAGCGTCACCGGCCTCGCGGCGACCTATTACGCCAACGCCGATATGAGCGGCGAGCCGGTGAAGCGCGAAACCGCGACGAGCTTTTTGAAGCGGATCAGCGGCAACATCGCCGGGCCGCAGGTGACGGGTTATGCGGCGTTCCGCTGGGAAGGGCTGTTCTGGCCCGACAAGAGCGGCACCTATGAATTCAGCACGCGCGGCACCGGCAATGCGACGATCACGCTCGACGGCAAGACCGTGCTCAGCAAGGCGAGCGCATCGAAACCCGACATCCGCGACGTGCTCGGCTTCCCGATCCCGCGCCGGACGGTGTCGGTCCAATTCGAAGCGGGGCGGAGCTACCCGATCCGGCTCGATTATGTGAACGGCCAGACACCCTATGAATATCTGAGCTTCGGCATTCGCGAGCCGCAGCCCTCGTTCGACGAGGCAGTTGCGGCGGCGCGCGGCGCGGATGCGGCGCTGGTGTTCGTCGGCTCCTCCTCGACAACCGAGGGCGAGGGCTATGACCGCACCTCGCTCGACCTGCCGGGCGAGCAGAACAAGCTCGTCGACGCGATCCTCGCCGCCAATCCGAAGACCGCCGTCGTCGTCAACGCCGGCGCGGCGATGACGATGCCCTGGTCCGACAAGGCACCGGCGATCGTCGACATGTGGTTGCCGGGCGAGGGCGGCGCAGCGGCGCTCGCGAACGTGCTGACGGGCAAGGTCAATCCGTCGGGCAAGCTGCCCGTCACCTTCCCGGTGCGGACAGAGGACGATATGATCAACCTCAAGGGTGCCAAGACGCCCTATTCCGAAGGGCTGCTCGTCGGCTACCGCGGCTATGTCGCGAAGGGCGTGACGCCGCTTTTCGCCTTCGGCCACGGGCTCAGCTACACCAGCTTCGCCTATTCGGCGCTGTCGGCCCCCGCGCGCGCTAAGGGTGGCGACGCCGTTTCGGCGAAACTCACGCTGCGCAACACCGGCAAGCGCGCCGGCAAGGAAGTGGTGCAGATCTATGTCGCACCGCTCGCGCCCGGCGCCGGCGATCCGCCGATCGCGCTGCGCGGCTTTGCCAAGGTCGATCTCGCGCCCGGCGCCCGCCGGACGGTCAACGTGACGCTCGACCCCCGTGCCTTTTCGCAGTTCGACGCCGAACGCGGCCAGTGGCGCGTCGTCCCCGGCCGTTACCGGATCATGGCCGGATCGTCCTCGGCCGATATTCGCCAGCAGCGCGAGATCGACGTGACGGCCGATTGAGGAGATTTCCGCGGCCGGGTCATGCGGAAATCTCCCTGATTATCAGTCCTCGACGTACAGATATTGCGTCTGCTGGCCGTCGTTGATGTTCAGCGTGCGCTTGCCATCTTTCGTCCCGACGAGTGCATCGACGCCGATATTGCCTGGGCCGACCGAGATGATCGACATGCTGCCGTCGGCGTTCTTGCGCGTGGCGATCGGCCCCTCGACGAAGCCCGCCTTGATCCATTTCTGGCCGTTTTTCTCGCTGACCGTGATTTGGCCCACCGACGGGTCGCGATAGTGGCCGGCAAGATTGGCCAGTACCGCAGGATCGCCCGGATAGGTCAGCCGCTCGCGCTTCGCACTGGCCTGCGCCTTGATCCGCGTGGCGGCCGCAGTGATGTCGCGCGCTGCCTCGGGCTGGCCGTCATAGAGTATTTCGAGCAGGCGGCGGAGTGTCGGCGCCAGCATCGACGCGCCCGGATCGCTGTTGGTCAGGATCACCATGCCGACGCCCGACTCGGGAAGCGCAAACCAGGTGCTGTGATAGCCCAAAAGTGTCCCGCCATGGGTGACGACCTGCACCCCCGAGGCGTCGCGCTGGAACAGGCCCATGCCGTACCAGCTGTCGGGTCCCACCTGCACGCCCTTCTCGCGCCGTGCGAGCAGGTTCTTTTCGCTCACGACGCGCTTGCCGTCGAGCATGCCCTTGCCGAGTTCGAGCTGGACGTAACGCACCATGTCGGCGGTGGTGGAAAAGGCCGCGCCCGCGGGACGATAGGGATAGGGCGACCAGTTGAAGTCGTTCGACATCAAAGTCACCTTGCCGTCGATGTCGAGGCCGTGCGGCGCCGCCCAGTTGCCCGCCATGCCCTCGGCATAATCGAAGCTGCTGTCCTTCATGCCGAGCGGCTTGAAGACCTTTTCTTCCATCGCGCGGTCATAGGCGGCGCCGAACTCCATCTTCGGATAGAGAATATGCCCGCCGACATAGCCCGCCGCCGAGGCGAGCTGGTTGTTATACTGGAACAGGTCGCCGAACTTGCTCGTCGGCATCGTCGCGGCGAGCTGCTTGAAGGTGTCCGCGGCGGGCTGGCCCTTGTCGGCGAGGATGAAGCCGAAATCCTTGCGCGGCAGGCCGGTGCAGGCGCAGATCAGATGCTTGACGAGCACCGACTTGGTGACCTCGTCGTTGCCGAGGCGGAATTCGGGATAGAGATCGACGACCTTCTCGTCCCATCGCAGCTTGCCCTCGTCGGCGAGCGTCGAGAGGAGCAGCGTGGTCATCCCCTTGGTGTTCGAGGCGATCATGAACTTGGTGTGCTCGTCGACCTTTTCGGGCGAGCCGAGCGCGCGGACGCCGAAGCCGCCCTGCCAGAGCACTTTTCCGTCATCGATCAGCGCGAAGCCGACGCCGGGGACTTCGAGTTCCTGTCGGCTTTGTTCGATGAAGTCGGTGAGCAGCTTGACGCGTTCGGGGGTCAGCTCGTGCGCGGTCTTGCCGGCAAAGCTTTCCTTCTGGAAACCCGCGGGGCGCAGCCCTTGCGAAACCACCGACATCGCGGCGGACCGCTTGGCGGCGGTGCCCGCCGACCCATCGACGATCAGCACGGTCCAGGCACTGCCCTTGCGCAGCGCGGATGCGGAGCGCGCGGCGCGCTCGGTCGGCAGCGTTTCATAGGCGAAGCTCACGCGTTCGTCCCAGCCGTCGGCCGGGGGCGCGGCGGTGCTGGTGCGCTGCGTCGGCACGGCGCCCGGACGGATGACCGCCCAGGCCTTGGCGGCCGCATCCGCGGCATTGGCGGCGGTTCCGATCTCGGCGACGACGATGCGCAGGTCACCCTCGGGCGAGGTGAAGACGAGCGCGGGGCCCTGCGTCGACGCGGTCCAGTCCTTGGGCTGGACATATTGCACGCCGCTGGCGAGCTTGCCGGGCGTATCGGCTGCGACGGTCTGCGCGAGGGCAGCGACGGGCGCGCAGGAGAGCGCGAGGGCGATCAACAGCTTCATGATGGCTTCTCCTCAGGGCTGAACGAAATGATAGAGAACATGCGGTTGCGACGTGAAGGACAGGCGCCAGCGTCCCTCGGCGCCATGGAACAGCAATTGCTCATAAGGGCCGCCGGCGCGAGCGCCGGTCGCCTGTTCGAACCGCATCGGGCCGATACGTTCCCAATAGGTGGTTTTCCCGTCGTTGGTGACGGTGACGGCATTCGGGCCCGCCGCGGCGATCTTCAGGTCGCGCTCGGGATCGGGCGCGCGCGCATAGTCGCGCCGGTTCACGCGATAGGCGCCGAGCGGCAATGTTTCGTTCGCGGGCGCAGCGACGCGCGGGGCTGGGGCGACGGGGAACAGCCGGCCGATGAGTGCCTCGGTCAGTTCGGTGCGCCCGCCATAGCTGCCCTCGCCGCCGGTCTCGGAGATGAAGAAGCCCAGCCCCGCCTCGGGCGCCAAAATCATGTTCGAATGGAAATCGCCGGTGTTGCCGCCATGGCCGACCATGCGCGGGCCTTTTTCGCGGACGACGAAAAAGCCGTGCGCCATGCCGGGCAGGCCGGGGGCGTTGGCGACCGAATTGGTCATCAGCAGCTTAACCGAGGCGGGTTTCAGGATGCGCGCCTTGCCGAGCGCGCCGCCGTTCATCATCGCCATCATGAAACGTGCCATGTCGGGGCCGCTGCTCGTTCCCGATCCCGCGGGCATCGCCGGGCTGAACAGCTCGAACGGGTCGGCGACCAGCCGCCCGTCCTTGACCTGATAGCCCGACGCCATGCGCGGCGCGAGCGCGGCGGGCAAAGGTTCGCGAAAGGTGGTCGAGCTCATGCCGAGCGGCGCGAAGATATGCTTTTCGACATAGTCGGGAAAGGCTTCGCCCGACACGCGCTCGACGATATAGCCGGCGAGAACCGAGCCATAGTTCGAATAGGAGGTCTCGGTCCCCGGGGCCCAATGGCGCACCGGGATATGCGTCTTCATCCATTCGACATAGGGTTGAATCTTGTCGGGCGTCGGCGCAGTCAGCCCGCCGACGTCGCTCATCCCCGGCGTGTGCGACAAGAGGTCGCGCACGCGGATCGGCTTGCCCTCGAACTCTGGGATTTTGAAATCGAGATATGTGTTCACATCGGCGTCGAGATCGACGCGGCCCGCCTCGACCTGTTGCAGCAGCGCGCTCCAGGTGAACATCTTCGACACCGACCCCGGCCGGAACAAGGTCTGTTGCCCGTCGACCGCGATGCCCTTGTCGATATCGGCAAAGCCATAGCCGCGGGAGAAAAGGACCTTGTCGCGATAGACGACGGTGACCACCGCACCCGCGACCTCGCGCGTCGCGATCTGCTGCGCCATCACGCCATCGACGAAATCGGCGAGCCCGCCGATCCGGTCCTGCGGGATGCTGTAGCTGGTTTCGGCGGCCGCCTGCGCCACGGCGGCGGAGGGCAGGGCGATCGAGCCGAGCAGCGCGGCGGCGAATGCGGTGCGGCGCAGGGCCGGAAAGCGGGTCATGCAGGTCTCCGTAAAATCGGTGGGTGTCGCGTCGGTCATGCGAGGCAGCTGTCGACGAGCGCGTCGAATGCGGGTCCGCCGCGGACCGGATCGGCGACCGGCAAGCCGAGCCGCACGCTCTCGCGCGCCATCAGCTCGGTTGCCGCCGCTTCGCCCAGCGCCGAGGTGTTGAAGGCAAAGCCTCCGCATCGGATCGCGGGATTGGTCCGCCGGCCGAGCAACATCGTGAGTTCGACGATCTCCTCGACGCTGGTCAGCGTATAGCCCGCGGTGCCGAGCATCTCGGTACGGCCGGGCTCGTGGCAGACGACGAAGACATCGGGCTGGCTGCCGTGGAGCAGGCCGAGCGACACCGCGGCATAGGATGGGTGGGTCAGCGCGCCCTGGCCCTCGATCACGTCCCAATGGTCCGCGGGCGCGTCGGGCGAGAGCAGTTCGGCTGCGCCCGCCTCGAAATCGGAGACGACAGCGTCCATCGCGATGCCGCCGCCCGCGATCATGATGCCCGTCTGGCCGCTCGCGCGGAAATCGCTGTCGATGCCGCGCGTCATGAAGGCGCGGTGCAGCGCCAGCGCGGTATATTTCTTGCCGAGCGCGCAGTCGGTGCCGACGGTCAGCAGCCGCTTGCCGCTGCGCTTGCGGCCCGTACCGACGGGGATATGCGGCGGCGGCACACGCACGTCCATCAGCTGGCGGCCGAGCCGGTGCGCCGCCTCGGCGAGCTCGGGGATGTCGGCGAGGCGCATGTGCATGCCGGCGATCAGGTCGAGCCCCGCCTCCAGCGCCTCGACCAGCGACGCGCGCCAGTTCGCAGGGATCACGCCGCCCAGATTGGCGACGCCGATCACCAGCGCCCGCGCCCCGCGCGCATGCGCTTCGGCGGCGGTGAGCGCGTCCAGCCCGGTGGTGACCGTGGCGCCCGGCAGCCGCAGCTCGCCGACGCATTTGTCCGGTGCCCAATCCTTCAGCCCGAACGCGGTCTTTGCGAAACCCGCGATCGTCGTATCGCCGAGGAACAACACATAGGGTTGCGGCAGCACGAGTGCGCCCGCGATGCGGTCGGTCATCGCGTTCATCAACCGCCCCACGTCGCGGTCAGGAGGCGCTGGAAATTGCCGCCGAGCACCGCAAGGATATTCGCATCGGAATATTTGCGGCGCAGCAGTTCTTCGGTCAGGTCGAACATCTTGAGCGGATGATCGAACCCGTCGACGTCGATCTTCTCGCGAAAGGCGTAGCTGTCCTTATAGGCGCCGCGCAGCATCTTGTTCATTTCGGGCGAGGTGTCGTCATAGCCATAGAGGTCGGAATCGGTGCCGACGCCGACATGGTCGATCCCGACGAGCTTCACGACATGGTCGATATGGTCGACATAATTCACGATCGTCGTCGGGTCGGTCTTGCTCACGAAATTGCGCACCCCGGTGATGCCCATCACCCCGCCCTTGGCGGCGAGCGCCTTGATCGCCTCGTCGGTCTTGACGCGCGGATGGTCGATCAGCGCGCGGCAATTGCTGTGCGTGATCGCGATCGGCTTCGGCGAAATCTCGATTGCATCCAGGGTGGTGCGGTCGCCGCTGTGCGACACATCGACGAGCATGCCGACCTCGTTCATCGCCTTGATGATCTCGACGCCGAAATCGCTGACGCCGCCATCGACGCGCTCGGTCGACCCCGATCCGATGCGGTTCTGCGAATTATAGGTGAGCTGCGCACAGCGCTGGCCGATCTCGTAGAAGGTCTTGACGTCGGCGGGGCGGTTGAAATGGTCGGCGTTCTGCAGACCCATGATCACCGCGACCTTGCCGTCCTTCTTGGCGCGCAGGATGTCGGCGAATTTGTCGACGCCGGTGAAGACATGGCTGTTGCGCGCGACGAAATTGCCCCAGATCGCAAAGAAACTGAGCGCCTGTTCCTTCGCCGTCGGGCCGCCGATGCCGACCGCGTGGTGGATGGCGTTGATGCCGCTGGCGCGAAAGTCTGCGGTTTCCTTTTCGCTCAGCGCCTTGGTGTAATAGCTGGGGTCGAAGTCGATCTTGATCGGGGCGAGCATGTCGACGACGACCGCGCGCTGGACCAGTTCGATCGCGCGCTTCGAATAGGCGCGGTTCGTCGCCGGATTGATCTGGAAATGCGCGCGCGCGACATAAGGCGCGGCGAGGGGAGTAGCGAGCGCCGCGCCCGCGGCGCAAATCGCCTGCCGTCGAGAAAATAGCATCATCATCCCCTGTCTATTTTTGATTTTCTGATTAGGACGATATTATCCTAACAGGGCTTCGTCAATCCATCGCTTTCGAATCCTGAAAAACCTCCTCGCGTTCCAAGCGAGCGGCGAGCGTGTGTGCCATAGCCGCACCGCCGTCATCCCGATTTTCGGCCCGATTCGACACCCGAGGCCGGCGGGCGTCAGGGGAGCGCATGGCAGTTATGAGCCTAATTTCTCTCAAAAGAAATATATTGTCCTAAATAGGACATTGTGGCAGCTTCCATGGGGGGAACCAAAAAAGGCCGCCATCGAGCGGCTCAGCACAAAGGGGTGGATGAGATGCGTAAGGACAGTGATAAGCTCGGTTACCGGCTCGCGCGCGGCAGCAGCATTGCGGCGTTGGCGGCCGGATTATGGCTCGCGGTGCCCGCGGCAGCGCAAACCGTCGCCGAGACCGAGGCCACCGCCGATGAGGAAATCCTCGTCACCGGATCGCGTATCGCGCGCGCCGGTTTCGATCAGCCGACCCCCACGACGGTGATCGGCGAGGATGAATTGCGCCTCGGCGCGCGTCCGAACATCCAGCAGGTGCTGAACGACCTGCCGCAAATCCGCCCCACCACGACGCCGACCGTGTCGAACGGCAACACCTCGACCGGCACCGCGCCCGTCGACATGCGCGGCCTCGGTTCGAACCGCACGCTGGTGCTGCTCGACGGCCGCCGCTTCGTCGGCGAGGGCAATCTGAACTTCATCCCGACAAATCTGGTCGAGCGCGTCGAGGTCGTGACTGGCGGCGCCTCGGCCGCCTGGGGCTCGGGCGCGGTCGCGGGCGTCGTCAACATCCTGCTCGACAAGGATTATGACGGGCTGTCGATCGGCGGCAATGTCGGCGTTTCGTCGCGCGGCGATGGATTCCGCTATGGTTTCGACGCGAAATTCGGCACCGGCTTCGCCGACGGGCGCGGCCATTTCATCATCGGCGGCGAATATGTCAAAGACAGCGGCGTAATCAACCGCAGCACGCGCCCGAACCTCAACAGCCCCGATTTCATTCCGTCGGGCACGGGGTCGGAACTGGTCCGCGATGTGAACTTCGGCAATGTCACGCTGGGCGGCCTGATCACCAGCGGTGTGCTCGCGGGACAGACGTTCAACGCCGACGGCACGCTGCGCGCTTTCGGTCGCGGCACGGCCGTTGGCGCGGGCGCTTTCCCGCTGCGGATGGTCGGCGGCGCCGACGGCATCAACCTCTATGATACGATTCCCGTCTCCTCGCCTTTCGAACGGCTGAGCACCTACGCCCGGCTGAGCTATGAGGTCGGCGACGCGACCTTCTGGGTCGATGGCAGCTATGCGCGCTCGCTGTCGAACGCGCCCTTCTTCGGCGACTATACGGTCGGCGGGGCGCTCGGCCTGCCGTACCTCACGATCCAGGCGAACAACCCCTATCTGTCGACCGCGGTCCGCGACCGGCTCGCTGCCGCGGGCGAGACGAGCTTTACCTTCGGCCGCTATTTCAACGACATCCTTCAACTGCAGTTCCGCGGCGAGCGGGTCAGCAAGGAAGGCGCGATTGGCGTCGACGGCACGTTCGGCAACGGCTTCCGCTACAAGGCCTGGTACAGCCATGGCGAGGTCGAGAGCGAACAGTCGATGGGCAACTCGCGGCTGGTCCGGCAGTTCAGCAACGCGATCAACGCGGTGTCGAGCGGCGGGCAAATCGTCTGCGCGATCAATGCCGACGCCAACCCGGCGAATGACGATCCGGCGTGCCGCCCGCTCAATCCCTTCGGCGCATTGAACGCGTCGCCCGAAGCGCGCGACTATGTCACGGGGGCGCAGCAATCGTTCGGCACCACCAAGCTCGATTCGGTGGGCGCCGAAGTTCAGGGCGATCTCTTCTCCCTGTGGGCCGGCCCGGTGACCGTCGCGATCGGCGCCGAGGCACGCTGGGAAGAACAGATCTCGTCGCGCGATGATTTCACGATCGCGAACGCCAGCAACTTCGGCATTCTCGTCTTTTCGACGCCCACCTCGGGCGGGTTCAACGTCAAGGAGGCGTTCGGCGAAGTCCTGTTCCCGCTGCTCAAACTCGAAAATGCGGTCGAAATCGACCTGAGCGGTGCGGCACGCTATTCGGATTACAGCACCAGCGGCGGCATCTGGACGTGGAAGGCCGGCGGCACCGCGCGGCTGTTTGGCGACCTGCTGCTGCGCGCAACGCGCTCGCGCGACATCCGCTCGCCGGGCATCGGCGAATTGTTCGCGCTCCGCGCGATCAACATCGGGCCGCTCAACGATCAGGACAGGGCCGGGCGAGCCGCGGCCAACCCCGCCTATAATCCGCAGCCCTCGACCGTGACGACATTCACCGGCGGCAACCCCAATCTGGTGCCCGAAGTGAGCTATACGACGGCCATCGGCGCAACATATTCGCCGTCCTTCCTGCGCGGCTTCAGCGCTTCGGTCGATTATTACAAGATCAAGATCGACGGTGCGGTCACGGCGCTGAACGGATCGAACCTCACGCTCTTGTGCTCGCGCGGGGTCACATCCGCCTGCGACAGCATCACGCGTGATGCGACGGGGACGGTTACGCAGGTGGCCGCCACCCAGCAGAATATCGCGAGCTTCGAGACGAGCGGGCTCGACATGGAGGCATCCTATGTCGTCAACCTGTCGAACGTCAGCGCGGGCCTGCCGGGCAGCCTGCGCATCCGCGCGCTGGCGACCTATGTCGACAAGCTGGTGTTCGATACCGGCGTTACGCGCGTCGAGACCGCCGGCGATGTCGGCGATTCGGTGCTGCGCGCGACGCCGAAATGGCGCGGGACGCTCAGCGCGACCTATGAGGATGACAATGTCGGGTTCGACATCCGCGCGCGGTACGTCGATGGCGGCAATTTTGACCGGACGCGCACGACGCTGATCAACAACAGGATCGCCTCGCGGACCTATGTCGACCTCGGCGCGCGGTTCAAGATCGACGATCGCTTCATGCTGTTCGGCAATGTGAACAATGTGTTCGACCGCGATCCCCCGCTCATCACCGTCAACAGCACGCTGTACGACGTCGTCGGCCGCTACTTCACCGTCGGCGCGCGGGTCGATTTCTAATCGGATCCGTTTTCGGGGCAGTTCGAAGCAACGCCACGCAGTCCCGGCCTTGCTTCGACTGCCTCGAGAAGTTTCTGCGTCAGGTCCGGGCGGCGGTGACGATGATTTCCACCCGGTAGTCGGGGGTTGCCAGGCGAACTTCGCCGGTCGCCCGCGTCGGCGCATTGGCGCCGCCAAGCCATTCTTCCCAAACCACGTTCATGGCGGCGAAATCGGCCATGTCGGCCAACCAGATCATGGCCGTGAGCAGGTGCGACCGGTCGGTGCCGGCCTCGGCGAGCAATTCGTCGATCGATGCGAGAATAGCGCGCGTTTGTGCGGTCGCGTCCTCGCCCGGTGCGCCAACCTGGCCGGCAAGATAAACGATGCCGCCATGGATCACGGCCTGGCTCATGCGCGGGCCCGAATGCAGGCGTTCGATGCTCATATAAATCTCCTTCGGTGGGGTCGGGTAAAATGAAATCATGGCTGTGAGGCGGCCGCCGGGAAAGTGATTCCGCGCCAGCTCGCCGAGGGGCGGATGACAGGTCAGGGCCGCTTCGGCAATTTGATCGTGCGCACGGTGCCGTCGCGTCGCGCACCGGCGGCGCCTGTACGGCGCTTCTGAAGGCACTGAAATATGCTGATGGTGCCGGCTACAGGATTCGAACCCGTGGCCCCCTGATTACAAATCAGGTGCTCTACCAACTGAGCTAAGCCGGCACGGCTGACCGCCCCTTAGCATTTTTCGGCCGGATGGAAACATCCGACGTTGGGAAAATGCGGCAAGCAGGAAATCGTCAGATGATGCCAAAGGTCCAGCCCTCGGTTCGCGCAAGACGGTCCGTCAGCGGCGACGGCGACCAGGGGGCGGCGTCGCCGGCGATCGCGCGCAGCCAGGCGGCGGTCAGCAGCGCGTCGCTCGCATGGTCGCTGACCGGCCCTGTCAACCGGCACGGCGGCGAGCCCAGCGCCGCGAGCGCCGCATCGAGCGCCGCGCCGTCGCGGATCTTGCTGCGCCCCGGGGGCAGCCCGGCCGCGCGCGCGGCGAGGCTGGTGTAGATTTCGACCAGCATCGGCCCCGCCGCGGGCACCGGATCGCCGGGCCACAACGGGATGCGGTGCGACAGCCGGTGGAGCAGGCGCATGCCCGACAGGCTGGCCTTGCCGACCTGCGCCGCACCGACGAGGTTGAAATTGCTGACGCTCGCCGCCTGCTTCGTCGCGCGCTGGTGATGCTCGACGACGCGCAGCCGCCCGGCGCCCGCTTCGAACAGGTCGCCCGCCTCGCCGCGCTGCCGGAAATGGCGCCGCACCTCGGCGTGCGCCAGAAATCCCCCCGCTTCATAATGCGGATCGCCGCCCGCCAGCCGTTCGACGAGTGCCCACAGCATGCGCATGTCGGCCGGGCTCTCCGCCCAGCCGGGGAAATAGGCGCCATGGTCGGCAAAGGCGAAGGCGGCCGAAAAGTCGAAACCGATCAGCATATTCTCGCCCGCCGCCACAACGCCCTCCAGCCATTCGAGAATTTCGCTCCGCGACCAGATATGCCCCGGCCGCACCAGCGCGGGCGCCGCGCTGCCGCTTGCGACCGCCAGGGCGATCCCGCGCTGGCGCGGGCCGCGCGCGCCCGACCAGTCGAGCGCGGCAAAATGGGTGAAAGGACGCATCGCCGCGCCTTAGCGCATCCATGTCGTCTTGCACAAAGCCTCGCTCGGCCCCACATGCACCCCATGCTGATCGAAACCGAATCGACGCCCAATCCCGCGACGCTCAAATTCCTGCCCGGCCGGGCGGTGATGGAGGCCGGAACCCGCGACTTTGCCAGCCCCGAAGAGGCCGAGGCGTCGCCGCTCGCCAGCGCGCTTTTCTCGCTTGGCGACGTGACGGGGGTCTTTTTCGGCCGCGATTTCGTGTCGGTGACGATCGCGCCCGGCGCCGAATGGGCCGATGCAAAGCCCGACGTGCTCGGCATCGTGATGGATCACTTTCTCGCCGACGTGCCGCTGTTCAACGCCGCAAGCGCGGGTTTTTCGGTGCCGCCCGAGGATGAGGCCGGTTTTGCCGACGATCCCGCCGACGCCGACATCATCGAGCAGATCAAGGAACTGATCGAAACGCGCGTCCGCCCCGCGGTCGCCAACGACGGCGGCGACATCGTCTATCGCGGTTTCGACAAGGGCAATGTGTATCTGAAGATGCAGGGCGCATGCGCGGGATGCCCGTCGTCGACCGCGACGCTGAAGAATGGCATCGAGTCCCTCTTGAAACATTATGTTCCCGAGGTAACGGCAGTTCACGCCGTCTGACCATTTTTCTTCCGAGGAGTTAGCCCATGAGCGAGCCGCTTTCCGACAGCGCTCTCGACCAGCTGTTTCGTACCGCGCGCACCTATAACGGCTATCTCGACAAGCCCGTTTCGGAAGCGCAGCTGCATGCGATCTGGGATCTGGTGAAGTTCGGCCCGACCAGCGCCAACAGCCTGCCGGCGCGGATCGTCTGGTGCGTGACCGACGAAGCGAAGGCAAAGCTCGCCGCGCACGCGATACCGGGGAACGAGGAAAAGATTCGGAAGGCGCCGGTCACCGCGATCATCGCGAGCGACAATGAATTTTACGAAAATCTGCCCGAATTCTTCCCGCATACCGACGCGCGCAGCTGGTTCGTGGGCAACGAGGCGCTGGCGCAGACGACCGCTTTCCGCAATGCCACCCTCCAAGGCGCCTATTTCATCCTCGCGGCGCGCGCGCTCGGGCTCGATACCGGGCCGATGTCGGGGTTCAACAACGCTGGGGTGGACGAGGCCTTCTTTGCCGACCAGCCGAATGTGAAGAGCAACTTCATCTCGACCCTCGGCTATGGCGATGCTGCAACGATCTTCGATCGCAGCCCGCGCCCCGATTTCGCCCGCTTCAACCGCATCGTCTGAGCGAGCATCCTGCCTCGATGCGGTATCTGGTCATCGATTCGGCGAGCGAAGCCTGTTCGGTGGCGTTGCTGGAGGCCGGGGCGGTCGTCGACCATCGTCACGAGGTGATCGGCCGCGGCCACGCCGAACGGCTGGTTCCGCTGATCGCCGAACTTGCAGGCGGCGGCCGCGCCGACGTCATCGTCGCGGGATGCGGCCCGGGCAGCTTTGCCGGGGTCCGGATCGGCGTTGCGGCGGCGCGTGCGCTGGCGCTCGGGTGGCAGGTGCCCGTGCATGGCTTTTCGACGCTCGCGCTGGTTGCGGCCGGCGCCGCCGACGAGATCGCAGCCGCCGGCGGCGCGCTGGTGGTGATGGAGGGCGGCCACGGCCAATACTTCGTCCAGCCGTTCGCGGCGGACCTGACGCCGCGCGGCGAGATTCGCTCGCTGCTGCCCGACGACGCCGTCCTGATCGGCGACGAACTGGTCGTCGGCAATCGCGCCGAGCCCTTTGTCGCGCGCCGCGGCACCGGACGCGCGATGGCGGCGCTGCCCGACGCACGCGCCTTCCTGCGGTTGCCGCCCGCTTTGCTGATCGATGGGCCCAGCCCGATTTACGGCCGCGCGCCCGATGCCAAGCCGATGGCGCCGGCATGAGTGGCGCCATCCGCCTCGCCACCGCCCGCGTCGGCGATCTCGCCGCGGTGATGCGCGTGATGGAGGCCGCGTTCGCGCCCGCCTATGGCGAAGCGTGGAGCGGCGCGCAGCTTTTGACCTTGTTCGCGCTGCCCTCGGCGCGCGTGTGCCTCGCGTGGGACGGCGATCACGCGTGCGGTTTCTCGGCGGCGCGCATCGCCGGGCCCGAAAGCGAATTATTATTGCTCGCGGTCGACCCGCAGTTTCGCGGCCGCGGTATCGGCGCATTACTGATCGACGACTGGCGGGCATGGGCCGCCGAACAGGGTGCCGAAGACTATTTTCTTGAAATGCGCGCCGATAATGACGCGGTTCATCTCTATGAGAGCGCAGGTTTTGCAGAGTGCGGCCGACGGCCGGCCTATTACCGCGGTAATGATGGGGTGGTTCGCGACGCAATTACGATGCGCCGGTCGGCACGCGGTGAAAAGGCGGACTGATCGGTCATTGCGGAATTCCATCCAAAGTGGCAGTATTCTGGCTGGCGGAAGAACAAATCCAATATTCGCCGGCATGTCTTCTGGGTAATAAGAATCAAGGAATAGTCTCATGTCCGACCAAGCCGATACCAACGAGATGCTCGTTACGCTTACCGCCGACATCGTCGCCGCACATGTCAGCAACAACAGCGTCGCGATTTCGGATCTCTCCATTTTGATAAATAATGTTCACGCCGCCTTGTCGGGTCTCGGCAGCGAACCGGTCGTCGAGGAAAAGCTGGTGCCGGCGGTGTCGATCCGTACCTCGGTCAAGCCCGACTTCATCGTCTGTCTCGAGGACGGCAAAAAGCTCAAAATGCTGCGCCGCCACCTGATGACGCATTATGGCATGACCCCCGACGATTATCGCGCAAAGTGGGGCCTGCCAGCCGACTATCCGATGGTCGCGCCGAACTATGCCGAAAAGCGCCGCGCGCTGGCCAAGGAAATCGGCCTCGGCACCAAGGGCCGCGGCGGCGGGCGTAAGCGCAAGCCCAAGGTCTGAACCTTAGGGTCTGGGCCTAAGATAAATCGCTCCATCCGGAGCAGGGAAGGGCGGCGTCGTAGGGGTGCCGCCCTTGTCCTATCCGCGGGGCATGCCTATACAGTTTGTAACAAACACAGACACGGCTGCATCTGCAGGAAAGGCAAGCATGTCCGGCAATATCGATCTCGAAGCATTGTGCCACGAAAAGGGGCTCCGTATCACCGAGCAGCGCCGCATAATTGCGCGCGTCATTTCGGATTCGGAGGATCATCCCGACGTCGAGACGCTGTATGAGCGCGCGTCAAAGGTCGACAGCGGCATTTCGATCGCCACCGTCTATCGCACCGTCCGTCTGTTCGAAGAGGCGGGCATCCTCGACCGCCACGATTTCGGCGACGGGCGCTCGCGCTACGAAGCCGCGCCCGAGGCGCATCACGATCATCTGATCGACGTCGAAACGGGCAAGGTGATCGAATTCGTCGATCCCGAGCTCGAGGCGTTGCAGAAGGTGATCGCCGAACGGCTGGGCTTCCGCCTCGTCGACCATCGCATGGAGCTTTATGGTGTCGCCATCGATCGCAAGCGCGACTGATCGCGCCTCGATCACCTGGCGGACGGTCGCCCGTCTCGCCTTGATGGTGCTGACGCTGCTTTTCCTGATCGTCCCGCACCTCCTCTACCGCGCCGCCCGTCGCCCGTCGCCGATGGTGATGGCCTTCCTCAACGCCGTCGGCTGGATCGCAGGGCTGCGCATCCGCACGACGGGCACGCGGCTCCGGCGCAATGTCCTGTTCGTGTCGAACCATGTCAGCTGGCTCGACATTCTCGCGCTCGGCGGCGCCGCGCGCTCGGCGTTCGTGTCAAAGGCCGAGGTCGGCGAAACCCCGCTCGTCGGCTGGCTCGCCGACCAGAACCACACCGTCTATGTCCAGCGCGAGGCGCGGCGCGAAATCCACAATCAGGCGAACGATCTGCGGGGTGCGCTCGCGCGCGGCCGCCCGGTGACGCTCTTCCCCGAAGGCACGACGGGGCCGGGCGACGGCCTGCTGCCCTTCCGCGCCTCGTTGTTCCAGGCGGTGATCCCGACGCCTCCGAACCTGCGCGTGCAGCCGGTGTTTCTCGATTATGGGCATGAGGCGAACGATATCGCCTGGCTCGATCCCGAATCGGGGCTCGACAATTTCAAGCGGCTGCTCGCGCGCAAGCGCCCGGTCCACCTGACGATCCACTATCTCGATCCCTTGCCCGATATCGTCGAGGGCGACCGCAAGCTGCTCGCCGAGGCTGCGCGCGCCTCGATTGCGGCGGAAATTGCGCGGTCTTCCGCCGGCGCGCCGCATCGCCTATAGCGCGCCGATGAAATCCGACTCTCCCCCAAGTCCTCAAAAGACTTTTCACGTCAAATCTTTCGGCTGCCAGATGAACGTCTATGACGGCGAGCGCATGGCCGAGATGCTGGGCGCCGAAGGCTATGTTGCCGCCGCCGACGGCGCGGACGCCGACCTCGTCGTGCTCAACACCTGCCACATCCGCGAAAAGGCGGCCGAGAAAGTCTATTCGGACATCGGCCGGCTGAAGCGCGCCGACGGCAGTCGCCCGACGATCGCGGTCGCGGGCTGCGTCGCACAGGCCGAGGGCGCTGAGATCGCGCGCCGTGCGCCCACGGTCGATGTCGTCGTCGGCCCGCAGGCATATCACCGTCTTCCCGACCTGATCGCCCGCGCCGCGCGCGGCGAGAAAGCCGTCGACCTCGACATGCCCGCCGAGAGCAAGTTCGGCGCGCTGCCGAAACGCGCGGGCGGGCAGCGCCCCACCGCCTTTCTGACGGTGCAGGAAGGTTGCGACAAATTCTGCACCTATTGCGTCGTGCCCTATACACGCGGCGCCGAGATCAGCCGGCCGTTCGCCGACCTGATCGCCGAGGCGCGCGCGCTCGTCGCGGGCGGGGTGCGCGAAATCACCTTGCTCGGCCAGAACGTCAACGCTTGGGACGGCGAGGACGCCAAGGGCCGGGCGATCGGCCTCGACGGGCTGATCCGCGAACTCGCGCGCGAGGACGGGTTAGAGCGCATCCGCTACACGACCAGCCACCCCAACGACATGACCGACGGGCTGATCGCCGCGCATGGCGAGATCGACAAGCTGATGCCCTTCCTCCACCTGCCGGTGCAGGCGGGCAGCGACCGCATCCTCGCCGCGATGAACCGCAGCCATTCGGTCGAAAGCTATCTCAAGATCATCGAACGCGTCCGCGCCGTGCGTCCCGACATTGCGATCTCGGGCGACTTCATCGTCGGCTTCCCCGGCGAAACCGACGCCGATTTCGAGGCGACGCTCGATATCGTCCGCGCGACCAATTATGCGATGGCGTACAGCTTCAAATATTCGCGCCGCCCCGGCACGCCCGCCGCGACGATGGACGATCAGATCGACGAAGCGGTGCTCAATGAGCGCCTCCAACGCCTCCAGGCGCTGCTCAACGAACAGCAGCAGGCGTTCAACGAAGCGACCGTCGGCCGGACCACGCGGCTGCTCCTCGAGCGCAAGGGCAAGCTCGACGGCCAGCTGATCGGCAAGTCGCCCTGGCTCCAGTCGGTGCATGTCATCGCGCCGGGGCTCAAGATCGGCGATATGATCGACGTGCGGATCACGTCGGCCGGTGCCAACAGCGTTGGCGCCGAAGCGCTGATGGAAGAGGTCGCCTAGTGGGCAGGACGGAAGCTGTCTCCCCGAAGACACACTCCGTCTCCTTCCGTCCTATTTGCAGCCCGCAAGTCATGGACTCCCGCCTTGACGGGGCTACAGTCATGTCGTCGATCGAAGGAGCCTTGCTTATATGTCCAAACGCCCGCTGACCGCCTCCGCCCCCGCCGAACCCGGCGACCGTGTCCGACTGACGGCGGAATTTGAGCGAACGCAGCTTTTGGGCATCCTCTTCGGCGAGTTCGACCGCAACCTCGTCGCGATCGAAAACCGCCTCGGCGTCTATATCTCGGCGCGCGGCAACCGCGTGCAGATCGAGGGCGAGGCCGAGGCCGCGGCGCGCGCGCGCGACGTGCTCACCGAACTCTACAACCGGATCGAACAGGGGCAGGAGGTCGACACCGGCCTCGTCGACGGGGTGATCGCGATGTCGGCGCAGCCGACGCTCGCGGGCATCATCCGCCACGACAAGGACGAAGCGCCGCCGATCATGATCCGCACGCGCAAAAAGACGATCGTCCCGCGCGCGCCGTCGCAAGTCCCCTATATGCAGGCGCTCGCCCGCGACGATGTGATTTTCGCGCTCGGCCCCGCGGGCACCGGCAAGACCTATCTCGCGGTTGCGCAGGCGGTTGCGCAGCTGATCACCGGCAGCGTCCAGCGCCTCATCCTCTCGCGCCCCGCGGTCGAGGCGGGCGAGAAGCTCGGCTTCCTTCCCGGCGACATGAAGGAAAAGGTCGATCCCTATCTCCGCCCGCTCTACGACGCGCTCCACGACTGCCTGCCCGCCGAGCAGGTCGAGCGCCGGATTGCGTCGGGTGAGATCGAGATCGCGCCGCTCGCCTTCATGCGCGGGCGCACGCTCGCCGATGCTTTCATCATCCTCGACGAGGCGCAGAACACGACGATCCCGCAGATGAAGATGTTCCTCACCCGCTTCGGCATGAACAGCCGCATGGTGGTCTGCGGCGACCCCAAGCAGGTCGACTTGCCGATCCCCGCAACCTCGGGCCTCGCCGACGCGGTCGGCCGGCTCGAAGGGCTGGAGGGCATCAACGTCAGCTATTTCACCAGCGCCGACGTCGTTCGCCACCCGATCGTCGGGCGGATCGTCGATGCCTATGAAGGGCCGGGGGCTTAGCGCGCGGACAGCGTCGGCTTTGGGGTGGGGAGCGGACGTTACTTGATCCCCCTTCGTCATCCCGGACTTGATCCGGGATCCCGCTTTTTTGACGCACTCATTGTCTTTGACCTCAAGCGGGACCCCGGATCAAGTCCGGGGTGACGATGAGTGATGGAGCGCTCCCGGTCGCTGCCTGCCTTTTCATCATTCCGAGCTTGTTTCCGCGTTCACGGCGCTTGCGGTCGGATCGTCGCGCGCTGCCACCTGCTGCTAATTTTCGAGAACGATTCTCAATAGCATATTGACCCTCTGAAATTCCCCGCCTAGACGGCCGCTATTGCGAGTCAGTCGCAATCAATCAGGGGAAGAAAATTGAACATCCGAAATTTGCCGTCGATATCCCGCCTTGCCGCAGGCAGCGCGCTGGGCCTCGCGCTCGCCGCGACCGCTTCGCCGGCCTTTGCGCAGGACAATGACGGCGAATATTGGGTGTCGCTCAAGAATCGCATCGTCGTCACCGCGACGCGCACCGCGGTGAAGGCCGAAGACGTCCCGGTCACCGTCACCGTGAAGAGCGACGAGCAGATCGCCGACGAGATGGTCACCGACATCCGCGACCTCGTCCGTTTCGAACCCGGCGTCAGTGTCCAGCGCCAGCCCGCGCGTTTCGGCGCCGCACTCGGCGCCACCGGCCGTGCAGGTAACGACAGCTTCAACATCCGCGGCATCGGCGGCAACCGCGTGCTGATCCAGGTCGACGGCGTCCGCGTTCCCGACGGCTTCAGCTTCGGCGCACAGGCATCGGGGCGCGGCGACTATGTCGACCTCGGCCTCGTCAAATCGGTCGAGATCCTGCGTGGCCCGTCGTCGGCGCTTTATGGCAGCGACGGCCTTGCCGGCGCGGTCAGCTTCATCACCTCCGACCCCGCCGACTTCCTCGAACCCGGCAAGAGCATCGGCGGCCTGCTCCGCGCCGGCTATAACAGCGCCGACGAGGAATTCAGCGAAACCGCGATCCTCGCGGGGCGCAGCGGCGACTGGTCGGTGATGGCGGCCTATACGCGCCGCGATTACAAGGAGCTGGAGAACCAGGGCAGCCTCGGCACGGCGAACGGCATCGGCGCGTCGCGCACGCGCGCCAACCCGCAGGACGGACGCTCGGACGCCGCGCTCGCGCGCATCGTCTACGACCCCGCCAACGGCCACAAGCTGCGCCTGACCGGCGAATATCTCGACACGCGCCTCTATACCAACGGGCTCAGCGGTCTCGGCCCGAACGGGCTCGGCGCGACCGTCGACCGCCTCGAAGGCTTCGACACCGGGACGCGCAAGCGCGTCTCGCTCGACTGGAGCTGGGAAGGCGAGGGGGCGATCGATTTCGCGCGCGTCGCGCTTTACTGGCAGGACGGCGAGGACCGCCAATATACCGAGGAAGACCGCACCCCGTCGGCCGACCGCACGCGCCTCAACACCTTCGAGAACCGCGTCTTTGGCGCCTCGGCCGACGCGCGCGCCGATTTCGCGACGGGTGCGATCACGCACCGTCTCGTCTTTGGCGGCGACATCAGCCAGACGCGCCAGCGCGGCCTTCGCGGCGGCACCGTCCCGCCGGCGGGCGAAACCTATCCCACCCGCGCCTTCCCGAGCACCGACTTCACCCGCGCGGGACTGTTCGTCGGCGACGAGATCGCGATCGCCGACGGCCGCTTGCTGCTCTACCCGGCGCTGCGTTTCGACTGGTACGACCTGTCGCCCGACAACGACCCGCTGCTGCCGACCTTCCGCGGCGCCAAGCAGGACGGCTCGCGCGTCTCGCCGAAGTTCGGCGCGGTGTGGAAAATTACCGACGATGTCCGGTTGTTCGCCAATTATGCGACCGGCTTCAAGGCGCCCGAGCCGGGGCAGGTGAACCAGTTCTTCGAGAATCTGACTTCGCCCTTCTTCTCGTACCGCACGCTCCCGAACCCCGACCTGGGGCCCGAGCGCAGCGAAAGTTTCGAGGGCGGCGTGCGCTTCTCCAATGACACGGTCAGCCTCGACGTCACCGGTTTTTCGGCGCGCTACAAGGATTTCATCAGCCAGGAACAGGTCGGCGGCGTCGGCACGATCGCCAACCCCATCCTCTATCAATTCGTGAATCTCGATCGCGTCCGGGTCAAAGGGGCCGAGGCGCGGTTCGAGGGGCGAGCGTCGTCCGGCCTGTATACGACGCTCGCCCTATCCTATGCGAAGGGGGACATCATCGACCCCGACGGCGTGCGCTCGCCGCTGTCGTCGATCGATCCGCTGAAGCTCGTCGCCGGCGTCGGCTATCGGGAATCGTCGGGTCGCTTGGGCGGCCAGATCATTATGACGCACGCGGGCCGCAAGGAAGCGTCGCGCACGACGGGGCTTTGCACCCCCACATGCTTCCGCCCCGATGCTTTCACGATCCTCGACGCGACGGCGTTCGTGCGGGTGATGGATGCGCTCACGCTGCGCGCGGGCGTCTTCAACATCCTCGACAAGAAATACAGCTGGTGGAGCGATGTGCGCGGCCTCGCGATGGGCGGAACGGCAACCAGCCCGACCAATCCGGCGAGCGCCGACGCCTATACCCAGCCCGGCCGCAACGCGAGCGTGTCGCTGAGCTTCCGCTTTTAAAACAGAAAGAAGGACTGCACCGATGAAAACCTATCGCAAGATCGCCGCCAGCCTGTTGCTGCTCACCGCCGCGCTGCCCGTCGCCGCCTCGGCGCACCCGCCGATCGCCGCCGAGGCCGCCGCCGCCAATTTCGAACAGGACCGCGCCGACATCCTCGCGATGGCGGGCAATTACCGCGTCAGCTTCAACATGCAGGAATCGACGCGCTGGGATCCGGCCTATGAGGTGCTCGAACCCAAGCGTTCGGGCGGCAACGAGGTCGTCCGCGTGATCGAGGACACGGGCCGCAAGATCAGTCTGCAGCATATGCTCGTCATCACGGGCGACGACGACAAGAGCATGATCATCAAGCATTGGCGGCAGGACTGGGAATATGAACCCGCGAAGCTGCTCGTCTATTCGGACCGCAACGCGTGGACGTGGGAAGATGTGCCCGAAAAGATGCGCACCGGCCGCTGGTCGCAGACGGTCTATCAGGTCGACGACAGCCCGCGTTACGGCGGCTGGGGCCAGTTCGAAACGCAGGGCGGCGTGCGCCGCTGGCGCTCGAACTGGACCTGGCGCCCGCTCGCGCGCCGCGATGCGGTGCGCAATCCGGTCTATGACCGCTACCTCTCGATCAACCGCCACCAGCCCTCGCCCGATGGCTGGGTCCACTGGCAGGACAATACCAAGATGGGGACGAAGGACGGCAAGCTGGTGCCGATCGTCCAGGAATATGTCCTCAACACCTATATCAAATATGACCAATATGACGTGAAGGCGGCCGACGATTATTGGGCGGCGACGAAAGAGTATTGGGCCGCGGTGCGCGCCGAATGGGACCGCGTCGCCGCCGCTAAGGGCGGCATCGCGATCAATGAGGAAGCGCAGACGGGCACCGTGATCAGCGGCCGCCTGCTCGAAATGGCCGACGAGGTTCAGGAAAAGAAGCTGACTACCGCGAAAGCCATCAGCGAGGCTAAGAAGCTGATCGAAACGAACACACGCAAGCTTTGACGACCTTCACCATGTGAAGCCCGAAACTGGGGGCGGTCCGAAAGGGCCGCCCCCTATTTTGTTGCGTGGGCGGTGAGACAGCAAAGGGATGGGAAGCGGACGTTGCTTCATTTTCCTTCGTCACCCCGGACTTGATCCGGGGTCCCGCTTGATGCCGAAACCAGTCGGTGCCTCGAAAAAAGCGGGATCCCGGATCAAGTCCGGGATGACGATAAATAGGATCTGCAACTAGTGGCCGCGAGATAATGATGGAACCTCTATTTCCTCGCGCCGTAGACGCTCCAGATGCCCGCGCCGCGCGTCGCGATGAACAGGAAGATGAAGCAGTAGAGGATGATCGTCTCGCCGCCATTGACGATCGGATAAAGCCCTTGCGTTGCGTGTGCGGTCCAATAGCCGACCGCCGCCATGCCGCTCGCGATGAAGGCCGCGGGGCGGGTGAACAGGCCGATGACGATCAGGCCGCCCGCGACCAGCTCGATCGCCCCAGCGGCTTGCAGCATCGGGGTGAGTTCCATCGGGAACTTGACCGGGAAATTGAAGAATTTCTGCACGCCATGCGCCATGAACAACAGGCCCGCGACGATGCGCAGCAATGCATAGGCCTGTTCGCCGAAACCATCGAGAAACTTCATGATTTTCCCCCTCATTCCGATTGTCGAGGCGGGCAGGCTAACCGATTTTCCGTCCGGTGCGAATTTTTTTCGCATATCATGTCACACGCGCCGATCCTGTCTCGTCATGTCGGTACAACCCCTTAAAGGAGACATGACATGACCAAGGTAACCGACCCCTTCGCCGCCTCGCCGCAGCTGATGAAGCAGTGGATGGCGGTCAGCCTCGCGGCCGAAAAAAGCCTTGAGACGAGCCTGATCGAGCTGGTGAAGATCCGCTCGTCGATCCTCAACGGCTGCGCCAACTGCATCAACATGCACACCGCCGACGCGCGCGCGAAGGGCGAGACCGAGCAGCGCATCTATCTGCTCGCGGCGTGGGCCGACGCCCCGGTTTATACGCCGCGCGAACGCGCCGCGCTCGCGTGGACCGACGCCTTGACCCGTCTTTCGCAAGCACACACGCAAAAGGAAGCGCACGCGGCGCTCGACGAGCATTTCACGGCGGAGGAACAGATGAACCTGACCGTGATGATCAACGTCATCAATGGCTGGAACCGCATCGCGGTCGGCTTCGACCTCTGGTACGAAGGCGGCGCGCCCGCGAAGGCCGCCTGATGACCCCCGAAGGCATCCACGGCGACACCGGTGCGGCGGCGGACGCGGCGGCGAGTTTCGACCCGCTGCGTCCGCTGCTCACGCGCGTCGCGTACCGCATGCTCGGCTCGGTCGCCGACGCCGAGGATGTGGTGCAGGATGCCTTCATCCGCTGGCTCGCCGCCGACCGCGATGCGGTGCGCGAGCCCGCGGCGTTCCTCCGCCGCACCGTGACGCGGCTCTGCCTCGACCAGATCAAGTCGGCGCGAAACCAGCGCGAGACCTATGTCGGCCCCTGGCTCCCCGACCCGCTGGTCGAGGAGGAGGAAGCGGACGACGTCACACTGCCGCTGATGCTCGCGCTCGAACGGCTCTCCCCCTTGGAGCGCGCCGCCTTCCTGCTCCACGACGTCTTCGGCGTCGAGTATGACGAGGTCGCGAAGACGATCGATCGCGATCCCGCCGCGACGCGCCAGCTCGCGGCGCGCGCGCGCACCCACGTCCGCGACGCGCGCCCGCGCTACAAGCTCGAGAAAGAGCAGGGGCTCCAGATAGCCAACGCCTTTTTCGCGGCCTCGCGCAGCGGCGATATGCGCGCGCTCGGCGCGCTGCTCGCCGCCGATGTCGGCATGTGGGCCGATGGCGGCGGCAAGCGCCCCGCCGCGACGGGGCCGGTAATCGGATACGACATCGTGCTGAAACTGCACCGCAGCCTTGCGGTGCTGTTCGGCAAATATGGCTCGACGCTCGTCCACGCCGGAATGATCAACGGCCTGCCGGGTTTCGTCACGCGCGAGGCCGACGGCGAGCTGCAAACCACCGCGCTCGAGATTGCGGACGGCAAGGTCACCGCCATCTATGTCATGCGCAACCCCGACAAGCTCAAACACATGCACTGACGCTCAGGCGGCGCGGCATACCCCCGCGGCGACGAACAGGATCGCCGCGGCAAAGCTCGCCGCGGTGCGCACCGAGTTCCAGAAGGTCCAATCCTTGAGATAGCGCGCCCACAGCGCCGCGCCCTCGGGCGTGCCCACCGGCGCCCTGGCAAGCGCATTGTTGAGCGGGACGTTCAGCGCCATCGTGACCCCGTCGCAGCCGATGACATACAGCAGCGCCGCGGCGAGGATCAGCTTGCCGTCGAGCGAACCGGGCGATCCCAGCGCCATCGCCGCCGCGATCAGGCACAGCAGCCCGGTGCCGAACAATGCGGTCATGAAGGCCGGATTGATCACCGTGACGTTGATCGAATTCATCGCACTCGCGCCCTGCTCGGGCGCGAGCCGTCCAAGCCCGGCCATGATGAAGCTGGAAAAGCCGAAGAAGACCCCGCCGACCAGCGCCGCGCCGCCCGCGGCGGCGAAGCTGAGGCCGGTCAAAAGATTATCGGCCATGCTGCCCTCCCGAAATCTTCGTTGATACAATATGATAGGTGATGCGGTACAATTCCATCGATTGCGCTCCTCCCCTTTGGCTCGAAAAGGTCAGCCGATCCGGCGCCGACCAGTCGAGCATCGGCCCATAACTATCCTTCACCGGATCGTTCACCGCGAGGGGCAATATCATTCCCGCGTCGTAGCGGCCACTCTGCGATGTCGCGGCGAACAGGTCGACGCGATCGTCCTTCATGCTCGGCGCGCGCGCGAAGACCAAAGTCCGGCTGTCGGCCAGAAAGCTCGCGTCGAATTCGTCGGCGGGGGTGTTGATCGTTCCGGGCAGCGGCACGGCGGCAGCAAAATCGCGCCCTTTCGACCTTGCGGTGTAAAGGTCGTGGCGTCCGGCGCCGCCCGGCCGGTCGCTCGAAAACAGCAGCCGCCGGCCGTCGGGCGACAGCATCGGCGCATATTCGTTCGCCGCGCTATTGACCTGCGGCCCCAGATTTTCGGGCGTGCCGAACCCCTTTGCGGTCACCGCGACGCGATACAGATCGTCCTTGCCGATCCCGCCGGGCCGGTCCGAACAGAAATAGACGATGCGTCCGTCGCGCGAGAAAGCGGGGTCGAAATCGCGCCCCGGCGAATTGAACGAAACCGGCGTCGCGGGCGCCCACTCGTTTCCCTCGCGGCGTGCGATCCAGATGTCGTAGCCGCCGGGCCCGCCCGGCCGGTCGCGGCTGAACCACAAAGCGGTTCGGCCGTCGGGGCTGATCGTCAGGCGAATTTCCGAATGACCGGTCGAGGCGATCCCCGGCGCGAACAGCTCGGCCTCGCCGACGATTTCGACCGCGGGGCTCGCGGCGAGCAGCGAAAAGGCGAGGGCAAACGCCGTCATTTTACGCGGTCCGATCGAAATCGCTGATCCAGTTGGTCTCCCAGCTCTGGCCGCCGTCGGCCGACGATGCCTGCTCCCAGCGTGCCGAGGTCGCGGTGATGCGCGACCATAAAACGCGCGTCTTGATCGGCCGCCCCTCGAAACTGTCGTCGCCGATGAAGGTGCCGACCCCGCCCGCAAAGCCGCCGCGCACCGGCGGCGCGATGCTCGTCGGACTGCGCCCGTCGAGCCACCAGCTCAGCCATTCGCCCGTCGCCGGATCGAGCGCGCGGATGCCGACCCCGCGGAACGGCGCGCCGGGAAAGTTCATCACATTGTCGCCGACGTTACCGCGCCCGCCGAGCACGGGCCAGTTCACCAGCGTCCCGTCGAAATCGACCCAGTCGCGGCTTCCCGCGAGCCGCTTTTTCAGCCGGCGGTGCCGCACCTTCCAGCTGCCGACCAGAAAGGCGAAGTCGCGTGCGTTCGGCGCCTCTTCGGCCAGCAATGGCAGCGGCGTCGGCGTGGCTCCGGTGCGCGTGAAATAGTTCCGCCAATTGATCTCCCACGTCGCGCCGCCATCGGTCGAAAATCCTTGGTCCCAGTGCGGGCGCGCGCCGTCGATCTCGTGCCAGCGAAACCGGACCGCGATATCCTGACCCTTATATGTGTCGCGCCCGGTAAAGACGCCCTCGTCGCCGTCGAAACGTCCGATCACGGGCGGCTCGATATGCGTTGGGTTTCGCCCGTCGACCCACCAGATCGCCCATCGCCGAGTCGCCGGGTCGAAGGCGCGGATTCCGAAGCCGCGATATTCGCCGCCGGGCAGGTCGAGGATATTGTCGTCGATCGTCCCGAGCCCGCCCAGCGTCAGCCAGCACGCGCTCTTGCCGCCAAACTCGGCCCAGTCGTCGCTGCCCGCGAGCCGTTCCTTCAATCGCCGGTGCCAGACGTCCCAATCGCCGACCAGCCATTGCCAGTCGCGGTGATGCGGGTCGTGGCCCCATGCGGGCACACCGAAAGCCGCCGCGCCACCGGCGAGGATCATCGTTTCGATCAGGCGGCGGCGGTCGAGCGAAGTGGAAAGATGGGTCATCGGGCCTCCAGCGAATGGGTGGCTTGGTCTGCCCCGCGCGCGACGCTTTGAGGATGCGAAGAATGGCTGTAGAGGCTAAGTCATATTTATGGTCCGCGCCGACAAGCTTCCGCCCTTGCCCTCGATCCGCGCTTTTGAAGCGGCTGCGCGGCTGGAGAGTTTTGCCCGCGCCGCACACGAACTCGGCACCACCGCCGCGTCGGTCAGTTACCATGTCCGCCAGCTCGAACAGCAGACCGGGCTGCACCTGTTCGTCCGCCATCCGCACAAGGTCGTGCTGACCGCCGCGGGCGCCGCGATCGCGCGCGAGGCGACGGCCGCCTTCGCGGCGCTGCATGCGAGCTTCGTAAAGGCGCAGGACCGGGACGAGGCGCGGCTGTCGCTGACGACGCTCCCGACCTTCGGGACGAGCTGGCTGACCCCGCGGCTTGGGCTGTTCCGCGCGCGGCATCCCGACATCGCGATCGAACTCGAATTGTCGGCCGAACCGCAGGCGCTCGGCGATGGCCGTTTCGACGCCGCGATCCGCCACGGGCTTGGCGAATGGCGCGGCCTCAGAAGCGTCCGATTGTTCCCCGTCCTGTTCATGCCGCTTTGCGCGCCCGCACTGAAGGTCGCGGCCGCCGGGCTGGAGAATCCGGGCAAAGCGCTCGATGTCCCGCTGCTCGGCCGGCCCGACTGGTGGGGACTGTGGTATCGCGCGCTCGGTGTCGCCCCGGGGCCGCCACCCGACCGCTTCGGCACCAGCCTCGCCGCCGAGCATATGGATATCGCCGCCGCGATCGCGGGGCACGGGATCGCGATCGGCTCGCCGATCCTGTTCCGCGACGAAATCGCCGCCGGCCGCCTCGTGCCCGCGCACGACCTCGTCGCGGGCGACGGCCGCGCCTTCTGGTTCGTCTATCCCGTCGCGCGGCTGCAGAGCCAAAAGATCGCGCACTTTCGCGATTGGCTAGCAGAAGCGGCGGCCGCCGAGGTGGCGGCTGCGCAGACCCATATCAGCGATGCAATCATCCTTGAGCCGTGACCATGAGCAAATATCGCTGTCCTACAAAATCGTGGGGCGATAGCGTGGCGGCGATGACACGCCCTTGCCCCATTCGCGCCCTTGGCGCCCCGTCTCCCGGACAATATATGCGATTCCAGTGTGAAGTTACCCAGTTTTCTGCCGATTTTTGCGCAGAGCCGATCCGATGCTGAGCGTCGAAACCCACGCCGCGACGCCGTGGCCCGATCCGCTCGACTGGGAGGTGCGGGCAGGCGAGGCGGTCGCCGCCGCGCTCGCGCTGACGCCCTATGCCGAGCTTGCCGACGCCGCGCCGCTCGTCGAGGTGTCGGTGCGGCTGACCGACGATGCGGAGGTCCACACGCTCAACCGCGATTTTCGCGGCAAGGACAAGCCGACCAACGTCCTTTCCTTTCCGCAGGTCCAGGAGGATCTGCTCGAAAGCCTCGCGAACAGCGATGATGGCGAAATCCTGCTCGGCGACATCGTGCTCGCGCGCGAAACCTGCGCGCGCGAGGCGGAGGAGAAGGGGATTTCGGTTCCCGATCACGCGACGCACCTGATCGTCCACGGCACGCTGCATCTCGTCGGTTACGACCATATGGACGATCACTCAGCCGTGGCGATGGAGGCGCTTGAGGTGAAAGCGCTTGCATCGCTGGGCATCGCCAATCCATATGCGGAACTCGACTAGCAGGGAAACGACACGCACATGCCCGACGACCAGGGATCTTCGAGCCGATCGGAAGAGGACAGTAGTAGACCCGGACTATTGTCCGGGCTGAAGAATCTGTTGTTCGGCGGCGACAAGGAACCGTCGCTGCGCGAGCAGATCGAAGAGGTCATCGACGAGGCCGAGGAAGAGGGGCAGGAACGGCGCGGCAGCAGCGTCGTCGGCGACCTGTCGCAGATCGAGCGCAAGATGCTGCGCAACCTCCTCCACTTCGGCGAACAGACCGTCGACGATGTCGCGGTGCCGCGTGCCGACATCATCGCGATCCCCGAAAGCGCGAGCTTTGCCGAGATCGTCGCGTCCTTCGCCGAAGCCGGGCACAGCCGCCTGCCGGTCTACCGCGAGAATCTCGACGAGGTCGTCGGCATGATCCACGTCAAGGACGTGTTCGCCGTGCTCGCCGAGGGGCGCACCCCGCCGCCCTTGCTCGACCTCATCCGCCAGCCGCTTTACGTCCCGCAATCGATGGGCGTGCTCGACCTGCTCGCTGAAATGCGCGCGAAACGTACGCATCTGGCGATCGTCATCGACGAATATTCGGGCACCGAGGGGCTGCTGACGATCGAGGATCTGGTCGAGGAAATCGTCGGCGAGATCGAGGACGAGCATGACGACGAGCCAACCGCGCTGTTCGCGCCGGGCGAGGGCGGTTGCTGGGAAGCCGACGCGCGCGCCGAGCTCGACGATGTCGGCGAGGCAATCGACCCGCGGCTCGCCGAGATCGAGGAAGACGTCGACACGCTGGGCGGCCTCGCCGCCGTGCTCGCGGGCCATGTCCCCGAGGTCGGCGAAATCCTCGTCCACCCGAGCGGCTGGCGCATCGAGGTCATCGAGGCCGACGAGCGCCGCGTCCACCGCCTGCGCCTCCACCCGCCGGTGGTCGTCGATCTGGAAGCGCCGTCGGAAACCGGGGACTAGGTTCTTCCGCTAATCCGGGTCGATGTTGACCACATTATATTTGAGCGCCTCTTTCCGCGTCAGGCATCGCCGTGTCGACCGGTCTTCGCCGGTCGCGATCGCTTTCTGCCGGTACATGATATCGGACAGCAGGTCGCGCGAGACATCGAGGCGGATCAGCAGGTCGTTATCCTCGGTCGCCATCAGCGCCGCCTCCCGCTCGACGTCGCTGATCAACTCGGTGGTGGACTCGGCGCCCATCGCGACGCTCGACTGAATCGCGTTCTTGTCGCCGGTCATCGTGAACATATGGACCATGAAATATCCGCCCGGGTCGATCGTGCGCGCGCGGCCGCCCATGAAGACGAAATTGCACGCACTGAAACAGGTCCACCCCGACGGAATGCGGGTCACCATCTGGCGCTCTTTGCTGAACTTGCGGATCAGCAATCCCGCCGCATTGCCGGCGCGCGCATCGCCGCCCGGCGACCGGATCCAGATTTCGCTGATCGACGGATTGTCGGTGAGCACCTTTTCGAGCCGCGCCGGAAGTTCGCTATCGACGCGGCCCTCGGCCAGCAGCACGGTTTCGCCGCTGCGCTGGAACGGGGTCAGTACCATCGTCTTATAGTCTGACCAGCTGGGATTGGCGGGGCAGGTCGGGTTATCGGGGTCCATGCCGGGCGGCGTCGCGGCGGTGCATACGAGCGCCCCGACAAGCGCTGTGACCGATTTGATCCAATGGTTCATACGATCATCCCCACATAAGGCGGACCCTTAACCGCAGATGCGATGATGCTATGTCATCGCCACGGCCAAAACAATATCACGGCATGGGCATTTGGCGGTGTGATCCGCGTCATTGACCCCGCTTGTGAGGCCGTCCATTCGGGCTTAGCCTTGGAGACAAGGGATGGGAGTCAGATATGCGGGCAAAACTGCGATATCGGTCAGGGGTCGGCGCCATTTTTTTGGTGCTGCTGTCGAGCAGCGCTGTCGCCGCGGCCTGGCAAGGCGTGCCGAGCGAAGGCGACAAGGCCTTTGTCCCGGCGCCGGTCGCCGAACCGGCGCTGCCCGCTCTCCCCGAACGGCCTGTGCTCGATACCCGCAGCTACCCCAAGTGCCGCGAGGATTATAAAAAGATCGACGCGCCGTTCGACAAAGCGGCTGCGATCAACCGCTGCACGGTGGCGATCGACACCTATTATACGCAAAAGATGCTTCCGTATCGCGAGGCGATGATCGTCTATCAAAACGCGTTGTCGTCGCTTTATACGGCCAGGGTCGGGGGCAATATGCGCTATTCCCCGGCGACCCAGGACCGTTTCTATAAAGCCGTGATGGCGGAACACGCCGCCTCCGATCCCGAGGGCGCGAACCTCGCCGCCTATCGCGGGCTTGAGGCGCAGTATCAGACCGATCGCGCCTATCTGGCCGACCGGTTCTGCTTCAACACCGGCTGCAACGGCTATCCGGTTCCCGCCTCCGCCGTCAAAGTCGCCGCGCCCGAAGCCACAGGGACGCCGTCCAAAAAGAAAAGCGACGAGACGAAGCGCGCCAGCAGCGACGCCCCCGATCCGAAATGCAAGCGCGCGCGCAAGCGGGGCGGCGCGCTGGGCGGGCTGCTCGGCGGTGTTGCGGGCAGCGCCGTGGGGCTCAAGGGCGTGGGTACGCTCGTGTCGGGACTGGTCGGCGCAGTGCTCGTCGCCGAAATCGCCTGCCAGCTCGACGAAAAAGAGCAGAAAGTCGCCGCCGAGGCGACCATGGCGGTCACGAAAAAGGAAGAGGTCGGCGCGACCGCCAACTGGACGAGCCCGACGCGCGAAGGCGTGGCGGGATCATCGACGATCACCGCGCTCAACACCGAGCCCAACGGCAGCAAATGCCTGTCGATCACCGACATTGCCATTGTCGAGGGCGAAGAGACGCGCGTCTCGAAACGCATGTGCCGTTCGAAACCGGGCGAACCCTATAGCATTATGGCCTGACGGCGGCGTTGCGTTTGCACCGCAAGGGGATTAGCGCAGGCGCGATGGACGTCTCCGACCTTCGCATCGCCCTGTTCAGCGGCAATTATAATATGACCACCGACGGCGCGAACAAGGCGCTGAACCGTCTGGTCGGCTATCTTCAGGACCATGGCGCCGCGGTGCGCGTATATTCGCCGACCGTCGCCCACCCCGCTTTCGAGCCGACGGGCGATCTGGTCAGCGTGCCGTCGATCGCGATTCCGGGCCGCAGCGAATATCGCGTTCCGGTGTCCTTTTCGTCGCGCGTTCGCGAAGACATCGTCAATTTCGCGCCCAATATCGTCCATATCTCCAGCCCCGACCGCGTCGCGCGGCAGGCGGCGGCGTGGGCGCGGCGCCGGCGGCTGCCGGTCGCCTGTTCGGTGCACACGCGCTTTGAAACCTATGTCCGCTATTATAATCTGTCGTTCCTCGAACCCGTTATGGTCGCCTGGTTGCGCAAGCTTTACCGCAAATGCGATGCGCTGATCGCGCCGTCCGAAAGCTTTGCGCAGGTGCTGCGCGAACAGCGGATGAACTACGACATCGGCATCTGGACCCGCGGCGTCGAGCAGTCGGTTTTCAATCCCGCCCGCCGCGACATGGCATGGCGCCGCTCGCTCGGGATCGAAGACGATGTGCCCGCGATCGCCTTCCTCGGCAGGCTGGTGATGGAAAAAGGGCTCGACGTCTTTGCCGACGCCATCGACGTGCTTCAGCGGCGCGGCGTGCCGCACAAGGTTGTCGTGATCGGCGAGGGTCCCGCGGGCGAATGGTTCGAATCGCGCCTGCCCAACGCCAATTTCGTGGGTTTCCAGGGCGGCGCGGATCTCGCGCATGCGCTCGCCTCGTGCGACATCTTCTTCAACCCGTCGGTGACCGAGACGTTCGGCAATGTGACCCTCGAAGCGATGGCGTGCGGCCTGCCAGTCGTCGCGGCGCGCGCGACCGGCAGCGCCAGCATCGTCAAGCATGGGCAGACCGGTTACCTCGTCGCGCCCGGCTCGATCACGAGCTTCGCCGACCATCTCGAGCGCTATTGCCGCGATATCCAGCTGCGCGCCGAACATGGCGCGGCGGCGGTGCTCGAAAGCGGCTCCTATCAGTGGGATGCGATCAACCAGGCGGTCGCCGACACCTATATCCGCCTGATCCGCCAGAAACAGCGGCGCCGGAGCTGAGTGTCCGATGGCCGGGGACCTGTTCGGCGAGGATGCACCGGCGCAGCGCGAAGGCGCCGCCACCGGGCCCGTGCCGCTCGCCGAGCGACTGCGTCCCCGCACGCTCGCCGATGTCGTCGGGCAGGAACATCTGACCGGTCCCGAAGGCGCGATCGGCCGTATGGTCGCGGCGGGCCAATTGTCGTCGATCATCCTTTGGGGTCCGCCGGGCACGGGTAAGACGACGATCGCGCGGCTGCTCGCCGAAGCCGTCGGTATGCGCTTTGCGCCGCTGTCGGCGGTCTTCTCGGGCGTCGCCGACCTCCGGCAAGCCTTTGCCGATGCAGAGAAGATGGCAGCGGCGGGCAAGCGCACCCTGCTGTTCGTCGACGAGATTCATCGCTTCAATCGCGCGCAACAGGACGGCTTCCTGCCCTATGTCGAACGCGGCACCGTCGTGCTCGTCGGCGCGACGACCGAGAACCCGAGCTTCGCGCTCAATGCGGCGCTGCTGTCGCGGGCGCAGGTGCTGGTGTTGGGCCGTTTGGGTGAAGAGGCGCTGGCAACGCTGGTCGAGCGTGCCGAGGCCGAGGTCGGACGCAGCCTTCCCGTCACCGACGACGCCAGAGCGGCGTTGATCTCCAGCGCCGATGGCGACGGCCGCTTCCTGCTCAACCAGGTCGAAACCTTGTTCGCGACGGCGATCGATGCGCCGCTCGACCCCGCCGAACTCGCGCAGTTCCTGCATCGCCGCATGCCCGTCTACGACAAGGATCGCGACGGCCATTATAATCTGATCTCGGCGCTGCATAAGGCGCTGCGCGGATCGGACCCGCAGGCGTCGCTCTATTGGCTCGCGCGCATGCTCGTCGCGGGCGAGGAGCCGCTTTATGTCCTGCGCCGAATCGTCCGCTTCGCGAGCGAAGATATTGGCCTCGCCGACCCGCAAGCGCTGGTACAGTGCCTCGCCGCCAAGGATGCCTATCAGTTCCTCGGCTCGCCCGAAGGCGAACTCGCGATCGTGCAGGCGTGCCTCTATTGCGCGACGGCGCCCAAGTCGAACGCCGCCTATGCGGCACAGAAAGCGGCATGGGCGGCGGCACGCGAAACCGGCAGCCTCGCGCCGCCCGCCAATATCCTCAACGCCCCGACCAAGCTGATGAAAGACTTGGGTTATGGTGAGGGCTACAGCTACGACCATGATGCGCCCGACGGCTTTTCGGGCGACAATTATTGGCCCGACGATATGGCGCCGGCCGATTTCTATCGCCCCGTCGACCGCGGTTTCGAAAAGCGGATCGCCGAACGCCTCGCCTGGTGGGACGAACGGCGCCGCGCGAAGGGCTGACGCCGGCCTTGCCTCGATGGGCGCATGAGTATAGTTTTGGGACAAGTCGGGTCGCGCCGGAACTGGGGTAGTCATCATGGCATTGGCGCTTGTCCTTGCCGCTGCAGCGACACCGATCCTGTCCTGTCCAGGCGGCACGATTGAAACCAAATGCACCGCCGCGGAGGTGACGGCGAAGATCGCGCTGACCCGCGCGCGCGTCACCAATATCGCGCAGCGATGCCTCTACGACTTCGGCGGGAAATGCAGCGTCGAAGCGAGCGGGCGGATCAACGGCCGCGATCCCGGCACCAGCTTGCTCTGGCAGAAAATGCTCCTCGCGCCGCGCGACGGGCCGCAGGCGCGGATGCTTGTGCTGCTGTCGCAGGACAAGGCAGGGAAGGCGGCGCTTGCGGGGTTCGCCGAAAGCTCGGGATCGATCGGGACGCCCGATCTGGTGGTGGACGATGGCAAGCGCCGGCTGATCCATGTCGGCGGCACGCTCGCCGGCAGCGGCGGCGGCAACGCCGATGCGCTGTTCGTCAGCGACGCCGCTGCTCCCAGATGGCGCCGCGTCGACCTGTCCGACTGGTCGGAGCAAGGCGGCAAGCTGCTGCCGACGGGCTATTGGCTCCGCGGGCCTGCGCAATTCGCCTTCGACGAGATGTTCGCTTTGGTGCCTGTGGCGCGCGACGGCGACGGCGAGTGCTGCCCGCGCGGCGGCAACGCCTTCTACGATCTCGATATTCAGGGTGACCGGCTGGTGTTGACGCGCCTTCGCTTCCAGCCCATGCAGCCACTGGGGCGCGACATAGAGGTCACCGCCGGGACATTGGAAGACTGATCTGCACCGGGATATGGCGCTGACTTTCGACAGCTGGGACGATGTGGTCGCGTTCGCGTGCGCGCTTCCCGATGTCGAAATGCTTTCCTTTTATGGCACCCCCTGTCCGAAGCTCAACGGCAAGGCGCTCGCCTCGCCGGGGCGCGAGTCCGGCAGCTTCGCCGTGATGTGCAAGCCCGACGAAAAGGAAATCCTGCTTGAAACCGATCCCGACACCTTCTGGCAAACCCCGCACTATGAAGGCTGGCACGCGCTGCTCGTCCGCTTCGGATCGGACGATCCCGATCGCGTCGCCGATGTCATCCGCCGGGCCTGGTGGGATCGCGCAAAGAAAGCGCAGCGGCAGGCTTTCGGCGATCGCCCCTGACCTGCTGCGCGTCCTCGGCGTTGCGCTCCTTGCCGGTGCCGTGCCCGCAGCGGCGCAGGCGCCGAAGCCCAACGCCGAACTGAACCGCGCCTGGGCGGCGGGCTATCGCGCGGCCTTCGTCTGCTCCTCCTTGTGGAACGGCGCGGGCAAGCCGGTCGAGGCGATCGAACGCGACGAACTCACCGGTATCTACCCCGAGATCGAGGCCGATGTCCGTACGCTGAAGGCCGATGTCGACGCCGGGGCGAAGCGGGTGAGCGTGCGCTATCGCGACGACATGCCGCCGCGGATTGCGGAATGGAGCGGGCGCGAGGGCTGCGTCACCCTGCCGATCGGCGCGCAGCGGGCGGCGATGCCCGCCACCGACCGCCGCGCTCACCTTGACGCCCGGCCGTGGCCGATCGGCGACAAGGATGCGCGCCGGCCGGTGCCAAAGAGCAAGAGCCGGTTCGCCGACACGGCCACAAACATCGACAGTTTCGGCGGCCGCACCAGTTCGCTGCTGATCGTCAAGAACGGCCGGATCGCGTTCGAACATTATTGGGGCGGGCACGATATCCACACCGCGCAGCGCACTTTCTCGGTCGCCAAATCGATGGCCGCGACCTTGATCGGCCATGCGGTGCAGCAAGGCTCGATCGACGTGACGAAGCCCGCGTTGATCGCCGAATGGCAGTCGCCGGGGGACCCGCGCGCGGCGATCACGACCGAGCAACTCATGCGCATGGCGAGCGGGCTGACCAGCGACACCGCGGGCAACCGCAGCGATGCCATCTATATGGGCGGCGCATCGGTGCGCCAGTGGACCACGCAATGGCCGCTGCTCAACCCGCCGAACACGCATTATCGTTATGCGAACAACGACACGTTGCTCGCGACTTTGTCGCTGAAGACCGCGCTGCAAAAGGCGGGTACGCCGCTCGATCCCGCCGCCTTCTTTGACCGGCTCGGCATGACGCGTACCTTCGTCGAACATGACAAGGACGGCGATTATATCCTGTCGAGCCAGGTGTGGACGACGGCGCGCGACCTCGCGCGGCTTGGCCTCCTCTATCAGAACGACGGGATGTGGCAGGGCGAGCGCCTGCTCCCCGCCGACTGGCGCCGCTTCGTCACGACGCCCAGCGGGCCGCAGCCCGACGGCGCGTTCGGCTATGGTGCGGGCTTCTGGCTGCTCAATAAGTCGGAGGGCATCCCCGCCGATGCCTTCGGCGGCTTTGGCAACCGCGGCCAATATGTCATCGTCATCCCGTCGCGCGAACTGGTGATCGTGCGGCAGGGTTATGACGACGACAAGACCCGGCTCGACATCGCAAAGCTCGTCAAGGCGGTCGTCGCCGCCGACAGCTGATTATTCGAAGGGCGGGTAGCGCTCGAACGCGGGCAGGCCGTTCAGCTTTTCCATCCAGCCGATGCGCTCGGCGGTCTGGATCTGCGCCTGCGCGGGGATGAGGTCGGGATCGTCGAGCGTCGCGGTCTGCACGTCGATCTGGCCCGGAAAGATCGCCTCGTTCGAATAGAAGAGCCCGGTGCCGCAATCGGCGCAGAAATGGCGGCGGCCATGCTCGGACGAGGCGTAGACCTTCGCCGTGCCATCGATCTCGATCTCATCATTCCCGACGAGCGCCCAGCCGACGAGCGGTGCGCCCGAATGGCGGCGGCAGTCGCTGCAATGGCACAGCGCATGATGCTGGACCGCGGTGGTCATCGAATAGCGGATCGCGCCGCAATGGCATTGGCCGCTGGCACGGGGGGCTTGCTCGCTCATCACTCTCTCCTCGTGGAATCGAATGGAGAACATAACATAAACATATGCGCCGTGACAATGGCGGTGCCGGCCAAAATCGGCTTAGTCGCCCAGATCGACCTGATGCTGCTGCGCCCATGCCTCATACTGGCCGCGCGGGTCGGATGACGGCTGGGCCAGGATCGCCGCCATGTCGGCGCGCAGCGCGCCGAGGTCGAGCGAACGGATCATCGCCTTCACCGGGCCGACGCCGGCGGGGGTGATCGACAGGCGTTCGATGCCGACGCCGAGCAGCGCCATCGCCTCGAGCGGGCGGCCGCCCATTTCGCCGCACACGCCGAGCGCGACCTTCGACCCCGATACCGTCCGCACGACGCGCGCGAGGTAACGCATGACCGTTGGCGACAGCCAGTCATAGCGTTCGGCGAGCCGCGGGTGCGCGCGGTCGGCGGCGAACAGGAACTGCGTCAGGTCGTTGGTGCCGACCGACAGGAAGTCGAGGTGCGGCAGCATCAGGTCGAGCGTTTCGAGCAGGCCCGGCACTTCGAGCATCGCACCATAGCGGATCGCGACCGGCAATTTCTTGTTGTGGCTCGCAAGCCACGCCCGCTGGCCGACGAACAGGTTGCGCGCGGCTTCATATTCCCACGGCTCGGACACCATCGGGAACATGACGTTGAGCGTGCGCCCGGCGGCGGCTTCCATCAGCGCGCGCGCCTGGACCTTCAGCAGTCCTTCGCGCTCGAGCGCCAGGCGCAGCGCGCGCCAGCCCATCGCCGGATTTTCTTCCTGCGCGCTGCCCTCGACATTCATATAGGGCAGCGCCTTGTCGCCGCCGATGTCGACGGTGCGAAAGATCACCGGCCGGTCGCCGGCGGCGTCGAGCACGTCGCGATAGAGCCGCTGCTGGCGGTCGCGCGAGGGCAAGGTTGCCGACACAAGGAACTGGAATTCGGTACGGAACAGCCCGATCCCGCGCGCGCCGGTCAGGTCGAGCGCGGCGACGTCTTCGCGGAGGCCTGCGTTGATCATCAACTCGATCGGTACGCCGTCCTTGGTGACCGCGGGCAGATCGCGCAGCGACGCGAGGTTGGCGCGGCGCTTTTGCGAAATCTCCAGCTTGGCGTCGAACGCATCCTGCACCGCCTGCGTCGGCCGGACGTGCACCGATCCCGCCGCCGAATCGAGCAGCAGCAAATCGCCTTCGCGGATCGACGCGCGCACGTCGGCGACGCGGCCGATCACCGGCACCCCCATCGCGCGCGCGACGATGATCACGTGCGCCGTCAGCGATCCTTCCTCGAGCACGACACCCTTCAGGCGGCGGCGGTCATATTCGAGCAGCTCGGCGGGGCCGAGGTTGCGCGCGATCAGGATCGAATCCTGCCGCAGCCCGCCCATCTGCGCCGCGGTGCCCATCTGCCCCGATACGATGCGGATCAGCCGGTTCGACAGATCTTCCAGATCGTGCATGCGGTCGCGCAGCAGCGGGTCGTCGATCTGGCGCATCCGCATCCGCGTGCGTTGCTGCACGCGCTCGATCGCCGCCTCGGCGGTCAGACCGCTGTCGATCGCCTCGTTGATCCGCCGCGACCAGCCCTCGTCATAGGCGAACATCTTGTAGGTCTCGATGACCTCCTCATGCTCGCCGCCGACGCCGAAATCGGCCGAGCTCGCCATGCGGTCGATCTGCTCGCGCATCTTGTCGAACGCGGCATAGACGCGGTGGCGTTCGGCCTCGGTATCGTCGGCGACGGTGTGCTCGATCGTGATGCGCGGCTGGTGGAACACCGCGACCCCCGCGCCCATGCCGTCGACCAGCTTCTGGCCGTTCAGTCGCTGCGCCGACTGATCGGCGGCGGCGGCGTCGGTGCGCGCGGCGGTATCGACCAGGTCGGCGTTGGCGATCAGTTCGGACAGCACCATCGCGACGGTCTGCAGCGTTTCGATCTCGATATCGTCATACCGGCGCGGATCGCTGTGCTGGACGCAGAGCACGCCGACCGCGCGCTCGCGGCGGATGATCGGCACGCCGGCAAAGCTGTGGAACAATTCTTCGCCGGTTTCGGGGCGATAGGAAAAGTCGGGGTGCGCGGCGGCTTCGTCGAGGTTCAGCGTCTCGATCTGGTCGGCGATCATGCCGACCAGCCCTTCGCCAAGGCCGAGGCGCGTGACGTGCACCGCCTCCTGCTTCAGCCCGCGGGTCGCATAAAGTTCGAGCGCGCCATCGCGCAGCAGGTAGATCGAGCAGACTTCGCTATCGAGGCATTCGCCGATAATTCCGACGACCTGATTGAGCTTGCCCTGCGCATTGGAACGCGATGCCATGACCTCGTGCAACCGGGTCAGGATGGTGCGCGCCGACTGGGCGGCCGACGAGGGCGGTGGCGGGGCGTTGGTCATCGCAATCCTGCTAACAGAAGGATGCGGTGCGCGCCAATACCCCGCGCGCGATTGTCGAATTGATTCCGATGCCGTTCGAAGCCGGCGTCAGTGGTTACCCGGCGGAACAGTCACGGAAGCGGTCGGTCCGACCGGCGATACTGGCGCCGGGGTGTTCATGATCGCCGGCCGCGGCGCATATTTCGCATCCCACGCGACGGCGTCGACCTGATACTGGGCATAGGCTTGATAAAATTCGTTGAACGGCTCGTCGAGCCGCGCGAGATGTGCGGGTGCCTGTTCGACGAGCTGCGCGGTCGGGGTCGACGACACGACCTGCGCGATCTCGTTGGCGCGGGCGCAGAAACCGCGCTGCGCCGGCGGCTGTGCGAAATAGTTGAACAGCTGCGTCGACAGGCGGTCGCGCGGCGCGATGCCGTTGTTCTTATTTTCCTTGCCGAGCTGGGTGATGACGCTCTTCTCGGTCGACTTGATCACCTTGCCGTGCGTCTTGATGATGTTGTTGTACGCCGAAATGAGCGTCGTTTCCTCGAGCCCGCGGCAGCCGATCGCTGCGACGTTGAGGCCGATCTTGAGCTGCCAGAAGGCACGGTCGCCGGTCACGCCGCTGTTCGCGGTGACGAAGCGCCCGTCGATCCCGCGGCCGGGCAGGATCTGCGTCACTGCAGCATTGCCTGGCGGCATCGGGCGCGGCGGGATGACGACCGCGACGGGCGGCGGCGGGGGCGGGGGAGGCGGCGGGGGCTTCGGCGCACAGGCGGCGACGCTCGCCAGCAGACCGGCTACGATGATCTTACGCGACAAATTCATGACCCACTCCCCATCCGCATATCATGCGGGATCAACCCCGAGCGTGCAACGCCGCTTCGGCCTGTTGCACCAGAGATGCGACGATTGCTGCGGCGCTCTCTTCTTCGGATACCATACCGACAGATTGCCCTGCCATTAACGAACCATTTTCGACGTCGCCGTCGATCACCGCGCGGCGCAGCGCGCCCGCCCAATAATGCTCGATTTCCAGCTGCGCTTCCATCATGTCGACGTCGCCCTTGTCGAGCTTGTTCGCGACTTCGCGCTGCTTGGCGGTGAAGGCTTCGGTCCCCGCATTCTTGAGCGCGCGGACCGGAATCACGGGCAGGCGCGGGTCGATCTGGACGCTCGCGATGGCTTCGCGCGCCGACGCGCGCATGAACGCCTTTTTGAAATTGGGATGCGCGATGCTCTCGGTCGCGCAGACGAAGCGTGTGCCGAGCTGGACCCCCGATGCGCCCATCTCCAGATAGGCGGCGATCGCTTCGCCGCGGCCGATCCCGCCCGCGACAAAGACCGGAACCTCATCGGCCAGGGTGGGCAGGATTTCCTGCGCCAGCACGCTCGTCGACACCGGGCCGATATGGCCGCCGGCCTCCATCCCCTCGATCACCAGCGCATCGACGCCCGAACGGACGAGCTTCTTCGCGAGCGCGAGCGTCGGGGCGAAACAGATGACCTTCGCCCCCGATGCCTTGATCGCCTCGAGGCTGCCTTTGGGGGGCAACCCGCCCGCGAGCACGACATGGCCGACCTTATGCTTCGCGCAAACGTCGATCAGTTCGAAGAGCTGCGGGTGCATCGTGATCAGGTTGACGCCGAAATTGCGCTTTGCCAGCGCCTTGGTCGCCGCGATTTCGGTGTCGAGAAGCTCAGGCGTCATCGCGCCGCACGCGATCACGCCGAACCCGCCGGCATTGCTGATCGCGCTGACCAGATGGCGTTCGGAAACCCAGCTCATCGCACCGCAGAGAATGGCGTAGTCGCTGCCGAGAAGCTCGGTTCCGCGGGCCATCAGATCGTTAATTTTGCTCATTGAGCCAGCCTTTGCCAGCACTGGGACTCGCGCGCAATCCCTAGCGTCGTTGCGCCGGTCCGCCTGTCGCACACTTGAATCCGTTCGCCGCGGTCCGTTTGGCGCAACAACCCAACCTTTCGGCGCAGAAAGCAAATCAATCATTGTCTACTAAATTACTTGGCATATGCTTGGCCGGCGAATCCACGAGGGAAAGGAAATATCATGAGCGCTATCAACGAAGTCGCCAAAGGCGGCTCCGAAGACGTGCCGCGCGCCATTCAGACCGTGCTCGAAGCACTCGACAAGCTGAAGTTCGGTGCGATCCAGCTGACCGTGCATGAGGGCCGTCTGGTGCAGGTCGATGTGACCGAGCGGCACCGCTACCCCAACTGAATTTTTGAGCTCCCAAAGGGGACATGCGTCCCCACCTGCCGCAGACCGGACCGCCGGATGTGGTGATTTCTTATGCAACAGGAAATGACCCATGACTGCGAAATATCCTTCGGTCCGCCGCCGCGTGCGGGCCTCGTCGCTTACCTTGTCCTTCTTGCTCGCGTGCGCCGCGACGCCCGCCGCGGCGCATGAGGCTGCGGCGTCCGACGATGCCGGGGCGGCAACGTCGGCGGCCGCTGACGATGCCGCAGCGCAGGCCGAGGGCGGCAGCTATGGCGGCGAAATCATCGTCACCGCACGCCGCCGCCAGGAAACCGCGCAGGACGTCCCGATCGCCATCTCGGTCGTCGCGGGCGAACAGATCGACAATACGGGCAGCTTCAACGTCGGCCGCCTGACCCAGCTGGCGCCGACCCTGCAATTCTACTCGTCGAACCCGCGCAACACGGCGGTCAACATCCGCGGCATCGGCGCGCCGTTCGGCCTGACCAACGACGGGATCGAACAGGGCGTCGGCATCTATGTCGACGACGTCTATTATTCGCGGGTCGCCTCCTCGACCTTCGACTTCCTCGATGTCGCGCAGATCGAGGTGCTGCGCGGGCCGCAGGGGACACTTTATGGCAAGAACACCACGGCCGGCGCGATCAACATCACGACCAACCAGCCGACCTTCGATTTCGAGGGCAAGGCCGAGGTCAGCATCGGCAATTTCAATTTCAAACAGGCGAAGGCCGCGATCTCGGGCCCGCTGTCGGACACGCTTGCGGCGCGCATCGCGGTGTCGTCGACCAGCCGCCGCGGCACGATCTATAACGTCACCAGCGACCGTTGGACCCAGAGCCAGGACAATATCGGCATTCGCGGGCAATTGCTGTGGCAGCCGAACGACGACCTCAGCGTTACCCTTTCCGGCGACTGGAACAAGCAGGACGCGGTGTGCTGCAGTTCGGTATTCGTCCGTACCGGCGCGACGCAGCGTCCGCTGAACCGTCAATATGCCGCGCTCGCTGCGGCGCAGGGCTATGTGGTGCCCAGCACCAATCCCTATGACCGGCTGACCGACCTCGACGCGAACCTCAATGCCGGCAACGAGATCGGCGGCGCGGCGCTGCGCGTTAAATGGGACATCGGCCCCGGCACGCTGACCTCTGTCACCGCATGGCGTTATTGGGACTGGCAGCCTGAAAACGACCGCGATTTCACAGGCCTGCCGATCGTCACCAAGTCGCAAAACCCGTCGCAGCAGGACCAGTATACGCAGGAATTGCGTTACAATTACACCGGCGACCGCTTCGATTTCGTGCTCGGCGGCTTCTATTATTACCAGCGCATCGACACGCAGGGCACCGAAGCGCACGGCCCGGCGTCGAGCCGCTGGACGCTCAACCCGACCAGCGCGCTCGCCAACAATCCGGCGGTGCTGAACGGGCTGACCGCGATCAACACCCAATATCTGAAGAACACCAGCGCGGCGCTGTTCGGGCAGGTCAGCTGGAAGGTCACCGACCAATTCACGATCCAGCCGGGCGTTCGCCTGAACTATGACAAGAAGGACGGATTCTATCAGCGCCGCGTCTTTGCGGGCGATGGCACCCCCGTCGTTTTCGGTCCGACCGACGCGATCACCGTCGCGCGGCTCGGCGTATTCGCGCCGCAGGAAATCTCGCCGTCGTTCAGCGACTGGAACTTCAGCTATGACCTGACCGCGACGTACAAGGCGACGCAGGATCTGCTGTTTTACGCCACCTATGCCAAGACGTTCAAATCGGGCGGCATCAACCAGAATGGCGTACCGAGCGACGCCGCGAACAACCCGATCCTCGACGCGGCGACGGTGAAGCCCGAATCGGTCAACCATTATGAAGCGGGCGTGAAAGCCGAATTCCTCGACCGCGAGGTGACGCTGAACCTCACCGCCTTTCGCACCGACATCAAAAATTATCAGGCCAATGTGAACAATGGCCAGTTCGGGGTGCTGCGCGGTTATCTCGCCAATGCGGGCAAGGTGCGGACGCAAGGCGTCGAGTTCGACTTTTCGGCGCGGCCGAGCGAACGGTTCCGTTCCTATGTCAACGGCGCCTACACCGACGCCAAATACAAGCGCTTCGTCGACGCGCCGTGCCCCCCCGAACTTTCGGGCGGCACCACGGTCGGCGCGGGGCAGACGCCGGGCGCGCCCGGCCGGCCGGGGCTCAGCCCCGCGAATTGCGACATTTCGGGCGAGCGCCTGCCGGGCGTGTCGAAATGGGCTTTCTCTTTCGGGGCCGAAGCGAACGCCGAATCGAAGCTGTTCGGGCAGGATGGCCAATTTTATCTGGGATATGACGGCAGCTACCGGTCGCGCTTCTCGTCGAACCCGTCGCCGTCGGCTTACACCTGGATCGAGGGCTATTCACTGTCAAACTTCCGCGCGGGTTTCCGCACGGAAAATGGCATCGACATCTTTGGCTGGGTCCGCAACGCGTTCGACAAGAAATATCTTGACCAGCTGAGCGTCGGGCCGGGCAACACCGGCCTGATCGTCGGTCTGCCGGGCGACCCGCGGACGTGGGGCGGGACGATCAAGGCGAGCTTCTGAGTCTCCAATTATCAGCGCCCAAATGAAAAGGGGCGGCCCGCGGGCCGCCCCTTTCTCATGCAGCCTGTGTCAGCGCTGCTGCGGGTTCTGGCGGCCCTGATCGGGACGCTGGTCGCTGCCGGGCTGGCGGTTCTGGCCGCCCTGCTGCTGTTGCTGGCGGCGCTGTTCTTCGTCGCGGTCCGCCTGCGGTTTCTTTTCATTCGGTTGGTTGGGGGTGTTAGCCACTTTCCATCTCCTTTTGCCGCTTAAAACATAGTCATGCGGCATGGGGTCAACCCGTCCCACCAAGCCGATGTTCCGCCACTCGTCGCATTTTCGCCGGGCCGTGGCGGTTGCGCGACAAGGCCAGCGAACATCTTCGCGGCTGCGGCGTTGTAATCGGACCACTCAATCACTGAATTCACCTTATTCGTTTAGGTCGATTGGCCGGCGCGGCCTATCCTCCCCTGGTCAGAGCGAAAGGATGGTGTGACCGACTCGGTGCTTGCCTGCGCCGAAACCACCCGGCGACCTTGAAGTCGTCGGCTCGTCATGCGCCGGTCATCCGGCCGCGTCAGCATTCCCAAACCATAAAAGGCCCAAACCATAAAAGGAGAGACTGCATGAACGACCCCACCCCCATCGATCCCGCGGGCGGCTGCCCGGTTCACCAGCCCGGCGGCGCGCGTGCGCTGCTCGGCCGCACCAACAAGGACTGGTGGCCCGAGATGCTGGCGACCGAGATCCTCAACCCCAATGGTCCGTCGAATCCGCTGGGCGACGATTTCGATTATGCCGCTGCGTTCAAGTCGCTCGACTATCAGGCGCTGAAGGCCGACCTGACCGCGCTGATGACCGATAGCCAGCCTTGGTGGCCGGCCGACTATGGCCATTATGGACCCTTCTTCATCCGCATGGCGTGGCACGCCGCGGGCACCTATCGCACCGCCGACGGCCGCGGCGGCGCGAACAGCGGGCAACAGCGCTTTGCGCCGCTCGACAGCTGGCCCGACAATGGCAATCTCGACAAGGCGCGCCGCCTGCTGTGGCCGATCAAGCAGAAATACGGCAACAAGATCAGCTGGGCCGACCTGTTCATCCTCGCCGGCAATGTCGCGATCGAAAGCATGGGCGGCCCGGTGTTCGGCTTCGGCGGCGGCCGCGCCGACGTGTTCGAGCCCGAGCGCGACATTTATTGGGGCAGCGAAGACAAATGGGTGAATCAGGGCGTGCAGACGCGCATCGCCCCCGAACATGGCTTCCACGAGATCGAAGGCCCGCTCGCCGCGATCCAGATGGGGCTGATCTACGTCAATCCCGAAGGGCCGCAGGGCAATTCGCACGACAATGAAGGCATGGCGCGCGACATGAAGGAAACCTTCGCGCGGATGGCGATGAACGACGAGGAAACCGTCGCGCTGACCGCTGGCGGCCATACGTTCGGCAAGGCGCACGGCAACGGCGACGCGTCGCTGCTCGGCGCCGCGCCCTCGGGCGGCGACCTCGCCGCGCAGGGCTTTGGCTGGGTCAGCGGCCATGAGAGCGGCGGCATCGGCGAACATACCGTCACCAGCGGCCTCGAAGGCGCGTGGACGAACACGCCCGACAAATGGACCGACAATTTCTTCCGCCTGCTGTTCGACTATGATTACGAACTGGTGCAGTCGCCGGCGGGCGCCAACCAGTGGCAGCCGATCGGCCAGAAGGAAGAGGATATGGCCCCCGCGGCCTGGGATCCGAACATCAAGGTCCCGACGATGATGACGACCGCCGACATGGCGCTGAAGCGCGATCCGGCGTACCGCAAGATCAGCGAAAAATTCCGCGACGACCATGACGCGTTCCGGGATGCCTTCGCGCGCGCCTGGTTCAAGCTGACCCACCGCGACATGGGACCCAAGATCCGTTACCTCGGCCCCGAAGTCCCCGCCGAGGACCTGATCTGGCAGGACCCGATCCCCGCGGGCACCCGCCCATCGGACGCCGATGTTGCGGCGGTGAAGGACAAGATCGCCAACAGCGGCCTGACCGTCAGCCAGCTGATCAAGACCGCCTGGGCGTCGGCGAGCACCTATCGCAAGTCCGACTTCCGCGGCGGCGCCAACGGCGCGCGCGTCCGGCTCGCGCCGCAAAAGGATTGGGAGGTCAACGAACCTGCCATGCTCGCCAAGGTGCTGGATACGCTCGACGGGCTGCGCGGCAATCTGTCGATCGCCGATGCGATCGTGCTCGGCGGCGTGGTCGGGCTTGAAAAGGCGATCAAGGATGCGGGCTTTAGCGTCGCGGTGCCCTTCACCGGCGGCCGCGGCGATGCGACCGACGAGCAGACCGACGCCGACAGCTTCGCGGTGATGGAGCCCGAGGCTGACGCCTTCCGCAACTATCTCGGCAAGAAGAAGCTGGCGGTGAAGGTCGAGGAGATGATGCTCGATCGCGCCTCGCTGCTCGGCCTGTCAGTGCCCGAAATGATCGTGCTGATCGGTGGGCTGCGCGTGCTCGGCGCCAATCACGGCGAGCGCGGGCATGGCCATTTCACCAAGCGGTCGGGCCAGCTGACGAACGACTTCTTCGTCAACCTGCTCGACATGACCAATGTGTGGAAGGCGGTCGACGGCTCGGACGATCAGGAATATGTCGCGACCGACCGCAAGGGCGGCGGCGAGACGTGGCGCGCCACCCGCGCCGACCTGATCTTCGGCTCCAACGCCGAACTCCGCGCGGTCGCCGAGGTCTATGCCGAGACCGGCCATGAAGAGAAGTTCGTGAAGGACTTCGTCAAAGCATGGACCAAGGTGATGAACGCCGACCGTTTCGACCTCGCCTGATCTTCTGGCGCCGCTGTCCCCGCATCATGCCGCGGGGACAGCGGCGGCCGTACAAGACGACGGGTCGCGACCCGCCCCCGGGGACATGGGCCTGGGGGCGGGTCTTTCTTTTTTGGGTGAGGGTGCGGCTCCGCAGCTGATCGACGCAACGCGGCGTTTCACCGCAACCAATGTTAACAATGTCAATTTATCCTTGACGCCGACGCGAGCTGCAACCAATGTTTACGTCGATAACATTGAGTCGGAAAGGACAGGCGGATGAAAACCTTGCTCTACGCTCTCGGACCGATGCTGTTCGACTCGCTCGGCGTGCTCGTCTTTGCGGTGCTGCTGGTCGCCGGTGCGGGGATCGTGCCCGCGACGATTGCGGGCACCGTCGTCGCGCTCGGCGTCGTCGGTTTTGAACTCGCGCGTGGGAAGAAGGTCGCGGCGCTCCAGTGGATCAGCCTGGCCTCGGTGCTTTTCACCGCCGCGGCGACGCTCTTTACGGGCGATCCGCGGTTCGTGATGGCGAAGCCGACGATCGTCTATCTGATCGTCGGGTCGGTGATGCTGCGTCGCGGCTGGCTCAACCGCTATATCTTGCCCGAGCAGTTGGAACTCGTCGGCGATGTCATGGACCGCTTCGGGATGATCTGGGCGGCGCTGATGTTCACGAGCGCGGGGCTGAACCTCGTCATCGCGCTCTTCTTCACCGCATGGTGGCCGCTGTTCATCGGGATATTCCCGCTGGCGTCGAAATTCGGGCTGTTCGCGATCCACATCGCGGTGGTGCATTTCATCGGGCAGGCGCGGCTGCGCCGCCGCGCGGGCGGCGAGCTGCAGCACATTTCGCCCGTCATCCCAGCGAAAGCCGGGATCGCTGGCGGCGTGGAATGACGACAGCGGCTCCAGCTTTCGCTGGGGCGACGTAACCTATTACTCGGCGTCGAGCCCGTAAGCGGTGTGGAGGACGCGCACCGCGAGTTCGGTTTCATCCTCGTCGATCAGCACGCTGACCTTGATCTCGCTGGTCGAGATCGCCTGGATGTTGATGCCGCGGTCGGCCAGCGCGCGGAACATCGTGCTCGCGACACCGGCGTGGCTCTTCATCCCGACGCCGACGACGCTGATTTTCGCGACCTTGTCGTCGCTGATGATGCGGTTGAAGCCGATCTTGTCCTTCGCGGCTTCGAGCAGGTCGATCGAGCGGATGAGGTCGATGGCGGGAACGGTGAAGGTCACGTCGGTCTCGCCCTTTTCGCGGCCGACGTTCTGGATGATCATGTCGACGTTGATCCCGGCCGCGGCGAGCGGGCCGAAGATGTTCGCGACCGCGCCCGGCTTGTCGGGCACGCGCGTGACGATGATCTTCGCTTCATTCTTGTCGTGGGCGATGCCGGTGATCAGCTGCCGTTCCATCTGATGTTCCTCTATTTCCTCGTCGCTGACGATCATCGTGCCTTTTTTGGGAGCCTCGTCGCCCTCGACGAAGCTCGAGAGCACCTGCACGCGCACGCCCTCTTTCATCGCGAGCCCGACCGAGCGGGTCTGGAGCACTTTGGCGCCGACGCTCGCGAGTTCGAGCATTTCCTCATAGGTCACATAGTCGAGCTTGCGCGCACGCGCGACGATGCGCGGGTCGGTCGTGTAGACGCCGTCGACGTCGGTGTAGATGTCGCAGCGGTCGGCCTTGAGCGCCGCCGCCACCGCGACCGCACTCGTGTCGGACCCACCGCGGCCGAGCGTCGAGACGCGGCCGTCGTCCATCAGGCCCTGGAAGCCGGGGATCACCGCGACCTCGCCCTTCGCCATCGCGGCGCCGAGCGCGCCGGTGTCGATGTCGGTGATGCGCGCGCGGGCGTGGGCTTCTTCGGTGCGGATCGGGAGCTGCCAGCCGAGCCAGCTGCGCGCGGGGGTGCCCATCGCCTGCAAGGTCAGCGCGAGCAGGCCGGAGGTGATCTGTTCGCCCGCGGCGACGACGACGTCATATTCGGCGGGGTCGTAGCGCGGGTTCGCCTCGCGGCAGAAACCCACGAGCCGGTCGGTTTCGCCCGCCATCGCCGAGACGACGACCGCGACCTCGTTGCCATTGGCGACTTCGCGCGCGACGAGTTTCGCCACGGTGCGAATCCGCTCGGTGCCCGCCATCGACGTGCCCCCGAATTTCATCACGATCCGCGCCATGTCGCCCCGCTTTCTCAATCTGGTTTCGGCCGCAACTTTTCCGAGCATTTCTGCGGCGCTCGCGCTGTTAGGCAAGGGGGCGGGCGATGGCAAGACCGGCATCGTATGCGCGCGATAGAATTTCTTGCATGGCGCGAGGCACGGTGCCACATCGCAGGGCATGAGTGCCGCCACGATCAACCCGCACGAAGCCGCCCATTTCGGCGCGCTCGCCGCCGACTGGTGGGACCCGCATGGGTCGTCGGCGATGCTGCACAAATTGAATCCGGTGCGGCTGTCGTACATCCGCGACCAGATTGACGCGCATTGGCACGTCGATGCGCGCGAGCGTTATGCGCTGGCGGGCCGCGCCGCGCTCGATGTCGGTTGCGGCGCCGGGCTGCTCGCCGAACCGCTGGCGCGCATGGGCGCGAAGGTGACGGGCGTCGATGCGGCGCCCGAAAATATCGCCGCGGCGCAGGGTCATTCGGCGGGGCAGGGGCTTTCGATCAGCTATTTCGCCGGCGAACTGGCCGCGCTGCCGCCTTCGACCTTCGACCTCGTCACCTCGATGGAAGTCGTCGAGCATGTCACTGACCCCGCGGCTTTTATCGGCGAACTCGCGGCACGGCTCGCGCCCGGCGGGCTGATGATCCTGTCGACCCCCAATCGCACGATGCTGTCAAAGCTGCTGCTCGTCGAGGCGGCGGAGCGCGTCGGCGCAGTGCCGCGCGGGACGCACGACTGGGATCAGTTTCTGAAGCCCGAGGAACTGACGAAGCTGCTCGAAGGCGCGGGGCTGGAGGTCGTCGACCGCACCGGCCTGTCGCCGTCGCCTGCCAAGGGCTTCAAGCTCGGCGGCAGCGAGGCGCTCAACTATCTGGTCGCGGCACGGTGGCCGGGCTGAGCCGCGACCCGCGCGTCGATGCCTATATCGCGAAGGCGCAGCCCTTCGCGCAGCCGATCCTCAATCACCTTCGCGAACTGGTCCACAAATACGCCCCGGGCGCCGAAGAGACGCTGAAATGGGGCGTGCCGGCCTTCGTGCTGAAGGGGCAAAATCTCGCGGGCATGGCGGCGTTCAAGGGCCATGCGACCTTCGGTTTCTGGCGCGACGAGGAGGTCACCGGATCGCCGCGCGATACCGGCGCGATGGGCAGCATGGGACGGCTGGCCTCGCTGGCCGACCTGCCCTCCGACACGGAGATGGCAGCGTTCATAGCCAAGGCGGCGGCGCTCTGTGCCGGGGGCAAGCCGAAACGCCCGGCGCCGAAGCCCAAGGCGGCGCTCGATCTGCCGGCCGATCTCGGCACGGCGCTGAAGGCCAATAGCGCGGCGCAAGGCCATTGGGACGCCTTCTCGCCCGGCAAGCGGCGCGATTATATCGAATGGGTGCTCGAGGCGAAGCGCGAGGAAACGCGCGTCAAACGCATCGAAACGATCGTCGCGCAGGTCGCCGAGGGCAAGGACCGGAACTGGAAATATAAGGGCTGCTAGTTAATCGATCACCCTGCTGAATGCGGGGGAGGGCTTCGTGCGTCGTTGTCCGTCGCGATAGGTTCCATAGGCCATGCAGGCGAGCGCTGGCAGCGACCAGAAGGCACTGGCCGCGAACACGATGAACGGGTTGAGGTTACGGAAAACCAATATGCTCACCGACGCCGCCATACCGACCACTAGAAAGCCGGCAAACCAAATGGGCCAAAAGCGATTTCTCGTTAATGCAAGGTAGAGCGAGTATGTGAAAATCGAAGCATCGATCGGAATGATATAATAAAGGTAGGAAGGAAAGGGAAAATTTGCCTGAATAGCATGGGTTATTATTGATGAAATCAATAGATATAAGCAGAATCTACGCTCGACAGTTTCACCGAAAATCGATGATATGGCGAGCGTAGATAGAAGGTAGAAGTAGAATAATGCTTGTATCATTGAATCCCGTTGAATCTAAGGCGTGATCTGTTCGTTCTGCGCCGCCAGGGACGCTTGGCTCGGGAGGCCGCCGGGGCAGCCGAAGCCGACTTCCCGCAGATTGCTCTTGCTCTGTATCTGCTGAAGCTGGCTAAGAGCCTTAATCAGTTTGGTTCGGCCCGCCACGACTTGTGTCATGCTGTCGGTCACCGCTTCCAGCAATTCTTGCGTCGCGCCTGCCGGCAGATCGGAGGCCGTGGCTGCTTCGACGATGCTGGCCGCCATTCGGGCTTGGGCGAGATAGGTGGCATCCACCGACGCCATCGTTGTCCGCGTATCCGCTGCAACCACGCTCCCGACCCCTTGTTCTATCTTGTGCATCACATGCCTCCTCCATCGATTGGTCATGGATGCTTCCGAAAAATGCTACTTGCTGAACAGCTCAATTACCCCCGCAACGGTTATTGTGATGGCGGCGAACGCCATTGTGGCGGCAATTGCTATCAAGCCGATATGTGTAATCCGGCGCGCCGCCGTTTCCTCATTCGGCGAGCCTCCAAACGGCGGCAGAAAATAGCTGCGCCGCGGCCTTGGATGAGCGGTCATATCGCCGGAATGTTCTGATTCATTGCTGCTGGTTTTTGTTTCGTTCCCGGTGCGGGATTGATCGCCAAATTGCTCCGCCATCTCCAGGATTTGAGCTGCGATGGCGCGCGATGAACAGCCAAGCCTTTCGGTCGCCGCGTTCAGATGATTGTCGACCGTCGACGGAGCAAGCGACAGCAAGCGCCCGATCTCTTTGGAAGTAAGGCCATTTCTGACAAGTATCAGGCATTCACGTTGACGTCCGCTAAGGCGCGCGGCCAGAGCGGCGGCTTCGGGCGGCAAGGGAAAATTCTGCTTCACTTTGGATTCAATTGCTGAGTCGTGGGGCGATGGCCGAGCCTAGTACCTATGCTTAATGCCGCCTAGGCAGATTGGCCGGGTAATTGGTGCCAATGGTGTAACGATATTTGTTGCGTCAATTCGGTACGCAGAACGACACGGCGGATTTGCCATAGCTCCGGAGGGTCATTGGATGCGGGGGCGTGCCAATGGCTGCTTACTGTCCAGTCGGGTGGCGCCGACTGCACCCGCCATTACCCGGTCGTTCAGGATGTGGGTTAGAGAAAGGGGGGCAGCTGCGGATTTAAAAATCCACATCCTCATAATATTTCGGCGGCGTTACGATCTCCATCCGCTCCGCCAGTAGCGGGCGAAAGCTCGGGCGCGACTTCAGGCCCGAATACCAGCCCTTCGTCTGTTCGTGCCCCGTCCAGTCGATCCCGCCGAGATAGTCGGCGACCGAGATATGCGCCGCCGCGGTCAGGTCGGCGAGGCTCATCGTCGCGCCGGCGAGCCAGGTGCGGTGGTCGATGAGATAATCGACATAGTCGAGATGGTTGTTCGCCGCCTTCATCGCCTCGCGCAGCGCGCCGCCGTCGGGCGGCTGGCGGTGGACGATGCGCTTTTGCATCCGTTCGAACAGCAGGGGGCCGGTGACTTCATAATAGAAGTCGTGATCGAACCATGACGTCAGCCGGCGGATCTCGGCGCGGTTCGCCGCGGTGCCGTTGATCATCGCCTTGCCTTCGACGGTTTCCTCGAAATATTCGGCGATAGCCATGCTGTCCATCAGCACCTGGCCGCGCGCCTGATCGACCATCACCGGGGTGCGCCCCGCCGGGTTCAGATCGATGAACTCGTCGCGGCGCTCCCACGGCGATTCGCGCACCAATTCATAACCGACGCCCTTTTCGCCCAGCAAAAGGCGAACCTTGCGCGAAAAGGGACAGAGCGGGAATTGATAGAGTTGCCACATGCATCTGGCATAGCGGCAGCGGGGCGCCGCGTGCAACGCCTATGGCGCGCGCCGGCCCAGCGATTGTGGATTAAGCGTCAGCGGCGCGATGCCTCGCGCTCGCGTTCCCATTGCGCCGCGAAGTCGCGCGCCATGTCCTTGAGCACCGGCGCATAAGCCGCGAGCGCCGAGGCGGCGTGCCCCGCCATGCGCGTGCTCGCGCGGACGTCGGCGCCCATGCGCTCGGCATATTCGGGGTCGCGGCCGGTCACCTCGCCCAGCGTAGCATCGGGCGGGATATAGGCGGCGTCGGATTCGGGATCGATCTGCGCCACGGCCTTCGCGAGCGGGCCGACCTGCATTTGCATCAGCGCGCCCACCATCGCCGTGATCGTGTCGGCCATCCGGTCCTGCGTCACGGGGTCGTTGAGCGTCGCAACGGCGCCACGCATTTCCTGGGCGGCCGCCGGCAGCGGCGCAGCGAGCGCGAGCAGGGGGAGGGCGATCAGCGTGAAACGGGTCATGGCTCCATCCTTTCAAAGGACGTCAGGTTCAGCAAAGCGGCGTTTATAGGGAAGCGACGCTTTCGCTGCGGTGAACGCGTTTGACGCTTGCGATAAGCCGCGACACCAGCGCGATAGACGGTCCTCCCTGTCGCGTAGCGATGGGGAGGTGGCAGCGCGAAGCGCTGACGGAGGGGCTTTTGGCGCAACGTCGCTGCCCCTCCACCACCGCCTGCGGCGGCGGTCCCCCTCCCCATCGCTGCGCGACAGGGAGGATTTGACTACTATTCCGCCGCCACCACCTCGGCTTGCGTCTCGCTCAGCGGATGCGCGAGGCGGGTCAGCATTTCCTTCGGGCAAACCTGCCAGAACTGGCCCTGCCAGCGCTCCCAGTCGGCGAGGACTTCGCTCGACCATTTGCTGCCGGTGGCCTTGGCGTGGTCCTCGACAAGTTCCTTCAGCACGCCTTCCCAATGCGCGCTGTCGATCCGTTGCCATACGATCGATTCGGCGTTGGCGCGGCGTTCGAACTGGCCGTCGGTGTCGAGGATGAACGCCATACCGCCGGTCATGCCCGCGCCGAAGTTCGACCCGACAGGGCCGAGGATCACCGCGGTGCCGCCGGTCATATATTCGCAGCCGTTGGCACCGCAGCCCTCGACGACGACCTTCGCGCCCGAGTTGCGGACCGCGAAGCGTTCGCCCGCCTGGCCCGCCGCGAGCAGGGTGCCCGCGGTCGCGCCATAAAGCACGGTGTTGCCGATGATGCTGTTGTGCTGGCTGACGAGCGGGCTCGACACGGTGGGGCGCACGACGATGCGGCCGCCCGAGAGGCCCTTGCCGACATAGTCGTTCGCGTCGCCGAACACTTCGAGCGTGATGCCCTGGCACAGGAAAGCGCCCAAGGACTGGCCCGCGGTGCCGCGCAGGCGCACCTGCACATGATTGTCGGCGAGCCCCTTCATTCCGAAGCGCGCGGTGACCTCGGCCGATAGTCGCGTGCCGACGGCGCGGTGCGTGTTGCGGACGTTGTAGGTGAGCTGCATGCGCTCGCCACGCTCGAACAGGGGCTTCGCGTCATTGAGGATCTGCGCGTCGAGGCTGTCGGGCACCGGGTTGCGGAAGCTCGGGCCTTGCGAACGGCGCTGATCGTCGGGCGCGTCGACCTTGGCGAGGATCGGGTTCAGGTCGAGGTCGTCGAGATGTTCGGCGCCGCGGCTGACCTGACGCAGCAATTCGGTGCGGCCGATCACCTCGTCGAGGCTGCGGCAGCCGAGCTTCGCGAGGATTTCGCGCACCTCCTCGGCGATGAAGGTCATCAGGTTGATGACCTTCTCGGGCGAGCCGGTGAACTTCTGGCGCAGCTTCTCGTCCTGCGTGCAGACGCCGACGGGGCAGGTGTTCGAATGGCACTGGCGCACCATGATGCAGCCCATCGCGACGAGGCTGAGCGTCCCGATGCCATATTCCTCGGCGCCCAGGATCGCGGCGATCACGATGTCGCGCCCGGTCTTGAGCCCGCCGTCGGTGCGGAGGCGGATGCGGTGGCGCAGGCCGTTGAGGGTGAGGACCTGATTGACTTCGGACAGGCCCATTTCCCACGGCGTGCCGGCGTATTTGACGCTGGTTTGCGGCGAGGCGCCGGTGCCGCCGGTGTTGCCGGCGACGAGGATGACGTCGGCGTGCGCCTTGGCGACGCCCGCCGCGACGGTGCCGATGCCCGCCGAACTGACGAGCTTGACGCAGACGCGCGCCTTCGGGTTGATCTGCTTCAGGTCGTAGATGAGCTGCGCGAGATCCTCGATCGAATAGATGTCGTGGTGCGGCGGCGGGCTGATCAATGTCACGCCGGGCGTCGCATGGCGCAGCCGCGCGATGAACTCGGTGACCTTGAAGCCCGGAAGCTGGCCGCCTTCGCCGGGCTTGGCGCCTTGTGCGACCTTGATCTCGATCTCGTCGCACGCGCCGAGATATTCGGCGGTCACGCCGAAACGGCCGCTCGCGATCTGCTTGATGTTGCTGTTGGCGTTGTCGCCGTTCGCATAGGGGCGATAGCGTTCGCTCGCTTCGCCGCCTTCGCCCGACACCGCTTTCGCGCCGATGCGGTTCATCGCGATCGCCAGCGTCTCATGCGCCTCGGGCGAGAGTGCACCCAAGGACATGCCGGGGGTGACGAAGCGCTTGCGGATCTCGGTGATCGCCTCGACGCTGTCGAGCGCGACGCCTTGCGCCGGATAGTTGAACTCCATCAGGTCGCGCAGATAGATCGGCGGCAGGTCGGCGACCCCGCGCGCGAATTGCAGATAGGTCGAATAGCTGTCGGTCGCGACCGCGGTCTGCAGAAGGTGCATCAGCTGCGCCGAATAGGCGTGCGCCTCGCCGCCCGCGCGCTGGCGATAGAAACCGCCGATCGGCAGCGTGGTGACGCGCTTGTCGAACGCCGCGCTATGCTTGTCGGTCGCGTTGATGAAGAGCGACTGATAACCTTCGCCCGAGATCTTTGCCGGCATGCCGGGGAACAGGTCGTTGACGAGCGCGCGCGACAGGCCGACCGCCTCGAAATTATAGCCGCCGCGATAGGAGGAGATCACCGCGATCCCCATTTTGGCGAGGATCTTGAGCAGCCCGTCGTCGATCGCCTTGCGGAAACGCAGGCGGCAGTCGTCGAGGCTCAGCTCGCCGAACAGCCCGCGCGCCTGACGGTCGGCGATCGCCGCTTCGGTCAGATAGGCGTGGACGGTCGTCGCGCCGACGCCGACGAGCACCGCGAAGGCGTGGGTGTCCAGAACCTCGGCCGAACGGACGTTGATCGAGGCGTAGCTTCGCAGTCCCTTGCGGACGAGATGCGTGTGGACTGCGGCGGCGGCGAGGACCATCGCCATGCCGACGCGGCCTTCGCCGATCGACTGGTCGCTCAGGAACAGTTCGGAGCGTCCCGCACGCACCGCATCCTCGGCCTCGCGGCGGACGCGCGCGATCGCCTCGCGCAGCGTCGACGCATCGCCGCCCGCGGCGAAGGTGCAGTCGATGTCGGCGACCGCATCGCCGAAATAGGCGCGGAGGCGATCCCAGTCGTCGCCGACGAGCACGGGGCTGTCGATCACGAGGACGTGGTCGCTCTGCCCCTTTTCATCGAGGATGTTCGCGAGGTTGGCGAAGCGCGTCTTCAGGCTCATCACATGCCGTTCGCGCAGGCTGTCGATCGGCGGGTTGGTGACCTGGCTGAAATTCTGGCGGAAGAATTGCGCGACGTGGCGCGGCTTGTCGGAGATGACCGCGAGCGGCGTATCGTCGCCCATCGAGCCGATCGCTTCCTTGGCGTCCTCGACCATCGGCGAGAGGATCAGTTCCATGTCCTCCATGGTCAGTCCCGCGGCGACCTGACGGCGCAGCAGTTCGCTCCGGTCCCATTGCGGCAGGCTCGCCTTGCCGCCCTTGGGCAGGTCGGCCATCGTGCGGAAACCCTTGACGCGCGAGCGATAATCCTGCGCGTCGGCGATCTTGTCCTTGATCGCGAGGTCTTCGTAGAGCGTGCCGTCGTCGAGATCGACCGCGATCATCTGACCCGGGCCGAGGCGGCCCTTCTTGCGGATGCTCGCCTCGGGCAGCAGCACCATGCCGCTTTCGGACCCGACGACGAGCAGATTGTCGGCGGTCAGCGTGTAGCGCAGCGGGCGCAGCGCGTTGCGGTCCATGCCCGCGACCGCCCAGCGGCCGTCGGTCATCGCGAGCGCGGCAGGGCCGTCCCACGGCTCCATGACGCTGGCGAGGTAGGAGTACATCGCGCGGTGGTTGTCGGGGACGTCGCATTCGGTCGTCCACGCCTCGGGGACGAGGATCAGCTTCGCGGTCGGCGCGTCGCGGCCGGCGCGGCACAAAGCCTCGAACACCGCGTCGAGTGCGGCGGTGTCCGACGCGCCCGCGGGGATCACCGGCTTGATGTCTTCCGAATGCTCGCCGAATGCGAGGCTCGCCATCTTGATCTCGTGGCTCTTCATCCAGTTCTTGTTGCCGCGGATCGTGTTGATTTCGCCATTATGCGCGAGGCAGCGGAACGGCTGCGCCAGCCACCATTGCGGGAAGGTGTTCGTCGAATAGCGCTGGTGGAAGATCGCGACGCGGCTCTCGAACAGCTTGTTCGTGAGGTCGGGGAAGAAGTCCGCAAGGCTCTCGGCAAGGAACAGGCCCTTGTAGATGATCGAGCGCGCCGACAGGCTGCAGATATAGAAGTCGGCGATCTGCGCCGCGATGACCTTTTTCTCGATCCGGCGGCGGACGAGATAGAGCTGCTTTTCGAACTCGGCGATCGACTGTTCGTCGGGCAGGGGGCCCGCGATCATGATCTGCTCGATCTCGGGGCGCGTGCGCTGCGCCTTGTCGCCGATCACCGACACGTCGACGGGCACCTGGCGCCAGCCATAGATGGTGAAGCCCGCGTCGATGATCTCGGCCTCGACGATCGTGCGGCATTCTTCCTGCGCGCCCAAATCGGTGCGCGGCAGGAAGACCATGCCGACGGCGAGACGGTTCGGGCGCACCTTATGCCCCGACGCGGCGATCGCATCGTCGAAGAAGCGGACGGGCAGGTCGACATGGATGCCCGCCCCATCCCCGGTCTTGCCGTCGGCGTCGACCGCGCCGCGGTGCCACACGGCACGCAGGGCTTCGATCGCCGCCTCGACGACGCGGCGCGACGGCTTGCCGTCGGTCGCCGCGACCATGCCGACGCCGCAGGCATCGGATTCCATGTCGGGGCGATACATGCCTTCGGCTTCGAGCCGCGCGTGATCGGGGGTGGGATAGTGGGTCATCATTGTCGTCCTGACGGGTAGGTGTCTAGTTGTTGGGCAGTTTTGAACGCTTGCTCGCATTCGCCTCCGCTTCCTCGGCGGCTTGCTGCGCGGCGAGCGAGGCATTTTCGTAAGCGGTTTCGAGTTCCTCGACGCGCTTCAGGTCGGCGGCCGACCAGTTGCCGCGGTCATAGGCGGGGTCAACGACCGCAGCGTCCACGGCTTCGGCGGCGGCAGCTGCAGTCGCCACATCGGCAGCCGCAGCATCGGCAGCCGCATCGACAGCATAATCGTCGGCAGCTTCAACCGCGACCGCCTCGGTCGCTTCGACGGCATCGTCGGTCGCGCTGTTCCACTGGTCGCGCTGTTCCTTCAGCAGCTTCACATCGACCTTCATCAGCTTGGCAAGCTTGGCGAGTTCCTTGTCGTCGAAGTCGGAGAGCTGCTTTTCCTTCGGCAGATCCTTGAAATCCTTCTCGAGTTCGGGCGCGCGGTCGATGAATTTGGTGATCAGCGGCGGCACCGCCTTGATCACCGCGAGCATCACCTCGGGATCGGCCTGCAGCGCCATCCATTCATTGGCGTAGAGTGTGCCGGTGGGCGTCGCGAGGAAGCCGTTGATGTCGGTGAGCTGCGCGCCGGTGAACTTGCGCGCATAGGCTTTGGCGAGGCCGCTCCGCATCGGCGGTTCCATGTCGCCCAGCACTTCGCTGATCAGCGGCTTGATCACCTTGGTGATCTGGTCTTCGCGTTCCTTGCGGTGCGGGTCGAACATGTCGGCGACCTTGGCCTTCGTCGCTTCGTCGAGCTTGGCGATCTGTTCGCTTTCGACGCCGGTCTGGATCGAGAGCATCAGGTCCGACTGGCCGCCGAACTCGCCCATGATCGTCTTGAACATCTTGCCGTAGAGATTGTCGACCATCTTCTCGATGCTGCCGGCGGGGATCAGCGCGGCGGTCGTCTGCTCTGCGAGCGTCAGGCGGGCAGGGTCGATCGGCGGCAGGCTGCTCGTGTCGAACATTTTTTCGACGAGCGCGATCGCCTCGTCCATTTCCTTCTGCATCTTCGCCTTGGCCTCGGCGGCAGCGGCTTCGCTGTCGTACGGGGCGGCGGTCTCATCCTCGACGGGCGCCGCGACGACCTCGGCGACCGGCGCTTCCTTCTGCGCGGCATGGGCGGATGCGCCCAGCGGCAGCATCGCGGCAGCACCGGCAAGCAGGATCGATTGGAACGACGGCATCATATATTTCCTTCCCTGTTGGTCATGCCGCCTTCTTTTCGCTTTTCGCTTTGGCTTTCAACCACTTTGCCATCTGTTCGCTGACGTCGCGTCCGTCGCGGATGCCCCAGACGACCAGGCTGGCACCGCGCACGATGTCGCCCGCCGCGAAAACGCCCGGCAGGCTGGTCATCATCGTCTGGTGATCGACGCGCAAAGTGCCCCAACGCGTGACCGACAGGTCGGGCGAGCCGAACAGGTGCGGCAGCTCTTCGGGGTCGAAGCCCAGCGCCTTGATCACCATGTCGGCGGGCACGTCGAACTTGCGGCCGGGGTCGGCTTCGGGGCTGCGGCGCCCGCTCGCGTCGGGCGCGCCGAGGCGCATGCCCGCAACCGCGACCTCTTTCACATGCTTGTCGGCGGTGAAGCTTTCGGGTGCCGAGAGCCAGACGAATTCGACGCCTTCCTCCTCGGCATTTGCGACCTCGCGCTGCGACCCCGGCATATTCTCGCGGTCGCGGCGATAGAGGCACTTCACCGACTTCGCGCCCTGGCGCACCGCGGTGCGGACGCAGTCCATCGCGGTGTCGCCGCCGCCGATGACGACGACATGCTTGTCCTTGGCATCGAGGCGGCCGTCGTCGAACGCCGGAACCGCGTCGCCAAAGCTCTTGCGGTTCGACGCGATCAGATAGTCGAGCGCGGCGATCACGCCGTCGGCGGCATTGCCCGGCACGTTGATCTCGCGCGCCTTGTAGACGCCCGTCGCGATCAGGATCGCGTCATGCTTCTGGCGCAGCGCATCGAGCGTCGCGTCTTCGCCGACCGCGAAGCCGAGGTGGAAATGAATGCCGCCCTCGACCAGCCGGTCGATGCGGCGCATCACGACATCCTTCTCCAGCTTGAAGCCGGGGATGCCATAAGTGAGCAGCCCGCCGGCGCGGTCGTGGCGGTCATAGACATGGACCTCGTGCCCCGCGGCGCGCAGATATTCGGCGGCAGTGAGGCCCGCAGGCCCGGCGCCGATGACGCCGACCGACTGGCCGGTCGCGGCGCCCGCGTGCAGCGGCTCGACCCAGCCCTCGGCCCAGGCGGTGTCAGTGATATATTTCTCGACGCTGCCGATCGTCACCGCGCCATGGCCCGAAAATTCGATCACGCAATTGCCTTCGCACAGGCGATCCTGCGGGCAGATGCGGCCGCAGATCTCGGGCATCGTCGATGTCGCGTTGCTGAGCTCATAGGCTTCGCGCAGGCGGCCCTCGGCGGTCAGGCGCAGCCAGTCGGGAATATGGTTGTGGAGCGGGCAATGCACCGAGCAATAGGGCACGCCGCACTGCGAGCAGCGCGCCGCCTGTGCGTCGGCGTCGGGCGCGGCGTAGCGCTCGGCGATCTCGCGAAAGTCGCGCGCGCGTTCTTCGGCGGAGCGCTTGTCCGGATAGGATTGTTCACGCTCCACAAACTGGAGCATGCGATCGGAAGCCATGCAATATCCCCTTCGTTGAGAGGCGAATTGCATGGGCGAAATTGGCCTGTCACGACCAAATTGCGAGTTAGGACAGTATTGCTAACCTAAAAGGAGGGTGATTTTTCCCCAAAATAGGTTCGCGCAATTATCTTTCGTCAATTGATACCGTACCGGCCCTATCTCATGCCAAGCCAGATCAACGCCGCGACGCCCGCGATGATTCGATACCAGGCGAAGGGGGCAAAGCCGTAACGCGTGACGACCGCGAGGAACGCCTTGATCACCGCCCAGGCGACGACGAACGAGACGAGCGAGCCCACCGCGATCAGGCTGAGGTCGTTGGTCGTGATCGCGTCGCGGTGCTTGAACAGCTGGAGTACGGTCGCGCCGGTCAGCGTCGGGAGCGCGAGAAAGAAACTGAACTCGGCGGCGGTCTTGCGGTCGACCCCGAACGACATCGCACCGAGGATCGTCGCGCCCGAGCGGCTGACGCCCGGGATCATCGCGATGCACTGGACCAGCCCGACGAGCATCGATTGCCGCGCCGACACATTCGCGACGCCGCCGACGTCCGTCGTCTTGGCGAAGCGCTCGACGAGCAGGATGGCAAAGCCGCCGATGATCAGCGCCCAGGCGACGACGACGGCATTTTCCAGCAACAGCTCGATATAATCGCCAAAGGCGAGGCCGAGGATCACTGCGGGGAAAAAGGCGAGCAGCAGGTTGCGCACAAAGGCGATCGCCACCGGATCGCGCCGGAAAAACCCGGTGAACATCTCCCAGAATAGTTTCCGGTACAGGACGACGATCGCAAGAATCGCCCCCGGCTGGATCGCGATGTTGAAGATCGCCCAGCGCGCGGCGTCGTAGCCGAGCAATTCGGTAGCGAGGATGAGGTGGCCCGTCGAGGAGACGGGCAAAAACTCGGTCAAACCCTCGACGATGCCGAGGATGATTGCGGTCAGCCAGATGCCCATTATCGCGAAGCGACCGCGGCGAAACGCCCATGGCGGCGATATTGGACGAGCCAGCCCTCGGTGACCGAGGCGAGCGAGGTCGGCGTGACGCCGAGCTCGGCCAGCCCCACGGCGCCCTCGGCAACGATATTGTCACGCTGGAGCATCAGCCACTGATCCTTGGTGATCGGCACGCCGGGCGCCCAGCCGAAGCCGCTCGCGAGCGACGACGCGACGAAATCGGGCACGTCGACGAACACGGGCGAGCGGCCGGTCGCATCGGCGACCCAGCGCAGCAGCTCACCCATCGTCAGCACCTGTGGCCCGCCGAGTTCGAAAGTCTTGCCCGCGGCGCCATCGCCCAGCGCCGCGACCACCGCATCGGCGACGTCGCCGACATAGACCGGCTGGAACTTCGCATTTGGCGCGATAACGGGAACGACCGGCGCCATGCGCATCATCCCCGCGAAGCGGTTGATGAAATGGTCCTCGCGGCCGAACAGGATCGACGGGCGCAGGATTGCGGCGTCGGCAAAGGCCGCGCGAACCGCCGCTTCGCCGTCGCCCTTGCTGCGGCCGTACGCCGAGGCGCTTTCGGGATCGGCGCCGATCGCCGAGACATGGACGAGCGCGCCGGCGCCCGCAGCCTTGGCGGCCGCGGCAACATGGCCCGCGCCGTCGGCCTGCACTGCCTGCATGTCGCCGAACGCGCCGACGAGGTTGATGACGGCGTCGCTGCCCTGCACGGCGCGGAGGGCGCTGGCGGGATCGCGGACATCGCATGCCACGAACTGTGTCTGGCCGAGACCGCCGAGCGGTTTCAGGAAGGTCGCGGCGCGCGGTTCGCGCTGCGCGATGCGGACGCGTGCGCCGCGCGCGAGCAGGCGCTGCACGACATAGCGGCCGAGGAAGCCGCCGCCCCCCAATACCGTGATCAATTGCCCGTCGAGTTTCTGCATGTCGTCCGCCTGTGATCGATTCTCTGGATGGCGCGGGGCGCGCCGACGGCCTTCCCCATGCCGCGAAGCGGAGAGGGGAGCAAGGGGCGAGGACGGCATTGTGACGCGAAACCGACGGCTTTGCGATAAAATGCACCTCGGCTCGTCCGATGCGGTTGACAAGCCGACATACGCGCCGCTAAGCGCCCGCTCCTACCCCGTGCCCAGATGGCGGAATTGGTAGACGCACCAGCTTCAGGTGCTGGCGATCGCAAGGTCGTGGAGGTTCGAGTCCTCTTCTGGGCACCATTTGTACTAGGGCTTTGAAAGCCTTGGGAAATATAGGAAATTTAGGGATTTTCACAACCTCCTAGTACAAACGTGCTAGGGAGCAATCGCTATGTGTACCTATCTCCACAAGGCCCCGAACGGGGTCTATTATTTCCGCATGGGCATCCCTGTGGAGCTTCGCCCCCGCTTCGATGGGAAGCGCGAAATTAAATTCAGCCTCGGAACAAAGGACCGGGATACCGCTAAGCGCCTTATCCCCGATCAGACCAAGGCAGCCCAGCGTCAGATTGAACAGGCGAGGGCATCAACCCGCCCAGCCCCTAAACCCGCCCCGGCTAGATCGCAGGCCCAGCTTGCCCGTGACCGGCAGCGGTGGGAGTTCGATCAGGAACAGGACGCCCTTGCATCTGAGGCGTACATAGATGCTGACCTAGAGATTGCTGAGCTTGAGCCTGTCATGGATGCCCTGAGCGCCGGGCTGGTTCCCGATGCTGCCCCGCAGGACGTTGCCCGCGCCGCTCAGCTAGCCCTTGCCCATGAAAGGGAGATGGCGGCAATCAGGATCGAGCAGGAAGCGAACAAGCGGATTGCCCGTATTGCTCCCCTCGTCCCCGGTGAGGCCATTCCTGAGCCGAAAGGGAAGGGCATCTATCTCGATACCGATATTGTTGCCGGGTGGGCCGCTGAGCGCAATCCATCGGCCAAGGGCAAGGCTGCCTATCTCAGTTCCGCCAACCTGTTCCATTCGATCATGGGCCGTAAGTCTGTCGAGCTAATCAGCAAGGCCGATGTCATGGCGTACAAGCAACGGCTGATAGCGGACCCTGCCCGGTCGCAAGTCAATGTGCGGGACCATCTGGGATACCTCAGGACGTTGCTCGATTGGGCAGCGCAAGATGACAAGATAGAGGCCAACCCCGTCAAAAATGTTCGTATGCGGGTGACGGATAAGGGAGAGGCCCGGAAAGACTTTGACATAGATGACCTAACCGCCCTGCTAGCTGGCCCGGTTCATGCCAATGGCGAGCGGCCTAGTGGCTGTGGCGGAGAGGCTGCATACTGGCTGCCCTTGCTCGCCCTGTTCATGGGAGCGCGCAGAGAGGAGCTAGGCCAGTTGCGGGTCAGCGATGTTCGGAAGGCCCCGTATGTGGACGGGGACGAAAACCGGCAACAGGTATGGTGCATTGATATTACGGATACCCCGGATGACGGGGAAGGGCTGGCCAATCAGGTTAAGAACGCTGCCAGCCGCCGCCTTATCCCGCTGCACCCCAAGCTGATCGAGCTTGGATTTATCCGCTATGTGCAGGGTCTAGCCAATCAACAGGGCAGGGTGTTTCCCGAATTGAAGCCGGTAGGGGTCGGGCAAAAACTTACAGATAAGTGGGGGCAATGGTTCGGGCGGTATAAGCGCCAGATCGGTATCACCGACAGGACCAAGGTGTTTCACTCATTCCGCCATACATGGAAAACCTATGCCGTTGACGCGGGCATTGCTGAGCGTGTCTGTCGGGAGTTCCAAGGGCATGAGGGTAAGGATGCCGCAGACAAATACGGGGCAGCGCCATCAATGACAAAGCTCGTTGAAGCCATCGCATCCTATCGGGTGCCGGGGTTGATATTTCCGCCATCGCCGTCTTAATCCCCGGATGGGGGAGGGCTGCAATGAAGATGCCTTATGAAAAGTGGCAAGCGGGCGATACCGGCTGGCTGGTATTGATCGGCCTGTTAATCGCAGTCGGTATGTATGGGGCGAATGTAACTCCAAACGATAACTTCATATTAGGCGGCTTTGCGGCAGCCGCAGCGTTCGGCTGGTGGAATTACCGCGAGGGCCGCAAGAAGGATTGGTGGGAGGAATTTGATCGGCAGCGCCGGGCGGAAAACGACGCCGCTCCCTGAGCCGATTTGCGGCCCGTACAGAGGCGGCAGAGGTCGCCGGGTAGGTTGCCCTATCCAGCGCCTCATTTGCCCCTGAGAGATTCCCTGTCGGGCCTCAGGCCGGGGTGTCGGTAACCGGGACGCCCGCATATGATCGGGCGCGCTCGCCGGTCTGAGTTGCTCGGTATCCGGTGACGGTCCAATGGCCGGGAATGACCACCTGCCCGTTCTGAATTACCGGGGCGGGACCGGCAGCAGCGGGCGGGCGTCCGGTATACTGAGCCTGTAGGGCCGCATATTCCGGGCTGTCGTCGATGGGACGGCCTTTGAGGTTAGCTCGAAGCTGGCGGACGGCCTCGGCATATTCGCGTGAGTTCATGTTATTTCCTTCCTGTGGGGTATCGGTCTGCCCGGTCGGGGCAGCAATCTCGGCGGGGGTGGGTGCCCAAGGTTCAGCGGCAACAGCTTGGTCGCTAAACGCGAGGGCGTCGGTAATGCCCCAATCCAGCGAAGCGGCATCCTCAGGCGTTGCTAGTCCCTTGGCGACGATCAGGGCTTTGAAATCCTCAACGATCATCGGTTCAAGGGTGGTAAGCGCGCTGTTGTCGCCGGTCTGGTTAAACTGACTGATAGCGGCATCGTATTTGGCCAGCGTCGGGGCATCGCTATGTGCCACTAGCTCAATGATCGTGGCCAGCGTTTCGCGGATACCTGGGACTTGCTTAGCGAAGCCCTCAAGGGCGTTGCTGTATGCGTCTACATGGGGAATGCCCCGTGCAATTTGCGCCTTAGCGGCTTCCTGTACAGTGCGGGGATTATGCCCGTGCAGGGTAATCATAGACAGGGCAGCATTTAGCTCGATCCGCTGTCGGGGGGTTAAGCTCATTCGGTTCCTTCCTTGAGTTTAATAGGTTCGGCCAGCCCGGCCTCGATCAATTCGGGCGGGGCATCTATGCAGCGGGCAAAGTGGGCTAGCTGCCCGGTCCAGACGTGCCCGCAGAGATACCGATAGGCGGCATAGAGGGCGGCATGGTTCAAGCCGGGGCTGCCCGCAGCTTCCCACTCGGCAATGGTTTCTTCGACCACAAGCATGGCTTCCTGTCGTGATGCCGGGGACAGGTCGCGGAGTGCAGGGTTGCCATATTTGACCCAATGCCCAGCGGCCCCGGCATCCTGCCATAGCTGGCATAGGTGGAGATCTAGGCTGGTTCGGACGATGGCAGCGGGATTGCGGCTAGCGTTGCCCGGCTGGATTAATCCATCAACGGTTAGACGGTCGCAGGCCCAGCCCCGTGCAGCTATAGCGACGGCATGGGAAGCGACTAGCTCGCCATGCTCCCCGCACTCAGATCGCAGGGCGTCGAGCGATTGCGGCCAAGGGGGTGCATTGTAATCCTGCTTGCGGGGCTGTGATGCTTTCCGGGCAAGATATTCCTGTCGTCCCTTTTCCCGCTGTTCGGGGGTCTTGATGGTGCTGCCCTTGTCGGTGATGTATTGCCGCAGGGCTTCCTGTTGCGCGTCCCGCTTGGCCTTGGCAGCTTCCCGCTTAGCTCGCGCCTGTCGGGTCAATTCGGCCTTGCTCGGCTTCCTGTTCGGATCGGCAAGTATCGCTGCCTGCCTAGCTTTCATGGCCGCAGATTGCTTTGCCCGGCGTTCCGGGGTCCAACTCGCCTTGTGACCCGTGGCGGGCTTAGGCTGCGATGGCATAGCTGTCCAAGCGTCCCCGGCGCAGGGCAAGGAAATAGCGGCGGAATGCTTCCCAAGGATCGCCGGGGGCAAGGTTGCTAATCTCGACAGGGATAGCCTCAGGGCGTTTCTCGACCAGATATTCCAGCGCATCGGCGGGGAGTGCAGAGAAACCAATCAGCTTGTGCGGTTTCATCACCGCAGCCCGGAAAGCCATGTTGTATTGCAGCCGGGTATATTCGACGGTGAAGATTGCCCGCAGTAGGTTGCCCTCATAGTTCGACGGGTAAGCAACGGTGACGGTGATGTTGCCAAACCCGGCAAGTCGGGCCTGTCGTTCCGCCTCAGCCTCATTGGCAAGGGCAACGGCAAGCTGTTCGTTGGCATCGGTGATAGCCTTTACCAGTTGCTCGGCCTTGGTAATTGCGGGCTTACCGATAAGCTCGATCGTCGCATTGACCTTGGTCAGATCGGCCCGGAGATATTCAAGCTGTGATGTAAGCTCGGCAGAGGTTGCTGCCTTCGTATTAGCGGGCATTGTCGTCCGATCCTTTCAATAGGTCTGAGGGGTCTAAGCTGTTCAGTATGTCGCCATTCGAGCGGGCAGCCTGTTGCGCCTTGCTGGTTTCATTCCCGGCGCTCAGCCGTTCGTGATTGTCCCGGATCGCCTCAACGGGATTATCGGCATTGTAAGCCTGCATGACATGACGGATGCCCCGGCGCTGGTCCGGTTTCCGAAGGGCTGCGATGGGCAGCGGTATGTTCAAAAATTCAAGGGCGGTACGGAAGCCGCCAATTGCCCGACGATCAGCGCAGGCAAGGTAATCTGTGACGGCCTCCCCGTGGAGTACCGAAATATCAATGGTCAGCATATGCGTGTCCTGAATTGTGGCCAATTGGCCCAAAGAGTATGATAGATGCCTCCCGCGCTCGGACTGGTTCCGAAGGGCAGAGGACTTGGTGAAATTGTGGCCAATCGTGGCCAATTGTCCGAAACTTACCCGACTAGATCAGCCTGCTACTCGCCTGTTGTCAGACAAGCGGGAAGGAAACCTTGGGAGCATACCAAGGGAGGCTGACCTAGCCGGATAAAGGGTAAGGGATCATTCCCGTAAACAGCCTAGATAGTTAGATGATGCAAATTAACTAAGCATCTAAGCTGATTATGAGAATGATATGATCATATCAGGATATACTATAATAGTATGATCCTAGATTGACTGAGTTTTGGCTGTATCCCGTCTCGTTCCTCTCCCCTCAAATACAGATGTAACTTTTCAGCTAACACCCTGAGGATATAGAGGATCGAAACAACACAGCCTCTAGTCTAGGTATGCGGTTGCATGATCCTGAGTTGACTTGAGTTTGGCTTGCATTGCCCGTCTCGTTTCGTTCCCAGCATGATTGGCCTTAGCCTTTCCTGCTGCTCTCCGCTTACGCTAGCGCACCTTTCGGCGCACGTATGGAACGATCATGTTTAGTCCGTCATGCCTGACGTTTCCCCGGCTTTACGGGTGGCGCGATAATATGCCCGGCTGTTCAACATGGGCGGGTGAGGGCGGCTTAGTCCTCAAGAGGGCGGCGAAATGGTCTATCCTTCAAAGCGGTAACGAATTGCCGTTTTCCTCAAGACGATGCCGAAATGGATCGGCCCGTTTCTCTCAAGACGGTACCAGCTAGAGTTTGTGGCCAATTTCCATCGTCGGCCACAGCATCTGGTATGCCGGATCATCCCTCAAGTGTGTATCAGCCAGCGCGTGTCGCGGTCCCGATTGCAGGCCGGTGAGTGCGCTGGACCCTTCCCGGTTCAGATAGATGCAGGTTTCTTCTCTCAAGTGTGTAGCGATTGGGTGTAGCAATACACTAACACAGTATATCCAAGGTGTATCAGTGATATAAGACAGCCAAAATCTGCCGTTTTCCTCAAGGGTGTCCCAATACGATTATGCGGCCATCCGGCCCAGCGCCTTGTGCAGCGATGCTAGGTGCCATTTCCCCCCGGCAGGGCTGGCAATCCCCCGGTCATTCAGGGCCGCGACCATCTGGCGCATGGTCATCCCTTCGCCCTTCAATTCCCGTAGCACCGGCAGGACCGGCTCTAGGCGTTCCACGGCCTCAGCCTTGTTCCGGGCAGCCTGCACCTTCCCATGCTTCCCTAGCACCTGTCCCCGCTCCTTTGCGGCGGCAAGGGCTGCCTTGGTCCGCTGAGAAATCAGCCCAGCCTCTAGCTCAGCAACGGCTGCCATCTGTGTGACGATGAACCGGCCCATAGGCCCGGACACCTGAGGCATATCAGCAAAGGCAACATCTGCCCCGCTGTCGATCAGGGTAAGCAGGAAGCGAGTGTTACGGGCTAGGCGATCCAGCTTGGCCACGATCAATACAGCCCGCTCCTTCTTCGCCGCAGCCAGCGCAGCGACAAGCTCAGGCCGTCGGGCTAGCGCATTGCTGCCCTTGCCGGTTTCAACCTCGACATGCTCAGCGATAAGCCCAAGCCCATTGCTCGCTAGGTATCTGGCTACGGCATCCCGTTGCGCATCTAGTCCTAGCCCGCTCTTGCCCTGTCGGTCGGTCGATACCCGTAGGTATGCGATAGCCTTGGTATGGCGATGATCGTTCATTGTCTGCCCTATCTGTTCATATGTCTACCCTCGTATACCCATGAACAACGTAGGATGCAATACGGCAATGATCGGCTTGCGCAGCCCAGCTACGGCCAGCCCACCCCACGGGGACAATCGCGCACAAATGCTCTGAGGTACCCCCGCGCATGACAGTATCATTTTCAGGCCGTGGCCGGTTGTGATACCGCAAGGGCTAGGGGGAGACGAAATTGTCAGGGCAAAATATCGAACTGTCGCTATCGGAGAGCTTTGCGAAGCATAAGCGCAACCTCCTGTTCGTCTCGGCCATCGTTGCGATACTGGCCGTAGCGTCCCCCGATCAGGTGAAGATACCGGGAGTAGGGGATAGTCAGGTCCCCGGCCCGGCTGCGTACTTCCTGCTCGGCGCTGCGCTGCTCTATTTCTTCTGGTCCTACTGGGTCGAGCTTCTAGCTGTTGAGGCGAGAAATTCGGAGATCACGGCTGACAGCACGGGCGCCGGGGTCGCTGCAAAGCTCAATGCGTTTGTGACATCCCTTAAGGCTGAAGTATCTGCTGTCACGGAATTTCACGCCCAAGTGAAACCCTTAATGAGTAGCAATGGTGATGACGATATTGAAATTCTGAGATCCAAGCTTAGATCAAATATAGATAATATGGACAAGCAAATCAATATACTTCGTTCTATTGGGGATGACTATGAAAAACTAAAATCTAAGGAGGGCTATAGTTTATTTGATCATATTGGCCAGATTAAGGATGCTATGAGTGTAGGTATACAATTATACCTTAAAGACAGTAAATCCATTAAAGATAAATGGAGCAAGATTGACAAAATTCATAATAAAATATTTAATAAAATTGAAGATATAGAAGTTAGAACCATTAATTTTTCTAAGAGAATAGAGATAATATCGAGTAGAATTAGCAGGTCTCAGCGAGTTGGCTTTACCGCTTTGGAGAAGTATATTCCTATTGCTCTATCTGTGACTGCATTTCTCATCTGCTTGGACGGAGCATTTAACTGCGAGCGGGTTGCAGACATTCTTCGCAATCAGGTCCCTGTTTTGGCAGACAATCAGAGATCACCGGCAAATGCGGTGCCTAAACAGGGACCCACATCGACGGATAACCGTTGATTTCCCTAGTACAAAGGGTTAGTACAGCCGGACTAGGCGTTTTAGGAAATCTCTTTATTTTCCAATAGTTAGTGGTCGGCCCATCAAATCCTCTTCTGGGCACCAGTGACCTTTCCGGCAACGTCCGGGAATGTCCAGCAAGCGGCTGGTTTTCCACCGTTTTTTCGATGAGAATCGCTGAATGGAATCCAGGCTGATCCAGCCGGAACCATCAGCATACCATCAGCTTTGATGGTGTTTTTGATGGTTCCGGTCAGCCTCTTGCAGGTGAAACCATCATGACGCTTACCCACATCCAGATCTCGAACGCCAAGCCCATGGAAAAGGCCTATAAAATGGCCGATTCGGATGCGCTGTACCTCTTGGTAAGGCCGAACGGGGCCAAACTCTGGCGAATGAACTATCGGCACCTCGAACGGCAAAAGACGCTCTACTTCGGGTCTTGGCCGGACGTCGGGATTTCCGCCGCCCGTGAGTTGCGAGACGCGGCCCGCAAGAAAATCGTCTCCGGTCTCGACCCGGCCGCGGAAAAGAAGGTCGAACGGATCACCCGAAAGATCGCCGAGGACAACACGTTCAAGACGATTGCGGCGGAATGGCTGGCGAAAAACGAACGGGAAGAGCGCGCGGCCGTCACGCTTCGCAAAATTCGCTGGCTTCTCGATATCGCCAATCCATTGATCGGCAGCCGGCCGATCTCAAAAATCACGCCCCAGGAAGTTCTGGCCGTTCTCCGAAAGGTCGAAGCAAATGGCCGGTATGAAAGTGCCCGTCGAATGCGCAGCGTTATTAGCAGAGTCTTCCGCTATGCAATCGCCACCGCAAGGGCCGACCGTGATCTCGCGGCTGACCTGCGCGGCGCGCTCACGGCACCCAAGGTAAAGCACCACGCCGCGATCACGACCCGCAAGGAAACAGGGGCGCTCTTGCGCGCTATCGAAGGATATACCGGTCACGAAATCACGGCGATTGCGCTGCGACTGACTCCGCATGTCTTCGTCAGGCCGGGGGAATTGCGACAGGCGGAATGGACAGAGATCGATGTCGAGGACGCGGTGTGGACGATCCCGGCCGACAAAATGAAAATGCGTCGCCAGCACTGTGTTCCCCTGTCGAGGCAGGTTCTCGAAATGCTTGAAGTACTGCACGGCCTCACCGGCCATGGGCAATTTCTGTTTCCGTCGTTTCGGACCTCCCGGCGGTGCATGTCCGAGAATACGGTGAGCGCGGCACTGCGTCGCCTCGGCTATAGCCGCGAGGAGATGACGGCGCATGGGTTCCGATCGACAGCAGCCACGCTCCTCAACCAGATGGGCATGTGGCACCCTGATGCGATCGAGAGGCAGCTCGCCCATCTCGATGCCAATGCGACCCGCCGTATCTACACGCGAGGCGAATATTGGGATGAGCGCGTCCGCATGATGCAACATTGGTCCGACTATCTGAACGAGCTTCGCGATGGCGCTCAAATTCTGCGACCCGCTTTCGGGAAACCGGCGAACTCAAGTGGCTAGCCGCCGGTCAGCGCCTTGAGGCTCTTGAATGGAATTAATGTGGACCGGCCGACCTTGACGGTGTCGAGGTCGCCGGACTCGATGAGTTCATATATTCGTGATCGACTGATGCCGGTAAGCTTGACGGCGGTCGAAATCCGCACCGTTAGGGGCTCGACAAATACGATCTCGACCGGAGCGTCATCAGAATCCCGCATCTTTCGTGTCCTCGCAACGAGACATTTTTGCGCGCGGTTCCAACGCAGCTTTCGCCGGCTCGAGTATTCCCGGCGCCACGTTCGTCACAAGGGTTAGGGCATAAATCTGCCGGTCGGCGGCATTCCTGCGCCGCGGGGGCAATCGGACCAATGCTGCAGCCAAGCCGAGCGAGGAGGAAGAGAGGGGGGGATTGCGTGTCCGTCCTGATGAAGAGGCTTGCCATGCCTGCTGGGTTTTCAACGTCTCGAAAGCCAGAACTCGAGGTCGCCGGGGCTGCTCTTGTGCGCCGCTTAGGCGGGGCTTGGTCAGGCGATTCTGGCATGTGCTGCTGTCCTGCTCATGACGATCGAACGCCGAGCCTGTCGGTCAGGGTTGGCGAAACACGACTTTTGTTCAAATGCTTTGCCGGCTGCGACATTTCCGATGTGCTCCGGGCTCTCCGTCGCGACGATCTGACCGCCCTCGACGCGCATGACGGCAGGGGTGTGCCATCCTGCCTGCCTAAGGAATGGCTACAGCGGCGTGCCCGTGAGCTGTGGGGCATTGGTCGGCCAATAAATTGGACAATCGCGGAGACCTATTTGCGGAATAGGTCGATCGATATTGCACCTGACTGCCTGCGCTTCGCTCCGCGAACGCCGCTTGGCAGGGGGCGACTGGCCGTGTTCCGACCGGCGATGCTCGCCGCGGTAACAGATGATTCGGGATTGGTGGCCGTCCACCGGACCTTCCTGGATCGCAAGGGCCGACGCGCGCGCGACCTCCAGCATCCTCGCAGATTGCTCGGTCACCCCCGCACAGGTGCGGTTCGACTCGCGCCCGCCACTGATACACTCGGAATTGCCGAGGGCATCGAGACAGCGATCTCGGCGATGATCCTCCTCGGCATTCCGGTCTGGGCTGCGCTCGGCAATGAGCGCATCCCACGTATTGCTACGCCAGATTCGGTGTCGCGTCTCATCCTGTTGCCCGACAACGACCGTGCCGGCCGCCTCGCCGTGCCGCTCGCCATGAAGGCGCAGGCGGTCTCCGGACGGCGTATCGAGACGATCTGGCCATGGAACGATCGGAACGACTGGAACGACGTCCTACGACATGGAGGGAAGGGAGCGAGGGACTGGCGGCGCCGAGCGGCCTGAATGGTCGGGCCATCGCCGCCAGGAGACAGACTATGACATTTCCCATCATATACGCTCTCGCGCGCAATTGCGTCGTGTCGCCGCTCAATGTCCGAACCGAAAGCGACCCGGATGCCGATGCCGAACTGGAAGCTATGATCGGCCAGGCCGGCTTCATCATCCAGAATCTGATTGGCACCGCTGTCAAGCGCAAGAAGGATCAGTACAGCATCTTCGGCGGCGGGCGCCGTCTCACGAGGGTGCACGCGCTGATCGAGAAGGGCGAGCTTCCGGAAGATTTCAAAGTACCGGTCATGGTTCGGCCCGACACCAAGGACGCGATCGAACTCAGCTATGCTGAAAATCGCAAGCTGCCGATGAGCGCTGCGGACGAATGCATGGCGTTCAAGAATATGATCGAGAAAGAGGACAAGACTGCGGCCCAGGTAGCGGCGCGCTTCGGCAAAACCGAGCGTTTTGTTCTCGGTCGCGTCCGTCTCGCGGACCTGCACGAGACAGTCTTCGATGCGCTGCGCAAGGGCGAAATCACCCTCGAAATCGCGAAAGCCTATGGCAGCACGTCGGACACAGCCCGACAGGCCCGTGTCTTCGAGCAATATCGCGAGAGCTATTACCGTAATGACCCGTTCACCATCCGGCGTGAGCTCGCCGCCGGCAACTATCGAGGCAACGACCCGAAGGCTTTGCTCGTTGGACGCGAAGCCTATGTCGAAGCGGGCGGGCGGATCGACTCCGACCTCTTCTCCGACAGCGCGTCCGAAAACTGGATCGACGGCGACGTCCTCGACCGGCTCGCCGATGAGAAGCTTGCGGCGGAAGCTGAATCGATCCGCGCGCGCGAGGGCTACGCGGAAATTCGCGCGGTCCCAATGACGCGCATCTCGTTCGCGGATTATGACGGCCTCCGCCCGGTCCGCGGCGAGATCCCCGAACCGACGGCAGAGGAGGAAGCGCGGTGCGCCGAGATCGAGGCCGAGATGAACTCCATCGCCGAATCCGCTGACGAGAGTGATGACGGCATCACCGAGGACGAGGAACAGCGGTATCGCGAACTCGAATCCGAACTGAGCGGCATCCAGAATCGACCGGCAGTCCTCACCGAAGACCAGAAAGCCGCGGCCCTCGCCTTCCTCGTCATCGGCGAAGACGGCCAGCCCCGCGTTCATCATCAGGCCTACATGGTCCCGAACGAGGCCGACGAAGACATCGATGGCGACGAAGATGACGACGGCGACACCGAAGGCTCTGTTTCGGCGAAACCGTCGATGAGCCAGCGGCTCATCGACGAACTCGCGACGATGAAAGCCGAGCTGCTCCGGGTCCATGTCGCAAGCGATCCGCGCTTCGCGCTCGATCTCGGCACGTTCGTGATGGTCGATGCGGCTTTGCGGCGCTACGCCTCCGATCTCGCGAGCGACCTTCGCGCCGACTCTGCGCCGTCGCGCGTCATTGGCTTCGAGAGCGGATCGCTCGCGGCTGACGAATGGACGAAGCTCGAAGAGGGGCTCGATCGAAGCTGGGTCCAGCCGAACATCGGCGTCGCCGGGCGCTACGATGCCTTCTGCGCGCTCGGCGAAGAAGCGCGTGCGGCTTGGCTCGCCTGGGCGATTGCCCGGACGATCCATGCGGTGCCCATGAAAGATTCCGCCAGCGGTTTCGTCGATCATCTCGGTCGCAAGCTCGAGATCGACGTCGCCGCCTGGTGGCGCCCGACGGCCGCGAATTACTTCAAGCGGCTGACCAAGAGCTCCATCATCGACCTCTTCCAGGACATCGGTGGCAGCGAACTCAGCCAGCGCTACGGGGCATCGAAGAAGGACTTGCTCGCGTCCTCGGCTGAACAGCTCTTCGCCGGGAACATCATCGTCGAGGCGGACGTCAAGGAAAAGGCGCTTGCGTGGCTCCCTGACGCCATGCGCTTCGAGCACCCGGTCGCCGAACCGGTGAACGATGATCGCGATGACGAAATGACCGACGCCGTCGATCCCGAGGCGGCGGGCGATCCTGCCGATGATGTCGACGAGGACGAGCAGCTCTCCGACGCGGCCTGATTCTCCGTCCGGCCTATTGGGTCGCGGCCACACGCCGCGGCCCCTCTTTTCCTGCCATTCGCGTCGGGAGGAGAGGGGGAAGGGCGATGGCAGCGGGGGCGTGTTGCTCCCGAACTTCTTCAGGAGAATTGCCATGACCCTTCCGCTTCTGAGGCTTGCCGAAATCCCGGATACCGCGGCCCGAGAAAACGCCGAACGCCTCTATGGCGTCGCGCGCGCACTGCGCGACCGGCTTGCTGTTCCGCAATCGGTGACTCGCTCCCTGCTCAAGCGGTTGATGACCGAAGCGTTCGGCGGGTCCGATGCCGACGGGCGCTGGTCGATGCGCGATGCCTATGACGCGCTCGAAGCCGCGCAGGCTTCTGACACGCTCGCGCCCGACAATGAACCGAACCCGGACTGCGCGCCCGAAGATGATTTCGCGGATATCCTCGCGTTTGAGAAGGCGCTGCCGACCCAGACCTACCGCAGCGAGCACCAGATCGACATGCAGCAGTTCAGCACGCCCGCCGCGCTGTCCTGGCTAGCGGCCCGAACGGCGGCGATCATGACCGACGATCATGTGCTCGAACCGTCGGCGGGCACGGGCATGCTCGCGGCGCACGCGATTGCCGCCGGCGCGAGCGTCTCGCTCAACGAGCGCGATCCCTGCCGGGCGGCGCTGCTTTCCCTCGTGACGAGCCGCGCGGTCACGACCCATGACGCCGAATTTATCAACGACCGACTGCCGGCGGATGTTCGGCCCACCGTCGTCCTGATCAACCCGCCCTTCAGCCGTAGCGAGGCGCGCGGCCAGGACCGTCATGCCGGGGCTCGCCATCTTCGCTCCGCGCTGCTGCGTCTTGCCGAGGGCGGACGCTGCGTCGCGATCATGTCGCCGACCTTCGCGCACGATGCGAGCGGTGCGAGCGGCTATGTCTCCGTCGCCGAAATTGCCCGCCCGCGCGTCGAGATCACGATTCTCGGCCGCCCCTATGCGAAGCATGGTACCAGCGTCGCTATCCGCCTGATCGTCTTCGACAAGGGCTGGATCGGCCAAACTGAGCGACACACGGTCGACACGATCGAGGCGGCGCTGCCGATCGTGCTCGCGCTTCCGCCGCGGCTTGACCCGTCCGACGAACCGCCGCCCGCGTCCCCGGCGGTGATCCCGATGCGGCCCGCGCTGGGGCCTTCGTCGTCTTCGCTCTTCTCCGGCCTCGCTGGCCCCAGGATCATTGCGCCTTCACGGATTGCCGCCAAGGATGATTCGGCGCGGCCGCTCGCCTATTCGGTTCGCGATACGCCGTTGCCGGTCGGCGATCCGGTCGGCATCTACGCGCCCTGGCGGCTCGCCCGCATCGATATTCCGGGCGCGAAGCCACACCCCGACAATCTCGTGGAATCGCTCGCCATGGCGTCGGTTCTGCCGCCGATCCCCCAATATCGTCCGCTCTTCCAGAAGCGGGCGAGCGAGTCGCTGTCCGACGCCCAACTCGAAGCGATCATCTACGCAGGCGATGCCTTCTCGCGCGACCTGCCGAGCCGGTTCGTCACCAACACCGCCGGCGACCTGCTGATCGAGGATTCCGAAGGCCCCGCCTATCGCATGGGTTTCTTCATCGGCGACGGGACGGGCGTGGGCAAGGGCCGCGAAGGCGCTGCGATCATTCGGGACCAATGGAACTGCGGCAACCAGCGCGCGATCTGGATATCTAGGGGCGCGACGCTCCTTGAAGATGCCCGGCGCGACTGGAGCGCGCTTGGCGGACTTCCGATCGATGTCCAGCCGCTCGACGCCTTTCCGCTCGGCCAGCCGATCGGCATGGCGAGCGGCATCCTTTTCCTCACCTATGCGACGCTCCGGTCCCAGCGCCACGACCAATGCTCGCGCCTGCAGCAGATTCTCGAGTGGACTGGCGCAAACTTCGAAGGCGTGATCCTGTTCGATGAATCCCATTCGATGGGCAACGCCGCGGGCACCAAGGACGAGTATCGGCGGGCCAAGGGTTCCGAACAGGGCCTTGCCGGGGTCCGCCTGCAAAATGCGCTGCCGCGCGCCCGCGTCGTCTATGAATCGGCCACCGGTGCGACGAAGCCCGAAAATTTGAGCTACGCCTCGCGGCTCGGCCTCTGGGGTCCGGGCACCGCCTTTGCCAACCGTGACAGCTTTCTCGCTGCGATGACGGATGGCGGCATCGCCGCGATGGAAATCGTCGCCCGCGATCTCAAGTCCATGGGCCTCTATACGGCCCGCGCCCTCAGTTTCGCCGGCGTCGAATATGACCCACTCGAGCATCAGCTCACGCCCGACCAGATCGACATCTACGACGCCTATGCCGACGCGTGGGCCATCATCCACCAGAACCTCGACGAGGTCCTTATGGCATCGAACATCGTCGACCGCATGTCGGGCCAGACGATGAACGCCCAGGCCAAGGGATCGGCGCTCAGCCGGTTCGAGAGCGCGAAGCAGCGGTTCTTCTCGCAGGTCCTGATCTCGATGAAGATGCCGACGGTCGTTCGCGCTATCGAGGATGAACTCGCCACGGGCCATGTCGCCGTCGTCCAACTCACCAGCACGGCCGAGGCAATTCTCGGCCGCCGCCTTGCAGATCTTTCGCCCGAAGAACGCGCGAACCTGTCGATCGATGTCTCGCCGCTCGACACGCTGATCGATTATCTGAGAACGGCCTTCCCGACGCGCCAGATGCGCGCCTTTCGCGCGACCGATGGATCGATGCGCTCCGAGCCGATGCTTGACGACGAGGGCAACGGTGTCCTGTGCCAGGAAGCGGTCGACGCGCGCGACGAGCTGATCGAGCGGCTCTGCTCGATACCGCCGGTTCCGGCTGCGCTCGACTTCCTGCTCGCGCATTTCGGGACCGACATGGTCGCGGAAGTCACGGGACGCACGCGGCGCATCGTCGTCGACGGGCAAGGCCGGCAGAAGGTCGAGCGTCGCACGTCCAGTTCCAACATCGCCGAGACCGACAATTTCATGTCGGGGCGAAAGCCTATCCTCGTCTTTTCCGAGGCGGGCGGCACCGGACGCTCTTATCATGCCGACTTGGGTTGCCCCACAGCGCACAAGCGGCGCATCCATTTCTTGCTCGAGCCCGGGTGGCGCGCCGACATCGCGATCCAGGGCCTCGGCCGCACCCACCGCACCTACCAATCGATGCCGCCGGTGTTCCGCCCCGTCACGACCAACTGCAAGGGCGAACGTCGGTTCATCAGCACCATCGCTCGCCGCCTCGACATGCTCGGCGCGCTCACGCGCGGCCAACGCCAGACGGGCGGCCAGAACCTGTTCGATCCGGCCGATAATCTCGAAAGCTGCTACGCCCGCGAGGCCCTGACCCAGTGGTATCACCTTCTCCACGCGGGCAAGCTCGCGAGCGTCAGCCTCGAGAAGCTCCAGATCATCACCGGTCTGAAGCTCGTCGATGAGCACGGCACCTTGCTCGACAAGCTGCCGCCGATCCAGCGATGGCTCAACCGCATCCTCGCGCTGCGGATCGCGACTCAGAATGCGATCTTCGAGGAGTATATGGGTCTAATACAGGCCCGGGTCGACGCCGCGCGCGAAGCCGGAACGCTCGATCTCGGCGTCGAGGCGATCCGCGCCGAGCACATCGTCCCGATCTCGGAGCGGGTGCTCAAGAAGGACCCGGTGTCCGGCGCCGAAACCCGGCTGCTCCGCCTCGAGCTTCATCTGAAGCCGCACGTTACAGGATGGGCGCGCCTCGACAGAATCTGGGGCGGCACCACAGATGTCCAGTATCTCCGCAACAATCGTTCGGGACGCGTCGCCCTTTGCGTTCCATCCTGGTCGATTACCGACGACGAGGGGCGCCCAGTCAAGATGCTGGAGTTTGTCCGACCGACGGGTTCCAAGCGCATCCAACTCGCCGAGCTTTGGCAGACCTTCTGGAAGGAAATTGATCGCGACAGCTTCAAGGCCTTCTGGGACGTAGAGGTGTCCGAGGCGCTCGAGAAGGTCGATATTCATACGATCAGCGTTGCGACCGGCCTCCTACTGCCCGTCTGGAACAAGCTGCCGCAAGATGATGTTCGCGTCTGGCGGATCGATGACGCAGCGGGAACCTCGATACTCGGACGCATCGTGATGCCCGCGGCGCTCGAGAAACTGGAAACCGCATTTGGTCTTGAATCGTCCATCAAGCTTACCCCTGCTGAATTGATCGAGGCGGCGCGTGGCGGCGATGGCACACTGATCCCGGGCCTCCACGGCGCGCGCCTCGTTTCCACGATGGTGAACAGTAGCCGGCGCTTTGAGGTCCGGGATTTCCAGCCGCAGGATCGCGAATGGCTCAAGGCTCGCGGCGCGTTCAGCGAGGTGATCCAGTACAAGACGCGGCTCTTCCTTCCGGCTGAAAAGGCCGACGAAATCCTCGCAGCAATCATCGACCAGCGGCCGCAGTGAATCCAAAATCGAAGAAGGAGAACGCCATGTCTGGCTCGGGTCTGCCGGTCGATCAGGACTTTGTCGACCGCTTCAACACGGCCCTCATCGCGCTCCGGAGCGAGGCAATCGGAGCCGGGTGTGGCGGCGGAATTGTCCGCAGGGCCATCGAGACGATGCAGGTTCGCATGACAGACTGTGCATCTGCGACCATTCGAGTCCCTTTCGTTCCGGCAAACGCTCGTTTCTATCCACGCCGGTCTCGATCTTCGCCTCGCAGATCCGACCCAACTAATTCTGAAAGCCGACCTAACCCGTGGAATCGGTCGATGTCGTGATCTATTTTGCGGACGAACCGGAGTGCCTCCCTTCAGGAGCGCCGGTTGCGATAACGAGCATTCCAAACGGAGAAGCGACCAGTCGGCTTCGCGCCGGATATCGGTTGCTCTGGCGGTCGTCGCAGAATTCTGAAATCGGACAGAAAGTTTCGAGCATCGAATTCAGGCCGGCGTTGCCGATGAGCGCATCGGGTCCAAGAGGAACAGCTTGTATGCCGGGCGGAAGCCGGAAGTGTCTATTTTTGTGTCGTTTCAACGGCGTAGGCGTTATTCAGGAACCGTAGGTCAAAGAAATTGTCAAAGTTGCGGTCGTCCGGCACCTCTCTGATTCTGCCCCGCCCTGAGAGAAACCGCGCGATCGGATGGAGTGATCGTGCAAAGGCACCTGCATTTCCGTCTTGTCCCAGATATGCCGACGTCAATTGCTGGCGGCAGGGCAGGACTCCCGTGCCGCGCATCATTCGCGCAGCCTCCTGTGGATCGACACCCAGCTCGCGCTCGACGATTTGCGCCGTTTCCTCGGGGTGGTCATGCCAGAACGTGATCGCAGCGCATTCCGCTTGTACATAGCGGGCGACCAGTTCCGGCCGCGCCTCGGCTAGCGCCTTGGTTACTACGGCGATGTCGCCAACAGCCAGGCCATGTTTTGCCATGTCGCGATTGTCTATCAGGATACGGCCGCCATCTGCTACCATCTGATGAAGTGCCGTCTCCCAAAGCCAGGCGCCATCGATCTCTCGCCGGTCCCATGCGGTCCGCGCTTGCGATGGTGTCATGTCGACCAGCGTGACGGCATTTTCGGGAATATGTTCCAGCCGCAACAATGACAGCAGGAGATAGTAGGACGTCGACCCGAACGGAACCGCGATCCGCTTACCCGAAAGATCGGTGGGTGCGGAAATGGGGAGGTCGGCCCGCACGACCAAGCCTTCGACGCTGCCCAGCATGTTGAGGATGAAGAGGCCGCGATAAGGAAGTCCGGCCGATATGCCCGCCGCAGCGGGGGGTGTGCCAACGGCTCCGAAGTCGATCCGGCCGGCGGCAATGGCGGCGTTGACCTGTCCGCCCGTTTCGAACGGCACCCATTCGACTTTTAGCCCGGCCCGCTCGTGGAGGCCGAGCGCCTTGCTGACCAGTTGCGCGTTGGCAAGGCGCAGATAGCCGACGCGGATCGTTCCGGAAGGCGCCTCGGGCGCTGCCGCTATCGGTGATGCAAGGGCGATTGCGGCGATCAGGATCGCAGCAGACACGCGCTTCACAGCTCCCTCGCGAAGAAGGCGGTCATTTCGCTCATGAAGGCCTCGGCATCGCCGGGCCGGCTGCCGATCGTCACGCCCTTGCGCCCAAAACCGGCCTTGGCGGCATAGCTCGTGAAATCCTTCGCCGTCAGCGCCGGGTCGGCTTGTCCAGTGCGTGGATCGATATAGATGCCCGTATCGGTCATGTAGATGGTCGGAAAGGTCGTGGAGGTGATCGCCCCGGGGATCGGCGTCGGCGGGACGTCTGCCCTGTCGAAGGCGTGGAGAGCGCCGGGCACGATCCGCATCGACGCCGCCTGGCCGCCGACGATCATCGCGTGAACCGCATCCTGGCATTGCTGAAGCGACACCCAGTCGTCGCGGTCGCCCTGAAGGACGAGCAACGCCGCCCCTCCGGACAGGCGCGCCGACTGGAACTGCGTCCCGCACCAGGGATAGCCGGCGACCACCGCGCGCAGCCCCTTGCCTGGCCCCAGCACCGCCTCGGCAAAGGGCGCGGCGGCGGCCATCATCACGGCCGTGCCGCCACGGCTTCCGCCGAGCGCGCCGATCCGCGCCGGATCGATGTCGCCTCTGGACTGGAGATAGCGGACCGCCGCCAGCACGTCATAAGTGCTGGCGACCCAGGTCAGCCGTCCCTGATCGGCGATGGTGTCCGCGATTCCGCGCGCGCGGAACGGATCGATGAGCAGTACCGCATAGCCTGCCGAATTGAGTGCGGCTGCCTCGGCCAGATGGTGCGTGCCGATATTTCCACTGCCCGGCACCATGATGATCGCGGGCAGTTCCTTCTCGCGGCGGACCGGGAGGAATATCTGCGCATTGAGTGTCACCGCCGGTCCTGTTTCCCCTTGAATCGTGGCCGCCCACTCGGTGGGCGTGCGACTTTCGAACGAGATGATCGTTCCTTTGATACCGTTCGAAAGCGTGACTGGCGCGGAAGCAAAGCTTGCGCCGCTGACGGTCGGTAAGGGGGCGTCCGCCCCGGCGGCGCCCGACGTCGGGCTGAGGCTTGCCAGCAAGGTTGCGGCCAGTAATCGTACAAACATCGAGTATCTCCCCATTCGCGCATGCAAGAAGGCGAATATTGGCGCATGGCCTGCCGGGGTCTGTCTTCAGGGGAACAATTGGATCACTCGCCACGCGCAAATTGTTCGAGCGCGGCTACATCCCGGACGACGATGCGCCCATAGCCCAGCTCTACCATGCCCCGGCTTGCGAGATCGCGCAGTATCTCGTTGATCCGGGGGCGCGTGGCACCGACCGACATCGCCAACTCCTCCTGACTGATATGGTCCAGCGGCGACACCGGCCCCGCATCCTCGCCATAGGGCCATCGACCGAGATCGCAGAGACGCGCGGCGACTCGCTGGACGAGCGGCAGGCCCATGCCTTCGATGATGAACTGAGCCAGCTTTCGCTCCGCCGCCAGTTCGGGCGCCAGCAGCAAGCGGTATGTGGCGACGTCGCGCTCGAAGATACGCGCCACGTCGGCAGGAGCCAGCGACAAGGTCCGGGCGCCATATCTCGCAATGCCTGAATAGGCGTGCGGCAGGCCGTCGAGGCAGCTCAGATAGCCGACCCACTCACCGGGATGGATGACGCCCATGATGACCGCCCGGCCATCGCGCGAATGGCCGACGACACGAATGTCGCCGGAGAAAACGCCGTGCAGGCCGGTCGGCGGGCCGTCTTGTTCGAACAGCGCCGCGCCGGGCGCGATCGTGCGCACGCTGCTCGCTTTGAAAACGGCCTGACGCACCGCTTCGGGCAGGGTCGCAAGCCAGCCGCCGCTGCGCAGCATCGCTTCGAATACAGCGGCTTTGTTCACCATCGAACCAATTGTCTCCCCAGGAACAGTCGCCGGCGATGCTGCCATGTAGCGCCATACAAGCACAAGTCGATGACCCGAAGCGCGCGGACGCATCAGGCATCCCGGTTCGCAGGAGGCCGTCCGTGCAGCATCAAGGGGGATAAGATGAACCGACCGAACCGCAACCTGTTTGCCGCCCTGTCAGGGATTTCCTGGCTGGCGCTTTGCCCGCCTGTCATGGCACAGCAGAACGAGGCGCCCGCCACGGCCGTGTCGGAAGAGGATGGCTCCGCCCCGGGTGACATCGTGGTCATGGCGCGAAAGCGGGAAGAGCGGCTTCAGGATGTGCCGCTGTCCATATCGGCAATTTCCGGCGACACTGTGGCCAATGAGCGGTTGTTCCGCATCAGCGACTATGCTGGAAAAATACCGAACTTCTCCGCGCTTCAGCAAAATACACGTACGTCCGGCCTCTATATCCGGGGCGTGGGCGGCAACGCCAACAATGACGGCGCGGAACCGGGCGTCGGGCTCATCGTCGACAATGTCTTCTTCACCCATGTGGGCTTCAGCTGGCTGGACTTCGTCGATCTCGATCATGTCGAGCTGGTGCGCGGGCCGCAGGGAACGCTGCTTGGCAAAAACACGACCATCGGTGCGCTGGTCGTTACCACCAAGAAGCCCAGCTTCGATCCGGGCCTTGAGCTGGAAGGCACGGTCGCCAACCGCAATCGCTATGAAATCCGGGCCAATGCGACAGGGCCGATTGCAGGCGACACGCTGGCCTACCGGGTCACTTTCTATAACACGAAGGGGGATGGCTGGGCCCGCAACGCATATAATGGCCGCAAGCTGCTGGACCTCAACCGCTGGGCGGTGCGCGGCCAATTGCTGTTCGAAAATGGCAACGTGACCAATCGGGTCATCGCCGAACATTATGAAACGTCGGAATATAACAACTTCTATTCGCCCTTCGCCGACGTCAATACGCTGAATGACGGCACCGTCCGCAATGGCTGGGAGCGGAAGATGCGGACCCTGTTCGGTTATGACCCGAACTATGATTTCCCCAACAATGCCAATTCCGATCAGCTCGGCCTGATGAAATCGAAGACCAACGGTCTGTCGAACCAGCTCGATGTGGAAATCGGCGATCATACGCTGACCTCGGTCTCGGCCTGGCGGGACTATAGCTATCGGCCCGATCATGACTCGGACCTGTCGCCCTTCTCGATCCTGAAGGCGGGGTTCGACCTCGACGTATCGCAGCTGTCGCAGGAAATCCGCCTGGCCTCGCCCACCGGCGGCGCGTTCGATTATCAGGTCGGCGGTTATTTTCTGCGCGAGAAGATCGACAGCAACAACCGCTCGCGGTTCCAGAAGGACGCGACCACCTATTTTCTCAGCCCGCTTTTACCGGCGTCGGTGCTCGACGGCGTGGAATATGACCAGTTCGGCCGCGCCAGGATCACCAGTTACGCCGCGTTCGGCCAGGCGAGTTGGCACGTCACCGATCGCGCGACGCTGACCGGCGGCCTGCGCTACACCATCGAGACCAAGGAAGCCTCCAATACGGGCAGCAGCTTCGGCGGAGAGACGCTCCCCGCCGGGCTGGAACCCTACCGCGCCGCGCTGGTCAGTGCTTTTGGCGGTCCTTTCCTTGTCGAAGGCAAACGGACCTACCGCTCCTTCTCCTGGCTGATCAATCCGTCCTACAAGCTGACCGACGATATTCTTGCTTATGCCTCGGTCAGCTATGGTGAAAAATCGGGTGCGGCCAATCTCTCTGCCCTGCCGGGCCGGCCGCTTTTGATCGATCCGGAAAAATCGACGGCCTATGAGATTGGTATCAAGACCAGCTTCGCCGATCGCCGCGGCACGTTCAACGTCGACCTCTACTGGAACGACATCAAGGATTATCAGGCGGGACAGATCGATCCGGACCGCCTCGCACTAGGCACCTATCTCGGCAATGCCGGCTCGGTTCGTATGCGGGGTGTGGAATTCGATGCGGCTTACCGCATCGATCGGCATTTCAACCTGTCGCTGAGCGGCGCCTATAACGATGCGATTTACAAATCCTATGCCAACGCGCCGGCACCGATCGAATATGGTTCCGGCATCCTCGACCTGTCCGGACAACGAACCGGCGCGCCGAAATGGTCGGGGCAAGCCAGCCTCAACTATGAAGCCCCGGTCACGTCGAACCTCAACATTTCGGCATTCGTGAACCAGAGCTATCGCAGCCGGACCAACCTCCTCAATCCGCTGTCCGTCTATGGCGAGCAGGAGGGATATGGGCTGACCAATGCCGGACTGGGCATCAAGGATCCCGACGATCGCTGGTCGGTGCAGATCTGGGGCCGCAACCTGCTCGACAAGATCTATGCCGTCGGCATCCAGTCGGCCAATCCCGTGGCACCCTTCTTCAAGATACCGGGCGATCGCCGCACGTTCGGCCTGACCGTGAAGGGGCGCTTCTGATTGGGTCTGACATAGACGTCACGATGGGTTTCGACCAGCATATGGTCATCTTTATCCCTTCACGCTCCGTCAAAAGCTTGGCGCGATCACCGCGACCTCACCTTGGTATGCGGCAGAAATGCGCCCAATATTGGTCATTCGAACGGATGTTGCATAATACCTGAAAGCTGACTTTCGGGAGCGGGCAAGAAAGTGCACAAGCTCGTCGCTAGGGGCGAGAAAATTATGGTTGCTTTCCCAACGCCTCTTCCAACTCACTGAGTGCGGCGAAAACTGGCTCGTCCACACTGTCTCCTTTGGAGTGCCTTCGGGCGAAGGCACGCATCGCGTTGACGCATTTTTCCAGCTTGGGTCTTATGTCGCTGTTGATGGCATTTAGGTCTCGCAGCTGGATGTCTTGCCCTAGCGCCGACGCAGTCTGCTGAAGTGCCTTCGCTCGATTTCGATCAACAGAAGCAGAGCGGCAGCATTTCGCTATCTTCCGGGTCAGCGGCTCGAGCTGGGCGGTCAGATCGTTGAAATGGACATTATGCTCGAAAAAGTCGCGCCGAGCGTTGGGGATGATCCGGCGGTCCAGAACGTGGATTTCAGCGACTGCCCAAGAATTGAACCGGGGTTCCGCGAAATAATCGATCAGGACTTGGTGGTCGCCGACTTGGATGTCGCCGGCCCTCAGCCGGATTCCTCCGATGCGCGCACGACGCGGCAGGGCGCCGAGATAATCGTGATGAACGATCCAGCCGACTGCGGCGACACCGCCGTCGCGGTCTTCGAAGGTTAGAAGTTCGCATTCCGAGATATGCCCGTCCTCATTGGCCTTTGCCGGGAATTGGTCGCGGTGGGGGCGCCGCAACGGTTCGCCGTCGTTGATCCGGATCTCTAGTTCGGGCAGCGGTGCGTGCGCCTTGATATGATGCTCGATAGCCGACGCGAAGGAGAAGGCGCGGTCGAACGGGACGGGTGCGACCTCGGCGAGATAATCAGCGATAAGTTCCTCATTAAGCAAGGCATCCCGTCGATGGTGTCGGACGATGTCGCGCAGCTCGACCTCAAAGAAATGTGGCGGGTCGGAGGGATCTGCAGGCTGCACCGTTAACGTGACAATATCGTCGACGACGCCTGGCAGATCATCATTCTGTCCGAGTGCGCGCAGCGCCGCTCGCAGCCGCATACAGTCCCAGCTGAGCTCTACAACCTCGGTGTCGCCTGCGGCGCGGGTCCGGAACAGGAGCTGGCGACAGTAGGCGAGGCCCGCGAGGCGGCCGATGCCCCGGAAACCGCGCGCATCCGTTCCGCGCTTGCGGCTTCCTCCGATCGCCAGAAGTCTCCGGGGAGCCTCGCTGACGGGTATGCCCGTGCCATCATCCGTAATGCGGACCGAGCGTGCATCATGGTCGATGCGGATATCTACCCGGCCTCTGCCTCGCGGTCCGTCGAGCCGTCGTGCCTCGATGGCATCGGCTGAGTTTTGTACATATTCGCGGTAGATCGTCAGCGGGTCAGTGTACATAGCGCTGCTGAGCAGCTCCAAGATGTCCTTTCCGATGACGACAAGGTCGCCCGGCGAGGCCGAGGCGCCCGTTCCGGTGATGGCTGGCGAGGCCGACGGTTGGCGCGCGGCCCGCTTCACAGACCGAGCCTTTCGGAGCCGACGGCGCGAGTGTGTGATGGAACGAACATGTCTTCTTCCTCTAGGCCGGCGTCCTCGACAAATTCATCTGGGGCAGGGGCGTCGGCCGGAATCTTCGTTGTCCGCGCCCGCTTGTCCCAAATCGCGCGCTCCGCATCCTTGCTCAAAGGGATGTAGAAATCGAGAACATGGCGGAGGAGGTCATCCTCCTCCTCGTCGCGAAGGTCGCGGAAGCGGCTGGGATGCCGCGACGAGAGCTTAGCGAGCAACTCCCCCTTCTGCGAGGGTGAAAGTCGGCGGATCGCCGCTTCATAATCGTCGAGCTGCCCTCGTCCGCCTTCCGCTTCGAACCATTCGCGATTGAAAATGAAATGCTGGGGCAGGAGCAAGATACGCCGGAATGCATCGACGTCGGCGCCGAAGGCACGGCGAAAAAACTCTGGCGCGCCGCTGACCACACCATGGGTTGCCTGCAGGACGAGCTGAAGCGAGCGCAGCTCATAGCGGGTCCAGCCGTCGCTGACGAAGCTGCGCTCGGGCAGGTCGGTCGGCTGGTAGCGCATGGGAAACGACCAGATTCGAATATCGAGTTCTTCGTTGAGCTGGACGTTGAGCCACATCCGCTCGAAGAGATCTGCGGGGTCGTCGCGGAAATTGTAGAGCATGTAGTTCGACAATTCGCGAAGGCCCGCATCGGCCGAGTATCGGATCGCCTGTTCATAGGGCTTCTTCAGCCCGAGATGATCGAAGGCGATGCGTAGCGGTTTCAGGCAAATCGTCGCAAGTTCCTGCAGATACATCGGATCTTTGCACAGGATACGGGCGTCGACGCCCTGGTTGAAATCGACCCGGCGCTTCGATGCCGTGCGTTCGCCCGGGCGCTTCAGCGTCGCGCCTGCTTCGAAACCGAGGTCGCGAATCTCGGCGATAATCTCGCGGAAGCGCGGCGACGCGACGACATTATTGTCCATCAAGGTAAGGTCGCGCTTCTCGCCGTGGCGCTCGCGAATGCCGTTCACATAGTGGGTGAGGGAAGCTGCGTCGCGCTGCGCACCTTCGAGCTTCGGTACCCCGCAGAAATGACATTTGCGGATGCAGCCCCGGGACGCATAGGCGAAATAGGCATCCTTGACCGGGTAAACATATTCGATCTGGTCGAGGATCGCATAGTCCGGGATCAGATCCTCGATCGGCGTTCCGCCAAGGTCGTCCGCGTAGAGGTCGCCGTAAAATTCGTCGAGCTGGAGGGCGGTTGCCGGGGGCTGTGTCAGCAGGCCCGAGATGAACCGCACCCCCCGCCAGCGCGCCTCTGTCTTGAACCGCTCGGTCATCAGCGACGCCGCAATGCCGCCGACGAAAACGCGGTCGGCGCGCCCGCCGACCAGCTTCAGCGCATAGTCGATCGTCTCGCCGATCTTGCGGTACTCGAAGGAAAATAGCGTGGTGACATAGACGCGGTCCCACACGCTCGCTTCGGCACGCGGGTCTTGCCCCTTGATGAAGGTGACATGGTCGCCCTTGCCATGGGGGCCGTGATAGGCCGCGATCTTCATCAGGCCGAGCGGCGGATATTTATTCTTGTAGCCCGGCTCGATCAGCAGAATCCTACGACCGGCCATGACGGTCTCCTGTGGCGGTCAATTTTACCTTCATGGTCATAGATCCCGGAACCGCTTCAGGAGCAATTGCCGCGCCTTGTTGAAGGTCCGGGTATCGAGGAGCGACTGGAGCACGTCGAAGACGATGTCGAGAATATCGCGGTGGGGCACGTCGCCGTTGTTGGGCGACGACCGGCGTGACGTGATCGTCGGCTTCAGGACAACCGATGCCTCTTGGGCGAGCGCGCGAAGGCGAACCCCGGACTCGCGGATATCGGTCTGTTGTTCCTCAGTATAATCGTCGAGGTTGAGATTCTCGAGGCGCTTCAAGGCCGCATTCAATTTGCGCTCGGTTGCCTTGCGATCCGGTGGGGGCTCGTCGGCCTGAGGATTTGCCTTCGGCTTCAGCGATTCCTCGACCTCCTTGATTTCCGTATCGGTCTGCAGTTTGACCTTGTCGAAATCCTTCGATTTCCGCTCCCGGCTCGCCTTGTAGGCCTCGCGGGCGAGCGGTACGATTTCAGCGAGAATCTGACCTTCTATCTCGCGCCAGGCCGTCGAGTCCTCGAGCCCGTCGCGACGCGCATTCGGAAAGACGGTGTCGCCTTCGATGAAAATCTCGCCAATGTGCCAGGCACTGAAGCGCGAATAGGATTTGCCGTGCTTTGCGAGGGTGCGGCTCAATATCTCCGCGTCGCCGAGCTGGATATTTTTCGTGCGCAGGCGGAAGCCTCCGAAGTCGTCCTTGACGATCCCGTATAATGCAGTCTCGGCGTGCCACCCCCACCAGCGCGAACCCGAAGCCTCGCCGCCGTTGAAGAAATTGATGCGGCGTATGGTCGCGGGTTTCGAACCGGCATGGATGGTCTGCTGGTAAGGCTTTCGCAGTTCCTCGCCCGGTTCGTCCGGCGGACCCAGAAAGACCGGAACCGTCGGAATGGTCTGGCCGATATTCTCGGCGTGCCGCTTGATTTCCTCGCCCGGTGCCCAGTGCGATTTATAGTCGACGGGCGCGACCATGCGCAGATAGTCCCCCAACGAGGCGATGTCTTTCATCTCGGCCGGCGTTTCCGAGAGGCCGTGGAGCGTGACGAGCGTGTAGTGATCGTCGAGGGCCTCGCCATCCCGCGTCTCGTGCGAAATACTGCGTCTGAAGACGGGCTCGAGCTCTTCATTTCCTTCGCGCAGGGCCTTGCGGATTTCAGAGCAGTTATAGGAGACGATGCTGGTAACGGCTTCTCCGGGGGCCTTGCAGGTAAATTCGAGCCTGTCGCAATAGGCTATGCCCGCGAGCCTTCCGATTCCGCGAAAACCGGCTTGGCGACGCGCGGTCTTTCGCGACGATCCGATCGAGGTCAGCGTCTCCCAGACCCTTTCAGCCGTGATGCTCGCACCATTGTCGCGGATTTGAATGAAGCCGTCGCCGCTCTCGGAAACTACGATATCGATGCGGGGCGGAGCCTGGAGCGCGACCGACCCGTCACGAGAACTCCTTATCGCGTCGAACGCATTTTGCACATATTCGCGGATCGCGTCGCGCGGCTCGACATACATGCCCGTCGTCAAGGTCTCGAGGACATAGGAACCGATCAGAAATTTCGGTTCCTCATCCGTCTTGGGCTGGGCTTCGCTTTCGTTCGTCATCTTTCATCCCTTCTCCATCACCGCAACTGCAGTCCGGTGCTGGTGCCCCAATCGATCAACCCGGTAAGCCCGTCCCAGCAGACGCTGTCAAATCGAGACAGACCCACGTCGAGTTGGCTCTCCGGAACGCAGAAATAGCCAGCGAGTGCATGGCGCAGATCCGCCACGCGCGCCTGCGTCACTCCGCCCATGATTCTGGTGAGCGACCGCGGGCTGTCGCGCGCGACATCTTCGAGCAGCGCAAGTTCGCCGAAGTAAAGACCCTTGAGTTCGCGCACGCCTTCAGCGTCCCGCTCGGCAACGGGCGACAGGCTGAGCTGTGGCGCGGCCGGATCCGGCGTCACCATAAAGAATCTGCGGCTCGGGCCGATGCGTTCTGCAAGGCTGGTGACCGCATCCCGCATTTGCGGGACGGTTTGCAGTGCGAAAACATCCTCCAGAGGCTCGCGGAGCGGCCGGTCGCGGAGCTTCCCTTGCGCATCATAATAGAGCGCCTCGATCGAAGCGCGTAGGATGGCCACGCGCGCCTCGCGGTTGATCCCGAACGATTCGGTGATGATTTCCCGAAGCAGGATGCTGGCGGCTTCGACATCCCTCTCGGCAGCCATCATCAAACGCTGCACGAAGGCCCTGACATCATCGATGGCGGCGTTCTTCATCAGCGCGTCGCGCAGCCCCGCGACGGCTTCCGTGGCGGCTGCGGGATCGCTGCTGGCGAGCGCTTCGACGAGCTGGCCTACATCAATGCTGGACACAGGTTCCGCAGGCTCGGGCGCTGCGGGTGCGTCAGTTTCGGCGCCATCAGGGGTCGTGGGCAAGGGGCTGACCGGTTCGGTCGGGGTAAAGGCAATCGGCTGATATGCGTTGAACAGATGCTCGGCGTCACCCTGAAAACTATGCAAGGTCTGAGCGAGCATGCCGAGGTTGAGGATCGCGAGCCCCGCATCCTCCCGCGCCTGTTTCATTTCGTGGACGAGCAGCGGAAGAGGGAGAATTACCTTCAAGCCATTGCGGCCATCATTTCCTTGCGGGCGACCGTTTTCCTCGATGACGGTTGGCGGCGTATAAACCCAGTCCTGCTTGTTGTCGTTGGTCAACAAGACCACGCTTCCACTTTCGAGTGTTCGCACATGATCGAGTATCTCGCGCCATATGATGAGGTCGCCGTATCGATTGTCGGCCGCTCGCTGCTTGTCCGCCTTTCCCTTGTCAAGGAAGCCGGGCGGGTGGCCACCGATCGCCCGAGCGGCGAATTCCGCATCCAGATTCGCGATGCCGCGGTAGATGTCGCTCTGCAGAACCGACTTGTTCACGACCTCGACGATCCAGTCGCTACAGTCTTCGACCGTTTGCCTTGCCTGGCGCAAAAGTCCCGCCTGCCGAAGCAGCGGCCGCGCAAGCGAGTCGAGATTGCCCAGATAGCTTAGCCGGTCGGACTGCTCGTCCGTCGCCTTGGCGCGGCCGTCGTCGACGTATCGCCGAGCCTCGACCTGCAGTGTCTCGACGGCTTGAATGGCCTGTTCGGCCGCTTTGGCCATTGGGATGAACAGCTCGGGCTTGGCCGATATCTTGCCAAAGACTTCATGCCCTACCCAGGCTGGTACGTGAAATCTGTTTCCGAGACCCGCAATCCAGCGGTCGAGGTCGCTGCGCGCAACGGGGTTAAGCGATGCTGCCGTAATCAGAAACGAAGTGTCGGCGAAGAAATGGTTATCCTTCGCCGTCAATGCCGTTCGCAATTGTTCGTTGAGTTCGGCGCGTTTTACCGAACGGGACTGCAGCATAATTCCCCCCTCTCGATTTGTTCGGCTGCTTGGCTGTGCCGAGTCAAGGGGGAACTGGGTTCAATTCTGCTGATAATTTTCTCGGATGTAGGGGCCCGGCACCGTCAAGCCGTAGCGGCGCGCCGAAATTGTCCGCGTACATCCCCTCGATCCGTTCGGTCTCGTCATCCGTCAGCGCTTCGAACTCCTTGTCGCGCGCGCGCAGAGAGGCGCCCCTCATTTTGGGCGAGGAATTTGCGCAGGAGCTCGACCTTGGTGGACGGCATGTCGACCAGCTGCTGCACTGCTCCGTTGAAGGCGTCGAACGCCTTGAGGAAACGGACCTCCTCGGGAAGGTCGTGCTCGAGAGTCTGTTCCACGCATTCGTATAGGAACTCGGCGTGGCGGCTGCAGTCGATGTAACGGTAATATTTGGCCGTTTCGTTGAGGGCGTCGACATTGCCCTGGTTCGTGCGCCGCCAGTTGATTTCGGGGAGCAGCCGCTGCGAATAACTTTCGAGGACCTCCCAATATTCGTCGACCGAGGACGAAGCCGCGATCTAAGCCCTTGCCGTTACGGGCACCTTGACATTTCCTGGAGATCGACTAGATCAAAAGGGGAACGGAGTAGGTCATGCAAGTTGCGACCGGAGAAGTGCCGAAAGCCTATGCCCGTCAAGGCGGGTGGCGGATTTCCGTCGATCGTGCCTGGCGTTCGCGACAGATGCGACAGACTTTTGAGGCTGATACCGGGACGGCTCCGCTCGATTCTACGGACGAGCGCCGCAATGCGTCCGGGGAGACTGCGGCATATTACGAGAACTTTCTCCTGTGGGCGACGCGCTATCTTCGGCTGGAAGAACAGGCTCCTGCGCCTATCCGTGCGAAGCTCCTGGGAGACTGATCAGCTCCGCTGGATCCGGATTCCGTGGATATCGCTTAGCAAGGCGACGGCCTTCAACAGGACAGCCTTCTTCGTGTCGTCGGCCTTCAGGGTCTTGATGGCTGCTTCGATATTTTCGCGCCGCCGGACCTTTGCAGCTGCGAATGCGGCATTCTTGTCGCGAAGCTCGCGGACCTCCTTATAGGCGGTGCCCAAGCGGGCGGCGTCGCGGGTGGCTTCCGCCACCGAGATGACGGTTCCAAGGCCCGGTGTCGCTTGCCCGATATCCTTGATGATGTCGTTCCTCGTCTCGATGAGCGTAGCCTTAGCGGTTTCTACGATCCTCGGTTGATAGGCGATTAGTTCGGTCAGGACATGATCCTCGAATTCCCGGGCCAGGCCGGCAGCAACCTCGGCAATGCCTTCGGCGTCGAGCGCGTGAAGCGCCTCTTCACCGTCCGGAAGCGCCGCCGCATTTCGGTAGTCGCGGATTATGCCGTCATATTTGTCCTGGAACCCGGTTTCCCTCAGGGCGTCGCCGAGCTTGTGTACGGTCGCGAAGTCAAGCGAGTCGATGATCTGCGATGGTGCGGCCATGGCGTGAATCGAATCGAGCGCGAACCCCATGAAAGCTTCAATGAATATGGCGGTCTCCGACAATTGTTCGGCGCTGCTGTCGCGGCCAGCCAGCATGCCATCGACTGCTCGGAAGGCTGATAGGGGATGGAGGTCGGTCCCGGCCTCGCATCTCACTACGCCGGTGCCGACGAGATGATAGCAGGTAGCCGCGAACTGAAGCATGGAATCCCGCGCCGCGGCTGGCAGGCCGCCGATATAGCTTCTCAGCGTAACGCTATTGCTGAGATCGAGCGCTGCAACCTCCTCAGCGACCTTCTCGACGTCTTCGCCTGACAGGCCCGCAGCGCGGAGCATAGCGACGACATGCGAATTCCCTTGCCTCAGCCCGGCCAGAAGAAGTGTTCGGAATTTCTCGCCGACATCCGCCAGCGCCCATGGCATGGCGGAAACAATGCTGGAATCAAGACGAGCGATATGATCGTCGAGGCGGCGGTCCGTAATGCCTGCCTCGCTGAGACCTTCATTCGACGCGATCAGGTCAGCGAGGCTTTCCTTGTCGGTACGAAACGCTGGCACGATCGCTTCGCCGGAGAAAAGGTCGGGGTGCTTGTCCATCAGCAGCACGCCGAGCGGCGAAACGAGATAGGCGCTGTTAAGCGTGACGATGCCCTTGGTGATCATCTTCACCTTGAGCGCGCGTGCGGCAAGCTCGACGCTTTCTTCCGGTTGCTCCGGATTGAAGTGTGACGGCAGCAAATCGGTCGAATAGATGCGAGGCCCACGGAGCTCCTCGGCTTTCACCACGCGCCGCGTATCAAGAAAATTCGCCAACGACTTGCTCCTGCGACTGATTGCGCAGCCATATCGGCAATCGACCGATTAATTCAATTGCAGTCGATCAATGAATTGCCTGTCGGCTATGATCACCTCTGCTCCAAAACCCGTCTGTCCGGTTTCGGCCAGAACTGCTTCAAAACAGACTCGTGAGCGGTTGACCAGTTTGACTGTTTGGCCGTGGCAGCGGGAATGGCCGCTTTAGCGGCCCGGCTGCGAATGACGCTCTAGCCTGAATTCGGAATGATCTCGACCGTCTGGACTGATCGTCGGCTTCCCTCGTTCAGAGGAGGAAGGGGGGTGAGGGCGGAGTGCGTCCAAAGGCTGATCGGCCTTCCGCGCAACCCATCCCACCAAGGAGAGCCACCGTGGCCACGCTCGCACCCACAACTGGAAATCCCGTTTCAGGCGCCTATCGCGTCGATATCTCCCGCGGCCGAAATATCGGGCGCGTATCTTCCGAATGGTTCTCGCGCCCCGACGATGAGCGCTATCTTTCGCTGACCGAGCTTTACGCGGCCGTTCGTGCCCGCGCCGACCGCTCCACCGCACGCGTCGTCGATAGCAAGGAAATCCGCGTCGAGGCGCGCAGCGACAGGCCCGAACGCCTCTCGCTCATCGTCCCCGGCGAGGAACGACCCGTTGCTCCAACCAACTGGTCGTTCGGCCAGCTTTGCAGCCTGGTCAGCGCACCCGCATCCTATCTGCGCGAACTGCCCGCGGCGCTCGCGGGGATCAACCTTCAGCACGGGCTCGTCGCGCACCGGGCCGAACAGGTCAAACTCTACCAGACCCACGATGGACGGACCGAACTGCGCGCTGCCACCGGTCCCGACTATGGCCGGATCTTCGATCACGAACTCGTCGCTGCGGTGATGAAGATCGCCGGAGATGGCGTCGGGCAGACCCGGTGGAAGGTTCCAGGCGTGCTCGACTGGTCGAACATGCACTATAATCCCTATGTCGACGTCAGCCGCGACACGACGACGCTCTATGCGTCCGATCGCGACGTCTTCCTGTTCCTCGTCGACGACACGCACCCGATTGAGGCGGGCAAGCTTCCGAACGGCGAACCCGATCTCTACTTTCGCGGCTTCTACAGCTGGAACTCCGAGGTCGGCGCCAAAACGCTCGGTATGGCGACCTTCTATCTCCGCGCCGTCTGCATGAACCGGAACCTCTGGGGCGTCGAGAATTTCGAGGAGGTCAAAATTCGCCACTCGAAATTCGCGGCCAACCGCTTCGCGCACGAGGCCGCACCGGCGCTCGAGAATTTCGCGGATTCCTCGCCGATGCGCTTCGTGAACGGCATCAAGGCGGCGCGCGAGCGCATCGTCGCCAGGAAGGACGAAGATCGCGAGGATTTCCTGCGCAAGCGGGGCTTTTCCAAGGCCGAGTCCGCCAAGATCGTCGCAACCGTGCTCAGCGAGGAAGGCCGTCCGCCCGAGAGCATCTACGACTTCGTGCAGGGCATCACCGCCTTCGCCCGCACCAAGACCCACCAGGACAGCAGGCTCGATACCGAGGGCAAGGCCCGCAAGCTCCTCGAAGCCGTCCACTGACATCCAGCGCCGCCGGGCGCGATTGTCCGGCGGTCCCCCTTCGAATGAGGAAAACTATGGCCGACGCACGCCACATCCTGCTTGCGACGATGCAGGACCTCATGTCCAACTATCTCGTCGACGAATGCCCCGATCATGTGACGTGGGAAGATTTCGATCCCGATATCGACGGTCTGCGATCCACCGTCATCGACCTGCTCGACAAGTTGCTGTCGCCGACCGCTCCGGCAGATATCATCACCTATGTCGTCGACGTCGATTTCTACAGCGGCGATGACTGCTTCGCGACCGAGGTCTTCACGATCGACGCTTCGACGCCCAATGGCGCCCAGCACCGCGCGCTCGATCTGTCGCTCGATAGCATCTACAATGACCCGCGCGTTCCTGACCTTTCAAGGAGGGCTTCGGCCCAGTCCACCGATGACGGCGCGGGCAGCCCGGAATGATCACCGACCGGACCCAGCGGTGGCGCAAGCGCCGGTGCCGCTGGGTGCCGGGCACTGCGGAAATCGACCCCGCAACCCTGTCCGTCGATATAATCGATACCCGGCGCGAGGCCGCGCCGTTCGTCAGGGAACATCATTATGCGGGGTCGATGCCGGTCGCACGGCTCTCGGTCGGCCTCTTCGCCAATGGCCGCGGTGGACGATCGGAACTCGTGGGCGTTTGCGTCTTCTCGCACCCGGTCAATAATGCAAGCGTTCCGAAAACGGCGGGTCTCGGCGATCCGCGCGCGGCGTGCGATCTTGGACGTCTCGTCATACTCGACAGTCAGGGCGCCAATTCGGAATCGTTCCTGGTGGCACGGGCGTTCCGGCTGCTCCGCCGTGAGAAACCCGAAATTCTGTCGGTCATATCCTATGCCGACCCGGTCAGGCGCGTCGATGCAGACGGACACGTGTTCCTTCCTGGCCATGTCGGCGGCCTCTATTCGGTGATGGGAAGCCGCTATATCGGCCGATCGAGCGCGTGCACCGACCTCATCCTGCCCGATGGCCGCCCCATATCGTCGCGGGCAATATCCAAGATCCGCAATGCCGAATGCGGTCAGAGATATGCGATGGAGGATTTGATCCGAGCCGGTGCCCGCGCGCCGCGCTTCGGCGAGGACCGCGGCGAATGGCTGGCCAGCCTCGAACGCACCGGCCTTTTGACACGGCGGCGCCATCCTGGCTGCCACGCCTATCTCTTTCCTTTGACGAAGGCGGCGGTGCCGAGCCTGCCGTATCCCATTCTCGACCGGGCGGCGACAGAAGGCGACGTCACGAAGCTCCCGCTCCTCGACCTCGCTGCCTAGGCGGTCCCTTCAGCGATCGGTGCTGGCGGCCCCAAAATCCGTTCGTTCAGGGAGAAAGCGAATGCACATCATCCAGATTCAAGGTCGGATCGACGTGCCTGACGGCACCACTCCAATACCAGGCATCGAGAACCAGTTTCGGCTTCCTTCAGGACAAATTGCCTCAGTTCACCCTGTAATCGAACTGGCAATCGGTCCCGATACGGATGACCACCGCGATCTCACCTATTCGGAAGCCGCAAGCATGGGAATCCTCCTCGACCTGTACGATCGAACAGCGACTCTCCGCACATCGAATTGAGCTCAGGCTCGACAATCCAGCACGGCCTGAAATTCTCGGCAAACAGCGACCGATAGCGCAGCCATCGTGGCAGCTGCATGGAGAAGAGGGGGATGGGGCTTGGGTGATCGTCCAATTCAGGAGGCGCCACCCATGAAAATCGAACTTCGCCGCATCACCTATAATTCCGCTCTGTCTCAGGAAACCAGCGCCTACACGGCTGACGTCTATATCGATGGCGAACTGGCCTTCCATGCCCGCAACCAGGGGAAGGGCGGCGCTGACTTCTTCCACAAGATCGGCCGCTGGACCGAGATGGAAGTCAACCAGTGGTTGCTCGCGAACCGGCCGCCGCGATCCTTCGGCAGGTTCAGCTATGATCACGACCTCGAGGTCGAAGTCGGCGATCTCCTGGCCCGCGAACTCGAACGCCGCCGGTTGAAGCGGCTGATGCGGACCTGTCTCGTCACGATCGAGCGCGGTCAGATCTACCAGTTCCCGCTTCGCAAGCGCCCGGTGGACACGATCATCAGCGCGGTCCGGGCGACCAATCCCGATGCGGTCATCGTCAATGGCGCGAGCGGCGATGTGCTCGCCCAGGCCGTCGAGGTTCTCCTCTCACAGAAATGACCTGTCGCCACGAACCCCAAGGAATCCGAACATGGCCAACAACTATGTCGAGACGGCCTTCAATGTGCCCGTCACGCCCGAAGAAGCATCGCTGCTCGAGGAATGCTTTCTTGTCGCCGAGAAACTGTCCCCCGGTTTCAGCAAATCATCGCGCGCGGCGATGCAGGCGCTCGAGTCACTCTGCGCCGCTTGCAGCGATGCCTTCCGCAAAACATTCCCAAAGCAAGATCAGGAGGAAAATCCGTTCGCGTCCTTCCTCGAACTCTGGCTCGATCCTGATGTTCCTACTTTCGATGCGGACATCACAATCGACGAAGAGCGCGACGATACGGGCCTCGTCGCGTTCATTCGCGGACATGAAGCCGATGTTCAGGCGATCGCATCGCTGATCCAGAAGGTCTGCAAAAGCGCGCTGCCATTCGGTTTCGAGTGGGCCTCAACCTGCGACAAGTTCAGGCCGGGCCAGCATGGCGGCGGATATTTCGTGATCAGCGACACGCAAATTCTCGGCGCCTCGACCCGCGAGATGATGGACGAAACCCTTCGATCGCTCCGCCCGGGAGTGAGGACGTGACCGGCATCGCCAGCGCGAGCGTGACGCACTATGTCGATGTGTGGGACGAGCAAATCATGTGGCAATCGGCCTTTTCCGCCTATGAAAAGACGAACGGAATCGCCGACCAGCCCGATTTCGAACTGATGTGTGGGACGCAGCACAAGCCCGATATCTGCGCCTGCCTCCAGATGATCTTCGATCCCGGCACCAGCCCGATGGGCGTCCAGAACGAGGATTGCTGCGCCGAGCTGATCGAGAATAGCGGACCGGAGCTGACCGAATGAAGCGGGAGGAGAGGGGGATGGGCGTGGGCGGGCGCGATGGGGCGTCCGGAGGCAGGAGCCTATTCCATGGCCTACGATATCGCGTTCCGATTCCAGCAAGCGCTCGATCCTTCGGGCTTGTCGACGCTTCCGGCCTGTCTCCACGCGCTGACCACCGCGATCAAAGATTGCCGGAACGCCGGTAAGTCCGACGATCTCGATCCGGCCGTGATTTTGCTCGCGCGCCATCTCGGCGCCGTAGCGAGAGACTTGGGAGAGAATGACAGTCTGCTTCGCCGCGTCTGCATGGACCGGATTGCCGACATGCGAGGCAAATCCGCCCTTGCGGTGCTCGCGCAGAAGGGCGTCAGCTATGACGAGCAGGCCAAGAAGCTCTTCCATAGCGATGGCCGCAAGGCGTTGAAGCGACTCGGCGACGCCCTTTGCCTCGCCGACGGAAGCTATGACCTGCGCTCGAACAAGGGCGGCATCGCCGTCAGCGGCGAGATCATCCTTCATGGCGAAGACATCTATGTCCAGCTCGGCCTCGGCATCGGGTCGGGCCGCGAGGTGATGTTCCGCCGTGTTGCAGGACGACGCGACTATTGCGGCGACCGCAATCATTGGGCTGCCATTGGCGAACTGCTCGAGCCCGATCGCCTCGCCGTCCGCATCCGCCGCGACCTCCATCTCCCCAATCCCGGAACGCCGCCCCTGCGGCTCGTCGCCTGAGGAGTAAATCGATGGAAATCCTTGTCTCCCGTTCCCGCCTCGCGGGGACGCCGCCCCATTATGTCTACCGCGTCCTGGTCCCCGTCGACGGCGTGGCGGCTGAACGCCGCGCAATGGGCGGCGTTTCGGTAGCGCCCAGGGTCGCGGGGCGGATCGCATGTGTTCGCGTGGCGCCCGTCGTGGCGCCCGAGCGCTATTTGATGATGAGCCCCGTCGAACGTGCGGCCCTCGCGCCGCGCATCGGGGCGCTCAGCCGCAGGATCGAATTGCTGATCATCCGCTCGATCTTCCCCGAGATGACCGCGGACTCGGTGCCGATCATATTCGAGCTCGACCATGACCCAGGCGATGCGTGCGTCTGGATCCAAATCGCGGACCTCACGGCCGCATTCGATCGCCTTGAGTCCAACCTCGACATTCTCACGGCCTTCGACCTCGGTCTGCGTCAGGGCGACAATCTGCGCGCCGCCTGATGTCGGCCGGCCGAGTCCACGAAACCTGCAACCTCGTCATGAAGTCACTCAAAAAGAAAGGGTCTGAAATGACCGTTATCGGACATAATCACATACGAAAGGTCGAAACGTTCGACGGCTACGATATTATCGCGCACCCGCTACCGGCACGCGATGAACGCGTCTATTATCCGACGGAACCGGACAGCTGCAGCGCAGGCGTCACCTATGCCTCGCACGATGTGATGGTCGCAAGGCCGACCGGCATCGGCAAGAAGGGCCGCCTCGCCATATTGATGCACCATGGCGGCGGCCGCCATGTTCTCGAATTCTACGAGGGGCTTTTGCCGGTCGCTTCGGCCCTGCTCGCTCTTCCCGAGCGCGAGCAATATGCGCTTGCCTATACGATCTTCGAGCAGGCCGACGAATGCGCGGCGGGCATGCGCGCCGCCGAGGCGCGGCGCTGGGCCGAGGCCCATGTCGATGGCCGCATCCGCAAGCGCCGCCGCGGTCGCTCACAACAGGTCTATGTCGAAACCGAAGCCGAGCGAGCCATTCGCCGCAGCCGATAACGGGCGCCATCTTGGCGGGCCTATGCGCCTGCTTCCCGAATGCCGGGAGGGAAGGGGGGAGCGGATCGATGCGGCAGCAATGATGTTGCCGGGCAACCGGAGATCCTGACATGGCGCTTCCCAGCGAGATTCGTCCATCAGTCGGCGATGAACTCATCACGAAGGTATCGCGCCTGTTCAACGGGACGATCACCGATGTCCTCAACGAGCTGTTCCAGAATGCCCGCCGCGCGGGCGCCGGACGGATCGAAGTTCATGTGCGCGATCATGAGGGCGGCTCGAGCCTCCACATCGCCGACGATGGCCGCGGTGTCGACGACCCTGCTTCCTTCGTCACGCTTGGGCGCTCTGGCTGGAGTGACGAGATCGCGCAGCGCGAGGACCCGGCCGGCATGGGTGTGTTCAGCCTTGCCGGCAGGACCGTGACCGTGCGGTCCTTCTCGCGGGTCGCAGACGAGGGCTGGGCAATGACCATCCCAGCGGACGCCTGGGAAGGAACGCAGCCTCTGGCTGTTGAAAGCTGTCGGATCCGGGCGGGGACAGAGATCATCATCGCCATGCCCAAGGAATGGCTCTGCAATCTTCGCGCCCAGGTCGAGGCCGCTGCGCGGCATTTCCCGCTTCCGATCCATTTTCACGGCGAACTTCTGCCGCGCGAAGATTTCCTCGAGGGAGCCCATCGCGTCGAGGAATGGAATGGTTGCCGGATCGGCATCTTTCGGGGCAGCTATGACCTCGTGAATGAGCCGCGCATCAATTTTCACGGCGTCAAGGTCGCCTGTCGATTGCCGTCGGTCAAAGAAGTCGATGCTTCGTATCCGTGGACCGCCCGGATTGATATCGTCGACGCCCCATCGTTGCAGCTCGTGCTCCCCGCGCGCAAGGAAGTGGTCGACAATGCCGCACTGGGCGCGCTGCGGGCCGCCGTTCAGACCGCCATCTATCGAACGATTGGATCCGAGGGCAGCCATCGTCTCTCATTCCAGAACTGGCAGCGCGCCGCGGACCTCGGCATCGAACTTCCCGAAGCCAGCGCCTGGCTCTACGAATGGCGCCCGTGCACCGCGGACGATCGTGGCGGCGCCGAGGGCGCCCGCATCGAGGCCGTCCCGATGATCCTGGTTCCCGATCATGACGCCGATATCGAGCAATGCGCGGCGCCGCTGCTGACCGAAGATCGGCTCGGCTTGCGTGCCGTCCGCGCCGAGGACGCTTTCTCGGGCTACACATGGTATGATGGCCTTCCCCGCGTCACGGGCCTGTCCTTTGCGACCGAGATTGACGGGCGGCAGATTCACTACGCCGACGGCGATGTGATTTTCCCGGACATTTTGTCCGGACGCGTTCCAATGATCACGCTCGAAGTTCCAGTCGTCCGCTGCGCCGCCTCCGACGAGCCGATCGTGACGCTGTGCTTCCCGGTCGATATGCTGGTCTGCGCGAATGGCGGAACGAGTCTTGATGAAACCCATGTCTTCGTTCGCGAAGGAGCCTCTATCGCACCGGCGGCGCTTGCGCAGAAGATCGAGGACTGTTGTTTCGCCTACGACGAGGATTGCATCAGCGACAGCTGGCGCACCCAGCAACGCGATTTCGAGCGCGATGCCCGAAAATTTGCAAATGAACTGCTTCTTGGAGCCGATGAAGCGCTGGCGGAGAATATCCGCGCCGTCTTCGCCGAAGAGGTTCAATGGATGATCCCGATCGGGCGGCGGCTCACGCTCGAGGCCCACCAAGGCGATGTGCGGGTCGCGCTGACGGCCAATGACGCTGACCCTGAAATCACCACGGCATGACCATGCCCAAACCCTGATCCGAGCGGGCGAACCGGTGGTCGCCCGCTCGGCCCGATTCCCGAGGAGTCACTCCCGTGGCGGAAGATGAATTCGACAATCTCATCGACAACGCGACCCATGCGGTCAACAATTTGATCCCATCCTCGCTGCTCGCCGGAATGGATGCCGAGGGGCGGTCGAATCTCTTGATCCTGATCAACGATGCCCTTGCGCCCATCTTGCGCGACCTCGGTCCTCCCGAGGGTGGCGACGCTGGCTCCGCGAGGACGCGCCTTTCGACGATGGCCACCTTCATTTCCGAACTGATCGAGACGCATGTCGACAAATGCGAAGACGTCGGGTGCGGTCCGGACGAGCGCCCGGCGCACATCGTGTCCGAGACATTCGGTACGCAGGCCCAGATCGCCAGCATCGCGACCAGTTCGAGGATCGATGCCGCGCATATTCATATCGTGCTCGAAGGCGGCGATGCCTTCCGGCTCAAGATCGAACGCGTCGGCGCCTGAAGGCGGGCCTCCCTTCATTCCCTTCGACTGGACCTTGTCATGGCGAACGCTGAACCATCGACCCAATTGTCGCCGCGGCGCGCGGAACTCGCCTCGTTCGAGCGCTGCTATGCGGTCGCTGTCAGGAACCGCCTCGCCAGCGGCTGTATCCAGTTCATCGTGAGCACCGGGGAGGCGCTGCGGCCCTTCAGGGTTTCGTCGCGGCCGCCCGAAAAGGGCGAAAACTTGACAACCCTCGTAGCCTGACCGGCCCGAAGCGGAGGAGGGAAGGCGGGGTCATTGGCACGATCCTCTGAAGGGTTTTCGCCGATGACATCTTCACGCCCACATCATTCGCACCACTTCTTGCGGCGATCGCTCGACTGCCGGAACCGCTGATATGGCTGCCGCGCTCGCCCGCCTCGCGTCTGGTGTCTGGCTACGCCCCTGCCTTACGGACGATCCTGCGCTGCCACGCACGCCGGTCATCGCCGCGTGGGGTATGGGACTCGACAGCACGGCGATGATCATCGAGTGGGTCGCGCGCGGCAGGCCCCTCGACCTCGTATTGACGGCCGATACCGGCAGCGAGCGTCCGGAAACCTATGACTATCTCCCGATATTCCAGCGCTGGATGGACGTCCGCGGCATCGCGCACGAGATCGTCCGCTACGCGCCGAAGCGCTTCAAGCATTGGCCACCCTATTTCTCGTTGCTTGAAAACTGCCTGACCAACGCGACGTTACCCTCGATCAGTTTCGGACGGCACAGTTGCAGCCAGAAATGGAAGATCCAGCCGCAGGACAAATGGGTCGAGAGCTGGGATCTCGCGAAACAGGCTTGGGCGCGCGGTGACAAGGTGATCAAGCTCATCGGCTACGACGCTTCGCCAGCGGACAGCCGCCGGTATGCGCACCGCGAGGGACATGTCGACCCGCGCTATGACTATTGTTACCCCTTACGCGACTGGGGCTGGGACCGGCATCAATGCACGGCTCGCATCAAAGCCGAAGGTCTTCCCGTTCCCGTCAAGTCGAGCTGCTTCTTCTGTGCGGCCATGAAGCCGCACGAAGTGCAGACCTTGCCCGCCTGGTGTCTGCGACTGATCGTTCTCATGGAAGCGCGCGCGGCACCCCGACTGATCAATGTCGAAGGCCTGTGGCGACGGTCCACTGGTGCGCGTCCCGGTACGATGACCGAATTTATCCGGGGACGCGGCCTTTTGCCGCCCCTCGAGATTGCCGCGATCGTGAACGGCGCCCCCGTCGCCCTCGTCGAATTCCAAGCCGTCGCGGCACAGTTTCCAGTCGAAGCGCGCCCGCCGCTGCGCGAATGGATCGACCGGTTCAACGAAGGTGTCATGCGGCTCGCTGCGTGACCGTCGAGAACCGCGGACCCGACTTCGTCGCCCGAACCGCAGACTCTGTTCATCGGATGGTTTCTGATCCGAGCTCACCACCCAAGGAACTCACTATGGAAACTGGACAATATCTTGTGCTCAGTACCGCACATATTCGCTGTGCGACCGGGCAGATACTCACCGCCTGGGCGGATTATCCGCCACACAAGCAACCGTTGCCAGTGGCGCCGACGCAATATGGCTGGTTCCTTCATACGATGACGCCGCCGCCCGAAGCGCAGCGCCGCCTCCCCAAAGAATTGCCCCCGATCCTTGCGTTCGGCCGCGACAACGGCTGCGATTATGTGCTGCTCGACAGCGACGGCCCGACCGAAGACTTGCTCCCGACTTTCCCGTGGTAGGGCACAGAAATTGGCAGCCTCGTTACGGTTCAGCATCGGACTGCGGTTTTACTTGCATTTGTTCCCGGCAAAATGCCTGCTATTGGACAAGTTAGATAGCTTGGTATTCTGAAGGGTGAACTCATGGACGATTCCGAAACGCTAGGGCTGAGACTCATTCAGAGCCAGAAGGCCAAGGTAGTGACCAGCGCGACGGCTGACAGGAAGTTGGCGGCGAGCTTGTCGTAGCGTGTGGC